>NZ_MOLR01000001.1:483991-687997 GCF_001863355.1 Arthrobacter sp. UCD-GKA | reverse complement strand
GCCCAGCACCGCGAGCAGGACCAGGGCCAGGATCAGCCCCATGTTCCGGCGCAGGCCCGCATCCAGCAGCCATTTCATCGCGCTGCGCCGCGGAGGCAGGCTTGGCGCCGGTTTCAGCTCGGTTCGGGCCGAGGTGCTCATAGTGTGGTCCCTTCCATCACGAGGTCAAGAATCTGGTGTTCGCTCAATTCACTGGCCGGTGCCCGGTGCACGATCCGGTTCTCGGACACGACCAGCACCTCGTGGGACAGCCCGAGGACTTCCTCGAGTTCGCTGGAGACCACGACGATGGCGATGCCGGCGCGGGAAAGCCCGGCGATGAGGTTGTAGATTTCGCTGCGCGCCCCGACGTCGACGCCGCGGGAGGGTTCGTCCAGCAGCAGCACGCGGCAGCCGTGGGAGAGCCAGCGCCCGAGCACGACCTTTTGCTGGTTGCCGCCCGAAAGCGTGCGGGCCTCGCGGGCGGGGTCGGCCGGGCGCAGTTCCAGGTTCCGCACCTGCTCCATGCTGGCCCGGTATTCGCGCCGCTGGCTGGTGAACCCGGCGGTGGCGTAGCGCCCGATGCTGGCCAGGGTGAAGTTGGCGACCAGCGTGTCATCGAGCAGCAGCGCCTGGCTCTTGCGCTCCTCGGGGCACAGTCCCATGCCGGCGTTCACCGCCGAGACCGTCGAGCCGGGGCGCAGCCTCCTGCCGTCGATGGCGACGGTCCCGGAGGCCGGCTTGGTGGTGCCGTAGATGGCGCCCAGGATCTCCGAGCGGCCCGAGCCGACCAGCCCGGCGAGCCCCAGCACCTCCCCGGCGCGCACGGAGAAGGAGATCGGGTCGTGTCCCGGGGCCACGACCAGGTCGGTGACGGCGAGGATTTCGGCGGCATCCGGCGCGGGTGCCGCCACCGGCGGGAAGACGCTGGTTATCGAGCGGCCGGTCATGAGCTTGATGAGCTCGACGTTCGGGGTTTCGGACACCGGGAGGTTCGAGGCCACGGCCCGGCCGTCCTTCAGGACGGTGATGCGGTCCCCGATCACGCGGATCTCCTCGAGCCGGTGCGAGATGTAGATGACCGCGACGCCGCTGGCGGTGAGCCTGCGGACGGTGTCGAAGAGGTTGCGCACCTCCTCGGAGTCCAGGACCGCCGAGGGCTCGTCCATGATGATCAGCCGCACCTCCCTGGACAGGGCCCGGGCCATGGAGACGATCTGCTGGCCGGCCGCGGATAGTGCGCCGACCTCGAGAAGGGGTGAGATCTCCGGGTGCCCGAGGCTGGCCAGCAGGTGCGCAGCCTCGAGCTGCTCGGCCCGGCGCGAGCTGAAGCCGCCGCGGGATTTCTCGTGGCCCAGGAAGATGTTCTCGGCCACGGTGAGGGATTCGACCAGGTCGAGTTCCTGGTACATGGTGCCGATGCCGGCCTTGATCGCATCGTCCGGGCTGGAGAAGCCCACCTCCATGCCGTCGAGCAGGATCTGGCCCTCGTTGGGCTGGTGGGCGCCGGCGAGCACCTTGATCAGCGTGGACTTGCCTGCTCCGTTTTGTCCCAGCAGGCAGTGGACCTCGCCGGCGGACACCTCGAAGGAGACGTCCTGCAGGGCGATGATGCCCGGGAACCGCTTTTCGATCCCCCGCATTTCGAGCAGGTGCGCACCCTGCGGGGCGGTGCCTGTGGCTTCGTCGTCGCTCATAGTGATGGACGTTACACGGACTTATGATTATTGTCGAGCAAAAGTTGCCAGGCATTCGTCATTAGTCGGTTCCGCGACTACATCTTCTGCCCGATATGCTTCACTTGTCCCATGGCATTGTCGATGATTCCCCCCAAGCCACCCATCCCCGGCACGGGTGCCGGAGAGCTGTTCCAGTATCTGCGCGACGGGCGCCCCCGCACCCGTTCGGAGCTGGCCGGCCTCACCGGCCTGTCCCGTTCCACGATCGCCGCACGCGTCGACGCACTGCTGGACATCGGGCTCATCGGCGCCGTCGGCCCCGCCGTTTCCTCCGGCGGGCGCCCGCCCTCCACCTTCGCCTTCGCCCCGGACTCGCGCTCCGTGCTGGCCGCCGACCTTGGTGCGGCCCACGGCATCGTCGCGTTGACGGACCTGGCCGGAAACGTCATCGACCACCTGCGCGCCGACGTCGACATCACCGCCGGCCCGGTGCCGGTGCTCGACTGGGTGGTGCGCTGCTTCAGCGACTTGCTGCAGCGCAACGGACGCGACGCCGCGACGCTCTCGGGCATCGCCATCGGCGTCCCGGGCCCCGTCGAGCATTCCACCGGCCGGCCCACCAAGCCCCCGATCATGCCCGGCTGGAACGACTACGACATCCCCGGCACCATCCAGCGCACCTTCGACGTGCCGGTGCTGGTGGACAACGACGTGAACATCATGGCCCTGGGCGAGCAGTCCTTCAGCTGGCCGGACACCGAAAACCTGATCTTCGTCAAGGCCGCCACCGGCATCGGCGTCGGGATCATCAGCGGCGGCGAGCTGCAGCGCGGCGCCCAGGGCTCCGCCGGCGACCTCGGGCACGTCCAGGTCCCGGGAGGCGCGAACACCCCGTGCCGCTGCGGCAACACCGGCTGCCTCGAGGCACTGGCCGGGGGCCCGGCCGTGGCCCGGAACCTGGCCGACTACGGCATCGAGGTGGCCACCGCCTCCGAGGTCGGGAAGCTGGCCGAGGCGAACAACACCGCGGCCATCGCGGTGCTGCGCCAGGCCGGGCGCGACATCGGCTCCGTCCTGGCGATGTGCGTGAACCTGCTCAACCCCTCGGTGATCGTGCTGGGCGGGCGGCTGGCCAACGCCGGCGAACACGTGATCGCCGGGGTCCGCGAGCTGGTCTACTTCCGCTCCACCCCGCTGGCCACCCAGCACCTGGTCATCGTCGGATCGGCCGCACGGGAAATGGCCGGGGTGCGCGGGGCGAGCATGCTGGTGGTCCAGCACGTGCTCTCGGCCGCCGCCGTCGACGAACTGGTCCAGCAGCACGGGGCCCCGCAGCCCACCGCCGCGGCGCGGTAGCCGCAGCGCCCCGGGCACCGGGCACCGGAACCACCCGAAACCACCCGCCGCACCGAACCATACCCACCACCCAGGGGCCGGAAACGGCCAGGCCACAGGAGATCACCGACATGACCGCCACCGGTTCAACCCACCCCGTCACCCTGTTCACCGGCCAATGGGCCGACCTGCCCTTCGAACAGGTGGCGGAGCATGCCGCCGCCTGGGGCTACGACGGCCTGGAGATCGCGGCCTCCGGCGACCACCTGGACCTGAAGCGGGCCGACGAGGATGACGCCTACGCCCGGTCGCGGCTGGAGATCCTGCAGCGCCACGGGCTGGCGGTCTACGCGATCTCCAACCACCTCACCGGCCAGGCGGTGTGCGACGACCCCATCGACTTCCGCCACCAGGCGCTGGTGCGCGACTACACGTGGGGCGACGGGGATCCGGAGGGGGTGCGCCAACGCGCCGCCGAGGACATGAAACGTGCCGCCCGGGTCGCCCGCAAGCTCGGGGTCGACACCGTCGTGGGATTCACCGGGTCAAAGATCTGGCCGTACGTGGCGCAGTTCCCGCCGGTCCCCGCCTCGGTCATCGACGCCGGCTACCAGGACTTCGCCGACCGCTGGAACCCGATCCTGGACGTGTTCGACGAGCAGGGTGTGCGCTTCGCCCACGAGGTACACCCCTCGGAGATCGCCTACGACTACCACTCCTCCGTCCGCGCCTTGGAGGCCATCGGGCACCGGGAGGCCTTCGGCTTCAACTGGGACCCCAGCCACATSATGTGGCAGAATATCGACCCGGTCGGGTTCATCTGGGACTTCAAGGAACGGATCTACCACGTGGACTGCAAGGACACCCGGATGCGCACCCCCAACGGGCGGGCCGGGGTGCTGGGCTCGCACCTGCCGTGGGGAGACCCGCGCCGCGGCTGGGACTTCGTCTCCACCGGGCACGGGGACGTGCCGTGGGAGGACGCGTTCCGGGCGCTGAAGTCGATCGGCTACACCGGGCCGATCTCCATCGAATGGGAGGACGCCGGCATGGACCGGCTGCACGGGGCCGGCCAGGCCGTGGAATTCGTCCGTTCGCTGCTGTGGAAGCTGCCCGAGGCCTCCTTCGACGCGGCCTTCAGCAACCAGGGCTAGCCGGTCCCGGGGCGCCCCGGTGGGCGCGCCGCCCGCGCCGGCCTATCGGTCGGTCTTGGCGACGCTGAGCAACAGCCCCGATTCCTCCAGCGCGGTGATCTGCGAATAGCCCGGGGGCATCGCCAGCAGGTCGCCGGTTCGCGCCTCCCAGGACTCGCCTCCCGAGTTCAGGCGGATCCGGCCGCTGAGCACCATCACCGTCGCCTCCCCCGGATTGATGTGCTCCTTCAGCTCGGTGCCGGCGGCCAGGCCGATGACCGTCTGGCGCAGCGTGTGTTCGTGCCCGCCGAACACGGTGCTGGCCGCCCGCCCGCTCGAGACCGTGGCTGCGGTCTGCATCTGGGTGCGCGCGATGGCCGTCAACGAAAACTTTTTCATGTTCCTTCTTTCCCCCGGCAATCTCTCCTGCCCAAGGATGGCCCGGGCGACCCGGGCCGGTCAAGGAAACGTTTCCGGAACGCGCTGCGCGCCTGGCCCGGCCCGGCCCGGCGATCCATGGCCAATTCCCCGCTTCGGAGGTAGGTTGAAAGCAACCGCCGCGTATTTCCAGCGGCACGGTGAACCACAAACAACGGCACGGCGAACGGGTCGGCCCACGGTGCCCCCGGGCCCTCGTGCCGCGCAACCCGGCGTCCGGGCCCGGACCGACACCGGTGCATGTTCCGGGCACGATGCAGGGATTGGAGGTGGCGAGGGAACAAGGCACGCACCCGGCATCATCCACCGAGCACACAGCACCCGGCCTCCGGCACGGCGGCCGGCGGCATTCCCGAGAGGACCGCGCTTCCATGTCCAGCAACTCCTTCAATTCCCGCTCAACCCTTGACGTCGACGGGCAAAGCTACCAGATCCACCGCATCGACGCCGTCGAAAACTCCGCACGCCTGCCCTACAGCCTCAAGGTGCTGCTCGAAAACCTGCTGCGCAACGAGGACGGACGGCTCGTCACCAAGGACCAGATCAACGCGCTGGCGTCCTGGGACCCGGCCGCCGAGGCGGCAAGCGAAATCCAGTACACCCCGGCCCGGGTGCTGATGCAGGACTTCACCGGGGTGCCCTGCGTGGTGGACCTGGTCGCCATGCGCGACGCGATGACCGCCCTGGGCGGGGACGCGAAAAAGGTCAACCCGCTGATCCCGGCCGAGCTGGTCATCGACCACTCGGTGATCGCCGACGTCTTCGCCCGCTCCGACGCCTTCTCCGTCAACGCCGACTACGAGTTCGCCCGCAACCAGGAGCGCTACCAGCTGCTGCGCTGGGCCCAGCACTCCTTCGMCGACTTCCTGGTGGTCCCGCCGGACACCGGGATCTGCCACCAGGTCAACCTCGAATACCTCTCCCGCGTGGTGTTCACCCGCGAGGGACCCGACGGCACCGCCGCCTACCCCGACACCCTGGTCGGCACGGACTCGCACACCCCGATGGTCAACGGCCTGGGCGTGCTGGGCTGGGGCGTGGGCGGCATCGAGGCCGAGGCCGCGATGCTCGGCCAGCCCATGAGCCTGCTGATCCCGCAGGTCGTCGGGCTCAAGCTCACCGGCGAACTGGCCGAGGGCACCACCGCCACCGACCTGGTGCTCACCGTCGCGGAGCTGCTGCGCAAGATCCGCGTGGTGGGCAAGTTCGTGGACTTCTTCGGCCCCGGGGTCGCCAACGTCCCGCTGGCCACCCGCGCCACGCTGGGGAACATGTCCCCCGAATACGGCTCCACCGGTGCGCTGTTCCCCATCGACGCCGAGACCCTTGACTACCTGCGGCTCACCGGGCGTGCGGAGCACCAGGTCAAGCTGGTCGAGGCCTACGCCAAGGAACAGGGCCTGTGGCACGATCCGGAGCACGTGCCGGACTTCAGCCAGGTCGTCGAGCTGGACCTGGGCACCGTGGTGCCCTCGCTGGCCGGGCCCAAGCGTCCGCAGGACCGCATCCCGCTGGCCGCGGCCCAGGGCGCGGTGCGCCGGCTGCTGGCCGGGGACACCCATGAGGAGGCCATCGCCGGAGGGCTGGACGACGCCTCGGCCGAATCCTTCCCCGCCAGCGACCCGGTGGCGATCAGCACCCGGATCGAACGCGACGAGCCGCCGCACAACTACGCCGACGAGGAACCGGCCATCACCTGGCCGTCCAAGCCCACCAAGATCCACCTCGGGGGCAACTCCGAGACCCTTGACCACGGCTCGGTCGTCATCGCGGCCATCACCTCCTGCACCAACACCTCCAACCCCACGGTGATGCTCGGGGCGGCGCTGCTGGCGAAGAAGGCGGTCGAGAAGGGGCTGCGCTCCAGGCCGTGGGTCAAGACCACCCTGGCCCCGGGCTCCCGCGTGGTCACCGACTACTACAACCGCTCCGGGCTGACCCCCTACCTGGAAACCCTGGGCTTCAACCTGGTCGGCTACGGCTGCACCACCTGCATCGGCAACTCCGGCCCGCTGATCCCGGAAATCAGCGAGGCGGTGAACTCCCACGACCTCTCGGTCGCCTCGGTGCTCTCGGGCAACAGGAACTTCGAGGGCCGGATCCACGGGGAGGTGAAGATGAACTTCCTGGCCTCCCCGCCGCTGGTCATCGCCTACGCGCTGGCCGGCTCGATGCACGTGGATCTGCTCAACGACTCCCTCGGCGAGGACACCGAGGGCAACCCGGTGTACCTGCGGGACATCTGGCCCACGAGCGCGGAAATCAAGGAGGTCGTCGACGCGAACCTCGAGGCCTCCATGTTCACCAAGGGGTACGCGGACGTCTACCACGGGGACGAGAACTGGCGCTCCATGCACATCCCGGAGGGTGACCAATTCGCCTGGGACGAGTCCTCCACCTATGTGCAGTCCCCGCCGTACTTCGACGGGGTGGGCCCAGAGCCCGAGCCCATCAAGGACATCTCCGGCGCCCGGGTGCTGGTGAACCTGGGCGATTCGGTCACCACCGACCACATCTCCCCGGCCGGCGCGATCCGCAAAGACTCCCCGGCCGGGAAGTACCTGCAGGAAAAGGGCGTGGCCCCGGCGGACTTCAACTCCTACGGCTCGCGGCGCGGCAACCACCACGTGATGATCCGCGGCACCTTCGCCAACGTGCGCCTGCGCAACAAGTTGGTCCCGGGCGTCGAGGGCGGCTTCACCCGGCACCTGCCGGGCACCGAGACCACGACCATCTTCGATGCCTCGAGCGCCTACCTGGCCGAGGGCACCCCGTTGGTGGTGCTGGCCGGGTCCGACTACGGCTCCGGTTCCTCGCGCGACTGGGCGGCCAAGGGCACGCTGCTGTTGGGGGTCAAGGCCGTGCTGGCCACCTCCTACGAGCGGATCCACCGCTCCAACCTGATCGGCATGGGCGTGCTTCCGCTGCAGTTCCGCGACGGGGAAACCGCCGACTCCCTGGGCCTGACCGGCGAGGAGGTCTACTCGATCGCCGGGCTGGCGGGCACCGAGAAGCTGCCCGACGAGGTCACCGTGACCGTCCAGGACGGCGACGCCACCCGTGAGATCACCATGGCCGTGCGCATCGACACCCCGGCCGAGGAGGCGTACTACCGCCACGGCGGCATCCTGCAATACGTGTTGCGCCAGCTGCTCGACGCCTGAGCGGCATCTTCGGGCGGGCTTCCTTCATCGCGAAGGATGCCCGCCCGAGCCCCTGGCACCATCCGGCCAGCTTTAAGAACCCGCCAACTCCCCCGTCCGCCGCATGCCGGCTTCGCTGCACGCGGGCTGCTCCGCGAGCCGGGAGGCCCGCGCACGGGCCACGGCAGACGGGTTCGACAAATGGAAGGACGTCCTGCCACAGCGCAACGACGACTGCCCGGAATCCATCCCGGTGCAACGCACGGTTTCCCAAGCCATCGAGCAGTCGGCGCCCGGGACCCTGGCAAAAAGATCGCCCCCCCCCCCACTTATAAAGGTGGCTTGGGGAGACCCCCGGTGTCGCGTCCATGGCAACCAATGTATTTTTCAGGCTGAGCGGTCTTGGTCATTGGTGGGAAACGAGCGGGTATCCGATCGGACGTCCGGTCATGGTTTTGGGTGCATCGCTTAGCCCCCCCCGTTCACCGGGCTTTTTGCGGGCCGGGTGTACGGGACACCAGAAATTCAGTGACTCCAACAATGCAGGTCAACGTTCGATTTTCCCGTTTGGGGACCGACTTATGGGACACTGCAGCCACCCGGCGCTAGAAATACGGATGAGCGCAACGGACCCGGGGAAGCCCTAGTGTGGGTGTATGGACAACACAACTCTGGAGATCATTGCTGGGATTGCTCTCCCTGCCGCCGCGATCATCATCTCTACATGGGTCGCAGTCGGCCTCGCGAAGTCCGAGAGAGTCGCCGCCGCGGCTGCCCGAGCTGAGGAGCGCAGTGATGGAGCCTTTGTTCAAGCGCTCACCGCCCTCGCCACGCTGAATACCATCAACCTGCGAGCCGAGTCAGTAGCTGAACCGCTCAGGGATCTTCGCGTCGGTCTGACCCTGTTGGATGCAGCGAGTCCGCAACATGACAATGACCTGCTCGCCGAATGGTTTGAGGCCGAGCGCGTCGCCGGCCTTGCTCAGAGTAAAGAGTCCATGCGGAATCTGGATCTGGCCCCGAAAATGCCCAGCAGCGGTGCCGACGTTGAGAAGATCGTTTCGGCAGGGGCCCCATTGAACACTTGGGCTCGTGACTTCGCTAGTAATCTGCGCTTGTGGCGACGAAAGGGTGCTACGGATGCGCAGCTTATGGAACTGATCACGAACGCCAAGAACTTGCACTGACGATGGTTTGCCTGACCGCGCAGCTCTAAAGTTACACGCTGACCGTTCTGAAGCCTCTGCTCAGCACCATTGGGTGATGCCCATTTCGTTCAAGGTCGCCAAAAGCAAGTCCCATGTCGCTCGCCCTATTCTTCGGGCAAAGGATCGGCTAATGCGCGTACCTGTCCTGTAGGCGTTCCCTCCCCATCGACTGGATGCCCTGGCAAGGTTCGGTAGAAGAACCCGCACCTGCCGAATGGAGCAGCTGATTTGAGTGGCAGAGCTGTATTCGGGCTTTTTCCGTACACAAGGCAACGACGCGACAACAGCGATCGTTAGCATTCCATCGCAGCTCACCACCCAGCGCCAGCGGACGTGCACAACCTCTTTTGAGTGTCAGTAACGGCATTGGAGCTAACGTCTGCGTTTACTGATCACCCAGGCCAACGTAGATCCAGCAAGGGCTAGAAGCGCGGGTGCTGCGATTAAGCGGAGGTAGGCAAGAGAATCCGGGACATCGGTCCTGTTGCCTAGAGATGGCGGCAGCTCGCCTGCTTCTTCTGCTACAGGCGCTCTGCGATTCCGGCGCTTCTGGACAACGTCATTGAGTACAGGGCCTGTGGCTCCAACCAGCCAGATTAAGCCACCCCCGGCGGTACCTGCCGCCGCGGAAGCGAGGAAAAGATTGCGCTGGACCTCCGTCTCGTCTTGCTGGTCGACGCCAGTCAGCCGAAATCCTGCGGTCGTGTCAGCACTTCGAAGGGGAAGACTCCATGTGGGTGCTGTCGGATCTTCCACCTGTGGGCTTGAGATCGTTGGCACGTACTCGGCGGGGAGATTTCTGGGTTGGATGCTGACCACTGATTCAGCAGCTACCGCCTGAATGCCCGGTGGGCCGATGACAGCGGACAATGTCAGCGTAGCGATACGAGGGAAGGCATAGCGGTGATGGGATCCCGCAAAGGCTTCAGTCGGCGCGGCCGTATTGCCTTGGAGGGACACGGCCCAGCCAATACCCGCTTCTCCGATGGTCGTATCCCGGAAATCCGTTGGGCTGATATTGGTCATAACGCAATCGTCATCAAGGGAAAATTCGAGTCCGATCGAACCTGCCTTCGGATTCGAATCTGTCGGCGGTATCGGGGGCTCAAATCTGAGTTCTTCGCCATTGCTCGTCTTGCGCAGATGAACGTCCCTCATCGCTCCACAGAACCCAACCATCAGTTCTCCTGCTTGGTCAGGCGGCACGGCAGCGGCGCCATCTCCTCTCAGAACCATGTCGAATGAGGTCAGGCTTGGAGAAGGGTAGAAACGCAAGTCAACATCGACTCGGACAGGCGCCGGCGCTGACCCCTGCTTCACGCCCACGAAAATCGCACCGGGCATACCCAACGCTGGGACGGAAGCGAGGGCCGGTTGAGAATAATGCCACGCTCCGAAGGTTGACACGGCAGTGACGAAGATGGCTGCCACCAACTGCGTCTTTACATACGTCTTCACCATCCAAGCAGTCTATGACCATGCGCATGATGTTTGGTCTTGTTGGGTTGGGTACACCCCGGCGCCAGAGTCGCTGCCCCCGTTTCGGTGTCGCAGAGGGTTCGGCCTACGGGTCACCGAAACCGCAATTCCCAACTGCGAATTGGCCACCATCCCTGAAATAGCAGTTACGTCGCCTGAGCTTCCATATATTCAGGCTCGAAAACAGAATCGATCGTCTACTCGACGAGTGCCGAATCCCCGTCTGGATGCGGAGCTCGCCGTCGTCTCTCTCACCATCGAAGGGGATCCGATTGTGGATTTCTATCGCACCTCGACAGGCGTTCCAGGGGTGGAAGTATTCACCGCTGGTGAGTTCGACAGATATGGGTCGAAGATGTGGATGCACCAGGATTGCCCACAAACGACCAGTCTCACGTCGCTGCAGGGATGCCTTCAGATCTAGTCAAACAGGTTTCGTTTCGAACGCCCCGCTCCTCCAGCAGGAGGCTCGGCTTACGGGCGCACCAGATCTGTGCAGCGGACTTCGGACTCAGCGCAGTCGCCTTCGGAAGATTCCACGGGTCAACGATTGACTTGCCCGTTTGGCGACCCATAGCGGAACGCTCCGAAATTCCGAGCCAGAAAACCGATTGCGGGACGAAGAAACGGATTCGGCTACGAAGATGCGCGCTTCCTGGTTTCCCGATTGCAGCGGGCTGTCAAAGTCTCGCCAAACGCGATGATCTGTGCTCTTCTTAAGGCCAGCCCGTCAATTGAAACGTCCAGTTACTCGATGGAAAGGCCAAGATGATGAAACATCCCCTCAGAAGGTTGGCGCTTGTCGTAGCGGCGACGCTCACACTCGTCATGGGCGGTGCGTTGCCGGCACCGGCCGTCACGGGCGGCCAGCCGGACGGCAGCAGTCACCCCAACGTCGGCCTGATCGTTTTCTACGACATGGCGGACGGCCTGCGGTATCGCTGCTCGGCGACCCTGATTTCACCGACGGTGCTGATCACAGCGGCGCACTGCACCGAGGGAACCGCCGGGGTGACGCTGGTGACCTTCGAATCAGTGATCGCGGAGGAACCGCCGAGTCCGTTACCCGCGGCAGCGGATCCGGGAATCGGCTACACCCCTGCAGACCTCGAAGCGGCCGGTTATCTGTGGGGAACACCGATAGCGCATCCCGAATATTCGGATTTCACGGATATGGCCAACTGGAACGACGTTGGAATCATCGTGCTCGATGAGCCGGTCACCAACATCGCCCCGGCAGCGCTCACTCCGGTGAATTACCTGGACCGGTTCGGGCAGCCCGTTTTGAACCGGACGATCTTCGAGCTCGTCGGCTACGGCACCGAGGTGCGCAAGCCGGAGACCGGTCCGCAGAAGCCGCAGCCGATGTCCTACCCGTTGATCCGCCGCTACACCACATCTCCTGGACAGAAGCTCACTCCGCAGATCCTCCAGCTTCAAGGCAACCCCAACGATAACCGCGGCGGTGGCGGGACCTGCTTCGGAGACTCCGGTGGTCCTGTCTTCCTCAACGGCTATCTCGTGGCAGTGACCAGTTACACCTATACCTCGAACTGCCGTTACCTCGGTGGGTATCAGCGGGTGGACATCCCCGTGGTGCAGGACTGGCTGACCCCTTACCTGTAACTGCCCCGCTGCGCAGGGCATGGGAGAAGCCTGATTTTCTGGCCACACCAGCACGAGGCGAATGTCTTGGTCATTGACCCAACCTGTCTGGTGAGGGTTCCCCTACGGACGGGCTCTGGGTGGCTTCCACTCGCCAGCTGCAGTCCAGTGGCCACCTGGCTCATCTCACCCCTGGCCTACGATATTTTCCGTTTTCTGCGTCGACCCGAAGGGAAGCCGCTTAACTGCTGCCTAACTCATCCTGGTACCGCGTGACTTGAAAAATTCCGGTGCAGCAGCGCTGAAGGCCAATACACAGATGGCGAGGAACTCCACGGATGCGAATTCCACGGAGTTCCTCGCTGTCTGCTTACCTGAATCAGCGCTTCAATACGGACTCTCGGGAAGGTAGGCCAAGCGTCGAGTCGGAGGACTTGCGTGATTTCACCAGCATCACGACGAACAGGATAGCCAGCACATCAGCAATCATCAGCATGAGGAATGAGGCTTGAGCTGCCATCCACATCGAATTCGCATCGGGAAGCATCTGGGCGGGATCGATATCGGCGGATGTCTCCATTCGATCGATCGCTGAGCTGTCCGCGATTTGCCAGAGAACGAAAAATGTCACGACCGCAACATTTAGCCCCCGAAGGGTCAAGCCGCTGAAGACTGCCAGAATCTTCTTGATACTTTTTGACATTTGCACTCCTAGTTACAGCTGTTCCTGACGAAGCACCAGTAGCCCCGGTCGGGCAACTTTGAGTCCAAGCCGAAGTATTCCTTGTTTGGCGCACGCAAGCTCACAACGTCGAAGTGGCAGTAGACCTGATTCTCCATTGATCCTGTGTCAGGATTTGGCCAACCGCTGCGCGGGGTCTTGTTCAGCGTTTCCGGCCAAGAAGCCCAGCGGGTTGAGGAGTGGATCGGTTTTAGTTCCAGTCCAACCAAATGACTCGTCGAAGCATGGGATGACAAGCCAGAGGATTGGGCGGGCTTCTTCCACGCTCCGGAACATCGATTGCTTCCGGGCTCGGAGGACCAACTCCGGGACGATGAGGATTGAAACGGCTACACCGAACACGGTGAGTGGCCTTGCCCGTTGTGCAAGGCCACTCGCGGACCCCTACGGCGTCGACGACCCGGATGCCTGAGCGCCTGGAGCGGCGCGGCCGATGACCACCAACGAGCCGAAGGGCCCGCGCGTTTTCGGCTCGTGTTGACGGAGGTGGTATGCAAGAATCTCACCTAAGCCGGCTGTCCGTCGGCGGAGGGATCAACTAGGGAGCACTGCACATGGGCGCATGGGATGTATCGGTCTTCGGGAATGACGACGCCGCCGACTTTGGGTACGAATTCGATAAGGTGAACACCGCAACCGAGGTCGCATCGGTGATCGAGGAGGCCCTGGACACGGTCCTTCGCTCCTCCGGCGAGGTGGACGGCTCGGACGGGGCCACGGGATTGGCGGCCGCCGCACTGGTCATCGCGTGGAATGAACCGGAGCTGCTGGCTGAGGATGAAAACTACGCCCCCCAGCCTTGGCCACGCAGCACGGACCCCCTTCCCGAACACCTTGCCGTCAAGGCCGCGGCAGTGCTGGACCGCATGAAGGACCCCGTGGACAACGAGCTCGGTGAACTGTGGTCGGAATCGGGCCAATGGGAAGTCTTCACCACGGAGCTCTCCCGTTGGCGCACGCGCCTCTCCTAATCACCACTACCTCGGGCAACTCCCCCGTGTGCCCAAGAACAAGCCCTTCCCTTTGTCCCGGTTGGGATTCCCGTAGCGGATGCCTTGGCCGGGCAAAACGCTTCGAACCCGGGACCGCCGCCTCCGGAAAACTACATGGCAATCACCCCACCGGGTCATCCTGGTGGGATCGCCTCCCTGCTTCCCACGTTTCACCAACCACGCCGCGGAAGCTGCATTCCTGCGCGCAAGCGGCAACCCGGAGCACCGACACCGGCTCCGGAACCCGTTGCGCAGGACCTGAGAACCTGGGCATACTCGAGGAATGATCCGTTCCGTTGCGGTCCTGTCCGACATCCACGGGGTGCTTCCGGTGCTCGAGGCGATCCTGGCCGAGCCCGCGGTGGCGGCCGCCGACCTCATCGTCGTCACCGGGGACCACGCCGCCGGACCGCAACCCGTCGAGGTCCTGGACCGGCTGGCAGGCCTGGGGCAGCGGGCAGTGCTGGTGCGCGGCAATGCCGACCGCGAGCTGGCGGCCGTCGCCCGGGGCGCTTCGATCGAGGTTCCGGACGACGTCGTCCCGTGGGCGGCCGCCCAGCTGGGCCCGAAGCACATCACGATGCTGGAGCAGCTGCCGCATCCGGTCACCCTCGAGCTTGAGGGCTTTGGCCCCGTGGTGTTCTGCCACGGCACCCCGCGCGACGACGAGGAGGTCGTGCTGGTGGACACGCGGCTGGAACGTTGGGCCGAGGCCTTCGCCGAGCTGCCCGAGGAGGTCCGGACGGTGGTCTGCGGGCACACGCACATGTCCTTCGTGCGGCTGGTCGACCGCCGCCTGGTGATCAACCCCGGCAGCGTGGGCATGCCCTATGGCCGGACGGGCGGCAACTGGGCGCTGCTGCGCGACGGCGCCGTGTCCCTGCACCGGAGCATCATCGACGTCGAGGAGACCATCGCCCAGGTGGTCGCGGGTTCGACGTACCCGGGCCGCCGGAAATGGGCCGAGTTCTTCATCCGTTCGGCCGCGAGCGACGCGGAGGCACTGGCGGTGTTCGGCCCGCGCGACGGGCGTACCCCGTAGGGCGGGGCCGCGGCCACCACCGGCCCGCTAAGCGTGCACAATCGGTGGCGTGGCCGGGGGAAAACGGTAAGCTGGAATCACGGATGAAGACGTACATCTTTGTGGAATCGCCCGGGAAGGCGGAAACATCATGAGTATCGGCGCCGGAATTTTTCTTTTTGTCATTGGTGCGGTGATTCGCTTCGCACTGAACGTCGAGGTGGACTGGCTGGATCTGCCGCTGGTCGGGAACCTCTTGATGGGAGCCGGAGTCCTGGTCTTTGTGCTGGGGCTTGTCTTCGCCTTCCGCCGTCGCCGTACGGTTGCCACGCGCCGGACCGTGAACGGCGGCGGGGCCGACGGGATCACCAAGACCACCCGCGAGGTCGACGACACCAACCTCTAGGCGCCGCCGCACCGCCCTTGTAATCAGGAAACGACCCCGTGCGCGGGTCCTGTGCGGAGCCGCCGGCGGGGTCGTTTCTCTGTCCATGTCGAAGGAACCAATAGGACTATTCGAAGTCCACCTGTCCGCGGCGCGGCGGAACCGGAGCGATGTGGTCGCCGGCAGCGGCCACCAGCTGGACTTCGTTCATCCGCGGTGCGGGTCCGTCGGCCGAATGCAGGATCCACGGCCCGACCATGAGGTAGGCGGCATCCCCTTCCGCGGCGGTGGCCACGCCCGTGACCACGAAGTCGCCATAGGGCGCCTGGGTGAATGCCGCAACCACCAGATCGCCGTGCGCGATCTTCCCGGCCGCAATCGGGGTCGGCTCGAAGTCACCCTCGAAGACCGCGGGAAAGGCCCTGACCCCCGCGTCCGGTTGGCGCTGCCGCAGCGGCTCGCCGTCCGCGGACTTGGCCGCCTTCGCCGCGGCCGCGGCGTTCAGCCCGCCGACCATCAGGTCGTCGAGCACTGTCAGGTGTGCCGCCCCGGTGACCAGGAAGTTGCCGTAACGCGCGTTCTTGAACAACACGGAGACCACCTCCTCGCTCTCCACCAGTGCGAAGGCGGCCTTCATGCCCGCAACATCCCGCTTTGACGGCCCCTTGATAAAGGTGTCCACCCCTGCTCCGTTCCCTCTGTGTACGTTTGTTGTGCTTCAATCCCGGGCGCCATCGCTGCCGGCCGGTGGTGGGTSCGGGCCCAGGCCGGGCCCGGACCCTACTTCGTGTCCTGGTCCGCCAGCGCCTTGACGATCTGCGGCAGCAGGCCGCGGAACGCGCGCCCGCGGTGGCTGATCGCGTTCTTTTCCTCGGCCGTCAGCTCCGCCACGGAGATTTCGCGGCCCTCGGGGCGCAGGATCGGGTCGTAGCCGAAGCCGCCGTTGCCGCGGCGTTCGTGCAGCAGCGTGCCGGCCAGGTGCCCCAGCTCCACGGCGACATGGCCGCCCGGGGTCGCCAGGGCCGCGGCGCACACGAAGGAGGCGCCGCGGTGCTCCTCGGCGATGTCGCCGAGCTGGGCCAGCAGCAGGTCGATGTTGGCCTCGTCGTCGCCGTGCTTCCCGGACCAGCGTGCCGAGAAGATCCCCGGGGCCCCGCCGAGCACGTCGACAGCCAGCCCGGAGTCGTCGGCGATGGCGACCAGGCCGGTGGCCTCGCACACCGCGCGGGCCTTGAGCAGGGCGTTGCCCTCGAAGGTCACCTGGTCCTCAACGACATCCGGGGCACCGACGGCACCGGCATCGACGACCTGGGTGTCCACGTCCAGGCCCGGCACCTGCCCGCGCAGCAGCTCGCGCAACTCGCGCAGCTTGCCCTGGTTGTGGGTGGCCAGCACCAAACGCGGGGTGGCACCCATGCTCAGAGCCCCAGGGTTTCGGACTGGATGCGGGTCAGCTCGGCGGTGCCCACCAGGGCGAGGTCAAGCAGGGAGTCGAGTTCGGCGCGCTTGAACGGCACGCCCTCGGCGGTCCCCTGCACCTCGACGAAGTCGCCGGTGCCGGTGACCACGACGTTCATGTCGGTCTCGGCACGCACGTCCTCCTCGTAGGGCAAATCGAGCATCGGGACACCGTCGATGATGCCCACGGAGATCGCGGCCACCGAGTCCGTGAGCACGATCGCGTTCTTCTTCACCAGGTTGTTGGCCCGGGCCCATTCGATGGCCTCGGCCAGCGCGACGTAGGCGCCGGTGATCGCCGCGGTGCGGGTGCCGCCGTCGGCCTGGAGCACGTCGCAGTCCAGCACGATGGTGTTCTCGCCCAGCGCCTTGGTGTCGATGACGGCGCGCAGCGAGCGGCCGATCAGCCGGGAGATCTCGTGGGTGCGCCCGCCGATCTTGCCCTTGACCGACTCGCGGCCGTTGCGGGTGTTGGTGGCCCTCGGCAGCATCGCGTACTCGGCGGTGACCCAGCCGGTGCCCTGGCCCTTGAGCCAGCGCGGCACGCCCTCGGTGAAGGAGGCGGTGCACAGCACCTTGGTGTTGCCGAATTCGATCAGGGCCGAGCCCTCGGCCTGCTTGGACCAGCCACGGGTAATGGTGATCTCACGGAGTTGGTCGACGCCGCGCCCGTCGGCGCGCACTGCTGCTGTGGTGGATGCTGAAGTCATGGCTTCAAGTCTAGTCGGCGCGTGGCCGGGGCCGGGCACTCCCGCGGCAGCTGAGCGCGCCCGCCGCCTCGGGGCTACCTGCGCGGGTTCCTGGTCTTGGTCCCGGGCCACTCCCGGTTCGGCGCCGAGCGCACGATGGACACCGGCGCGGTGGGCAGCGACTTCGGGGTGCCCAGCTGCGAGCCGGAGAACACCCCGTAGGTGACCCCGGAGACCGCCACGGCGATCCCGCCGTCGTAGGTCTCCTTGGCCTCGTTGACCACGGTGTTGATGTCGGTCCACACCGGGATGTGGGTCAGCAGCAGGCGCTCGACCCCGGCATCGGTGGCGGCCTGGCCGGCCCGCTTGCCGGTCAGGTGCACGCCGGTGATCCCGTCGTCGCGGCCCTCCTCGAAGGCTGCCTCGCAGAGGAACATGTCAGCTCCCTGCGCCGCCTCGATGAGTTCGGGGCAGGAGTCGGTGTCGCCCGAATAGGTCAGCACGCTGGTTTGCAGCGACCCGTCGGCGACCGGCTCGGTGGCCTCCACGCGCAGCGCGTAGGACTCCTCGATGGGGTGCAGCACCGGGTAGGGGGTGATGGAGAACGGGCCGATCTTCACCGGCTGGCGGGACTTCCAGTGCTGGAAGTCGTAGTCCGGGTGCATGCCCTCCTCCAGCGGCAGCCCGTAGGCGGTGGCCATCCGGTCGGCGGTGGCCGCCGGGCCGTGCACCAGCATCCGCTCGCGGCCCCAGCCGTTGGGGTCCCAGCGGATCGCCACGTGCATGCCGCACAGATCCATGCAGTGGTCCGGATGCAGGTGGGAGATGAAGATCCCGTCCAGGTCCTTGATGTCGACGTAGCGCTGCAGCACGCCCAGCGCGCCGGAGCCAAGGTCCAGCAGGATCTTCCAGTCGCGGGTCCCGTCGAACGCGGTGACCAGGTAGCAGGAGGCGGGCGACCCCGGGCCGGGGAACGAGCCGGTGCAGCCGATGATGGTCAGCTTCATGAGGCACTCGCTTTCGAAAGGGCCACCATCTGCGGGGTAACCATCGCAATGGAGCCGGTCGGGTAGTGGGCGGCCACGTTCTGGACCTGCTCGACCGCGAGGACCTCGGGGCCCAGGAAGCGTCGGGCCAGGATCTCAAAACTTGCCGCATCGCCGGTGGCGAGGAACTGGTGGGTGGGGGCCGCGTCGGCGGTGCGCGCCAGGTCGTGGCCCACCAGCGCGCGGTAGACGTCCTTCGCGGTCTCCTCGGCGCTGGAGACGAGGGTGACGTCCTCGCCCATGACGTAGGAAATCACCCCGGTGAGCAGCGGGTAGTGCGTGCAGCCCAGCACCAGCGTGTCCACGCCGGCGGACTTGAGCGGGGCCAGGTATTCCTCGGCGGTGTCCATCAGCTCCTTGCCGGTGGTGATGCCGTTTTCGACGAACTCGACGAAGCGCGGGCAGGCCACCGAGGTGATGGAGTAGTGCGGGGCCGCGGCGAAGGCGTCCTCGTAGGCGCGCGAGCCGACCGTGGCCAGGGTGCCGATGACCCCGATCCTGCCGTTGCGGGTGGCGGAGACGGCGCGGCGGACCGCGGGCTGGATGACCTCGACCACGGGGATGCCGTAGCGGGCGGTGTAGCGTTCGCGGGCGTCGCGCAGCACCGCGGCGGAGGCGGAGTTGCAGGCGATGACCAGCAGCTTGACCCCGGCGTCGACCAGTTCGTCCATCACCCCCAGCGCATTGGCGCGGACCTCGGCAATGGGAAGCGGGCCGTAGGGCGAGTTCGCGGTGTCCCCGACGTACATCGTCGATTCCCCGGGAAGCTGGTCAATGATGGCGCGTGAAACGGTCAGGCCGCCGACCCCGGAGTCGAAGATCCCCAACGGGGCGTTTGCCCGGGGCCGCTCGGATGGTCGCTTATCGCTGGAGGACGCACTTGTCATGGTGTACGAAGCCTACGTGGTTTTGCGCGCGAACGGCCAGCACGCGCGACACACTGTATCCCAGCTCACAAGGACTTGAGCATGGCCTGCATCAGGGATTCCTGCAGCCAGGTGACGAAGTTGTAGACCAGTGCCAGGTATTCGTCGACGGTTTCGGCCTTCGACCAGTCGTCCTGCGCGTGGATCCGCTCGGCGTCTTCCTCGGTCGCCAGGCCCAGCCGCTGCGCCAGCACCAGGCGCACGTCGTTGACCGCGGCGGCGAAGCGCGGTGCGGTTTCGTCGGACAGCAGGATGGTTCCGGATTCCATCAGCAGTGCGGCCTCGCGCAGCGCCCCGATCTTGCGTTCGCGGATCCCGCGCTCGGAGAGCCTGCGGAATTCCAGCGACGCGGCTGCGTCGTCCGGATCCGCGTCCGGCAGCAGCCGCTTGGTGGCGGGGTCGGACGGGGGCGCGAAGTCCGCGCGGTGCGCGTGGGGGTCCAGCCCGACCATGGCCCACAGCGGATCCTCGTCCGCGGCGCGCTCCGGCTCGAGCAGGGTGATGACGTCCTCGAAAAGGCCGCGGAGCAACTTGCGCTCGGCGGCTTCCAGGGAGGCGGAAAAACCGCGCAGGGTGCTCTTGAATGCTCGTGCCACGGTTAGGCTGCGTCCGCCTTCGACAGGGTGGCCCACAGGCCGAAGCCATGCATCGCGGACACGTCGGCCTCGATCTTTTCGCGGTTCCCGGTGGCGACGACGCTGCGTCCCTCCTGGTGGACCTGCATCATCAGCTTCTCCGCCTTGGCCTCGGGGTACCCGAAGTAGGAGCGGAAGACGTAGCTGACGTAGCTCATCAGGTTGACCGGGTCGTTCCAGATGATCAGGAGGTAGGGCTGGTCCAGTTCGTGTGCTTGTGCCTGCTCCACGTGCTCAAGCACATCGGGCATCGCAGTCATGGTTGGCATACCTCCCATTCTACGACGGTGCGCCACCGAAGCGAACCGGACCGCTGCCCGCGCGTGCCGGGCCCTGCCCCCCATGCCCCGGGCGGCGAGCCCCACGCCCCGAAGCGCGCCGGGCCGACCCGAAGGCGGCAACGGGCCGATGCCGGGTCTAGAGTATCTACTAACGTTTGCACCGCCGTTGCCGGCCCATTCCGCCGCCACCTGCGGCGGGACGGGCCCCGGGACCAGGCTCCCGGCGCCGGTGCGAACCGCCCGAACATGCTTTCATCACCCCCGATACCCATCGCGAGGAGCCCAACGGCCATGTGGCAGCAGCCCACCTCACTGTTTACCGACCACTACGAATTGACGATGCTGCAGGCATCCCTGCATTCCGGTGCCGCGCACCGCCCCAGCGTCTTCGAGGCCTTCGCCCGCCGCCTGCCCGAGGGCCGGCGCTACGGCGTGCTGGCCGGCACCGGCCGCATCCTGGAAGGCATCAAGGAGTTCCGCTTCGGCGACGAGCAGCTGCGTTTCCTCTCCGACACCAAGGTCGTGGACGCCGCCACGATCAAGTACCTGGAGGACTTCAAGTTCAGCGGAAACATCCACGGCTACGCCGAGGGGGAAATCTACTTCCCCTACTCGCCGGTGATGATCGTCGAGTCGACGTTCGCCGAGGCCTGCGTGCTGGAGACCTTCATCCTCTCCGCGCTGAACCACGACTCCGCSATTGCCTCCGCCGCCTCGCGCATGATCGCCTCGGCCGGCTCCCGCCCGTGCATCGAGATGGGCTCGCGGCGCACCCACGAGGAATCCGCCGTCGCCGCGGCACGCGCGGCGATCATCGCCGGGTTCGACTCGACCTCCAACCTCGAGGCCGGGCACCGCTACGGGATCAAGACCGTGGGCACCGCCGCCCACTCCTTCACGCTGCTGCACGACACAGAGCGCGCCGCCTTCGAGGCGCAGGTCGCCTCGATGGGCGTGGGCACGGCCCTGCTGGTCGACACCTACGACGTGGAACAGGGCGTGCGCACCGCCGTGGAGGTGGCCGGCCCGGGCCTGGGCGCCGTGCGCCTGGATTCCGGGGACCTGGTCGAACAGGCCCGCTGGGTCCGCGTGCTGCTCGATGACCTGGGCAACGAGAACACCCGGATCATGGTCACCTCCGACCTCGACGAATACGCCATCGCCGCCCTCCAGTCGGCCCCGGTGGACGCCTACGGCGTGGGCACCTCGCTGGTCACCGGCTCCGGGCATCCGACCGCCTCGATGGTCTACAAGCTGGTCTCGCGCCACGACGACGCCGGAAACTACGTCGACGTCGCCAAGGCCGCGAAGAACAAGGTCTCGGTGGGCGGGCGCAAGTACGCGGTGCGCCGGCTCAACGAGCGCGGCCGGGCCACCGAGGAACTCATCGGCGTGGGCGAGGTGCCCGCAACCGATGCCAACGACCGCCCGCTGCTGGAACAATTCGTGGCCGGGGGCCGGATCGACGAGGCCTTCACCGGCGCCGCCGGGGTGCGCCGCGCCGCGAAGCGCCACCGCGACTCGATCCTGGAGATGCCCGGCAGCTCGCGGCGGCTGCAGCGCGGCGAACCGGTGATCCCCACACGTTTCATCGACGAAAACTGACCACGAGGAGAAGCACACCATGAGCGAACCAAGCAGCACACCGGACAACGCCTCGACGCGTGCCCTGATCATCGTCGATGTGCAGAACGACTTCTGCGAGGGCGGCTCGCTGGCCGTGGCCGGCGGGGCCGCGGTGGCAACGGCCATCGCCGAGCTGGTGGCCGCGCGGCACGAGAGCTACGCGGTGCTCGTCGCCACCCAGGACTGGCACATCGACCCGGGAAGCCACTTTTCCGAGGCCCCCGACTACGTCGACTCCTGGCCCGTGCACTGCGTGGCGGAAACCGCCGGCGCGGCGTTGCACCCCAACCTCGCCCCGGCCACGGCCCACTTGGACGCGGCGTTCCGCAAGGGCCGCTTCACCGCGGCCTATTCCGGCTTCGAGGGCCGGATGGCCCTGGAGGGCGCGGCGGTGGAGGATGAGTCCGGGCCGTTGCTGGGCGACTGGCTGCGCGAGCGGGGCATCACCTCCCTGGACGTGGCGGGGATCGCCACCGACCACTGCGTCCGGGCCACGGCGCTGGACGCCCGCACCCAGGGTTTCGAGACCACCGTCATCGCCCCGCTCACCGCCGCGGTGCACCCGCAGAACAACGACGCGGTCTTCGAGCAGCTGCGGGCCGCGGGAGTGACCGTGCTGGCCCTCGGCTGACCGGCCCCCTGCCCAAGGAGGCGCGGTGCCCGCCGGGGATGTGAACTCCTCCCCGGCCAGGCACCGCGCCTTTGTCGTTCCCCGCCCCGCATGTCCCCCGGACGGCGGCGGGGAGGCGGGCGGCTACTTCTTGCCGATGAACCAGCCCTGCAGCTTGTCCAGCCGCGTCTGCAGCTGCTCGGCGTTCGCCTGGGCGACGGCCGGCCCGCCGCAGACCTCGCGCAGCTTGGTGTGGATGACCCCGTGCGGGGTCCCGGTGCGCGCGCTCCACGCCGAGACGTTCTTCGAGAGCGTCGAGCGCATCTCCATCAGCGCCCGGTGGTCCATCACCGGGGCCTCGGCGCTCTCCTCGTGCGCCTTGCGCACCTTGCGCCGCGAAACCTGCTCGGCCTGGCGCTGGCGCAGCAGCACGCCCACCTGGTCGGCGTCCAGCAGCCCCGGGATGCCCAGGAAGTCCTGTTCCTCCTCGGAGCCCACGGCGCCGCCGGTGCCGAATTCGCCGCCGTCGAAGAGCACCCGGTCGAAGGAGGCGTTGGAGTTCAGCGCCTCGAACTTCTGCTTGTTCAGCTCGTCGCTGGCCTTTTCCTCGCGGTTGGCCGCGGCGACCAGCTCGTCCTCGGGGTTGTAGTCCGGGTCCTGGAAGTGCTTCTCGGGGCGGTCCAGCGCGTGGTCCCGCTCGGTCTCCATCTCGTTGGCCAGGGCCATGAGCACCGGCACCGAGGGCAGGAAGATCGAGGCGACCTCCCCGCGCTTGCGGCTGCGCACGTAGCGGCCGATGGCCTGGGCGAAGAACAGCGGGGTGGAGGTCGAGGTGGCGTAGACGCCCACGCAGAGCCGGGGCACGTCCACGCCCTCGGACACCATGCGCACCGCGACCATCCAGCGCGAGTCCCCGGCGGAGAACTCGTCGATCTTCTTCGAGGCGCCGGCATCGTCGGAGAGGATCACGGTGACCTTCTCGCCGCAGATCTTCTCCAGCTGCTCGGCGTAGCCGCGCGCGTCCTCGTGGTCGGTGGCGATCACCAGGGCGCCGGCGTCGGGGACGGTGCGGCGGACCTGGGTCAGGCGCTTGTCGGCGGCCTGGAGCACCGAGGGGATCCAGTCTCCTGCCGCATCCAGCGCCGTGCGCCAGGCGTGGGCGGTGATGTCCTTGGTGAAGCCCTCGCCGAGCTGGGCCTCCATCTCCTCGCCGCCGCTGGTCTTCCAGCGCATGTTCCCGGAGTAGGCCATGAACAGCACCGGGCGCACCACGTGGTCGCGCAGCGCCTGGCCGTAGCCGTAGGTGTAGTCGGCCTTCGAGCGGCGGATGCCGTCGGGACCCTCGGCGTATTCGACGAAGGGGATCGCGGCGGTGTCGGAGCGGAAGGGGGTGCCGGTCAGCGCCAGGCGGCGCAGCGCGGGCTCGAAGGCCTCGCGGATGCCGTCTCCCCAGGACAGGGCGTCGCCGCCGTGGTGGATCTCGTCGAGGATCACCAGGGTGCGGGCCGCCTCGACCTTGGCCCGGTGCAGCATCGGCTTGGAGGCGACCTGGGCGTAGGTGACCACGACGCCGATGTAGTCAGCGCCGTGGCGTCCGTCGGAGTTCTTGAAGTTCGGGTCAAGGGCCAGGCCCACGCGCCCCGCGGCGTCGGCCCACTGCTTCTTGAGGTGGTCGGTGGGGGCGACCACGATGATGCGGTTGATGGTCTTCGCGTCGACCAGCACCTTGGCCAGGCGCAGCGCGAAGGTGGTCTTGCCGGCGCCGGGCGTTGCCACGGCCATGAAGTCGCGCGGGTTGTCGGTGAAGTACTTGTCCAGCGCCTCGGCCTGCCACGCACGCAGTTTCGGTCCGGTGCCCCAGGCGGCCCGTTCCGGGTAGGCGGGAGGAAGCCGGTCCTCCATGGGCAGCTTGTCTGCAAGTGAGAACAAGGTATCGGTCATGCATACACCTCCACGGCGCTAAAAATCTTCCCTGCCAGGGCGCGTGCCGGCGCGCCCGGGCGGGTTCGGGTCAAGACGTGTTGCGTGGAAGGAGCTACTTCTTGCCCTTGTCGCCGCCGCCGGTGAGGCCCTCGTAGATTTCCTTGCACTCGGGGCACACGGGGAACTTCTGCGGGTCGCGGCCCGGAATCCAGACCTTCCCGCACAGGGCGATCACGGGGTCCCCGGAGAGCGCCGACTCCATGATCTTTTCCTTGCGCACATAGTGCGCAAAGCGTTCGTGGTCCCCGGCCTCGACTTCCTGGGCTGCTTCGGTGCGCTCGATGGTGGTGGCACCGCCACCGGAGGTGGTGCGGGGATCATTGCGGAACGGATCTAGGGGCATGCTCATGTCCTCCAGTCTAACAAGCTAATCCTCCGGGTCGGTCGAACCCGGGTGTCCGCGGCGCATCGCGTGGGGCACATCAGCGGTTGGCCGCGACCGCCTGCATCAGCTCCGGGGCCCGGGCGTCGAGCCAGCGCCCGCCGAGGCGGATTCCGGCCACCAGCAGCACCGCGCCCTCCACCACGCCCACCGCCAGGGCGAGCCAGCCGAAGAGCGCGTGGTGCGTGAGGACCTGGGCCACCAGCAGACCCAGGGCCGGCAGCAGCAGCACGGACATGATCGCGAACGTCGCCAATTGCACCACGGCCATCCGCGCCCCGGCACCCGGTGGCGTCTTGAACGGGCTCTCCCCCGGCAGCGGGACCGCGTAGGTGAAGCGTGCCGAGGCCACCGAGGCCACGCCGAACCCGGACAGCAGCCCGCACAGCGAGATGCCCAGGATCGCCGGCAGCAGGTCCGTGCGGCCCAGGAACACCGGCGGCAGGATGGCGGCCAGCAGCGTCACCGGCAGCGCGAACACGGCGCAGGCCAGCACGCGCCCGGCCCGGTCGTCCACCCCGCGCACCCCGGTGAGCACGTGCAGCGAGAACGCGGTGGAGTCGTAGGAGACGTCGGCGGAGATCGCGAACGCCATCAGGATCCCCAGCAGCGGCCCGAGCACCAGCATCAGCTGCGGGTTCCCGGAGTTGGTGGAGGTGAACCAGATCAGCACCGGCATCAGCGGGACGACCACGATGGAGGCGGCGTAGCGGGGGTCCTTGAGCCAGTAGGTCAGGGCGCGGGCGGCCACCGCGCCGCGCGGGGTGGCCGGGAAGATCCCGAAGGCGCCCATGCCCACGGGCTTGGAGCCGGTGTGCGGCGCCAGCGGGTTTTCCATGGACTTGTGCAGCCCGCGCTCCCACGCCCAGAGCACCGCGCCCAGGTACGCCAGTCCCAGGACCAGGCGCGCCGCGCCCAGCCCCCAGGCCCCGGCGGCCAGGTCCCCGGGAAGCGCCGCGAAGACGCCCAGCGGGGTGAAGCCCAGCACCGCGGCCAGGCGCGGCAGCCAGTCCAGCACCGATTCGATGCCCTCGGCCGCGGTGCCGATGATCGGGCCCAGCAGGATCAGCGGGATGATCGCGATGATCCCGGCGACGTCGCGGAAGCGCCGCGAACCGGTCAGCCGGGCCATCGAGGTGGTGGTCAGCCGCGCCAGGGCCAGGCACATCAAGGCGCCGGCCACGCCCCCGGCCAGCGCCGCGAGCAGGGCCAACGGATCGCGGCGCCAGGCCAGGAGCTGCCCGCCGAGCAGCAGCAGCGTCAGCAGCCCCGGGACGCCGATGAAGCCCGAGAGCAGCAGGCCCGTGGCCAGCTTGGGCCGGGAGATCGTGAAGGTGGTGAAGCGTGCCGGGTCCAGGGTCAGATCGACGCCGAAGGCCACCAGCGGCACGATCGCCCAGCCCAGGGTGATCAGCGAGACCGCGCAGATGAGGATGGTGTTGGCCAGCGCGGTGTCCGCGTCGGCCAGCAGGGCCGTGCCGGCGACGGCGAAGACGACCATGCCCAGCCCGTAGAGGCCGCCGATGCACACGCCCACCAGCTGCCAGGGGCTGCGCCGGAAGGAGTTGCGCAGCAGCGCCAGCTTCAACCTCAGGAGGTGTGCAACCATGACAGGCCCTCGCTGTTCCCGCGCCCGCCGACCAATTGCACGAAGCGTTCCTCCAGGGAGACGCCGCCGCGCACCGCATCCACGGTGCCGGCGGCCAGCAGGTTGCCCTCGGCTATGACAGCCACGTGGCTGCACATGCGCTGGACCAGGTCCATGACGTGCGAGGAGACGATCACGGTGCCGCCGTGGGCGACGTAGTCCGCAAGGATCTCGCGGATGTTGGCCGCGGAGACCGGGTCCACGGCCTCGAAGGGCTCGTCGAGCACCAGCACCCGCGGGGAGTGGATCAGCGCCGTGGCCAGGGCGATCTTCTTGGTCATGCCCGCGGAGTAGTCCACGACCAGCTTGGCCCCGGCGTCCTGCAGGTCAAGCACGCGCAGCAGGTCCTCGGTGCGCTCGGCGACCGTGTCGCGGTCCATGCCGCGCAGCAGGCCGGAGTAGGTGACCAGCTGGCGCCCGGAGAGCCGGTCGAAGAGCCGCACCCCGTCGGCCAGCACGCCCATGGCGGCCTTGGCCTTCAGCGGTTCGGCCCAGACGTCGATGCCGGCCAGCCATGCCTGTCCGGCGTCGGGGCGCAGCAGTCCGGTGGCCATGGACAGCGTGGTGGTCTTGCCGGCGCCGTTGGGCCCGACCAGGCCGAAGAACGACCCGGCGGGGACGTCGAGGGAGATGCCGTTGACCGCGACCTTGTCGCCGAAGCGCTTGCCCAGCGATCGGATCGACAGGGCCGGGGTGCCGGGTTCCGCAGTGGAGTTGCTCATGGAATCGAAATTAGCAGTCGGCACGTGGTTTTGCCGTCATCCCTGCGGACTAATCCCGCCGATCGTGCCGCCCCCGGGGATGACGCGCCGGGAATTTCGCCCGCCGGGGCCCGCTGCCCTGCTGTCCGGCGGGACGAAAAAGGGAGTGCCACCCGCGGACCCGGACGGGTTCGCGAAAGACACTCCCTGGTCGCCGAGCCGGGTCCGCGGGCGGCAGCGCGCGGGACCGGCTCGGCAAGGGATCCTAGAACAGGACGCGGGCCAGCTTCTGGCGCGAGGCAACCACGCGCTCGTCGGCCACCCCGACCACCGAGTACAGCTCGACCAGGCGGGCCCGGGCGGCCTCCTTCTCGTCGCCCGCGTGTCGGCCGATGAAGCCCACCAGCCGGGAGAAGGCGTCCTCGACGTGCCCGCCAATCAGGTCCATGTCGGCAACGTCCAGCTGCGCGGCCAGGTCGTCGGGGTTCGCCGCCCCCGCGGCACGCACCGCGGCCAGGTCCTTGTCCTGGGTGCGCATCAGCAGGCGCACCTGGTTCAGGCCGATGGCCGCGTCGTTGTCGTTGGGCTTCTCGTTCAGCGCCTGCTTGTAGGCGTTTTCCGCCGTCGGCAGGTCGCCGGATTCGATGGCGTCCAGCGCCGCCTGGTGCAGCGGCGGCAGCGGGGCCGGCGCGGTTGCGGCAGCGGTGGTGCCCAGCGGCGCGATGGTCCCGGCGACGCCGTGCTGGACACCCAGGCCCAGCAATTCCTCGATCAGCGACTGGATCTGCTGGACGTCGGCGCTGCCCTGGAACAGCGGCACCGGCTGGCCGTTGACCAGCGCGATGACCGCGGGCACCTGCGTGACCTGGAAGGCCTGGGCGATGGCGGGCTCGGCCTCCGCGTCCACGGTGGCCAGCGCGAGCGTTCCGCCCTTCGCGTCGATGAGCGAGGCGAGTGTCGCATCGAGCTGGACCGAGGCCGGGGAACGCGGGCTGCCCAGCGAGACGATCACCGGAACCTGTTGCGAGAGCGCAACGATTTCCGGGAAGAGCTCCTGGTTGACGGAGCGCACCCAGGTCGGGGCCCCGGCGTCCGCCGTGCCGGTGACCGGCTCCGGGTGGGGCGTCTTGAAGGCTGCCAGATCAATGGCGCCGCGCGAGGAGGGTGCAGTGGGTTCAGGCATGCTGGTGGTCATTCCTCTACTTTAGGCCGCTTGGCGCCCGGGTGGAAAACCCGTCCGCTTCCCGCTGACAAGCACACCGGCGCGGCGGCTACCGGGGGCGGGGGCGCGGGACGATGCCGGGACCGGCTCCGGCGCCCCGCGGGGAGGGCGCGGAGGGGGCGGGCCACGCCAAATCCACCCGGGCCGCGCCGGTGGCATATCCTAGTGATTGGAAATCTCCCGCTGCACCGATCCCTGCCTCCAGGCATATCCCCAGGGCAGCGTGGCAGCCCAGTTGCGGACGGGACGGCCCGTTCGATCGATCGAACACGGGGACGGCCCCGTGGAATAGGGTCCATCCCGTGGTTTCCCCCACTGCACGCTCCATCCTCACACGCCCCGCCATCGTGCGCCTCGCCGTCGGCTGGGGCGCCGTCCTCGGCCTGCTCCTGGCCGGCCCCCTGCTGGAGCCGCCTGTTTCCGCGCCGCTGCTGGTCGGCGCGCTGGTCCTGATCATCGGCGTCATCCTGCTGTGTTCCTTCGGGGTGGTCCACGAGGCCGAACACCTGGCCCGCCGGCTGGGCGATCCCTACGGTTCCCTGGTCCTGACGCTTTCGATCGTGCTGATCGAGGTGGTGCTGATTTCCGCCGTGATGCTCGGGCCCGGCGAGCACGCCACCATCGCCCGGGACTCGGTGATGGCGGTGTCGATGATCATCCTCAACGCCGTGATCGGGCTCTCCCTGCTGGCCGGGGGCCTCAAGCACGGCGGGCTGGGGCACAACCGCACCGGCACCTCCGCCTACCTGGGGATGCTCATCGTCCTGGCTTCGCTGGCCTTCGTCCTGCCGGCACTGATCGGGAAGGCCGGCGCCTACACCCGGGGGCAGGAAGTCCCCATCATCGTGTTGGCCCTGGGCCTCTACGGCTTCTTCCTGGTCCGGCAGATGGGCCGTCAGGCCGATGACTTCCGGGAAGTCGATCCGCGCGCGGCCCCGCCCGCCGACTCGCCCGCAGCCGCGGTCCCCGCGGCGGAGCGCCAATCGATCACCGCCGTCATTGCCGGGCACCGCACCGAGCTCGGGCTGCGGCTGGGCCTGCTGGTCGTCACGGTGCTGCCGATCGTGCTGCTTTCGCACGACATGGCCACGCTGCTTGACGACGGGCTGGGCCGGGTCGGTGCGCCGGTGGCCCTGTCGGGCATCCTCATCGCCATGATCGTCTTCCTGCCCGAGTCGATCACCTCGGTGCGCGCGGCCCTGAACGGGGAGATCCAGCGGGTCAGCAACCTCTGCCACGGGGCCCTGGTCTCCACGGTCGGCCTGACCATTCCCGCGGTCCTGGTCATCGGCTTGCTCACCGGCCAGGCGGTCGTGCTGGCCGAAACCCCGGTCAACCTCATGCTGCTGGGCGTGACGTTGCTGCTGTCGGTGTCGACCTTTGCGGCCAAGCAGGTCACCGCGATGCACGGGGCCGCGCACCTGGTGCTCTTTGCCGTCTACGGCATCGCCGTATTCTCCTAAGGCGCCCCCGCCGGCTCCCGCGTCCTGGTTCACCGGGCCGGGGCCGGAAGGGTCCGGCAATCCGGGGGCGACGGACGCCGGCACGCAAAAAGGCGCGGTGCCGCCTAGCACGGGATCCGTTACCCCGTGCCGGTGGCACCGCGCCTTGCGTGGAGGGACCCACAGGTCCCCCCGCTCCCCCGCCGAAGGGGGCTTGTGGCTACTTCAGCAGTTTCGCCCCCTTGGTGATGACCTCGGCGGCGACCACCGAGACCTTGTCCTTGGAGTCGGCGGCCGGGATGTAGATGAGCATCGGCTCGCCGTAGGTGATCTCGATGCCCTTCTTGGTTTCCTTTGCGTCGACGATCGTGGCGGTGGTGTCGTCCAGGCCGATGGTGCCGCCGGTTTCCTTGGGCTTCGCGGTGGTCGTGGCGGTGAAGTTGCCCGAGACCAGCGCCCCTCCGTCCGGGGTCGCCAACACGACGGTGTCCTTGGCGTTCACCTGGCGCTTGAAGGTGATCTTGGCGTCCTTGTTGGCCTTGACCAGAGCGTTCTGGTCCTTGGCGTTGAGCGTCAGGAACGCGTTCTTGGCGAACTTGTCCGCGTCCTTGGACTTCTCGTTGTCCATGAGCCCGGCCAGGCGCTCAAGCGCCGACTTCGGGGTCATTTCCAGGCCCTCGGCGTTGTCCTTGAGCAGCTTCACGGACTGGTCCCCCACGGCGATCCCGGGGAACGTCGAACCGGGCAGCATCGGGGTGGCGAAGGCGACCTTGTAGTTGTCCCGCGGCCCCGCCTGGGTCAGCGTGATGGCGGTGGGGATGGTGGAGGCGCCGGAGTCCTTCGCGGTGACAACCATCAGCGAACGCGGGAAGTGGGCACCGTCGTCGGTCGGCACGGCGGCCGAGCGGATGACGGTGGTGTCGATGGCCGAGGGGCCGTCGAGCTTGACCTTGTCGTTGCGCAGCTTGTAGTTCTGGCCGCGCAGCGTCTTCAGGGCGCCGGTGGTGCGGTCCTCGAGGTCCTTGGCGTTCTTGGACTTGTCGGCCTTGGCCACGGAGCTGGAAACCTCGGAAAGGATGCGCTCGAGCTGGGCCTGCAGCACCACCGGGAAGACCTTCTCGGCGTCCTGGGCGGTGCCGTCGGCCGGGGAGGACGACGGGCTTGCGGCCAGCGCCGGCACGGAGGGAACCAGCGCCAGGGCCAGGATCGAGGCGGTCGCCACGACCTTGGCCACGGTGTTCGGCCCGCTCTTCCCCGGGGGCGTGGTCGGGAGCGAACCGGTCTGCGGGGCACCGGCACGGTCGGCGGCGCGGCGTCCTCCGCCGGTGGAGCCCCCGCGCGGCGTGGCGCGCACGGCGGCCAGCGCAATCCCGGCGACCAGCAGCAGGGCACCGATGATGATCAGCGGCATGGAGTAGGGGGTGGCGGTGTCGCCGGGCCAGGTCACCGAGATGTCGGTGGGTGCAGCGGCCTTGCCGTCGGCTGCCAGCAGCAGCGTCCAGGAGCCCTCGTCGGGGTCCGTCCAGCGGTAGGTCATGGTCTTGTCGGCGTTCTCGGTCGCCTGGAACAGGTCCGCGCCGGCCGGATTCGGGACCTCGGCCTCGCCGGTTTCCGACGTGGATTCAAGAACGGTGTCGGCGGTGTTGATGCCGGAGATGGTGGTGTGTGCGGCCTTGCCGACCCACGCCTGTGCATCGGCGGAGCGCACCAGGGAGGCGCTGAACTTGCCCTCGGCCTTGATGGTAATCTCCGTGGGGTGCCCGGCAACGGTTCCGATGCCGGATTCGAGCAACGTCACCGGCGCAGCCGCGGGGGCTTCGGCAAGGTGGGCCGTCAGCGTCTCGGGCGGGGCCCAGACGGTACGCTGGCCGATCCCCATCACCAGGGCTGCAAGCCCAAGAATGATAGCGATCGCTGATAAGATCTTTCGCACAATTACACCTAACGGATGGGGAGTCGAGATTCGGCCTCGGGGTGCCGCCCCGCGTCGTGGACTAAGGGTGGCACGCCATAAGTCTAACGAGTTGTTCCGCATCCGGGTTCCTTGATGTGGGTAGCACCACGCTGCGCACCGGTGAGGCATCGGCCACCATTTGCCGCATCCGACATCGGGGCCCAATGCCGACAAGAACCCGCCCCGGGTATTAAGCTCGGGGTTGTGACTACTCAAGACGGGGACGACGCAGTGCCTCCGGAAGCAACCGGCGGCCACGGGACCGCGCCCGGAGCCGACGGCCCCCAATCTCCGGGAACCCCGGGCACCGGGGACGTTTCCCGGGACGACACCCCGATTCAGGCACCGCCGGCGAGCCCGCGGCGGTGGTGGCGCCGTCTGCTGGGCACCGCGCAGCAGACGCTCGATGCCCGGATCAAGCCGCCGGCGAACTTCGGCTTCCCCCCCGAGCCGAAGCACGAGGCAGGCACGGGCATTCCGGGGGCGGATGTTTCCCCGGCCACCAACCCGATCGCCTTCGGATTCCTGTTCACGGTCGGCGTGGGACTGGCCCTGCTGGGCTTCTTCCTGCTGACCAACGTGGGTTCGCTGGTCATCTGGATCGCCATCGCCCTGTTCATTGCCCTGGGACTGGACCCGGTCGTGCGCTTCCTGGTGTCGCACGGGACCTCGCGGACCGTCGGGGTGCTGGTCACGATGCTGGCCCTGCTGGGCGTGGCCGCCGGGTTCATCGGCAGCATCATCCCCACACTCACCTCGCAGACGGCCCAGTTCATCGAGCGCGCCCCAAAGCTGGTCGACGACTTCCTGAAGTCCGAGCTTTTTGTCACCCTCGATGCGCAGTACCACGTCTCGGACCGAATCAGCCAGGAGATCGGGAAGTTCTTCTCCGACACCGGTGCCGTGGGCGGGATCTTCGGCGGCGTGCTGGGCGTGGGCAGCGTCATCGCCCAGGGCATGTTCGGCGTGCTGATCGTGCTGGTGCTGGCCATCTACTTCCTGGCCTCGCTGCCGGCGATGAAGTCCTTCTTCTACCGCATGGCCCCGCGCTCGCGCCGGGCACGGGTCGAGGAGCTGGGCGACACCATCACCCGGTCGGTGGGCAACTACGTCATGGGCCAGGCGTTCGTGGCACTGCTCAATGCCACCGTTGCACTGATCCTGATGAGCATCCTCGGGGTGCCCTTTGCCGCACTGCTGACCCTGCTCGTTGCCATGCTGGCGTTCATCCCGCTGGTCGGCGCGGTGATCGCAGGAATCCTGGTGTCCCTGATCTCGCTGACCCTGGGGTGGCAGACCACCGCCATCTACGCGATCTGCTACTTCGGGTACCTGCAGATCGAGGCGTACTTCATCTCCCCGCGCGTGATGCAGAAGGCCGTCTCGGTCCCCGGGGCGGTGGCAGTGATCTCGGTGATCGCCGGCGGCTCGCTGCTGGGGGTCATCGGCGCTCTGATGGCGATTCCCCTGGCCGCGGCGATCATGCTGATCCTGCGCGAGGTCTTCATCGCCCGCCAGGACAACCGCTAGGGTCTTCCGGGCCCGCCGGCCGCCGGCGCCGGCCTAGTACCGGTAGGAGCGTGATTCCCAGCACTTGGGGTGCCAATGGCGCCGCGCCGCGGCCGAGGCATCGTCGCCGGACCAGTGGTCCGCCCGCCACGCCACCAGGTGCTCGGTCCCCGGGGAAATGAAGCGCCCGCAGCCCGGGCACTTGTAGGTCTTGGACGCGCCGACGGCCGAAATCCGCCGCACGTGCCATTGCCCGTCCGGCGCGTCCTGCAGGCGCTGGACCCCGTAGCGCGCCTTTTCCAGCCAGGCATCGTCGCCCGCGGCCTCGGGTCGGGTCCACTTGTTGACCCGGCCGGAACGGGGTGCGGGCGTGGAGGAACGAGAAGGTCGATTCGAGCGGGCCATGGTCCAATTCTGCCCCAGTTCCGTGGCGGGCCGTGCCCGCGGCGCACCCGCGGCCCGCAGCAGCCGGGCCCGGGGACGCGGCGAAACCCGGTAGAGTGCCTGTTGTGCGTTTAGTGATTGCCAAGTGTTCAGTTGATTACGAGGGCCGCCTTCGGGCCCATCTCCCCCTGGCGACCCGTCTGTTGATGGTCAAGGCCGACGGCTCCGTGCTGGTCCATTCCGACGGCGGCAGCTACAAGCCGCTGAACTGGATGAGCCCCCCGGCCGTGATGCGGGTCGTCGAGCCCGACGAGGAACAGGCCGCCGAGGGAGACATCGAACTCTGGCACGTCGCCCACCAGAAGTCCGACGACCGCCTGGTGGTCCACATCAAGGAGATCATCCACGACACCGAGCACAACCTCGGGATCGACCCCGGGCTGATCAAGGACGGGGCCGAGGCCGACCTGCAGCGCCTGCTGGCCGACCAGATCGAGACCGTCGGCGTCGGCTACACGCTGATCCGCCGCGAGTACATGACAGCCATCGGCCCCGTGGACATCCTGGCACGCGACGCCGGCGGCGCCACCGTGGCCATCGAGCTCAAGCGCAATGGCGACATCGACGGCGTCGAACAGCTCACCCGCTACCTCGAGCTGCTCAACCGCGACCCGCTGCTCAAGCCGGTGCGCGGCATCTTCGCCGCCCAGAAGATCAAGCCGCAGGCCCGCACGCTGGCCACCGACCGCGGGATCGATTGCCTGGTGTTGGACTACGACGCGATGCGCGGCGTCGACGACGTGGCAGCGCGGCTCTTCTAGGGACCCAGCGGCAGCGCTCGACCCCGCCTTCGGGACCACATCCCTCGGCGGCGCCGGACCGGCTTGGCCCGGCCGGACAGGCGGGAGGCGCAACCTTGTGCCGCGGCTACCCCGGTACGCGGGCGCTCGGACCTAGAATAGGTCCATGACTTCCACCGACTCACCCGACCGTTACGCATTGACCGGACGACTGGTGTCCCCCGGCAGGGACATCACCAAGGGCATCATCGCCGTGGAGGGCAACCGGATTGCGTTCGCCGGCGACGTGCGCGAGTTCTCCTTCTTCGACGAAGCCGGCGCCTTTGAGCTGCGTGAAAGCCCCGAGGGAACCATCATCATCCCCGGCCTGATCGACCTGCATTGCCACGGCGCGGCCGGCGGCGATTTCCCCTCCGGGGACCGCGAGAAGATCGCCACCGCCATCGAGCACCTGCACCGCTCGGGCACCACCTCATTCTTGGCATCGCTGGTCACCGCCTCGCGCGCCGACATGCTGGCCTCCGCCACCGTGCTGTCCGAGTTCGCCCAGCGCGGGGACATCGCCGGGATCCATGCGGAGGGGCCGTTCCTGTCCACGGCGCGCTGCGGCGCCCAGGACCCGGCATTCCTCTCCGACCCGGAACCGGACTTCGTCGACGCGCTGATCGACGCCTCGGCCGGCCAGCTGCGCACCATGACCTACGCTCCGGAACTTCCCGGGGCCGACGCGCTGCTCGAGCAGCTGGTCTCCCAGGGCGTTGTCCCCTCCCTGGGACACACCGATGCCGATGCGTCCACCACCGCCGCCTCGCTGGCCCTAGCCCGCGAGGAACTGGCCAGCGCCGGGGTCGACGGCTTCACCGAGCGCCCCACCGTCACCCACCTGTTCAACGGGATGCCGCCGATGCACCACCGGGCACCCGGTCCGGTCGCTGCCTGCCTGGAAATGGCGGCCCAGGGCAAGATCATCGTCGAACTCATCGCCGACGGCGTGCACCTCGACCCGGACATGGTCCGTGCCATGTTCAACCTGGTGGGGGCCGAGTCCATCGCCCTGGTCACCGACTCGATGGCAGCCACCGGACTGGCGGACGGCACCTACAAGCTGGGCCCGGCAGAAGTCATGGTGTCCAACGGGGAAGCCCGCCTGGCCTCGAACGGATCGCTGGCCGGGGGTACCGCCAGCATGCTTGACGTCCTGCGCTTCACGGTGGCCGCCGGGGTGGATCTGCGCGACGCCCTCGTTTCCGCCACCAAGGTGCCGGCGAGCGTGCTGGGCCTGATCGACGAGGCCGGTCGGCTCCACCAGGGTTTTGCGGCGGACCTGCTGGTCCTGGACGCGGACCTAATGCTGCAGCAGGTCGTCCGCAACGGCAAATACCTGCTCTGACGGTCCACCCCTTCCCCACGCGGCATCCACCGGGCCCGGTGGGTGCCGGGTTCGGCCCGCTGCCGCACCAGCCGTGACCTCTGGCCGAGCCTTGCAGCCCCCCAAGACCCCGCGACTCCCCCGGAACGACGGCACCGCTCTCCGCCGGCGGTCCTTATCACGGCTCCGGTCCGCCCGCGCCCGTATGAAGTCTTTGCTTGCCATCTGAGTCCAAGGTATTGACCCAAGTCACACCATTGTGTGATGCTTGACTCAGTCTTTGTGTTGGTTAGTCATACCCGCCAAAGCAGTGCTGCGGGTGTGAAGTGACTGCGGCGGGGTTAAACCCACGCCAGTGATCTTCTCACTTGAGTACCACCCATGGCCGTTGCACGGTGCAGCGGCCAGATTTTCGCACTAAATGAGGAGATATACATGGCTCAGGGAACCGTGAAGTGGTTTAACGCCGAAAAGGGATTCGGCTTCATCACTCCCGATGGCGCCGAGGCTGACGTTTTCGTGCACTACTCGGAAATCCAGACCAACGGTTTCCGCACGCTGGAAGAGAACCAGCGCGTGGAATTCGAAGTTGGCCAGGGTGCCAAGGGGCCGCAGGCCACCGGTGTGGTCGGTCTCTAAAGGACTTCACAGACTCTTTGAACTTCCCGCCCTTCCGTGCCCGGCTCGCATGGCGCAACCGGTCGGATAGGCGGAAACGCTAAAAGAACACAAAAGCCTGGGGCGGGATGATTTATTCATCCCGCCCCAGGCTTTTGTCTTGCTTGATCAGTCTTGCCGCCAGGTGCCGACGCCCGCAACGGGGCCGGCCTCCAACCAGGCCGAAAGGCCGTTGTAGGTCTGGTAATCCATGGCAATCAAGACGTCTCGGCCTTCATAGCTCATCATCACGATGACGCTTCCGGGCTGCACCAGGTGCTTTTCCTCTTCCTCGGGCTTTCTCCAGCCCTTGAGCAGGATGGAGGACCGTTGGAATCGATGCACCGGTATCGGGGAGACCGAAAAGAGCTTGAGGAAGTCAAGCTCTCCAGGAGCATAACGCGCAATCACCATCATCCACTTCCCGGAGGACGTGCAGATGGAAGCGTCGAAAGTGCCAAGAGTGCGCCGCAACTGAATGCGGCGCACTCCCATGGCACCCAAGAACATCACCACAAGCAGCAGGGCTGCCAACACGATGAGTACAGGAATGCCGAGTTCGTTCAAGGCAGGACTATCGAGTTCCCGCCGGGACGGAGTCGGCCATGACGGCGTTGTCCGCTACGATCACCACGCGGTCGGCGTCAACGGAGAAGAACCCGCCATCAACCTGGACCGAGAACCGTGACCCGGAGACCGGAACGATTTCCAGATCCCCGGCAGCCAGGACGGCCAGCATCGGCACGTGGCCGGGAAGGATCCCGATCTCGCCATTGCTGGTGCGTCCCTTGACCAGTTTCGCCGCGCCCGACCACACGAAGTGGTCGGCTGCAACGATTTCGACTTGGAGTTCGGCCATGACTAGCGGGTCGACTTCTGGATGTCGGCCCACTGGCGCTCAACGTCGTCCATGCCGCCGATGTTGAAGAATGCCTGCTCGGCAATGTGGTCAACGTCGCCGTTGCAGATCGCGTTGAAGCCCTCGATGGTGTCCTTGATGGCAACCGTCGAACCCTCGACACCGGTGAACTGCTTTGCGGTGTAGGTGTTCTGCGAGAGGAACTGCTGGATGCGACGGGCGCGAGCCACGACGATCTTGTCTTCTTCGCCGAGCTCGTCGATGCCGAGGATCGCGATGATGTCCTGCAGTTCCTTGTTCTTCTGAAGGATCTGCTTGACGCGAACCGCGGTCTCGTAGTGAGCCTGGCCGACGTACTGCGGGTCAAGGATTCGCGACGTGGAGGTCAGCGGATCGATGGCCGGGTACAGGCCACGGGAAGCGATTTCACGGGAAAGTTCCGTGGTCGCGTCCAAGTGGGCGAAGGTCGCTGCCGGTGCCGGGTCGGTGTAGTCATCGGCAGGCACGTAAACGGCCTGCATCGAGGTAATCGAACGGCCCTTGGTCGAGGTGATGCGCTCCTGGAGGAGACCCATCTCGTCGGCAAGGTTCGGCTGGTAACCCACGGCCGAAGGCATGCGGCCCAGCAGGGTCGACACCTCGGAACCGGCCTGGGTGAAGCGGAAGATGTTGTCGATGAAGAGCAGCACGTCCTGGTTCTGCACATCGCGGAAGTACTCCGCCATGGTCAGCGCCGACAGTGCCACGCGCAGACGCGTGCCTGGCGGCTCATCCATCTGGCCGAACACCAAGGCGGTGTCCTTCAGAACGTTTGCTTCTTCCATTTCGACCCAGAGGTCGTTACCTTCACGGGTGCGCTCGCCAACACCGGCGAATACCGAGGTACCACCGAAGTTGCGGGCCACACGGGTGATCATTTCCTGGATCAGAACCGTCTTGCCGACGCCGGCGCCGCCGAACAGTCCAATCTTGCCGCCCTTGATGTAAGGGGTCAAAAGGTCGATCGACTTGATGCCGGTTTCGAGCATTTCGGTCGAGCCCTCAAGGCTTGCAAAAGCAGGTGCCTTGCGGTGGATCGGCCAGCGCTCGGTGATCTCGAGTTCCGAGGCTTCCACGTCGAGGGGCTCGCCCAGGACGTTGAAGATGTGACCCTTGACGACATCGCCAACGGGTACGGAAATCGGGGCACCCGAGTCGACCACCGAGGTACCGCGGACGAGTCCGTCGGTGGCCTGCAGGGAGATCGCGCGAACCATTGAGTCACCGAGGTGCTGGCTGGTTTCGAAGGTGATGGTCTTGGTCTCGCCGTTGAGGGTAATCTCAGCGGAAAGAGCGTTGTAAATTGCAGGCAAGGAGTCGGCGGGGAATTCAACGTCGACAACCGGGCCGATAACGCGTGCGATGCGACCGGTTGCACCGGTCGAGGCAGCGGTACCCTGCTCGTTAAGTTGGGCAGTCATCTCTCTCACTTCACTTGTGTAGATGGCGTGGATGTAAGTGTTGGTAGGAAAATCCGGTTAGCCGTTCAGCGCGTCAGCGCCGGCAACAATTTCGGAAAGTTCCTGGGTAACCTCGGCCTGGCGGGCGTTGTTACGAAGACGCGTGTACTTCTTGATGAGGTCCTTGGCGTTGTCGCCTGCGGACTTCATGGCACGCTGGCGGGCTGCGAGCTCGGAAGCCGCCGCCTGCAACATTGCGTTGAAGATACGTGACTCGATGTAGCGCGGGAGCAGTGCATCCAAGACCTGCTCCGGTTCCGGCTCGTATTCGTAGAGCGGCAACAGCTCGTCGGCAGGAGTCTCGGACTCCTCCTCGACAACCTCAAGCGGCAGCAAACGAATGACCGTCGGCTCCTGAACGACCATCGACTTGAACTGGGTGAAAACAACGTGGATCTCGTCCACGCCACCAGCTTCAAACTCGTCGGCAAAGTCCTTCAGCAGGACTTCGCGCAGTTCGCGTGCGGTTGCAAACTCCGGAGCGTCGGTTCCACCGGTCCACACCTTCGCGTAGTCCCGTCCACGGAAGTCGAAGTACGCCTGGGCCTTGCGGCCGACCAGATAGGTCTTGACGTCCTTGCCTTCTGAATGGAGCAGTTCAACGAGGTGCTCTGCCTGCTTCAAGACGCTGGCGGAGTAGGACCCGGCGAGCCCGCGGTCCGAAGTCATGACCAAGACTGCCGCGCGACGGATTGACTCCGGCTCGGTGGTCAGTGGGTGCTCGACCTCGGACTGTGACGCGACGGCAGTAACAGCACGGGTAATCGCATTGGCGTACGGCAGCGATGCCGAGACACGCGCACGTGCCTTGCCAATACGGGAAGAGGCGATCAGTTCCATCGCCTTGAAGATCTTGCCCATCGACGTCGTCGATGCAATCTTCTGGCGGTAGACCCGAATCTGGGCTCCCATGTTTGTCCTTTCCTTATCCCTTCGCAGTGGTTGCCGCGCCACACATGGCGACGCGGCAACCCCTACTCAAAGGTGATGTCAGCGCTTTTGCTTGACGATCTTTTCCTGGTCGACGGAACCCTCGGACAAGGCATCGAATTCTTCGTTGCCTGCGGCGACAAGCCTGTCGTCGCCCTGGCCAAAGAAACCGGCCTTGAACTCGACGATGTTCGTCTCGAGCGTTTGCGCGGTCTCGTCCTCGAGCTTGCCGGTTTCGGCAATCACGGTCAACGCGTTGGTGCGGTGACGAAGGTGAGCGAGGAACTCGGTCTCGAAGCGGCGAACGTCTTCAACCGGGACATCGTCCAGGTAACCCTTGGTGCCCATCCAGATGGAAACAACCTGGTCCTCGACGGGGAACGGTGCGTACTGGCCCTGCTTGAGCAGTTCCATCAAACGCGCGCCACGGGTCAGCTGCTGCTTGGAAGCGGCATCCAGGTCCGAGGCAAACATGGCGAAGGCCTGCATGTCGCGGTACTGGGCCAATTCCAGCTTCAACGTACCGGAAACCTTCTTCATGGCCTTGACCTGGGCCGAGCCACCCACGCGGGACACCGAGATGCCCACGTCGACGGCCGGACGCTGGTTGGCGTTGAAGAGGTCCGACTGCAGGAAGATCTGGCCATCGGTGATCGAGATGACGTTGGTCGGGATGAATGCCGAGACGTCGTTTGCCTTGGTCTCGATGATCGGCAGACCGGTCATCGAACCGGCACCGAGCTCGTCGGAGAGCTTGGCACAACGCTCGAGCAGACGGGAGTGCAGGTAGAACACGTCACCCGGGTATGCCTCGCGTCCTGGCGGACGGCGCAGCAGCAGCGATACGGCGCGGTAGGCTTCGGCCTGCTTGGACAGATCATCAAAGACGATCAGAACGTGCTTGCCGTCGTACATCCAGTGCTGGCCAATGGCCGAGCCGGCGTACGGTGCCAGGTACTTGAAACCAGCCGGGTCGGATGCCGGGGAGGCCACGATAGTGGTGTACTCCAGGGCGCCGTTGTCCGCAAGGGTCTGGCGCACTGCGGCAATGGTCGAAGCCTTCTGACCAATTGCCACGTAGATGCAGCGGACCTGCTTGTTGGTATCGCCCGAAGCCCAGTTGGCCTTCTGGTTGATGATGGCGTCAACGGCCAGGGCCGTCTTGCCGGTCTGGCGGTCACCAATGATCAGCTGGCGCTGGCCACGGCCGATCGGGATCATCGCGTCGATGGCCTTCATGCCGGTCTGCAGCGGTTCGTGAACCGACTTGCGCTGCGTCACGCCAGGAGCCTGCGTTTCCAGCGCACGACGTGCGGTGGAAGCGATCGGGCCAAGGTCATCGATCGGCTCGCCCAACGGGTCCACCACGCGGCCCAGGAAGGCGTCGCCCACCGGAACCGAAAGGATTTCGCCGGTGCGCTCTACGCGCTGGCCTTCGGCAATGCCGGTGAAGTCGCCAAGGACAACAACACCGATATCGCGGGTATCAAGGTTCTGGGCCAGGCCCAGAGTGCCGTCTTCGAAGCGAAGCAGCTCATTGGCCATGACGGAGGGAAGACCCTCCACCTTGGCGATGCCGTCACTTGCCGTGGTTACGCGGCCGACCTCGGTGCGCTCAGCTTTGCCCGGTTCGTAGGACGCTGCGAACTCATTCAAGGCATTGCGGACGTCGTCGGCGTTGATGGTCAATTCGGCCATCTGCAGTCCCTGCTCTCCTAAGTTGTGATTGCCGCGATGGATCCTTGCGGCAACCGAAATTTGATTCAGTCTATGGTGACTGGCCTGCAAGGCAGGCCCCCCGTTGTGGTGGGGGGCTGCCTAGCTTGCCAACTGGCGGCGAAGATCCGCGACGCGGGTGGCGATGGTTGCGTCAACAACCTCGTCACCCACCTTGATGCGGATGCCGCCAACTAGTGCCGGGTCGATCTCGACATTGATCTTCAAGTCCCGGCCGTAAAGGTTGTTCAGGCCTGCCTGCAGGCGCGCTGTTTGCTCGCTCGTGAGATCACGGGTGACGCTCACTTGGGCAATCCAGCGGTCCTGGCGTTTAGCCACCAATTCCACGAAGCGCTCCAGAAGTGCAACGGGCTTGAGCCCGCGCGGCGAAGCGACGGCCTGGCGGATCAGCAGTGCCGATGCGTCCGAGGCGTTCGGAACCAGCTTGAGCGCCAGGGCGCCCTTGGCTTCGTCCGATGCCTTGGAATCATCGAGAGCACGCTGCAGATCATGACTGGATCCAACCACACGGATGAACGCGAAGAGGTCTTCTTCGAGCCTCTCCAGTCCTGCGGAACCGCCCTGACGCTCGGTCACCACGATGGCGACAGTTGCCGCCAGGGTTTCCAATGCATCGCCAATGTCTCGTGCCGAGCTCCAACGCGAGGATGCCAGAGACGCGACGGTGGCTTCGGCTTCCGCCGACACCTTCCCGTGCAACAGCTTGGCCACAAGGCCAGCCTTGTCCGAGGCCCCACGGGCCGGATCAGTCAGTGCGCGACGCAGGCCTGCGTTGCCATCCAGAACGTCAACCGTTCCAAATAGCTCGGCGGACAATTCCAAGGACGCGTGTGCAAGCTTGGTTTCCAACGACGCCAGCGCCGCGGACAGTGACTCGCTCGATACACCTGCCATTAGTTCGATGCACCTGCGTTCTGCTGGTTTTCCAGGTCTGCCAGGAACTTGTCGACCACGCGGGAAGCGCGGTCATCGTTCTCAAGAGCGTCGTCGACGATCTTGCTGGCCAAAGCGGTTGCCAGGGTGCCGACCTCGGCACGCAGCGAGGTAACTGCTGCGACGCGCTCGGATTCGATCTGGCGGTGTGCCTGCTCGGTGATTCGAGCGGACTCTTCGGCGGCCTTGGTCTTGAGATCCGCGAGGATCTGTGCACCTTCTTCGCGCGCTTCCTCACGGATGCGGTTGGCTTCGGTGCGTGCTTCCAGCAGCTGTGCCTTGTACTGCTCCAGGGTGGCGTTGGCTTCGGCCTGTGCGGCCTCTGCCTTCTCAAGTCCACCCTCGATGGCCGTGACACGGTCCTGGTAGGACTTCTCGAATGCCGGGGCAATGTACTTGACCACGATGAACAACAGGACAGCGAAGCCTGCGGCAGTGACAAGAATTTCCCACGGGTTCGGAAGCAGCGGGTTTGCGCCCGCACCTGCAGCGAGGATCAATTCGTTGCTGATCATTCTCACTCTTCCTTATCTCTTAAGTTCCAATTGCAATGGCGCCTGCGACAGTGGCAGGGCCACTACGAGGGGAACTAGGCGCCGACGACGAAGGCGAAGACCAAGCCCAGGATGGCCAGTGCTTCTGCAAGGGCGAAGCCCAGCATGGCGATCGGCTGCAGGATGCGCTGTGCTTCCGGCTGGCGTGCAACGCCGTTGATGTAGGCAGCGAAGATCATGCCCACGCCGATGGCCGAGCCGATTGCAGCCAGGCCGTAGCCGATCATGTTAAGGGAGCCGTGGAGTTCCATTTCGTTCCTTTCAAGATACCGACACTTTGTCGGCAGGTTGTGAGGTCATTCCCTGATGAAGGGGAAAACTTTGTTTTTTGGTGCGAGCCCGAATTAGTGGGCGTCTGCATCCAGGGCACCCTGGATGTAGATGGCGGTCAGCAGGGCGAAGACAAACGCCTGCAGGACCATGATCAAGAGTTCGAGGAAGTACATCGCAACGGATCCCGCGATGACCGCAACGCCGATGGCGTTCATGGCCAGGGACTCCTGGACCATGATCAGGTGGCGGGCGCCGGTGGCTGCCAGCATCACGATCATGTGGCCGGCAAGCATGGTGGCCATCAGACGCAAGGAGTGGGTCAACGGGCGGACGATGAAGTTGGAAATGATTTCCAACGGCACCATCAGCGGCATGATCCAGCCCGGGACGCCCGAGGGAACGACGGCCAGCTTGAAGTAGCGGATACCGTGGTTCTTCACCCCGACAGCGATCCAGGTGCCATAGATGATGATGGCCATGGCGTATGCTGCACCGGCGTGGGAGAAGGACGGGAGCTGAAGGAACGGGATGGCCCCGAACAGGTTGTTCAGCAAGACGAAGAAGAAGGTCGCAAACAACAGCGGGACCCACTGGGCGAAGTTCTTTTCGCCGATGATGTCGCGGCCGATGCCGTTACGGACGAAGCCGTAGGCGCTTTCAGCCAGGAACTGTACCTTGCCTGGAACGAGCTTCGGGTTCTTGATGGCCGACTTGAAGAACCACACGATCAAGATGATCGAGAGGATGATCATGACCATCTGCTTGCCGAAACCGGTCCCGTACTCGGCTAACCATGGCAGCACCTCGGGAAGGTGGGTGTCGGAAATCGACGGCGGGACATAAGGTTCAGTGGCCGTCGGAAGCGCAAACGCGGTCAACGCGCTGTCCTCTCTGCAGTTTCGGTCGTGGGGCAAAATCGGTGATTCGGCGCAAGGCGCCGCCCACCGTGTGAAGTTCTATTGGTCGATCTCATCGTCTGGTGAAAACCCGCGGCGTCGATGCCGCAAATGGTGGCGAGCCAGAAACATTCCTGCGGTTGCGCCAAGCAGCGCTCCGAGGAAAACTATCCAGCGGGTGTCCAGCAAAAGATCCAAACCCCAGCCTATCAAACCCCACGCGATGAGCCCGCCAACAATGTAGTTGACGTACTCGCGGACGCGAGGCTGTTTCGGCCCTTGGACGGGACTGGTTTCAGGGTTGTCCATTTTCCCCTCCAGCGGATGGGGTCGGCGATGGATCGTCGGAATTGAAAATGGGAAGCCGTGCCCGGGAGAAGGCGCGGATCTCGCCAAACTGCCACAGCACCAGGGAACCCAGCGCTCCCCACATGAAATAGGGCGCAAGCACCCAATCGGGCAGCCCGGAGAAAAGCACCAGGAAGCCCATTGCCAGGATCTTGGCGATGTACATGAACAAGAACGCCGGCAGTGCCCAGGTGCTGCGATAGCGCCCGGCCCATTCGGCCACCAGCAGGCTGACGCCGAAGAACACAACGATCAAGGCGCAACCGAAGGCCAGCGAGCCGGCCTCGCGTGCGCCAAGGATCGGCCACGCGGCGAGGGACGCAAGTGCGCCGACACCAACGGTGTAGGCGAGACAGGTCTTCAGGATCCCCAGCCAAGGGGAACGCGGAGCCGACGATGCAACCAATGCACCGCTGGCCTTGGAACCGCGTTCCGGCTTGATCATGTAATTCCAGTTCCCTTGTATACAGAAGGGCCCGCTTGCTGCGGGCGCCTGCCTGGTATCGAGGCTTGAATGGGGGATGTCCCCGGTGAAGGCGACCCTTGAATTCTACATGACATAGAACGGGGGTCCGAACCGGTTGCTGGCGGACCGGCGCACGGCGGGCGCAGCTAGTTTGCGCCGGGCGTCTGGGCCTTGCCCCGGGCGCGCTTGAGCAGTGGCCACCAGGTGACCAACGTCACGCAAACAAAGGCCGCAACATAAAGGGGAATGGCGATTTTCCTGTTGGTCAGGGAGATGACCACGACGCCGGAAGCGACCAGCAACGCCCACAGGTAAAGGATGATGACCACGGCGCGGGCGCTGTGCCCGAGATCGACCAGGCGGTGGTGGATGTGCCCGCGGTCGGCGCTGAAGGGGGACCTGCGCTTGGCGGTTCGCCTAATCACCGACAGCAGCAGGTCGACGTACGGCAGCACGATCACCGCCACCGGAAGAATCACCGGCATGAAGGCCGGGACGTTGCGGAAACGGAAGGCGTCCTCCCCCAGCACGTCCCCGGTCACGGCCAGGGTGGCCACCGCAAAAAGCATCCCGATGGCCAGCACCCCGGTCTCCCCCATGAAGATGGAGGCCGGCTGGAAGTTGTGCGGCAGGAAGCCCAGCGTGGCACCCAGCAGCACGGCACACAGCAGGGCGGAGAAGTTCGCGTTGTCCTCGGCGCTGACGCGCGTGGCGAGCAGGTAGCTGTATACAAAGAAGGTCGCAGCCCCGATGGCGGAGATGCCGGCGGCCAGTCCGTCCAGGCCGTCGACGAAGTTGATGGCATTCATCGTGCCCACGATGATCAACACCGTGACCACGACCTGGACCATCGGCGATTCGATCTGCAGGGAACCCACCGGCAGGGCCTTGAGCAGGATCCCGTGCTTGACGATGACCAGGCCCACCGCGACCTGCCCGATGAGCTTGATCCACCAGCGCAGGTCCAAGAGGTCGTCAAAAACCCCCATGACCAGGATGATGCCCAGGGCGATCAGCACGCCCTGGATCGATTCTGTCGACCGGAAGATCCCGGCGAAGAACGGAATCTGCGAGGCAACCAGGATCCCGAGGTAAAGGCCGCCGATAATGGCGACCCCGCCGAGCTTGGGGGTGGGCTTCTGGTGGAAGTCCCGTTCGCGCACCGGGGCCTTGGGCATGAATCGCACGCCCGCGACGCGGAGCACCGGGGTAAGCAGATACGAGGTCATGAAGGTGATCCCGATCAGCAGGAGATAGCTTCTCATGACGCGCGGGCGGACTCCCCTGCCGCGTCCTCGCCCCGGGGCGGTGCCTGCTTCGCGGTTGTGTCCAGGGGTGCACCGGAGTCGGCCGCTCCCTCGGGTGCCGCGGCCCGGGTGGAGTCCTCGGGTGCCGTAGAGGTGTCGGCGTCGGCGGATTCGGCCTCGGGGGCTTCGGACTCGTCGGCGGGGCCCGTCCCGGGCGCCTCCGCGGCGGCGMTCGCCGGATCCGGCTGCCCGTCGGCGTCCAGCAGTTCCGGGACCACCTCGCGCAGCAGCTCGAGCGCCAACGCGCCGGCACGCACCACCCGCGGCGGGGTCAGCGTGCAATCGATGATGGTGGAGCCCAGCGCTTCGCCGGAGACCGGGCGGGGCCCGGCCTCGAGGTACACCTCGACGGTTTCGCCGAGCTGGTCGAAGGCCGCTTCGGCGGTGTCAGCGGCGGGCTGGCCGGTGCGGTTGGCCGAGGAGACGGCCAGCGGGCCGGTGAGCTTGAGCAGGTCGCGGGCGATTTCGTCGTCGGGCACCCGAAGGGCGACGGTCCCACGGGTCTCCCCCAGGTCCCAGGTCAGCGACGGCTGGGCATGCAGGATCAGGGTCAGCGCGCCGGGCCAGAACCGCGCGGCCAGCTCGCGGGCGAAGTGCGGGATGTCGGCGGCCAGTCCGTCCAGCGTCGCGGCCTGCGGGATCAGCACCGGTGGCGGCATGCTGCGCCCGCGGCCCTTGGCGGCCAGCAGCGTGGCGACCGCCTGTGCGGAGAAGGCGTCGGCGGCAATGCCGTAGACGGTGTCGGTGGGCATCACGATGCACCGGTTTTCGGCCAGTGCGGCGCGTGCGGCCGCGAGTCCAGTCTCTAGTTCCTGGCTGTCGCGGGCATCAAAACGTGAAGTCACGTGATTCATTCTTCCATGTTTCGGGTGGTGTTAGCGGCGGACGCCGCTGGTGGCCCGGTCCCTGCCGGTCAGATCCAGATGGGTCTGGATCTTCTCCCAGTTCCCGGAGGCGGCAAACATGGCCGCCATGGCCTCGGCCTGGACCTCGGCGTGCTCCATGACGAAGAAGCCCCCGGGACGCAGCAGCCGTGCGGCGGAGGCCTCGGCGGCCCGCGGCAGGACCATGCCGTCCTCCCCGCCGCCGTACAGCGCCATGGCCGGGTCGTGGTCGCGGGCCTCGGGCTCGCGCGGGACCGCGTTGGCCGGGATGTAGGGCGGGTTGGACACGACCACGTCGCAGGTGCCGTCGAGCTCGGCAAACGCGTCGGACAAATCCCCCTTGACCAGGTGCACGCCCAGCGGTTCGAGGTTCCGCGCCGCATAGCCGAACGCGTCCTCGGACAGCTCCACCGCATGCACGCGGGCGCCGGGCAGCTCGTGGGCCAGGGACCCGGCGATGGCCCCGGAGCCGGTGCCCAGGTCCACCAGCAGCGGGTGCTGCAGGCCGGCGGCGAAGTCGATAGCCAGCTGGACCACCGACTCGGTCTCGGGGCGCGGCACGAACACACCGGGTCCCACCGCCAGCTCCAGGTAGCGGAAGTGGGCGAGCCCGGTGAGGTGCTGCAGCGGGATGCGGGTGGCGCGCCTGGAGACCAGGTGCGCGTACGCCTCGGCGTCCCCGGCGCTGAAGCACTCCCCCATCATCACCATCGAGGCGAGCCGTCCGCGGGAGATGCCCAGCACGTGGGCTGCCAGCAGCTCGGCGTCCACCCGCGGGGAGGGGACTTTCGCCGCCTCAAGGGCGGCGGTCGCCGCGCCGAGCACCTGCGCCAGCGACCTGCCGAAAACCGGTTCGCTCACCTGCCGCGCCTAGCCCTTGTCCCCGCCGATGGCGTCCAGGCGCTGCTGCTCGTCCATCTCGATGCAGGAGTTGATCAGCGGCTCGAGCTCGCCGTTCATCACGTGGTCGAGGTTGTACGCCTTGTAGCCGGTGCGGTGGTCCGCGATCCTGTTTTCCGGGTAGTTGTAGGTGCGGATGCGCTCGGAGCGGTCCATGGTGCGCACCTGGGACTTGCGGATGTCGGAGTTCTCCGCGTCGATGATGGCCTGTTGGTGGGCCAGCAGGCGCGAACGCAGCACGCGCATCGCGGCTTCGCGGTTCTGGATCTGCGACTTCTCGTTCTGCATGGCCACCACGATGCCGGTGGGGATGTGGGTCAGGCGCACCGCGGAGTCGGTGGTGTTCACCGACTGGCCGCCCGGTCCCGAGGAGCGGTAGACATCGACCTTCAGGTCGTTCGGGTGGATGTCGACTTCTTCGGGCTCGTCGACCTCGGGCAGGATCAGCACGCCGGCGGCCGAGGTGTGGATGCGGCCCTGGGACTCGGTCTGCGGCACGCGCTGGACGCGGTGCACCCCGCCCTCGAACTTCAGATGCGCGTAGACGCCCTGGGCCGGGTCGTTCGACTTGCCCTTTATGGCCATCTGGGCGTCCTTGTAGCCGCCGAGGTCAGACTCGTTGAAGGAGATCAGCTCGGTCTTCCAGCCCATGTGCTCCGCGTAGCGGGTGTACATGCGCAGCAGGTCCGCGGCGAACAGCGCGGCCTCGTCCCCGCCTTCACCGCCCTTGACCTCGAGGATCACGTCGCGCGCGTCGTTGGGGTCGCGCGGGATCAGCAGCCTGCGCAATCTTTCCTCGAGCGCGGGCAGCTTCTCCTCGAGCTCGGCGACCTCGGCGGCGAAATCGGGGTCCTCGTCGGCCATCTCGCGGGCCGCCTCGAGGTCCTCGGTGGCCTGCTTCCAGCGCTTGTGCGCCTCGACGATGCCGTTGAGTTCGGCCGAGCGGCGCCCAAGCTTTCGGGCCATCGCCTGGTCCTGGTAGACGGCGGGGTCCGAGAGCTGCGCCTGGAGGGCTGCGTGCTCATCGAGAAGGCCCTGTACGGACTCAAACATGTTTCAACTTCTTTCACTACGACTGGTTCCCAGTGTAGGGAACGAAGGAGGATCTGGGGGGCGGATGCCGATGCCGGTGTTAACGACCAACGCCCAGCCTCACCGGCGCCGGAAATGAAGGGCACGGTGAAACTGGGCGTGTAGGGCAGCTAGGCGTCGTTCTTGGAGCCCAGCGTGGTCTTGTTGATGAGCATCAGGAACTCGGCGTTCGAGGAGGTCTCGCGGATCTTGCCCGTGAGGGTCTCCAGCGCCTGCTGGGTGTCCAGGCCCGAGAGCACGCGGCGCAGGCGCCACATGATGCGCACCTCGTCCGGCGAGAGCAGCTTCTCCTCGCGGCGGGTGCCCGACTCGTTGACATCGACCGCCGGGAAGATGCGCTTGTCCGCGAGCTTGCGGCTCAGGCGCAGTTCCATGTTGCCGGTGCCCTTGAACTCCTCGAAGATGACCTCGTCCATCTTGGACCCGGTCTCCACCAGCGCGGTGGCCAGGATGGTCAGCGAGCCGCCGTTCTCGATGTTGCGGGCAGCACCGAAGAAGCGCTTGGGCGGGTACAGCGCCGAGGAATCGACGCCGCCGGAGAGGATGCGCCCGGATGCCGGGGCGGCCAGGTTGTAGGCACGGCCCAGGCGGGTCATCGAGTCCAGCAGGACCACGACGTCCATGCCCATTTCCACCAGGCGCTTGGCGCGCTCGATGGCCAGCTCGGCCACGGTGGTGTGGTCGTCCGCCGGGCGGTCGAAGGTCGAGGCGATGACCTCGCCCTTGACCGTGCGCTGCATGTCGGTGACTTCTTCGGGACGCTCGTCGACCAGCACCATCATGAGGTGGACCTCTGGGTTGTTGATGGTGATGGCGTTCGCGATGGACTGCAGGATCAGCGTCTTGCCGGCCTTCGGCGGCGAGACGATCAGGCCGCGCTGGCCCTTGCCGATCGGGGCGACCAGGTCGATGACGCGCGGGCCGACCAGCTTCGGGTCGGTCTCCAGGCGCAGGCGCTCGGTCGGGTACAGCGGGGTCAGCTTGGAGAAGTCGACGCGGTTGGTGTTCTCCTCCGGGGCCTTGCCGTTGATCGCGGTGAGCTTGACCAGGGCGTTGAACTTGGCGCGCGAGTTGGCGTTCTCGTTTTCGCGCGGGGCGCGGATGGCACCGACCACGGCGTCGCCCTTGCGCAGGTTGTACTTCTTGACCTGGTTCAGGGTGACGTAGACGTCCGACGGGCCGGCGAGGTAGCCGGAAGTGCGGATGAACGCGTAGTTGTCCAGCACGTCCAGGATGCCGGCGACCGGAAGCAGCACGTCCGTGTCGCTGAACTCGGTGTCATCGACATCGGGCTGGTTGCGGTTGCGGCCGCGGCGGTTGTTGCGGTCCGTGCGGTCGTTGCGATCGTTGCGGTCGTTCCGGTCGTTGCCGCGGTCCTGACGGTCGTTCCGGTCGCGGTTGCGATCGCGGTTGCGCTCGTTGCGTTCGCGGTTGCGTTCGCGGCGGTTGGCCGCACGGTCCTCGGAGCCTTCGCGGGCCCGGTCCTCGGAGCGGTCGGACGACTTGGTGTCGTTCGAGCGGTCATTGGAGCGGTCGTTGGAACGGTCGTTGGAGCGAACCTCGGCCGGCTTCTCCTCGTGGGCCTCGGCGTTTTCGCCGTGCTCGGAGGAGTCGTTGTTGTTGTTGGACTCGCGGCGGTTGCGGTTGCGGTCGCGGCGGTTGCGGTTGCGCTCGTGGCGGTCGCCGCGGTCGTTGCGTGACTCGTTGGTGTCCTGGCTCGACTCGGAGGAGTCGGTGGACTCGGCAGCGGCCTGCTCGGGCGCAGCGGTTGCCTCGGCCGGGGCCTCGGCTGCTGCGGCGCCGGTCGACTCGGCACGGCGGTTGCGGGTGTTGCGGCGCGGTGCGCGCTCTTCGCTGGCCGGGGCCTCGACGGCCTTGGCCTCGGAAGCCGGAGCCTCGGTGGCCTTCGGCTCGGCGGCGACCGGTGCGGTTTCCACGGCCGGGGCCGCGGTTCCGGAGGAATCGGCGCGACGGCTGCGGGTGCGGCGGGCAGGCGCTTCGTCCTTGGCCTCGGCGGCCGGGGCCGCGGCGGTCTCGGTTTCGGCGGGCTTGCTTGCCGTCTTGGCGGCGCCCTTGGCCGGGGCCTTCGCGGCGGTCTTGGCGGGTGCCTTCGACTCTGCCTTGGCGGGGGCCTTGGAGTCGGCCTTGGCGGGTGCCTCGGTCTTGGCGTCGGCCTTGGGCTCCGCCTTGGCCTTGGCGTCACGGTCGGCCACGGAACCGCCACGTTGGTGGTTCGAGATCGCGGTGACAAGATCGTTCTTGCGCATCCGCGAACCGCCGGTGATACCCAGCTGGGACGCAAGCACCTGCAATTGTGCAAGTTTCAGGCCGGCAAGTCCGCCGCCCTTGGATGCGTTGTTTTCTTCCACGCCTGCAGTAAGGCTGGTGGTTTCGGTCACGAAGGTTCCTTCCCCCTCGTCGGGCGGATCTCATCAGAGAGATCCGCAACTATTGACTACCCCTTGTTCCCGCGTCAGATGCGGGAAAAGGTTCGGCCGTGCACAGCCTCGCAAAAACGGGGCATGTGCGTCGGTCGATCGTAAGACACACCAAGGGATCGAATCACCAACATGGTTGACGGTTTCAATCGGATGGTGTGGGTGTGCCTGCTCGCCTCGGCGAAAATGGTTTGTGGTGATCGAATTCCCCAAGATCCGCCCGCCGCGGCGAGGGAAGGAATTGATGGCTGCACGAAACGCAATGAACCATCCACTGGAATCCGGATGTTTCTTTTCAGGCGGGTGCTAAAGCACTTCTACTCTAACACCCGTTGGCGGTACTGACTCAATCCGGACACGCCAGGTTGTTTCGCCGTGGCTTGCCGCGAACGCTGAAACGGCCGCGGCGGCCTCCTGCGCCTGGGCCTGCCCGGCGCACAGCACCAGCACCGTGGGTCCGGCGCCGGAGACCACGGCCGCATGCCCCGCCGCCCGCAGCCGGGCAATCAGCGCGGCGCTGGGCTCCATGGCCGGTGCCCGGAAGCCCTGGTGCAGGAAGTCCTCGGTGCCGACCAGCAGGACCGAGGGGTCGTGGGCCAGGGCGTGGATGAGCAGGCCCACCCGTCCCCCGTTGGCCGCAGCCACAGCGTGCGGCACGGTCGCCGGCAGCAGCCCGCGTGCCGTGGCGGTGGACAGTTCGACATCGGGAATCGCGATGACCGGGACGATGTCTTGGTGCAGCTTTCCTTGCACCGTGCCGAAACCGGCCTCGGTGCTCCAGGACAGCGTCAGGCCGCCGTAGACCGCAGGGGCCACGTTGTCCGGGTGCCCCTCCCAGCGCGAGGCGGCCTGGAAGACCTCATCCAGTCCGACCTGTGACGCGGCGGGAAGCAGCGCGTTGGCGGCGGCCAGCGCACTGACCATGGCCGCGGCGCTGGATCCCATGCCGCGGCCGTGCGGGATGTTGTTGGTGGCCTCGATGCGCAGGCCGGCCGGCTCGAAGCCGAGTTCCTCCCAGCGCTCCAGGATGGTCCGGGCGATCAGGTGGGATTCGTCGGTGGGCAACGTGTCGGCGCCCTCCCCGGTGACTTCCACGCTGACCCCGGGTGAGGCAAGGGTGTGCACCACCAAGGTGTCGTACACGCCCAGCGCCAGGCCCAGCACGTCGAATCCGGGCCCCAGGTTCGCGCTCGTGGCCGGCACGTGGACGGCTATTGATTGTCCGGCTTGGATCTGCGCCATCTTGTGCTTGTTTTCCCTACTCTGGAGTGCTCGGCCTAGGCCAGGCCGAGGGCCGAGGCCACTGCCACGACGTCGAACTCGACCTTGGTCGGGGTGACGGGCGATCCGTCGGCGGTTTTCAGGGCCCAGTCCGGGTCCTTCAGGCCGTGGCCGGTCACCGTGATGACGATCTTCTTGCCCGACGGGACGTCGCCCGCCGCGTGATGCTTGATGAGCCCGGCGACGCCGGCTGCGGAGCCCGGCTCCACGAAGACGCCCTCGCGGCTCGAGAGCCAGCGGTGCGCGGCGAGGATTTCCTCGTCGGTCACCGAGTCGATGATTCCGCCGGATTCGTCGCGGGCCTCTTCGGCCTGCTGCCAGGAGGCCGGGTTGCCGATGCGGATGGCGGTGGCGATGGTGTCCGGCTCGGTCACCGGGTGGCCCAGCACGATGGGTGCGGCGCCCGCGGCCTGGAAGCCCCACATGATCGGGGTCTTGGTGGACACCGGGGCGAGCTTCTCGCCGGCCTGGTTGGTGTACTCGGAGGAGTACTCCTTGTAGCCCTTCCAGTAGGCGGTGATGTTGCCCGCGTTGCCCACCGGCAGCACGTGGTAGTCCGGGGCGTCGCCCAGGAAGTCGACGACCTCGAAGGCGCCGGTTTTCTGGCCCTCGATGCGGGCGGGGTTCACCGAGTTCACCAGGAACACCGGGTAGTTTTCGCTCAGCTTGCGGGCGACCTCGAGGCAGTTGTCGAAGTTTCCGTCGATCTGGATGATGTCCGCGCCGTGCGCGATCGCCTGGGACATCTTGCCCATGGAGATCTTGCCGTCCGGGACCAGCACCGCGCACTTGAGCCCGGCCTGGGTGGCGTAGGCCGCGGCGGAGGCGGAGGTGTTGCCGGTGGAGGCGCACACCACGGCCTTGGCGCCGGCGGCGACCGCGGCGGTCATCGCCATGGTCATGCCGCGGTCCTTGAAGGACCCGGTCGGGTTCATGCCCTCGACCTTCAGGTACACCTCGGAGCCGGTGAGCTCGCTCAGGGCCGGGGCGAACACCAGGGGCGTACCGCCCTCGCCCAGGGTGATAACCCTGGTGTTTTCGTCAACGGGCAGGCGTTCGGCATATTCGCGGATGACTCCGCGCCACTGGTGGGCCACTTAGTTTCCTTCAACTCGCAGGACAGAGGTTACTTCTTGGACGGCAGCCAGCGCGGAGACGGCGGCCACGGTGGCGGCAAGCGCCGATTCGGTGGAGCGGTGGGTGACGATGCGCAGGTCCGCGACCCCGCCGTTGCCTTCCGGCTTCACGGTCTGGCGCAGCGTCTCGATGGAAACACCGTGCTGGGCAAAGATCGCGGCGATCGCGGCCAGCACACCGGGCTCGTCGGTGACGCGCAGCCCGATCCAGTAGCTGGTGGCGATGTCGGCCAGGTCCATGACCTGCACCTTTTGCTGCGCGGCGATGGCCGGCAGCGGGCCGCCGGAGACCACGCGTCGGGCCACCGCGACGGTGTCGCCCAGCACGGCCGAGGCGGTGGGGGCTCCCCCGGCGCCGGCGCCGTAGAACATCAGCTCGCCGGCGTTCTCGGCCTCGACGAAGACCGCGTTGAACGCGCCGTGGACGGCGGCCAGCGGGTGGGTGCGGCGCAGCAGCGTCGGGTGCACGCGCACCCCGATGCCCTTGGCGCCGCGTTCGGCGATGGCCAGCAGCTTGATGACCATGCCGGCGTCCTTGGCCGCCGCGACGTCTGCCGCGGTGATCTTGGTGATGCCCTCGCAGTGGACATCCGCGTAGGCGAAGTCGGTGTGGAAGGCCAGTGAGGCGAGGATCGCGGCCTTGGCGGCGGCGTCGTGCCCCTCGACATCGGCGGTCGGGTCGGCCTCGGCGTAGCCCAGGTCCTGGGCCTGGCCCAGCACGTCCTCGAACGCGGCACCGGTGGTGTCCATGGCGTCGAGGATGAAGTTGGTGGTGCCGTTGACGATGCCCATCACCTTGGTGATCCGGTCCCCGGAGAGGGAGTCGGAGATCGGGCGCAGGATCGGGATGGCGCCGGCGACGGCTGCCTCGTAGCGCAGCTGGGCGCCGGATTCGAAGGCCAGGGCGTTCAGTTCCGCGCCTTGGGCCGCGAGCAGTGCCTTGTTGCCGGTGACCACCGAGGCGCCGCGGGACAGCGCCCGGCGGATCAGCGCACCGGCCGGCTCGAGGCCGCCGAGCAGCTCGATGACGATGTCTGCGCCGTCGACCAGCGCCTCGGCGTCGGTGGTGAACAGGTCCGCCGGGAGAACCACGTCTCGCGTGGCGGCGGTGTTGCGCACCGCAATGCCCGCCAGTTCAAGTTTCGCGCCGGCGCGGTCGGCCAGCACCGCCGCGTCGTCCGTCAGGATGCGGGCAACCTGGGCTCCCACGTTGCCGCAGCCCAGCAGGGCCACCTTCAATGTCTTCACGTTTATTACTATGCTCCCAAGTCGCGGGCCAACAGATCGGCTTCGGTTTCCCTGCGGATGATGGCGCGGGCTGCGCCGTTGCGCACCGCCACCACGGCCGGGCGTCCCMGGTAGTTGTAGTTGCTGGCCAATGCCCAGCAATACGCCCCGGTGCCGGGCACCGCGAGCAGGTCGCCTGCGGCAACATCCTCGGGCAGGTAAACGTCCCGTACGACTATGTCACCGGATTCGCAGTGTTTGCCAACCACGCGGGAAATAATCGGGTCGCTTTCCGTCACACGGGAGGCGAGCACCGCGGTGTAGTCCGCGTCGTAGAGCACCGGGCGGGCGTTGTCGCTCATCCCGCCGTCCACCGAGATGTAGCGGCGCGGCACCAGGGTGCCGTCGGCGGTTTCCACCTGGACACTCTTGCGCACCCCGGCCTCGTAGAGGGTGAAGGTGGAGGAACCGGCGATGGCGCGGCCCGGTTCGATGGAGATCCGCGGGACCGCCAGGCCGAGTTCCGCGGCGGTTTTGCCCACGACCTCGGCCATCGCGGCGGCCAGCACGGCCGGTGTGCTGGGGGTGTCGGCCTCGGTGTAGGCGATGCCGTAGCCGCCGCCCAAATCCAGCTCGGGCAGCTCGACGCCGTGGTCCTGCTTGACCTGTGCCAGGAAGCCGAGCATCTTCTGCGCGGCCAGCGCGAAGCCTTCGGATTCGAAGATCTGCGAGCCGATGTGTGCGTGCAGGCCCAGCAGGTTCAGCTCCGCGTGCTCCAGCGCGAAGCGCACCGCGGCGGCGGCCGGGGAAACGTCGTCGCCCACCGGAATCATCGAGAGCCCGAACTTCTGGTCCTCGTGGGCCGTGGCGATGAATTCGTGGGTGCTGGCATGCACGCCCGGGGTCAGGCGCAGCATCACGTTGGCGCGTTTTCCCGTGTCCCTGGCCAGGTCCGCGACGCGCTGCAGCTCGTCGAGCGAGTCCACGACGATGCGGCCCAGGTCCGCCTCGAGTGCTGTGCGGATCTCGGTGACGGACTTGTTGTTCCCGTGCAGCGACAGGTTCGCGGCGGGCACGCCGGCCACCCGGGCCACGGCCATTTCCCCGCCGGAGCAGGTGTCCAGGCGCAGGCCCTCGGCGGTGACCCAGCGGGCGACCTCGGTGCTCAAGAACGCCTTGCCGGCGTAGTAGACATCGACCCCGCCGCACAGGTCCTTGAACGCGGCGTCGAAGGCCTGCTTGAAGCCGGCCGCGCGGGCGCGGAAGTCGTCCTCGTCGAGCACGAACAGCGGGGTGCCGAACTCGCGGGCCAGCTCGGCGACGCCGATGCCCTGGACGGCGAGCTCGCCGTCCTGGGCCCGGGCCACGCCGGCGGCCCACTCTATGGGGCGCAGCGCGTTGGCGTCTTCGGGGAAGGATAGCCAGGAAGGGGCAAGTGGTGAAACGGCCATGGTGGGGTCCTTACATCTTTTCCGGTGCGGACACGCCCAGCAGGTCAAGGCCGTTGGCCAGGACCTGGGTGGTGGCGTCGTTGAGCCAAAGGCGGGTGCGGTGGATGGGCTCGACGGTGCCGTCGCCCACAGGGGTCACGCGGCAAGCGGCGTACCAGGAGTGGTAGGCGCCGGCGAGCAGCTCGAGGTGGCGGGCCACGCGGTGCGGTTCGCGGTGCGTGGCTGCCTGGGCGACGACCGAGGGGAACTGCCCCAGGGCCGCGAGCAGGTCGTTTTCGGTGTCGTGGACCAGCAGCGTGGCGTCGAAGTCGGTGCGCTCCACGCCCTTCTCCACGGCGTTGCGGCTGGCGGCGCGCGAGCGGGCGTGGGCGTACTGGACGTAGAACACCGGGTTGTCGTTGGTGTTCTTCTTGAGCAGCTCGGGGTCGATGGTCATCGGCGAATCGGCCGGGTAGCGGCCCAGCGAGTAGCGCAGCGCGTCGGCGCCGAGCCAGTTGATCAAGTCGCGCAGCTCGATGATGTTGCCGGCGCGCTTGGACAGGCGGGCTCCGTTCACGGAGATCAGCTGGCCGATCAGCACCTCGATGTTGACCTTGGGGTCGTCCCCGGCCGCGGCAGCGATGGCCTTGAGGCGGTTGACGTAGCCGTGGTGGTCGGCGCCGAGCAGGTAGATCTTCTCGGTGAAGCCGCGGTCCTTCTTCGACAGGTAGTAGGCGGCGTCGGCGGCGAAGTAGGTCGGCTCGCCGTTGGCGCGGATCAGCACGCGGTCCTTGTCGTCGCCGAAGTCGGTGGTGCGCAGCCAGACCGCGCCGTCGGTGTCGTCGATGTGGCCCTGCTCGCGCAGGCGCGCCACGGCGTCCTCGACCGCTCCGCCGGCGTGCAGTTCCTGCTCGGAGAAGAACACGTCGAACTCGACGCCGAAGTCGTTCAGGGTTTCCTTGATGTCGGCCATCTGCGCCACGTAGGCGGCGTGGCGGACGATCGGCAGCGCCGCTTCCTGCGTCAGGGTGCGGATGTCCGGGTGCGCGTCGGCCACCGCGTCGGCGAGTTCCTTGATGTACCCGCCCGGGTAGCCGCCCTCGGGCACCGGCAGCCCGTGCAGGCGGTTGTAGACCGACAGGGCAAAGATGTTCATCTGGTTGCCGGCGTCGTTGATGTAGTACTCGGACGTGACGGACGCGCCGCTGGCCTTGAGCACGCGGGCGATCGAGTCGCCCAGGGCCGCCCAGCGGGTGTGGCCGATGTGCAGCGGGCCGGTGGGGTTCGCGGAGACGAACTCCATGTTGATCTCGTGGCCGACCAGGGCTTCGTTGGTGCCGTAGGCGGCACCGGCCTCGACGATTGACCGGGCCAGTTCGCCGGCGGCCCCGGCCTCGAGGGTGATGTTCAGGAAGCCCGGTCCGGCGATTTCGACCTTGGCGACCCCGTCGGCATCGGCCAGGCGGGTGGCCAGGACCTGGGCGAAGTCGCGCGGGTTCATCCCGGCCTTCTTGCCCAGCTGCAGGGCGATGTTGGTGGCCCAGTCCCCGTGGTCGCGGCTCTTGGGTCGCTCCACTCGCACGCTCTCGGGTACGTCGACGGAAATCTGGCCGGCGGCGACGGCATCGCGGAGGCAAGCGGAAATGGCTGTGGAGAGTTCTTCAGGAGTCACCACTCAAGGATAACCGCGCCCGCGGGCCGCTGCCGCCGATGTGACGGAGCGACGTCGCACACATCAGGGGCGCTTTTGGGCACCGCCGGAGTGCGGCGCGGGTCCCGATTTGTCATTCCCCGCTTCACACCTGCTAAGCTCGTCTACGTTCCCAGCCGGAATTCGTTTTGCGGGCAAGTTTCGCACTCCGGCATCGCCCTCGTAGCTCAGGGGATAGAGCGTCCGCCTCCGGAGCGGAAGGTCGAAGGTTCGAATCCTTTCGAGGGCACCGTGAAAGCTCCCGTTTGCCAGGCCAGCCTGGCGGACGGGGGCTTTTTTCATGCCCGGAACGCCGGCCCGCAAGGGGTGCCGGAAAAGCAGACCGGAAGTTAAATTAAGCGGCCCCCGTGGTGACGGCGAATCTCCACGGGGGCCTAACCGCCGCTCCTTTGAGAAAAGGTGCATTGGCTACGGTTGAGACTACAGCCAATGGTGCCGCGGCCACCAATTGGCACCACGTGTCTTGCCCCACAGGCCGCGGCGGACGCATGCGCAAAGCGGGCCGGAGGCCCGTCGGGAACGCACGCGGCGCTAGCGGCAGATGCCGTTCTCGTAGGAGTACACCACGATCTGCACCCGGTCGCGCAGCGCGAGCTTGCGCAGGATCGACCCGATGTGGGTCTTGACCGTGGATTCGCTCAGGAACAGCCGCCCGGAGATCTCCTGGTTGGTCAGCCCCAGCGCGACGGCGTTGAAGACCTCCCGCTCCCGCTCGGTCAGTTCCAGGTACGGCACCGGGACCTCGGGCACCGGTTCGGGCTCGTCGCGCAGCAGCGCGGCCAGGGACTGCGGGGCGATCACGGCGGAACCGCCGTGCACCGCACGGATCGATTCGCAGACGAACTCCGGGGTGCTGTCCTTGAGCAGGAACCCGCTGGCGCCGTGGCGGACCGCGGTGGCGGCGTGCTCGTCCCAGTCGAAGGTGGTCAGCATGATGACCTTCGGGACCGTGGCGAAGCGCCCGGATACATCCTCGAAGATCCTGCGGGTGGCCTCGACCCCGTCCATGGGCGACATCTGCACGTCCATCAGCACCACGTCCGGGCCGTGGGCGGCGATCTCCCCCAGCGCCTCGGTGCCGTCGGCGGCCTGCGCCACCACGGCCATGTCGGGCTGGGCGCCGATGATCACGGCCAGGCCGGAGCGGAAGAGCTGCTGGTCATCGACCAGGGCCACGCGGATCTTGGGGTGGGTCAACGGCTCATCCATTCGGTGTTGATCGGGAAGGTTGCGGCGATCGTGAACAGGTCGGGGGCGCCGGCGACCCCGTCCTCGGAGTCGATGCTCAGGGTTCCGGAGAGGCTGGCCAGGCGCTGGCGCATGCCCGCGATCCCGGTCCCGGTCCGCGCCGAGGCGGCGGAGGACTCAAAGTAGTTTGTCACGCTCAGCGTGTAGCTGGTGGCACCCCAGTAGTGCCGCACGTAGATCGGGGTGGTGGAGCAGCCGTGGTGCAGCGCGTTGGCGAGCATCTCCTGGATGATCCGCCGGGTGGCCGGAACGATGTCCGCCGGCAGCGGCACCGGCTCCCCGAGGGTTTCCTCGCTGACCTCGTACCCGGTGCCGCGCACGTTCGCCAGGATCGCGGAGATCTCCGAGGTCCGCGGGGGCAGCAGCCCCATTTGCGCGGTCGCCAGCGCCAGGCTGCGCGTCACCGGGTGCCCGGGACGCACGGCCGCCGCCCCGGAATCGGTCGGCGGGGTTTGCGTCGCCCGGGTGTCAGCGGGCCTGGTTTCGGCGGTTTGCGAGAGCACCTGGCGCACCTCGCCCAGGGAGCGGCGGGCCGCGTCGGCAATGGTGCCGGTGGTCTCGCGGATGCGGGCGACGTCGCCATCCGGGATGAAGCGGATCGAGTCGGCCTGCGCGATGATCACGGCCAGCGAGTGGCCCACCACGTCGTGCACGTCGCGGGCCAGCGCCGCGTTCTCGGCCCGCAGCCGGGCGAGCTCCAGCGCGCTGTCGGCCTCCTCGCGGGCCTGGGCGGAGCCGCGCTCGGCGGATTGCTTGCCGGCGAACAGCCGCACCAGCAACCCCAGCAGCCACGGCAGGGTCATCACCGAGGCGACCACCACGAAGATCGCGACCACCTGGTTGCGCTCAGGCCAGGCATTGGAGTCCATGGCGGCGAAGAGCGGCCCGGAGACCCAGGAGCCGACGCGCGCGATGTACAAGGTGCCCAGCACCGAGCCCACCGCGATCGATGCCCCGGCCATGAACACCCAGAGCCGGGTGCCGAATCGGGCCACCATCCCCACCACGTACAGCGCGGCCAGCTGGGCCAGGTCGATGTCGAACCCGCCGAGCATCTGCATCAGCGTCCCCACCCAGATGAGGGACAGCGCCACCCCGGGCAGCACCCGCGCGCAGCCGATGGCCACGGCCGCGGCCAGCACGAAGAGCGCGATGTCCGCCAGCTGGCTGCCCGAGATCCTGGCCATGAAGAGGAATTCGTGGCAGAGCACCACCAGGGCCAGGAACATGAACGCCGCCGTGACATCGGAGCGCCATCCCCACCGCCCGCGCCAGCGGACCGGATCGGTGTCCTGCGCCCGTGCGTGAACCGGCGCGCTCACCGGGCGCCCTCCGGCCCGGTCCCGGCGCGGGCTCGTGCCGGGGCAGCTGCCGCCGAACGACGGGAAACGCAATTGTGCATGCTCACTACGTTAGACGTCCCCGCGCGGCGGCGGGTCACCCGCAGGTACCGCACTGCTCAGACGCAGGTACCGCATCGCCGGGACGGGAATCGGCCCGCGGCCCGATGCGCACGGCCCCGGATCCGCGAAGACTGGAACCATGATGAGTTTTCCCTCCCAACTCCCGCCCTCGCCGATGGCCCGGGCAATGCGCCTGGCCGCCGTGCTCACCGCGCTGGCCATGCTCACCGCTTCCGTCCTCGGGATCGCCTATGCACTGAAGCCCTTCGCGGAGCCGGAACCGGAGGCGGGGTTCTCGGCAGGGTCCGCGCTGCGGCCGGCTGCCGCATCCGCGGAGGGCACAAGCCTCGGTGCCACGTACGGCAACGGCCAGATCCCGCTCGATGAGCTGGTGCGCATCGGACCGGGCCGCTACCTGGCGCCGGAGGCCGCGGCCGCGTTCACCGAGCTGGCCGTGGGGCTGCGCCGGGCCGGGCACGAGGTGCAGGTGAATTCGGCCTACCGCAGCCTGGCCGAACAGGAAGGCCTCATCAAGCGCTACGGGCTGCTCTCCGAGGGCGGCACGGCGGCCGCGGAGGGAACCAGCGAGCACGGGCTGGGCATCAGCGTGGACATGACGCTTTCCGGTGAGGCGCTGCGCTGGATGGAGTCGCATGCCGCACGCCACGAATTCGTCAACACCGTGGCCGGCGAACCCTGGCACTGGACCTACGTGGGGGCGCGCTAGGACATCCACAACACCCCGTGCTCCAGGTATTCTTGGGCCCGCGCGGCGGCGACGCGCTTGACGAGCCCGATCGGCAGCGGCTCATCGTGCGGCAGCTGGATCGAGCCCTTGCCCGTCCGGTGGCCGGACAGTTCCCCGGCGAGCGCCTCGCGGGAACTCGGCGTGGTGTACAAGTTGATGTGCTTGGCGAACACGGCGTAGGAGACCAGGATGGTGCCGTCGACGAAGGCCGGCTGCCCCCACTTGATCTGCACCTGCGCCCGCGGCAGCGCTTGGGCCAGGGCCCGGTGCAGCTCCATGACCCTGGGGCGGAGTTCGGCCGGGACGTTCGCGAAGTACTCCTCGGGCGTCGTGCCCCTGATCTTGGCCATGGTGCTCCTTGCGGCGTCGGGTGCGGCATTGCTTGCGGCGGACGGGCCCCGGCGGCCCTCGGCCGGGCACCCCCGGGCGGGGCCTGCCTGCCCCTGGCACCCATTGTGCCCCATGGCCGCGGCGGGTGCCGCGGAACCTGAACACCCCCCTGCCATTGCCGACGTCGCGCCGCTAATCTGGATTCATGGCGGTGGTGGCGCGAGAACGAGGTGGAATCCATGGGTGTCGGCAATGATCCGAACGGCGTTTCGCTGATCCGTGCCACGCCCAGCGGCCCGGTGGAGGGAATGCTGGTCGGTGGCGTGCAGCGGTTCCTGGGCATCCCCTATGCCGCGGCGCCCGTCGGGGAGAACCGCTTCGCCCTTCCCACGCTGCCGGAACCGTGGACCGGCCCCCTGCCCGCGACCGCCCACGGACCCACCGCCGGGCAGCTCCCGTATGCCGGGGCGCTGGGACGGCTGCTGCCCACGAAGAACATTCCCGGGGACGGGTGCCTGAACGTGGACGTGTACGCCCCGGACAGGCATTCCCCGGCACTGCGCCCGGTGCTGGTGTGGATCCACGGCGGGGCGCTGCAGCACGGCTCCAACTCCCTGGATGGCTACGACGGTACGGCCTTCGCACGCGACGCGGTGGTCTTCGTCGCGGCCAACTACCGGCTGGGCGCCGAGGGGTTCTCGGTGCTGGAGGATGCCCCGCTGAACCTGGGGCTGGCCGACGTCATCGCCGCGCTGGAGTGGGTCAAGGCCAATATCGCCTCCTTTGGCGGGGACCCGGGACAGGTCACGGTGATGGGGCATTCGGCCGGCGGCTCCCTGGTGGCCGCGCTGCTGGCCCATCCGCGTGCGGCGTTGCTGGTCTCCCGGGCCATCATCCAAAGTGCCCCGTTGTCGGCGCAGCCGGTAAACCGGGCCCGGCGGATGACGCAGAAGCTCGCCACCGACCTGGGCATCGGGGCAACCCGCGAGGACTTCGCTGCCCGCACCCCCGCCGAGCTGCTGGCTTCCCTCCAGCGGGTGTCCACCGGGGCCGGCCCGCTGGAGGGCGGATCCTCCTACACGCTGGCGATCGATGGGCAGCTGGTCCCCGAGGACCCGTTGGAGGCAATGGTCGCCGGCGCCGGAAAGCAGATCCCGCTGCTGGTCGGCACCACCGCCGAGGAGGCCCGGCTGTGGCTGGTGCCCTCCGGCCGGGCGGAAAAGATCACCAAGGTCCACCTGGCGCTGGCCCGGCGCAAGGCCGGGATCCCGCACGCTGCGCAAAAGCTCTTCGCGCACAACCGCCCAGGTGCCGGCCCGGGCGAGCTGCTCGGTGCGCTGGCCACCGACAAGCTCCTGCGGGTGCCGATGTACAAGTTGGCCGATGCCCGGCACTACGCCGGGGCGCAGACCCAGGTGTACGAGTTTGCGTGGCACAGCCCCGTGGAGGAACTGGGTGCGGCGCACGGCACCGAGCTCCCCTTCGTCTTTGACAACCTGGCCACGGCCGATGCCATCGGGCTGGTGGGGAATTCGGCACCGCAGGCGCTGGCCAGCGCCATGCACGAGGCGTGGGTGTGCTTTGCCACCATGGGGATCGCGGAGTGGCCGGCCTGGGACATGAGTCGTCCGGTGAAGACCTTCAACGGGTTGGACAACAAGGTGGTCCTCTCCCCGCGGGAGGACGAGGCCGAGTCCCTCGGCTGAGGCCCCGGATGCGGGTCGCCGGTGCCCTGCCCCGCGGTATCTGCTGGCAACGCGCCGGCGGCTCCGGGGCCGGGTGAACACCGCGGGAACCGCCGATCCGCTAGCGTACCTAGTGGAACGCATGGTTCGGACGATCGGTCCGGCTTCGGGAAAGTTGCATACATGTTTACAAGTGCCTGGTGGTGGGCGACCGCGCTGGTGGTCGTCGATTTGGCCATTCGCGTCCTGGCGATCATCTTCGTGCCGCGGAACCGGCGCCCGACCTCCGGGATGGCGTGGCTGCTGGCGATCTTCCTGATCCCCTACTTCGGGGTCATCGCCTTCCTGCTGATCGGCTCCCCCAAGCTGCCGCGCAAGCGCCGCGAGGTGCAGGAGGAGATCAACACGTTCATGCGCGCCGTCAGCGCGGAGGAGCGCCTCGAGGACACCCATGGAAACAACCCGGAGTGGTTCAACTCGCTGGTCCGGATGAACGCCACGTACGGGGGCCTACCACTGCTGGCGGGCAATTCCGGGACGCTGCTGGGCGACTACGAGCAGACCATCGCCGCAATGGCCGACGCCGTGGACTCCGCCACCGATTACGTGCACGTGCAGTTCTACATCCTGGGCGTCGATGCGACCACCGCCGGCTTCTTCGACGCGCTGGAGCGGGCCATCGAGCGCGGGGTGACGGTGAACGTGATGCTCGACCACTGGGCCTCGCGCGGCAAGAGGGACTATGCGGCCACCAAGGCCCGGCTGGAAGCAATGGGCGCGAACTGGACATTGATGCTCCCGCTGCTGCCGCTGCAGGGCAAGTTCCAGCGCCCCGACCTGCGCAACCACCGCAAGATCCTGGTCATCGACGGCACCGTGGGCTACATGGGCTCGCTGAACATGATCTCCCGGGACTACAACGTGAAGAAGAACATCAAGCGCGGGCTGAAGTGGAAGGAACTGGTCGTGGAACTGCGCGGCCCGGGCGTCTCGACCCTGGACGCGGTGTTCATCTCCGACTGGTACTCCGAGACCGGCGAGGTCATCCTCCAGGGCGTGCGCCGGGCCGAGCTGGTCTCGGGCGGCGAAAACCTCTCGCGGGTGAGCGGCGCACTGATCGACCACCGTGCCGATGCCGGGACCATGCTCATCCAGGTGGTGCCCTCGGGCCCGGGGTTCGAGCGCGAGAACAACCTGCGGCTCTTCCTGGGGCTGATCCACGCGGCCCAGCAGCGCATCGTGATCACCTCCCCGTACTTCGTGCCCGACGAGTCGCTGCTGTATGCGATCAGCTCCGCGGTGGCGCGCGGGGTGCCGGTGGACCTGTTCGTCTCGGAGATCGGCGACCAGGCGCTGGTCCACCACGCGCAACGGTCCTACTACGAACAGCTGCTGCGCGCCGGGGTGCGCATCTTCCTCTATCCCGCCCCGTACATCCTGCACGCCAAGCACTTCACCATCGACGACGAGGTGGCGATGATCGGCTCCAGCAACATGGACATGCGGTCCTTCAGCCTGAACATGGAGGTCTCGATGCTGGTGCGCGATGCCGGATTCGTGGCGCGGCTGCGCGCCGTCGAGGACGAGTACCGCGAGGTCAGCCGGATGCTGACGCTTGAGGAATGGATGCGCCAGCCGCTGCGCTCCACGGTGCTGGACAACCTGGCCCGGCTCACCTCCGCCTTGCAGTAGCCCCGGATCCCTGCCCCTGCCTGAACTGCCGGGGAGCCGCCAGCGCGGCATGGTGCGCAACCTGCCACGCGGCCGGCCACCGGGGTGCGCGGGACGAGGAAGGAGCCGCACTCCCCCCTTCAGGGGCGTGCGGCTCCTTCGTCGCTTGCTTCCAGCCAAACCGGCGCGGCGGGCCGCTACTGCAGCATGGTCCGGTCGTCGAGCTGGGCGCCCTTGATCTTCTCGAACTCGTGCAGCAGGTCCGGAACGGTCATCTTCGCCTTCTGCGCCGAGTCCAGGTCCAGGATGACCTGCCCGTCGTGCATCATGATCAGCCGGGACCCCAGGCGCAGTGCCTGCTCCATGTTGTGCGTGACCATCAGCGTGGTCAGCTTGTGGCGCTCCACGATTTCCTCGGTCAGCCGGGCCACCAGGGCGGCACGCTGCGGGTCAAGGGCAGCGGTGTGCTCGTCGAGCAGCAGGATCTGGGGACCGGAGAACGTGGCCATCAGCAGGCTCAGCGCCTGGCGCTGGCCGCCGGAAAGCAGCCCGACCTTGGCCTTGAGCCGGTTCTCCAGCCCGAGCTCCAGGGAGCGCAGCTCCTCGACGAACAGCTCGCGCTTGCGCTTGTTCACCCCGGGGTTCAGCCCGCGGAACTTGCCCCGGCCCAGGGCCAGGGACATGTTCTCCTCGATGGACATGTTCGGCGCGGTGCCGGCCATCGGATCCTGGAAGACCCGCCCGATGTACTTGGCGCGCGCGTGGTCCGGAAGCCGGGTGACTTCCTTGCCGCCGATGCGCACGGTCCCGGAGTCCGGCTGCAGCTTGCCGCCGACCATGTTCAGCACGGTCGACTTGCCCGCGCCGTTGGAACCGATCACCGTGACGAACTCGCCCGAAGTCAATTCCAGGTTGATGTCGCGCAGCGCCTTGCGTTCGTTGACGGTTCCGGGGAAGAAGGTCTTGTTCAGGTTCCTGATCTCAAGCATTGGTTCCCACCTCTTCCTTCACGCCGTTGGGCTGCACGGCCTTGCCGCGGATGCGGATGCGGTTGGCGAACTTCCCGAAGCCCTTCCATTGCGGAAGGATCAGCGCGACGACCACCAGCACCGCGGAGATCAGCTTCATGTCGTTGACCTCCAGGCCGGCGTTCAGTGCCAGCTGGATGACCAGGCGGTAGACGACCGAGCCGAAGACCACGGCCAGGGCCGCGATCCAGATGAACTTCTGCCCGAAGATGGCCTGGCCCACGATGACCGAGGCCAACCCAATGAGGATCACGCCGATGCCCATGCCGATGTCGGCGAAGCCCTGGAACTGGGCGATGATGGCGCCGGAGAAGCCGACCAGGCCGTTGGAAAGCGCCAGGCCCAGGATCTTCTGGTTGTCGGTGCTCACCCCGAAGGACCGGATCATTTCCTCGTTGTCGCCGGTGGCGCGCATGGCCAGCCCGACGTCGGTGCGCAGGAACCAGACGATGAGCGCCACGGCGACCAGGCATCCGGCGAACATCAGACCGACGGAGGTCCAGGTGCCCAGCAGCTGGTTTTCGCGCATGAAGGACAGGACGGTGTCCTCGCCCAACAGCGGGGTGTTGGCCTTGCCCATGATGCGCAGGTTGATCGAATACAAGGCGATCATGGTCAGGATGCCGGCCAACAGCCCATCGATCTTGCCCTTGGTGTGCAGCAGACCGGTGATGACGCCGGCGAGGCCGCCGATGAAGAAGGCGAGGATCGTGGCAATGAACGGGTTGATGCCATTGACGATCGATATGGACGCGACTGCCGCGCCGGTGGTGAAGCTTCCGTCGACGGTCAGGTCGGGGAAGTCAAGTATGCGGAAGGTCAGGTAGACCCCGAGTGCCATGATCGCGTAGATCAGGCCTAGTTCAACCGCGGTGATCATGGGTGGATCCTTGCGTTTCGAGTGTTGGGCTAATGGCGGTGGCCGGTCGGGGTTGACCGACCGGCCACCGGTGGTTGGACCGTGTTGCGGTCGTGTTTACTTGTAGGTTTCCGCTGCTTCGGAGAGCATGTCTGCCGGGAAGGTCAGGCCGATCTTCTCCGCCGCGGTGGTGTTCAGGTAGAGCTCGACCTTGGTGATGGTCTCGACCGGCATGGTCTCCGGCTTGGCCTCGCCCTTGAGCAGCTTCACTGCCATGGCCGCGGTCTGCTCGCCGAGCTTCTCGTAGTTCAGGCCGTAGGTGGCGGTTGCGCCGCGCTTGACGGACTCGCCGTCGGCGGAGATCACCGGGATCTTCTTGTCCTGTGCGGTCTGCAGCAGGCCTTCGAGTGCCGATACCACGGCGTTGTCGGTCGGGACGTAGAACGCGTCGACGTTCAGGCCCGAGGCCGCCTGCTGGACCTCGGAGGAAGCCGAGATGGCCTTCTCCTCGATGGTCAGGCCCAATTCGGCTGCGGCATCCTTGGCCCACTGGACCTGGACGCCGGAGTTGACCTCGCCCGAGGAGTAGACGATGCCCACGGTCTTGGCGTCGGGCTTGATCTTCTTGAGCAGTTCGAGCTGTTCCCTGACCGGGTTTTTGTCCGAGGTGCCGGTGACGTTGGCGCCGGGTGCCTCGAGGCTGGAAACCAGCTTGGCTTCCATCGGGTCGGTGACCGCGGAGAAGAGCACCGGGATCTTGGTGATCGACTGGGCGGCGGCCTGGGCCGTCGGGGTGGCGATGGCCAGGACCAGGTCCATGTCCTGGTCGGAGGCGAACTTGCCCACGATCGAGGTGTTGGTGGCCTGGTCGGCCTGGGCGTTGGCGAAGTCGTACTTGACCTTGTCATCGCCCGTGTAGCCGGCGTCCGCCATCCCCTTCTTGAAGCCCGTGACCACGGCGTCCAGGGACGGGTGGGACACGTACTGGGCGATGCCGATCGTGACCGGGCCGGCGGCTTCGGAGGAGCCGGTGGCCTCGGGGGTGGTGGATCCGCCGCATGCGGTGAGCACCAATGCGGTGGCAGCCACCCCGGCTGCGATCTGTACGGACTTGATGAATTTCATTGTGTTCCTTTCACGACGTGCGAGTGTCATTCCTGGTGCGCCACCAGGGCCGCACCAGGGGGTTTTCAGGATTAGCCCAACCTCGGCCGATCGGCAGGAAGTTCTCCTCATGAATTCCTTTGATACTACATGTGAACCTACTCACATTTCTTCCATCTGGTATGAAATGCAAGACAAACCATCGACCATTCATCTTGCCATCATGCATCTTTCATGGAAAGTCCCCGCAAATCAGACAATTGGTATCCATGCGACTTGAGAATCAGACGGTACCGTGGACAAAGCCGTGTTTTGACACTGCGCACACCCCGCCACGGCCCGTAGACCCGGGGTTTGCGGCCCGCTTTGCGCGCCGCGGACACCGGGACAGCGGCCGGAGGATTCGCCGGTGGCGCTGGCATAGACTTGGGTCATCATGGCCCTGACGATTTCCTACCCCGAAGCCCTGCCCGTTTCCGCCCGCCGCGACGACATCATGAAAGCCATCCAGGGCAACCAGGTGGTCATCGTCGCCGGAGAAACCGGCTCCGGCAAGACCACCCAGCTGCCCAAGATGCTCCTGGAGCTGGGCCTTGGCGAGAAGGGCATGATCGGGCACACCCAGCCCCGCCGCCTGGCCGCCCGCACCGTGGCCGAACGCATCGCCGAGGAACTGGGCACCACCATCGGCGCCGAAGTCGGCTTCCACGTCCGCTTCACCGGCGAGGTTTCCCGCTCCACCAAGGTCAAGGTCATGACCGACGGCATCCTGCTGGCCGAGATCCAGCGCGACAAGCTGCTTAAGAAGTACAACGCGATCATCATCGACGAGGCCCACGAGCGCAGCCTCAACATCGACTTCCTGCTGGGCTACCTGCGCCGGATCCTGCCGAAACGCCCGGATTTGAAGATCGTCATCACCTCGGCCACCATCGATCCGCAGCGCTTCGCCGAGCACTTCGCCGCACTTGGGCCCCAGGGCGAAGAGCCCGTTCCGGCACCCATCATCGAGGTCTCGGGGCGCACCTTCCCCGTCGAACTGCGCTACCGCCCGCTGAACCCGGCCGACGGGATGGACGAGGACGAGCTGGACCCGGATTCCCAGGTCGAGGACCGCGACCCGCTGGACGCGATCGCCGAGGCCGTGGACGAACTGGCCAAGGAGGCCCCCGGGGACATCTTGATCTTCTTCCCCGGCGAGCGCGAGATCCGCGACGCCGCCGAGGTGCTGCGGGCCCGCGTGCAAACCAACAAGCGGCTGGCCGGCACCGAGATCCTGCCCCTGTTTGCCCGGCTCTCGCTGGCCGAACAGCACCAGGTGTTCAAGCCGGGGCGCAACCGGCGCATCGTGCTGGCCACCAACGTCGCCGAGACCTCCCTGACGGTGCCGGGCATCAAGTACGTGATCGACACCGGCACCGCCCGCATCTCGCGCTATTCCCACCGCACCAAGGTCCAGCGCCTGCCCATCGAACGGGTTTCGCAGGCCAGCGCCAACCAGCGCTCGGGCCGCTGCGGGCGCGTGAGTGACGGCATCGCCATCCGCCTGTACTCGCAGGAGGACTTCGAGACCCGCCCCGAGTTCACCGACCCGGAGATCCTGCGCACCAACCTGGCCGCGGTGATCCTGCAGATGAGCTCGATGGGCGTGGTCCGCACCGCGCGCGACGTCGCCGACTTCCCCTTCGTCCAGCCGCCGGATGCCAAGTCGATCAACGACGGCGTGGCATTACTGCGCGAACTCGGCGCCCTGGACACCGGCACCGAGGCCACCATCACCGCCATCGGCAAGTCGCTGGCGCAGCTGCCGGTGGATGTGCGCCTGGGCCGGATGATCGTGGAGGCCGGGAACCGGGGATGCGCCAAGGAGGTCATGGTGCTCGCCGCGGCGCTGTCCATCCAGGACCCGCGCGAACGCCCCAGCGAGGAAACCGGCAAGCGCGAACGCGCCGCGGAGATGCACAAGCGCTTCACCGACGCGAAGTCCGACTTCTCCTCGCTGCTGAACCTCTGGCGCTACCTGCAGGAGAAGCAGAAGGAGCTCTCCTCCTCGGCCTTCCGCAGGCTGTGCAAGAACGAATTCATCAACTACCTGCGCGTGCGCGAATGGCAGGACCTGTTCACCCAGCTGCGCCAGCTCGCCAAGCCGCTGGGCATCACCATCTCCCCCGAGCCGGTGGACGCCGCCGCCAACGAGGACGCCATCCACATTTCGCTGCTGTCCGGGCTGCTGGGCCACGTGGGCTCCTGGGACGAACGCAAGCGCGAATACGTAGGCGCCCGCGGCACCCGGTTCTCCGTGTTCCCGGGCTCGGCGCTGTCGCGCAAGAACACCGAGTGGGTCATGGCCGCCGAGCTGGTGGAAACCTCCCGGCTCTGGGCCCGCACCGTGGCGCGCCTGGACCCCAAGTGGGTCGAGGAGGTCGCCGGGGAACTGCTCAAGCGCAGCTAKTCCGAGCCGCACTGGTCGCGGAACTCCGGCGCGGTCATGGGCTACGAGAAGCTCACGCTCTTCGGGCTGACCATCGTGCCGCGCCGCCGCATCCAGTACTCGAAGGTCGACCCGGAGCTCTGCCGCGAGCTGTTCATCCGCCATGCGCTGGTGGAGGGCGACTGGAAGACCCACCACAAGTTCTTCGCCCGCAACCGCCGGGTGCTCGAGGACATCGAGGAACTCGAGACCCGGATGCGCCGCCGCGACCTGCGCGTGTCCGACGAGGACCTCTTCGAGTTCTACGATGCCCGCCTGGGTCCCGAGGTGCTCTCCGAGCGGCACTTCGACCGCTGGTGGAAGGCCGCCCGGCACGAGGACCCCACGCTGCTGGACTTCAACCCGGAAGACATGCTGGCCGCCGATGCCACGGAATTGGACGAGGCCGCCTACCCGCGCACCTGGCGCCACGGCACCCTGGACCTGGATTTGGTCTACGAGTACAACCCGGCCGCCCGCGCCGGGGAATCCGACGGCGTCTCGGTGCGCGTACCGGTGCTCTTCCTGAACCAACTGGACCCGGTGCGCTTCCGCTGGCTCATCCCGGGGCTGCGCGTGGAGCTGGTCACCGCGCTGATCAAGTCGCTGCCCAAGGCCATCCGGAAGAACTTCGTCCCGGCCCCCGACGTGGCCCGCACCGCCGTGGCCGCGCTGGAGGCCGACTTCAACCCGGAGACCGACGACCTGGCCGAATCCCTGGAGCTGGTGCTGCGCCGGCTCAAGGGCGTGGTGATCCCCCCCGGTTCCTGGAACTGGGAGGCGCTGCCGCCGCACCTGCGCTTCACCTTCACCGTCATCGACGCCGAGGCGAAGATCCTGGACGAATCCCAGGAGCTGGCGGTGCTGCAGCAGACCCTGGCCGCGGCCAACCGCTCGGCCCTGGCCCGCTCGCTGGGCATCAAGCCCGGCGCCGCGCTGCCCTCCGCGGCCGCCTCCGGCAACTCCACGGGCCGGGCCCCGGCTGCTGCATCAAGCCAGGCAAGGGGCACGGTCGGCAACGCGAAGAACCGCGGGCAGAAGTCCGCCTCGCGTCCCGGCGGAGCCACGGCCGTGGCCACCACGGTGTGGGAACGCACCGGGCTGACCGACTGGGACACCGGGCTCGGCCTGGCCGGGACCATCACCGAAAAGGTCGTCACCGAGGTCGCCGGGCAACAGGTCACCGCCTACCCGGCACTGCTGGACACGGGCACCGACGTGCGCCTGACGGTCTTCCGCAACCCGGCCGAGCAACTGGCCGCCCACCGCACCGGAGTCATCCGGCTGCTGCTGCTCAAGGTCCCCTCGCCCTCCCGGTACGTCCTTGACCACCTGAACAACACCGAAAAGCTGGTCTTCACGCAGAACCCGCACGGCAGCGTCGAGGCCTTGATCCGCGACTGCACCATGGCCGCGGTGGACAAGCTGGTCCCGGCCGCCCTGCCCTTCACCAAGGCGGCGTTCGACGCCCTGTACGAGAAGGTGCGCGCGGAGCTGATCGACACGGTCTTCACCGTGACCGCGATCGTGGAGAAGGTGCTTTCCGGGACCCGGCGGATCAACAAGGACATCAAGTCCGCCTCCTCGCTGGCGCTGGTCAATGCGTTGAACGACGTGAAGTCCCAGCTCGAGCAGCTCGTCTACCCGGGGTTCGTGGCCAAGACCGGCTACGCGCAGTTGGCCCAGCTGCCGCGCTACATCTCCGCCATCGAGAAGCGCCTGGAAAAGCTCGGCACCGGGCACCTGGCGCGGGACAACGCCGCAACCCTGGACATCCAGTCGCTGGAGGACGAGTACGATGCGGCCCTGGGTCAGCTGGTTCCCGGTTCCCGCACCCCGGCGCAACTGGCCGCGGTGAAGTGGATGCTCGAGGAGTACCGGGTCTCGCTCTTCGCCCAGGAGCTGGGCACCGCCTACTCGGTCTCCGCCAAGCGGATCCGCACGGCCATGCGCGAGGGGCTGGCCGCGGCCAAGTAGCCGCCGGAAGGCAAAACGGTGCACGACAAAGGCTGCCCGGTTCGGCCATGTGGTCGAACCGGGCAGCCTCTTCTGCGTTGCGGGTGCCGGCCGCAGGAACCAGCCCAGGGCGCCGGTCCCCCGGACATCGGGCCGCGGCCTCAGGCCTCGGGAACCAGGTCCCCGTGGCCGTCTTCGCGCAGCGCCGCCCGCAGCTTCTGGGCGTTGGCGTCCATCGTGGCGGGATCCGGGTCGGTGTCGGCCCGTGCCAGGTCGAAGTCGGCCAGCGAGTTGGTCGGCCACACGTGCACATGCAGGTGCGGGACCTCGAACCCGGCAATCATCAGCCCTGCGCGCTCGGACCCGAATGCGCGGACCTGGGCGCGGCCGATCTTGCCCGCCACCTCGACCAGGTGCGTCATCAGTTCGGCCGGTGCCTCGGTCCACTTGTCGAGTTCCTCGCGCGGAACCACCAGGGTGTGCCCGTGCGTGATCGGCCCGATGGTCAGGAACGCCACGCAGTGCTCGTCCTTCCAGATGAAGCGCCCGGGGATCTGGCCGTCGATGATCTTGGTAAACAGCGTGCTCATGCACCCTCCATGTGGTCGTTGCCGCGCAAGGTGGCGGCGTCCAGGACAAACCTGTATTTCACGTCGGCGGCGACCATCCGGTCCCACGCCTCGTTGATGTGCTGCGCCCCGGTCAGCTCGATCTCGCACGCCACCTGGTGTTCGGCGCAGAAGTCGAGCATTTCCTGGGTCTGCGCGATCGAGCCTATCAACGACCCGGTGTAGCTCAGCCGCTTGTGGACCAGCTCCCGGGTGTCGAACCCCGGCATCGGGCMCTCGGGCAGCGACAGCTGGACCAACGCGCCGTCGCGGCGCAGCGCCTTGAGGTAGGGGCCCACCTCGTGCGGGGCAGAGACCGTGTCGATGACCAGGTCCAGGGTGTCGCGGATCCCCCGCAGCGCGGCCGCATCCAGCGTGTCGATGACCGTGTGCGCGCCCAGGGCCAGCGCCGAGTCGTGCTTGGCGTCGCCGCGGGTCAGCACGGTGACCTCGGCGCCCATCGCGACGGCCAGCTTCACGGCCATGTGCCCCAGCCCGCCCAGGCCCAGGACCCCCACGCGGCTGCCGGGCCCCACGTTGTGGTGGCGCAGCGGCGAGTAGGTGGTGATCCCGGCGCAGAGCAGCGGGGCGGCCGCGGCCGGATCCAGCGCCGCGGGGATCCGCAGCACGTAGCCGGCGTCCACCACGATGCGCGTGGAGTACCCGCCCTGGGTGTATTCGCCGGTGCGGGCGTCGTGCCCGCCGTAGGTCGCCACCGATTTGGTGCAGAACTGTTCCAGGCCCGCGCGGCATTCCTCGCATTCGCGGCAGGAGTCCACCAGGCAGCCGACCCCCACCCGGGAGCCGACGGGCAGGTCGGCGACCGCGTCGCCGACCTGCGAGACGGTGCCGACCATCTCGTGCCCGAGGACCAGCGGCAGGCGCTTGGCGCCCCATTCCCCGCGCCCGGTGTGCACGTCCGAGTGGCACAGCCCGCAGAATTCGATCTCGATGACCACGTCGCGCGGACCGGGTTCGCGGCGGTGGATCAGCATGGGCACCACCGGCCCGCCGGGCTGTGCGATGCCCAGCGCCGGCACCGCCTCCGGGGCCATGGCCGCGGCGGGCACTTTCGTGCGTTCACGCGCGTGCAGCCTGGCGGCGGTGTCAAGGGGCGGGGGTTTCGGTCGACCGATCATGCTTCGAACCTACCTCTGCCCCGGGCCCGGAGCCAGCGGCCGCGCTTCACGCCGGGATCCGGCAGCTCACGGGGTGGGTCCGGTGGCGGCGGGCCGGGCGGCATCGGAACTGTATTGCGACCACGACCCGGGGTAGAGCGCCGCGCGCACGCCGATGGTTTCCAACGCGAGGACCTGGTGCGCGGCGGTGACGCCCGAACCGCAATATGCCGCAATATCCTGCGCCCCGGCACCGGGCTGCACGCCAAGCGCCTCCAGCGCCGCGGCCAGCGGGCCCGGTGCCAGCAGGTGCCCGTCGGCCTCCAGGTTCTCGGTGGTGGGGCGGTTGAGTGCCCCCGGGATGTGCCCGGCGCGCGGGTCGATCGGCTCGAGCTCTCCCCGGTAGCGCTCCGCGGCGCGGGAATCGAGCAGGACCCCGTGGCCGGGGAACGCGGCGGCCGCATCGATGTCGATCACCGGCATGTGCCCCCAGCCCAGGCGGACGTTGCCCGGGGCCGCGGTGTTGGTTCCGGTTTCCAGCCCGTGCCCGGCGGCCTCCCACCCCTGGACTCCCCCGTCCAGCACCCGGACGTCGGCGGCACCGGCGTGGCGCAGCAGCCACCAGCCGCGGGCCGCGGCCAATCCGCCGGTTCCGTCGTAGAGCACCACGGTCGAATCCTCGTTGATGCCCCAGCGGCGGGCGGTGGCGGCAAAGTCGTGCACCTCGGGAAGCGGGTGGCGGCCGGCTTCCGGGGCGGGAGGCGCCGAGAGCTCGGTTTCCAGGTCGACGAAGAGCGCACCGGGGATGTGCCCGGCCTCGTAGTGTTCCCGGCCATGCGCGTCGCCCAGGGCCCAGCGCACATCCAGCAGCACGGTGTCGGCCCCGGAGGCCAGCAGTGCGGCCAGTTCCCCGGCTTGGATCAATGTCTTTCGTTCCTCGCCCATGTGCGGCGGTGTCCCTTCGCTTGCGGCTTCGGCCCGCGGGCCCCTCGTGTGGTCCAGCCTAGTTTCCCACCCGGTTCCCCGCCTGCCCACGCCTCCCGCCACCGGCCGCGCGTCGGGCACCGCGCCACACGGCGGTTCGGTAGGCTTGCTCGGGTGGATACAACGCCTTTGATTTCGCTGCCCCGCCCCTCCGGAACCCGTGACTGGGTCGATGCGGCGGTACGCACCATCGAGGCCGAGTCGATGCGCTCGGCCGACACCCACCTGCACAAGCTCGAGCTGCCCCGCGAGTGGGGCATCGAGATGTACCTGAAGGACGAGTCGACGCACCGCACCGGCAGCCTCAAGCACCGGCTGGCCCGCTCCCTGTTCCTCTACGGACTGGTCAACGGGTGGATCACCGAGGGCACCACGATCGTGGAGGCCTCTTCCGGGTCCACCGCGGTCTCCGAGGCGTACTACGCCAAGCTCCTGGGCCTGCCGTTCATCGCGGTGATGGCCGCGGGAACCTCCCCGGAGAAGATCGCGTTGATCGAGGCCACCGGGGGCACCTGCCACCTGGTGCAGGACCCCTCGGCCGTGTATGCGGAATCCGAGCGGCTGGCCGCGGCCACCAATGGGCACTACATGGACCAGTTCACCTACGCCGAGCGGGCCACGGACTGGCGCGGGAACAACAACATCGCCGAGTCGATTTTTCAGCAGCTGGCCATGGAGGAACACCCGGTGCCCTCCTGGATCGTGGTGGGCGCCGGAACCGGCGGCACCTCGGCGACCATCGGCCGCTACGCCCGCTACCACCGCCACGCCACCCGGCTGGCGGTCGCGGACCCCGAGGGCTCTGCGTTCCTGCCGGCCTGGCAGGCGGCGGTTTCCGGCGGCGATGCGGGTGCCGCCACCGGCACCGCCAGCCGCATCGAGGGCATCGGCCGGGCCCGCCCGGAACCCAGCTTCGTGCCGGGGGTCATCGACTTCATGGCCACGGTGCCCGATGCCGCCTCGGTCGCCGCGATGCGCCACCTGCAGGACTTCGCGCACCTGTGCGCCGGGCCCTCCACCGGGACCAACCTCTGGCTGGCCTGGCAGGTCGTGGCGAACATGCTCGCCGCGGGCGAAACGGGGTCGGTCGTCTCGCTGCTGTGCGACAACGGGGAGCGCTACGCGACCTCCTACTACGACGCCGGCTGGCTCAAGGCCGCGGGACTGGACCCGGAACCCTACGCGGGCCGGATCGAACGCCTGCTGGAAACCGGGCGCTGGGAGTAGCCGCCCGGGGCCCCGGCCCGCCGCCTTCAGCGCTGCCCCAGCACCACCGGGGTCTCGTTGGGGATCCTGCGGTAGCCCAACCCGTGCTCCGCGGCGACCCGGCCCAGGTGCCCGTCCACCAGGGACAGGCCGCGCTCGTTGAGCAGGCCGTCGTGGATCGGGATGTTGTCCGCCGCGTTGACCATGGCCAGGAACTCGATGGTCTCCCCGATCTTCGCCCACGGGGCATGGGCCGGGACCAGCAGCGTTTCGACGGCGATCCCCTCGGGCACCTGGTAGCTGTCGCCCGGGTGGTAGAGCGTCCGGTCGATGAAGTAGCCGATGTTGGCCACGACCGGCAGCGAATGGTGGATCACCGCGTGCATCCCGCCGTGCGTGGAGATCTCCATCCCCGCGGCCTCGAAGACCTCGCCCGGCCCGAGCCCGTGGATCCGCGCCGCGGCATCGGGAACCGATGCCTGGGTGGCGGCGTCCAGCACGCTGGCGGCCAGTGCCGCCGGTCCGCGGAAAGACAGCTTCGCATCGCGCCCCATGGCCGCCACCACGGCTTCCACATCCAGGTGGTCGGCGTGCACGTGGGTGGCCAGGATGGCCTCGGCCCCCTCGAGCGCCCGCTCCAGCGGCGAGAAGGTTCCCGGGTCGATGAGAAGCGACCTGCCCCCGGAGCTGACGCGGATGCATGAATGGTTGAACTTGGTAATCTCCATGGCCCCAGCCTAGGCAGGTGGCGCGGGTGATGCATAGGGGCCCGCGCTGCGCGCCGCGGGACCCGTGGATGGCCGACCGCCCCGCGGTGCCGGGCGCGGAACCACCCGGCGCGCGGGCCCGCTGGTAAACTCAAGGTGTCCGATCGGGGCGTGCCCCGGGTGCTGTTCTTCAGCCGGCCTGAGGCGCGCAGCGTACGGACGCAGTGCCCATCTTTCAAGGAGTGCTCCAACACATGACGAATCCTGCGACCACGCGGCGAGGAACCGAACAGCGGGTGACCAAGCAGCGCCTGGCAGTGAATGCCGCGCTGGGCCAGGTCGATGACTTCGTGACGGCACAGGAACTTCACCGATGGCTCGTCGACGAGGGCGACAAGGTCTCCCTGGCCACCGTCTACCGGCTGCTGCTCTCCATGGCGGAGGACGGCCTGGTCGACGTGCTGCGCAACAACGAGGGCGAGGCGATGTACCGCCAGTGCGTCATCGAGCACCACCACCACCACCTGGTGTGCCGGACCTGCGGCAAGGCCGTCGAGGTCGAGGCTCCCGCGGTGGAGAAGTGGGCGGCCCGGGTGGCCGAGGAAAACGGCTTCACCGAACCCACCCACACCGTGGAGATCTACGGGCTGTGCCCGGCCTGCTCGGCAAGCAAGGCCGCCGGTACCAGCTAGGTCCGCAACCCGCCGGTCCGGCGCCGCCGGGGACGTCCCGCGTTGCCGTGGCGGTTCCCGCAAGCCGGGAGACCCGGATCCCGCTCAGGCCTCCGGGGCGGCGAACGGCGAGGGACCGAGGATCTCGATGCCCCCGTTGCGCCGCGCGGATTCCATGACCCTGCCGAAATCGACCTCGCCGGTGCCCGGATCGCCGTCTTGCAGCGGCACGCTGGCCTCCAGGTAGAACGCCTGGCAGACCCCGGGGGTGTGCAGGCACAGCACCCGCGTTCCCTCCTCGGTCACCTTGAACGCATGCGGCATCCCCCGCGGCGCCATCACCAAGCCGCCGGCACCGATCCTCGATTCCCGGCCGTCCAGGTGCATCACGATCTCGCCGCTGAGCACGATCATCGTTTCGTCCGACTCCGGATGCGTGTGCAGGGGCGTGTCCTTGCCCTTTTCCAACTGGTCCTCAAAGAGCAGGAAGGCGCCCGCGGTCTGCGCCTCGGTGGCCTTCCAGATGTGCACCCCGCCGCCGGAGAACCAACGGCGCTCCCCCTCCCCGGGTTGGCGGATGATGGCTTGCAGTTCCTTGTTCGTGTCCACGGGACTCGCCCAGTTCACTGATGTGGCACCGGATTCGGGGCCCGAATCCCACGACAAGACTGGGGTGCCGCGGCCGCGGAGTCAACACCTTTTGCCGCCCCCTGGCCGCGGTCCCGCTGCCCCGGGCGCCGGATACGGCGAAGGCGTGTGCCCGTATCCCCGCAACGGGGGAACCGGGCACACGCCTTCGCCTGGAGGTTCATCGGGCCCGCGGCCCGGCGCGGGCCTCAGGCGGCCATGGCCGCCATCTTCTCGGAGTGCCGCACCTTCTCCCGGCGCCAGGCGATGAGCCGGCACACCACGTAGATCAGGAACGAGATTGTGGTGACGTAGGGGCTGATCGGCAGCGACCCGGCCAATGCCAGCAGGATGCCGCCCACCACCGACGTCATGGCGAAGGCCACCGAGAGGCTGACGGTGAGGACGGGGTTGGAGGTCACCCGGATGGCCGCCGCGGCCGGGGTGATCAGCAGGGCCAGGACCAGCAGCGCGCCGACCACCTGGATCGACAGCGCTACGGCCAGGCCCAGGACCACCATGAACGCGACCGAGAGCCGGCCGGCGGGGACGCCGCGGGCCGCCGCCACGGCAGGGTCCACGGAAATGAAGGTCAGCGGGCGCCACATGGCCACCAGAGCCACCATCACAATGAGGGAACACACCGCCAGCACGCCCAGCTGGACGGTGTCCACCGCGACGATCTGCCCGGTGAGCAGCCCGAACTTGTTGGCGCTGCGGCCCTGGTAGAGCGCCAGGAAGAGGATTCCCAGGCCGAGCCCGAAGGGCATCAGCACCCCGATGATGGAGTTGCGGTCCTTGGCCGCGGCGCCCATCAGGCCCAGCACCAGCGAGGCCAGCACCGATCCGACCAGGGATCCGACGACCACGTTGGCACCGATCAGCAGCGCGAACGCGGCCCCGGCGAAGGAAAGCTCGGCGATGCCGTGCACCGCGAACGCCATGTCGCGCAGCATCACGAAGATGCCGATCATCCCGCCCACCAGGCCCAGCAGGGCCCCGGCGATCAGCGAGTTGGAGACCAGCGGCAGGATCTCGGCGTAGTCTTCGAAGCTGAAGACGGTGCTCCAGATCTCGGATAGGTCCATGGTTCCTAGGCTCCTTGAAGCGGGTGCGCGCGATGCTGCGGGTCGGCGTGGGTGACGGTCTCGGGCATGCCGACGACCACGATGCGGCCGTTGGACTCGAAGACCTCGATGGGACTGCCGTAGAGCTCGGAGAGCACCTCGGAGCGCATGACCTCCTCGGGGGTCCCGACGTGGAAGCGCCCGCCGGCCAGGTACAGCACCCGGTCCACGTACTGCAGGATCGGGTTGATTTCGTGGGTCACGAAGACCACCGCGGCGCCGTGGTCGCACGCCTGCCGATGGATCAGTGAGGAGATGGCCTGCTGGTGGTGCAAGTCCAGCGAGAGCAGCGGCTCGTCGCAGAGCAGCAGCCGTGGGTCGTCGGCCAGTGCCTGGGCGGCGCGCAGCCGCTGCTGCTCGCCCCCGGAGAGCACTCCGACGGGGCGCTCGGCGTAGGACGTGGCACCGACCAGCTCCAGCAGCTCGTCCACGCGCTTGCGCATCTTCGCCCGGCCCAGCCGGATCCCCCACTTGTGCCCGTCGATGCCCAGGGCGACCAGGTCGCGGGCGCGCAGCGGGGTGTTGTCGTCGAAGGATCGCTGCTGCGGAATGGTGCCGACCTGCCGCGACCCGCGGGTCGCGGGCCTGCCGGCGACCTCGACGGTGCCGGAAGACAGTTCCTGCAGGCCCATCAGGGTGCGCAGCATGGTGGTCTTGCCCGACCCGTTGGGGCCCAGCACGGCCAGGAACTCGCCCGGGGCGATGTCCAGGTCCAGTCCGTCCCAGAGCGGGCGGTTCCCGAAGCGCAGCGAGGCGCCGCGCAGGCGCACCACCGGTTCGGGTGCGGGTTTCGCCGGGGCGCCCGGCGCGGGGCTGGGGCTAGCGGCCAAGGGCCACCTCGAGTTGCTGCACGTTCGATTCCATCCAGGTGATGTAGTTGAGCCCATCGGGCAGGGTTTCGGTCAAATCCAGCACCGGGACCCCGGCGGCCTTGGCCAGCGCGGCCACCTTCTGAGTCTGCGGCCCGGAGGTCTGGGTGTTCAGGGCCAGCACGGCGAACTCGTTCGATTCGAGCCCCTCGGCCAGCTGCTTGAGCAGCAGCGGGGGCACGTCCTCGCCGGCCTCCATCGCTGCGCTGACGCCGGCGGGGGTTCCGTCCACCATCCCGGCCTCGCTGAGCAGGTAGAAGCCCAGCGGTTCGGTCATGGCGAACTTCTTCCCCTCGGCGGTGGCCCGCAATGCGTCGATGCGCCCGGCCAGCGCGTCGATGCGCTTCTCGAAGGCGTCGGCCGCGGCGGTGAACTCCGCGGACTTGGCGGGAAGGAGCTTGGAGTACTCGGCGGCCAGGCCGCGGGCCAGCGCGCCGACGGTGTGCACGTCGTACCAGACATGCTCGTTGCCCTCCGCGTGGTCGTGCCCGGCATGGTCCTGCGCGGCGGGCGCGGCCGCGCCGGCGGCCTCCCCGTGCCCGGCCTGGAAGTCCACCGCGTGGATCATCGCGCCGCCGGGAAGCGACAGGCCCTGGGCCAGCGCGTCCATGAACGGGTCGTACCCCCCGCCGTTGGCGATGACGATGTCTGCCTTGGACACCGCGAGCTTGTCGCGGGCGGTGGCCTCGTAGGAGTGCGGGTCCTGGGAGGTCTGCTCCACCAGGGCGCCCACATGCACGTCGGACCCGCCGACCGCGCGGGCCACGTCGGCATACACCGAGGTCGAGGCGACCACCTCAAGCACCGACTCGCCGCCGGGTTGCGCGCCTTGGCCCGCCGGCGCGGAGGCGCAGGCGGAAAGCAGCAGGAGGCAGGCGGCGGCGGCAAGGGCGCGAAGTGGTGTGTTCATGCGGTGGGTACGGGACCTTTCGGGGAAAACCAGCAGACCCCAGACTATCTCAATTGCGAGTCATTCGCATTATTGGGCGCTGCGGTTTTCCCGGCGGATGCCGCGCTTCTGGTTCTGGTCGTCGATTTCCCCGACCAGTTGCTCCAGCACGTCCTCGAGGAACAGGATCCCCAGTGTGGCGCCGGTTCCGTCGACGACGCGGGCCAGGTGCTTGCCGTCGGCACGCATCTGCTCCATCGCATCCTCGATCTCCGCGTCGCCGGCCACCACGCCCATGGGGCGCAGCTCGATGTCGGTGACCGGTTCGCGGTACCGCTCGTCGGGCAGCGCCATGACGTCCTTCATGTGCCAGTAGCCCACGAATTCCCCGTCCCGGGAGATGACGATGCGCGAGAAGCCGGTCCGGCCCACGGTGCGCTCGAACTCCTGCACCGTGGTCCCCTGCTCCAGGGCGACGACCTGGTCGCGGCCGACCATGGTGCCGGCGGCAGTGAGGTCGGAGAACTCCAGCGCCTTGCGCAGCATGATCGCGTCGTCGGCCTCCAGCGTGCCGTAGCGCGCCGAGGAGGCGATGATCGAGGCCACCTCGGCGGCGGTGAACGCGGAGTTCACCTCGTTCTTGGGTTCGATGCCCATCAGGTGCAGGAAGCGGTTGGCGATCCAGTTCAGCGAGACCACGATCGGGTGCACGCCCACCGAAAGCCACAACAGCGGCCCGGCCAGCAGCAGCACCGCCTTGTCGGCCATCGACACCGAGATGTTCTTCGGCACCATCTCGCCGAAGGTCACGTGCAGGAAGGTGACGATCAACAGGGCCAGCAGGAAGGCGATGGACCCGGCCAGCGCCTCGGTCAGGCCCAGGAACTGCAGCGGCACCACGAAGAGGTGGTGGATGGCCGGCTCGGCGACGTTCAGGATCAGCAGCGAGCACACGGTGATGCCCAGCTGGCACACCGCGAGCATGATGGAGACCTGCTCCATGGCCTTCAGGGCACGGATCGCACGCTTGTCCCCGGCGTCGGCCAGCGGTTCGATCTGGGAGCGGCGGGCGGACATCACGGCGAATTCCGCCGCGACGAAGAACGCGTTGCCCAGCAACAGCAGGACCAGCCAGAGCAAGCCGGAAAAGTCGCTCATGCCCGTCCCCCCACTGCTTCGTCGGGGCTGGGGGCCGAGGCAGCGCTCGAGGCGCTGGCCGACCTGGAATCCTTGGAAGGCCGCGGCGGGCGCGGCACGAAGTGCAGTTCCGCGACGCGGCGCTTGTCCAGCGCGGTGACGGTGAAGGCGCCGCCCTCGGTGTCGACCTCGTCGCCGAGGAACGGGATCCGGCCCAGTTCGGCCATGACGAACCCGCCCACGGTTTCGTAGGCGGCGTCGTCGGGGATCTCGACCTCGCCGATGAGCTCGTTGAGCTGGTCCGGGCGGAACATGCCCGGGATCATCCAGGAGCCGTCGGGCAGGTGGCGCAGTTCGGGGCCCGCGGAGTCGTGCTCGTCGGCGACTTCGCCGACGATTTCCTCTATAAGGTCTTCCAAGGTGACCATTCCGGCGGTTCCGCCATATTCGTCAAGCACGATCGCCATTTGCAGGTTTGCGCCGCGCAGCTGCACCAGCAGCGTGTCCAGGTGCACGGTTTCCGGGACGAAGATCACCGGGGTCTTGTTTTCGCCGACCTCCTTGCCGGCGCGCTTGTCTCGCGGGATGGCAATGATGGTCTTGACGTGGCACACGCCCTTGATCTCGTCCGAGGAGCCGTCGGTGACCGGGAAGCGGGAGTACCCGGTCTGCTTCGCCAGCTCGATGACCTCCTGGACGTGGGCGGTGTGCTCGATGGTCTGCATCCGGGTGCGCGGGGTCATCACGTCGGCGGCCGAGCGTTCGGAGAAGCGCACGGTGCGGTCAACGAAGAGCGCCGCATCCTTGTCCAGGGTGCCCATTTCCGCGCTGCGGCGCACCAGCGAGACCAGCTCGGCCGGGGAGCGCGCACCGGAGATCTCCTCCTTGACCTCGAGCCCGAACAGGTGCAGGACCTTGTTGGAGAAGCCGTTGAGCAGCACGATGGCCGGCTTGAAGACGGCGGTGAAGATCAACTGCGGCCGGGCGAGCGCGCGGCCGATGTCGAAGGCCTTGGCGATGGCCAGGTTCTTCGGGACCAGTTCGCCGATGACCATCGACAGCAGCGTGGCCAGCAGCATCGCCACGACCAGGGACACCGGCACCGCGGAGTCCCCGAGCCCGAGGGCCAGCAGCGGGCCCTGGAGCAGCTTGCCCACCGAGGGTTCGATGACATAGCCGGTCAGCAGCGTCGTCAGGGTGATGCCCAGCTGGCAGGAGGAAAGCTGGGTGGAGAGCGACTTGAGGCAGTGCAGCAAGGCAATGGCCTTGGTGTCCCCCGCATCCACCGCTTCCTGCACGTTGGCCTGGTCGAGGGCGACGAGGGAAAATTCGACGGCGACGAAGAAGCCAGTGCCCAGGATCAGCAGCAGGCCAAGGGCCAGCAGCAACCATTCCATCTAGTGTTTCACCGCCCCGCGGGCGGAGGGGAATCGGGGGGCGGAAACGCCGCGGCCCGGAAATCTAGGGTGTGTGCGTCGGCAACAAGAAGGCTCCGATGGGGAGACCGAACTGGGCGAGCAATGACATGTGTGGCCGGCACCGCGTGATTTCACGACTGGCCGGCACAGAGAGTGGCTGTCCATAACAATGTCAGTGTATCCGAACCGCGACTTGAGCACATGCGAGGTGCCCCGGGTCGGGCACCCCCCGCGCGCAGTCCCCCGGCGCTCCGAATCGGGCACCGCGGGCGTCGGGTGTGAGCCCGGTCGCGTGAATCGCCGTTCGGCGCGCCACGCATGTGATAACCGGCTCATTGGTTTCCACCCGGCGCGGATTAGTCACTAGACTACTTAGCAGGTCTAGAACTATGCCCTCGGGATGGGTTTCCGCTCGAAGGCGCTTGGACAAACGGAAATACAGGGAGAAGAGGCGTAATACCGTGCCAGATCAATCGCACCACCGACTCACCGAAGAGTTCGGCGGGAACGAATGGCTAGTCGATGAGCTGTACCAACAGTTCCTCAAGGACAAGAACTCGGTAGACAAGAAATGGTGGGACATCTTCGCGTCCCTCAATTCGGATCAGGCCGCCGCACCCCCGGCAGCGGAGGCACCGGTCGCGGCGACCCCGGCACCGGCTGCCCCTCCGGCCGCACCGCGCGCCGCAACGCAGGCCCGCGTCGTTGACGTCTCGGGCAACACCCCGGCGTCCTCGTCCGAGTCCTCGACGGCCACTCCCGCAACCGCTTCGATCCCGCGTGTCCCGGCCGACCCGACCCCGGCCACCAAGGCGCAGCCGATCCCGGCGCAGCTGCCCAAGGCCGCCTCAAGCTCGGCTTTGGGCGAAGAGAAGCGCACCCAGCTGCGCGGCCCGGCCAAGGCCATCGCCACCAACATGGAACAGTCGCTGACCGTTCCGACGGCCACCACGGTCCGTGCAGTCCCGGCCAAGGCCCTGATCGACAACCGCGTGGTCATCAACAACCACCTCAAGCGCGCCCGTGGCGGCAAGATCTCCTTCACGCACATCATCGGCTTCGCCGTGATCCGTGCCCTGAAGCTCTTCCCCTCGCAGAACGTCACCTACGCCGAGATCGACGGCAAGCCGATGGCGATCCAGCCGGCCCACGTGAACTTCGGCATCGCCATCGACATGCCCAAGCCCGATGGCTCGCGCATGCTCGCGGTTCCCAACATCAAGGCCGCCGAAACCCTGTCCTTCTCCGAATTCTGGGACACCTACGAGGGCCTGATCAAGCGCGCACGCGCCAACAAGCTCACCGCCGACGACTACGCCGGCACCACCGTCTCGCTGACCAACCCCGGCGGCATCGGCACCGTGCACTCGGTCCCGCGCCTCTCCAAGGGCCAGGCCACCATCGTGGGCGTCGGCGCCCTCGAGTACCCGGCCGCCTTCCGCGGCGCCGCCGAGTCCACCGTTGCCTTGCAGGGCGTGGGCAAGGTCATCACGCTGACCTCCACGTACGACCACCGCGTCATCCAGGGCGCCGGCTCCGGCGAGTTCCTCAAGCTCGTCGAGTCGCTGCTGCTGGGCGAGCAGGGCTTCTACGACGAGATCTTTGAAGCGCTGCGCATCCCCTACGAGCCGGTCCGCTGGGCCGTCGACAACCAGGTCGACGTCGAGCTTCAGGTCAACAAGATCGCCCGCATCCAGCAGCTGATCCACTCCTACCGCGTGCGCGGCCACCTGATGGCCGACACCAACCCGCTCGAATACGTGCAGCGCCGCCACCCGGACCTGGACATCCAGACCTACGGCCTGACGCTGTGGGACCTGGACCGCGAATGGGTCACCGGCGGCTTCGGCGGGGCAGACCGCCTGCTGCTGCGCGACATCCTCGGGGTGCTGCGCGACGCCTACTGCCGCACCATCGGCATCGAGTACATGCACATCCAGGATCCGGTGGAACGCAAGTGGTTCCAGGACGAGCTGGAGCACCCGTACACCAAGCCGACCCGCGAAGAGCAGCTGCGCATCCTGGCCAAGCTGAACTCCGCGGAGGCCTTCGAGACCTTCCTGCAGACCAAGTTCGTCGGCCAGAAGCGTTTCTCCCTGGAGGGCGGCGAATCCCTGATTCCGCTGCTCGACGGGATCCTGTCCGACGCCGCGGACGCCGGCATGGACGAGGTCGCCATCGGCATGGCGCACCGCGGCCGCCTCAACGTGCTTACCAACATCGCCGGCAAGACCTACGCACAGGTCTTCCGCGAATTCGAGGGCACCGCGACCCCCGGCTCGGTCCAGGGCTCGGGCGACGTGAAGTACCACTTGGGCACCGAGGGTTCCTTCACCTCGGACCAGGGCAACCAGACCAAGGTCTACCTGGCCGCCAACCCCTCGCACCTCGAAGCCGTCAACCCGGTGCTCGAGGGCATCGTGCGCGCCAAGCAGGACCGCGCCGGATCCAAGGACTTCAACGTCCTGCCGATCCTGGTGCACGGCGACGCGGCCTTCGCGGGCCAGGGCGTGGTCGGCGAGACCCTCACGCTCTCCCAGCTCGAGGGCTACAAGACCGGCGGCACGATCCACGTGATCGTGAACAACCAGGTCGGATTCACCACCGCACCGACCGACTCGCGCTCCTCGGTGTACGCCACCGACGTGGCCAAGCAGGTCCAGGCACCGGTGTTCCACGTCAACGGCGACGAGCCGGAGTCCGTGGTCCACGTGGCGCAGCTGGCCTTCGCCTACCGCCAGCGCTTCAACAAGGACGTCGTCATCGACATGGTGTGCTACCGCCGCCGTGGCCACAACGAGGGCGACGACCCGTCGATGACCCAGCCGATGATGTACAACCTCATCGAGGCCAAGCGCTCGACCCGCAAGCTGTACACCGAGGCCCTCGTCGGCCGCGGCGACATCACGCAGGACGAGGCCGACCAGGCCCTGCGCGACTACCAGCAGCGCCTGGAGCGCGTCTTCGCCGAGACCCACGCGGCGCAGACCTCCCCGATCCCGGTCATCACCCCGGGCACCTCGGCCATCCACGACCTGGAGCTGCCCACGGCCCAGCGCGAGGACGAGGCGGCCTCGATCGACGCCAAGGACACGGCCATCACCGCCGAGACCCTGGCGCACATCGGCGCCGCGCACCTGGCCATCCCGGAGGACTTCACCGTCCACCCGAAGCTCAAGGTGCTCCTGGAGCGCCGCGAGAAGATGAGCCGCGAGGGCGGGATCGACTGGGGCATGGCGGAAATCGCCGCCTTCGGCACCCTGTCCATGGAAGGCGTGCCGGTCCGCCTGGCGGGCCAGGACTCGCGACGCGGCACCTTCGTGCAGCGCCACGCGGTCTTCCACGACCGCCTCAATGGCGATGAGTGGTACCCGCTGCTGAACCTGGCCGAAGACCAGGCAAAGCTGTGGATCTACGACTCGCTGCTTTCCGAATACGCGGCCCTGGGCTTCGAATACGGATACTCGGTCGAGCGCCCGGACGCCCTGGTGCTCTGGGAGGCCCAGTTCGGCGACTTCGTCAACGGCGCCCAGACCGTCATCGACGAGTTCATCTCCTCCGCCGAGCAGAAGTGGGGCCAGCGCTCCAGCTTGGTCATGATGCTTCCGCACGGCTACGAGGGACAGGGCCCGGACCACTCCTCGGCCCGCATCGAGCGCTTCTTGCAGATGTGCGCGGAAAACAACATGGTCGTGGCCCAGCCCTCCACCGGTGCCAACCACTTCCACCTGTTGCGCCGCCAGGCCTACGCCCGTCCGCGCAAGCCGCTGGTCATCTTCACCCCGAAGCAGCTGCTGCGCCTGAAGGCCGCCGCTTCCGCGGTGGAGGACTTCACCACCGGCACCTTCCAGGAAGTGATTCCGGACACCGCAAGCCTGAACCCGGCCGACGTGGACCGCGTGCTCCTGGTTTCCGGGCGCCTGTACTACGACCTGGATGCGGCCCGCACCAAGGCCAACGACACCAAGACCGCAATCGTGCGCGTCGAGCAGCTCTACCCGCTGCCCGCCGAGGCGATCGCGGCCGAGGTGGCCAAGTACCCGAACGCCGAGGTCGTCTGGGCGCAGGACGAGCCCGCCAACCAGGGTCCGTGGCCGTTTGTCGGCCTGAACCTGCCGGCCGAGCTGGGCAAGGCCGTGCGCCTGGTCTCGCGCAAGGCCTCGGCGGCGACCTCCACCGGCACGCACAAGCGCCACGAGGTCCAGCAGGCGCGCCTGATCACCGAGGCGTTCACCCGCTAGGGTCGGCGCCGGGCGGTCCGCATCCAAAAGGGTGATGTGACCGCGGAAATTGCCCTCGGGGCGGGACATCGACGGTGTCCCGCCCCGAGGTCGCTTAACCGACTGCTAATGTTGGTGCGTACGCGCCCTGAGAAAGGTCTTTCGTGGAATACCGCACTATTCGACTTACCGCCATCGGCGACGAGCTCCTGGCCGGTCACGGGGATCCGCGGGCACTGGGCTGGTATGGACGGGTGCTGGCACGCACCTCCAACACCGAGGTCCGCATCGAGAGCTACACGCTGGCCGCGCCCGGGGAGGGCACCGAGGCCCTGAGCACCCGCTGGTTCGACGAGGCTTCCCGCCGCTTCGGCGAGAACGTCGACAACCGCCTGGTCATCGCGCTCTCGGACCGCGACCTGGACCTGGGGCTGTCCACGGCCCGTTCCCGGCTGAACCTGGCCAACATCCTGGACTCCGCCTCGCAAATGAGCATCAAGGCCCTGGTCGTGGGCCCGGCCCCCGGGCTCGACCCGGAACGCAACGCGCGCCTGGCCGAGCTCTCCCACGTCTATGCCGACGTGGCCACGCGCCGCAAGCACCACTACGTGGACACCTTCACCCCGCTGCAGAACCACGCGCAGTGGCGCAACGACCTCTCGGTCAACGGCGGGCTGCCCGGGCAGGCCGGCTACGGGCTGATGGCCTGGCTGGTGCTGCACCGCGGCTGGTACTCCTGGCTGGGGTTGCCCGAGCCAGGGGCCGGCTGACACATTTTTCTCGCGGCGTACTTGTATTCTTGGGTCCGGCCGGGTGTCTATGACAGACTGGGGAAAGTCCAACTTGGGACCAGGAATTGCAAAGGAGTCCTCACATGAGCAAACGTGCACGTAAGCGTAAGGATCGCAAGCGCGGCGGAGCCAACCACGGCAAGCGCCCCAACACCTAGGCCGGACGCGGAGGCGTTGCAGCGGGCACAGACCGCAGGAACGCCGCACCCGGAAAGACCAGAGGGCCGGAGCCCGTTGATCGTCAGTTGACGGTGAAACGGACTCCGGCCCTCTTGCGTGCCCCGCGCCTGGTGGCGGGCGTTCCTGCGTGGCCCCGGCGTTTCTAGGCGTGGCCCGATTCGACCCGGATCTCGGAAATCCGCGTGATGATCTTCGACTTCAGCGTGTCCGGCGCGATCTCCTGGCAGCTGCGTCGCACGACGGAGCGGATGATGCACTCCAGGTCGTATTCCTCGGTGCATTCGGCACAGTGCTCCAGGTGGGCCTTGACCTCCGAGAGGTCCTGCAGCGACAACGCTCCGTCAAGGTACTCGTACAGACGCACGATGCGCTTGTCGTCGCAGTCTCCCAATGACTGGCAGTCCCCCATTATTTCTTCTCCGCTCCGGGCGTGGGTGCCCCTTGAGTCCTTTTTGCCGCACCGATCCCGCGCTCATGCGCATAGTCGGCGAGCAATTCTCGCAATTGTTTTCGTCCCCGGTGCAACCTCGACATCACCGTGCCGATCGGCACCCCGAGGATCTCCGCGGCATCCTTGTAGGGGAAACCCTCGACGTCCACGAAGTACACCGCCAACCGAAATTCCTCGGCAATGGACTGCAGCGCGTTTTTCACGTCCGAGTCCGGAAGGTGGTCCAGGGCCTCGACCTCGGCCGAACGCAGCCCCGCGGGCGTGTGCTCGGCGGCCTTGGCCATCTGCCAATCCTCTACGGTGTCCGTCCCGGTGCGCAGCGGCTCGCGCTGGCGCTTGCGGTAGAGGTTGATGTAGGTGTTGGTCAGGATCCGGTACAGCCAGGCCTTCAGGTTGGTCCCGGGCTTGTACTGGTGGAAGGCCGAATACGCCTTGGTGTAGGCCTCCTGGACCAGGTCCTCGGCATCCGCGGGGYTGCGCGCCATGCGCATGGCCGCGGAATAGAGCTGGTCGACATATTGCAGTGCGTCGCGCTCGAAGCGCTCGCGGCGTTGYGCTTCGGTCTCATCGGCTACCGGTACAGTGTCGGTGCCCTGTATATTCTCGGTCATCACGGCCAAGTCTACGCGTAGCCGCGATGCACTCGGGGCCGGAGCTTCGAGCTGCAGTACTCCCATATGTCCTCCGCCTCTTGCCTAGGAATTCTTGTACGATGCAGGCGCAACCGACCACGCCAGCGGTTCTTGCCCGTTGCGCGGTTCACGCCTTACAGGGGGTAACACGCAAGCCCGCGACTCTATTCCACGCCCGGGCCCCGCCTGCGGCTAGAATTGGGGCCACGAGGGCACACCGATCGCCGGCCCACGGCCCCAGCGGCAACGGTGCCAGGTGTTGCCCCTTCGCAGGTGGTTTTGCGCAGCCGGCGCGAATCCACCGCCGGCGGCAACGGCGCCGCCACCGCCCATGACCCCCATTCCCGACCAACATCCCCCGCCGCGGGCCAACTCCCGCGGCACACCCGAGACCCGGAGGCAGCCGTTGAGCACCCAAGACACCCTGGACACCGCGTGGGACGCCCCGCACCCCGAACTCCCCGTTGACGGAACCGTCATCGTTCCGGCGTCCAAGTCGTTGACCAACCGGTATCTTCTGCTTGCAGCCCTGGCCGACGGCCCCTCGCGCATCTCCAACGCGCTGGCCTCCCGCGACTCGGACCTGATGATCGGCGCCCTGCGCGCCCTGGGCACCGGCATCGAAACCCGCCAGGCGGCGGACGGCACCCTGGAGCTGCGCATCACCCCCATGGACCTGGGTGCCGACATGGGACAGGTCGACATCGACTGCGGGCTGGCCGGGACCGTCATGCGCTTTGTTCCCCCGCTGGCCGCGCTGGCCCGCGGCTCCTTCACCTTCGACGGCGACCCGCACGCCCGGCTGCGTCCCATGGCCCCGGTGCTCAACGCGCTGTCCGACCTCGGCGTGCCGCTGGCCGAACACGGCGAACCCGGCCTGCTGCCGGCCACCGTCACCGGCACCGGGTCCCTGGCCGGGGGGCGGATCACGGTCGATGCCTCGGGTTCCTCGCAGTTCATTTCCGCCCTGCTGCTGGTGGCCGCCCGCACCGAACACGGCCTGGAAATCACCGCCGCCGAGGGCCGCATCGCCAGCCCCGACCACATCGAGATGACCGTGGCGACGCTGCGCGAGCTCGGCGTGGTGATCACCCGCCCCGACGAGCGCAGCTGGAAGGTCGAGCCCGGGAGCATCAGCGCCTTCGAGCGCACCATGGAACCGGATTTGTCCAACGCCGGGCCCTTCCTGGCCGCTGCCATGGTCACCGGCGGAACGGTCCGCGTCCCGCACTGGCCCGCCTCCACCACCCAGGTCGGGGACCAGTGGCGCACCATCCTCACCCGCATGGGCGCGAGCGTGACGCACCACGCGGACGGCACCCTGGAACTCACCGGCCCGGCGGAGATCTCCGGCATCGACTACGCGGACGCCTCCGAGCTCGCCCCGACGCTGGCGGCCATCTGCGCCCTGGCCACCGGCCCTTCCAGGCTCACCGGCATCGCGCACCTGCGCGGGCACGAGACCGACCGGCTCGCCGCGCTCGTGACCGAGATCAACAACCTCGGTGGCCGGGCCACCGAGCTGGACGACGGGCTGCTGATCGAACCGGCCCCGCTGCACGGCGGGGCGTTCGCGACCTATGCCGACCACCGCATGGCAACCGCCGGGGCCATCATCGGCCTGGCCGTGCCCGGGGTGAAGGTCCTGGACATCGGGACCACCGCCAAGACCATGCCCGACTTCCCCGAACTTTGGACCACGCTGGCCGCCAGCGGAAAGGCCGCACACTAAGCACATGACACGCAGCACACGGGACTGGGACGAATCGGATGTCCGCATCCGCCCCAACAAAAAAGGCACACGACCCCGCACCAAGGACCGCCCCGCCTACGAGGATGCGCTGATCGGGCGGATCATCACGGTGGACCGCGGCCGCTACCGCGCCATCCTCGACGAGGACACCCCCGAGGAACGGATCGTGATCGCCGCCCGCGCCCGCGAGCTGCGCCGCAACCCGGTGGTCCCCGGGGACTTCGTGGCCCTGGTCGGAGACACCTCCGGGGAGCCTGACACCCTGGCCCGGCTGGTGCGCATCCAGGACCGATCCACCCTGCTGCGCCGCAGCGCGGACGACACCGACCCGGTGGAGCGCGTCGTGGTGGCCAACGTCGACCAGCTGGTGATCGTGGTGGCCGCGGCCAACCCGGAGCCGCGCACCGGGTTCATCGACCGGGCCATCGTCGCGGCCTTCGACGCGGGCATCCACCCGCTGCTGTGCATCACCAAGGCCGACGTGCGGGACCCGGAACCGTTCCTGGAGAACTACCGGCACCTTGACATCGACATCGTGGTCTCGCGCACCACCGACGAGTCGGCCACCGGCATCGACGCCAGAAGCGCCGACGGGCTCTCGGCCCGGCTGGCCGGCACCCCGGTGGAGGAACTGCGCGAGATGCTCGCCTCGAAGGTCTCGGTGGTCATCGGGCACTCGGGCGTGGGCAAGTCCACGCTGGTCAACGCGCTCACCGGCGCCCAGCGCGCCACCGGCAACGTCAACGCCGTCACCGGGCGCGGACGCCACACCTCCTCCTCGGCGCTGGCGCTGCGCATCGACGATGCCCCGGCCGGCTCCTGGATCATCGACACCCCCGGCATCCGCTCCTTCGGACTCGCCCTGGTGGACCCGGAGAACATCCTCAACGCCTTCGACGACCTGGTCCCGGTCGCCAACCGGTGCGCCCGCGGCTGCACGCACAAGGCCACCGAGCCGAAGTGCGCGCTGGATGCGTGGGTGGCCTCCGGGGAGGCCGGTCCGGTGGGCATTGCCCGACTGGAGTCCTACCGCCGGCTGTTGGGCCAGGACGAGACCGCCGAGGCCAAGGAGCTCGGGGCGCCCTGAGCCTGCGCCGCCCGGGCTTCCCTCCGGGCCCGGGCACCGACCGTTCGCCGCAGGTGCGGCCGCCCCCGGCGGCATCCTGCGAGGCGGGCGGGGCTCGGTGGGATAGGTTTAAGCCTATGAACACCGACGTGATGACCTATAACGATGACCTGCGACTGGCCCACGTCATCGCCGACTCGGTCGATGCCCTGACCCTCTCGCGCTTCAACGCCGTGGACCTGGTCGTGGAGACCAAGCCGGACTTGACCCCGGTCTCGGACGCGGACAAGGCGGCCGAGGAAGCCATCCGCTCGCACATCTCCCGCGCCCGGCCCCGCGATGCGATCACCGGCGAGGAATTCGGCACCACCGGCAAGTCCAACCGGCACTGGGTCATCGACCCGATCGACGGAACCAAGAACTTCGTGCGCGGGGTGCCGGTCTGGGCCACGCTGATCGCGCTGATCGACGACGGGGAGCCGGTCGTCGGGCTGGTCTCCGCCCCGGCACTGAACCGCCGCTGGTGGGCCGCGAAGGACATGGGCGCCTACACCGGCCGCTCCATGGCCAGCGCCCACAAGCTGAAGGTCTCCTCGGTGGCCAAGCTCGAGGACGCCTCGCTGTCCTACTCCTCGCTGACCGGCTGGAAGGAACGCGGGCAGCGCGAGAACTTCATCGAGCTGACCGACTCGCTCTGGCGCACCCGCGCCTACGGGGACTTCTGGTCCTACTGCATGGTCGCCGAGGGCGCCGTGGACCTGGCCGCCGAGCCGGAACTGAACCTCTACGACATGGCCGCCCTGGTGCCGATCGTGCGCGAGGCCGGGGGCCGCTTCACCTCGGTGGAGGGCGTCGATGGCTGCAACGGCGGCAATGCCGTGGCCAGCAACGGCCTGGTCCACGACGCCGCACTGGAAATCCTGAACGCCGGCCGCTAATGCTTCCGGCACCGCTGACCCCGAGCGAGGAAAACTACCTCAAGGCGCTTTACGCGCTGACCGAGTGGGAGAACGAGCCGGTGACCACCGGGAACATCGCCGCGCAGCTGGGCGTGGCCCCGGCGTCGGCGACCTCGATGGTCTCCAAGCTGGCCGGCAAGGACCTTCTGGTCCACCCGCCCTACGGTGCCATCACGTTCACCGAGTCCGGACGCCTGGCCGCGCTGTCCGTGGTGCGCCGGCACCGGCTCATCGAGACTTTCCTGCTCAACGAGCTGGGCTACGCCTGGGACGAGGTGCACGAGGAGGCCGAGCAGCTCGAGCACACGGTTTCGACCCGCTTCATCGAGGCCCTGGCAGCACGCCTGGGACACCCGGCCGCCGACCCGCACGGGGACCCGATCCCCGGACCCGACGGCTCCCTGGCGATGCCCCCGGCGATCCGGCTTGACCGCTTCCAGGCCGCCGGGGCACCCACCGCCGCCGTCGTGTCCCGGATCAGCGACGAGGACCCCGCGTTCCTGCGCCTGTGCACGGAGCTTGGCATCTGGCCGGGGGCCACCATCGAACTGCCGCATCCGCGGATCAGCGACATCGACGCGACCATGCTGTGGGTGCTGTCCGTGCCCACCAACGCCTAGGCAGCGGAACCGGGCGCCGGGAATGGACGAGCCGAAAATACCGGGCGGGCAAGGGGCCCATGGCAGCGCGCAGCCGTGCCGCGACGCGACGACCAACGCCATCGCACCCCAGGCAACCCCGCCAAGGCCCGCACCGCGGATCACCGGCCGGAACCTGGCCGCGGTCGCCGTCGGAGGCCTGTGCGGTGCCGGCCTGCGGGTCGGCCTGGGCCTGTGGTTCCCCGACGGCCCCGGCTTCCCGGCCACCACCTTGGCCATCAATGTCGCAGGCACCGCCGCCCTGGGCGCGCTGACCAGCTACTGGCAGGTGACCCGTCGCGGGCCAGGCTGGCTGCGCGCCGGCGTCGGAACCGGCTTCCTGGGCGCCTTCACGACGTTCTCCGCCCTGATCCTCTTCGCCCTCGGCGCGGGGGCGGGTGCCGTCGTGCTGGATCTGGCGGTCTCGCTGGTGCTGTGCGTGGCGGCGGCCTGGGCGGCCATGGCCGTCGTTGAACGGGTGCTGGACCGCGGAGCACCGGCGGGTCCGGCGCCAGCGGCCGGCTCTCGGCACCCCGGGACCCCGGACGCGGGAGGGCCCACATGAACGCACTTGGCCCCGCCGGCTTCCTGCTCATTGCCTTGGCCGGGGCGTTCGGCGCGTTGCTGCGCTACCTGCTGGATGTCGTGCTCTCCGCCACGCAGCACCGACGCGCCGCCGCGGGAACCCGGATCTTTCCGCTGGGCATCCTGCTGGCAAACACCCTGGCTTGCCTGCTGGTCGGCGGGGGCGCGGCGTGGGCCGCGGGCCACGGAATCGCCTGGCACCCGGATCACCTAGACTCTTGGCCGGGGCTGCTGATCCTGGCCTTGGTTCTGGGCGTGTGCGGGGGGCTGAGCACCATGAGCACCTTCATCGTGGCGGCCGTGTCCCTGTGGCGCTCCGGAGCCCGGGCGATGGCGGCGTCCTACACCGGGCTGACCCTTGGTGCCGGACTGGCTGCCGGGCTTCTCGGCGGCCTGCTGGCATCCCTGCTGCCCTAGCCAGCACGTACCCGCAGGGGTCGGCCATTCCCACGGAGGGCGGGCACCGGATGCGGCACCGCTGGGCGGCCTCCTAGCGTGCGGCGCGCCGCCCGGTGGCCTTCTTGCCGCCGGCCACGTTCTGGCCACGGACGGCAACGGTCAGCGCCAGGCTGATGGCGGTCAGCACTCCCATGCACACCGCCAGGACCGGTTGTCCGGCAATGGCCAGCAACCCCGCACCGGTGGCAAACAGCAAGTGCGCCAAGATCGCGTGGTAGGGCTGGGGCAAGCGCAGGCTCGCCTTGGGCGACATGAAAACAGCCCAGAAGACCAGCAACGGCACGACGGTGACAATCAGCGACATCGCGGTGCTCAGCGGCAGTACCACCAGGCCCCAAATTCCAAGCGCACCGAGCAGTGCAACTTCGAGGATGAAGGACACGACCAGCAGTGCAACCACGATGCCACGGGAGGCGCCGCCCCGGGGCGTTCCAGCCGCTGGGGAAGGCGCCGCCGCGTCTCGGGCACCAGCCGTGGGCTGCTCCCCCGCGGGTTCCTCGGCAACCGGGGTCTCGGTTTGCGGGATCTCGGTTTGCGGGATCTCGCTGTCCGTTGCCGTGGCTTCCCGGTTCCGGGGCGGTCCCGCGGCATCGGGTGCGGCCACGGTTGCGGCAGCGCCATCCGGTTCGGCCGCGGGTGCATCCGGTGTCCGGGCCGGGCCGGGTGCAGGGGTTGCTGAGTCGGAGGCTGCCGTGCTTGCAGGTTCCGGCGCGGCGGCCCCGGATTCCAACGGGTCCGGCTTGACCTCGGAGGCCTTGGCAGGTTGCGTGGCCGCCGCCGGGCGCGATGCCGCTTCCGTCGCGGACGACGCACTGGCCTGGAACGGGCTTTTTGCGGGTTCCTCGCGGGCTGCCGGTTTCTTCACCGAGCTGTCGAAGGCCCCCGTCCGTGCCGTGTCAGCTTGCTTCTTGCCCGCTGCGGGACCGGCTGCCGGGGGCACGGCCTGACTGGTTGCCGGGGCGCCGGGCTTGCCCGGCGCAGGGGAAGCAACCGGGCCGGGTGCAGCGGCCTTGGGAGCCTGCTCCGGAGCGGGGGGCTTGGGGCTCGGGGCACTCTTTGCCGGGGGCACGTTTGCCGTCGGAGCGGGAGCCGGAGCCTCGTTGCCCTTCTCCGTCCGGGCGGGAGCAATCGGTCCGGGCTTGGGCATCGGGCCGGTCTTCGAAGCCGGCGTCCGTGCGGCCTGCGGTGCGGGGACCTGGTTCTTGTTGCCTGGCTTCGTCGCCTGGGCCGCATTTTCCGGCTTGGGCGTGTCGGCAACGGGGGTTCCCGGCTTCGGGGGCTTCGCCACAAAGCCTGCAGGCTTGCCGAAGGTTGCCGGGCTTGGCTTTGAATTCGTCTGCACCGCGGGCGTCCGGGGCGTTCCGTTCGTCGAGTTCGCCGACGCTGGTGCGGTGTTCACAGCAGAAGCAGGCTTGGTGGTGCCGGCAGCCGGCGGTGTCTTCCCGGCCGCGGGTGCGTTTGCCGCAGCTGCGGCCTTGGCAGGCGTTGGGCGCACGGCGTCGGCTGGAACGGCATTCTTCGCCGGAACACCTTTTTTCGATGCTGGCTGCTTCGGCATGTTGGCTTTACCTCGTATGGACTCGACAATGCTCGACATATGCCAAGCCGACAACTTACCGTTCAAGTCTATGACGACCGCCCGGTTGTACTGCAAAATATCAGGTCAGTTGGCATTTCACCGTATTTCAAGGGGCCCGGCGCAGAGCACCGGAGACCGACCTCGACTGCATCGTCCAGCGCCCCGTGGCATGCCGTACGCATGCCCGATCGTGTCCTATAGGCCGCAGGCCCCACACCCAGGTCGGCTGTGTGCGATTAAGACAAATGATCCGCGGCCCTGTAACAGGACCGCGGATCATTTCTTTGTGGCGGGGACAGGATTTGAACCTGTGACCTCCGGGTTATGAGCCCGGCGAGCTACCGAACTGCTCCACCCCGCGTCGGTAGATACAACAGTACCAGCGTCCCCACGTCATACCTAATCGACCCGTGGTTTCGTCGGATTTTCGCGATTTCCCGGCCAATGCCAACGAGAGGGACGCCAACTACATTGGATTGCTGCATCGAAAAGCGGCTTCAGCGAAATTTACCAAGGTGACACTCCCCACCATCCCGGCGGAGCCCCGCAGCGCCTGGCAGCAGACAAGGAAAGACCCTGACCAGGTTTCCCTGGTCAGGGTCTTTCTTTCGTGGCGGGGACAGGATTTGAACCTGTGACCTCCGGGTTATGAGCCCGGCGAGCTACCGAACTGCTCCACCCCGCGGCGATATATCAATCATCGCGCACGGGGCTTCGCCGAAGCAAATCCTGGCGGTGTCGCCCTGCTCACATGCCCGGCAGGGCGACACCGGATTGCTCCGCGACCGGTGCCTTACGGCGCCGGGGACTCGGACGGTGCCGGGGTTTCCGATGGCGCAGGAGTCTCGGTGGGAGCCGGGGCGCCCGTCAATTCGTCCTGTGCCTCGGTGGCGCGTTCCAGTGCATCCTGCAGCTTGGTCTGCTCCGCGCCGTACTTGGCGAAGTCGCCCTCGGCCAGTGCGGCCTGTCCGGCCTTGATTGCCGCGTTGGCGTCGCCCAGGGCATCGGTGAGCTGCTGCTCGGCGGTCTGCGTGGCCGGAGGTGTTCCGGGCTCCTCGCCGCCGTCTCCGGTTCCGGTCCCGGTTTCGCTGGTGACCGCGCCGCTGGTCCCCTGGAACACCTGGTCCAGGGCCTCGGCGAGCGTGTCCGCGAATCCGACCTTGTCGCCGAAGGCAACGAGCACCTTGCGCAGGGTCGGGTACGAGGTCTGTCCGGAGGACTGCACGTAGACCGGCTGGACATAGAGGATGCCGCCGCCCACGGGCAGCGAGAGCAGGTTGCCGTTCTTCACTTCCGAGGCGCCCTGGCGCAGCAGGTTCAACGCCTGCGAGACCGTGGCGTTGGAGTCGAAGTTCTGCTGTGCCTGGCCGGGGCCGGGCACGGAGAGCTCACGCGGGATGGCCAGCAGGCGGAGCTTGCCATAGCCCTCGCCCTTGACGCCGGCCTTGTTGCCGGCATCGGCCTCGGCCGCCAGGAAGCCGAACAGCACGTTGCGCTGCTGGCCGCCCGGGGCGGTCTGCGGGATGAACGTCGAGGTCAGCGAGAAGGCTTCCTTCTCCTGCTTCGGCATCTTCAGCGACAGGTAGTACGGGGGCTGCTTGACGCTCGCGTTGGACTGCGTCGGGTCGGAGGGGACCGACCAGGCATCGTTGGAGTCGTAGAATCCGCCGGGATCGGTCACGTGGTACGTGGCCAGCAGTTCGCGCTGGACCTTGAACAGGTCCTCGGGGTAGCGCACGTGGCTCATCAGCTCGGCGGACATGTCCTTGTAGGACTTGATGTTCGTCGGGAAGACCTTCTGCCAGGCCTGCAGCAGCGGTTCCTCGGGTTCCCATGCGTAGAGCGTGACCGAACCGTCGTACGCGTCCACGGTTGCCTTGACCGAGTTGCGGATGTAGTTGATCTGCCCCGTCGCGGCCACCGCGCGGGTGCCGCCGGTCAGCGAGTCGGTGACCGCCGAGTCCAGTGCCTGCTGCTTGGAGTACGGGTAGTTCTTCGAGGTCGTGTAGGCATCGACGATCCACTGCACGCGTCCATCGACGATGGCCGGGTAGGCGTTGGAGTCCACGGTCAGGTAGGGCGCGACCTTCTTGACGCGGTCCTTGGGGTTGCGGTCGTAGAGGATCTGCGACTCGGAGTTGATCGCATCCGAGAGCAACAGGTCGGTGGAGGCGAACTTCAGCGAGTACACCAGGCGGTTGAAGAAGTTGCCCACCGAGGGCCCTCCGTCGCCATCGAAGGTGTTGCGGGTGTCTTCGCTGCCCGCACCGGAGGCCGGGCGGTCGAGCTCGCGCGGCTCCCAGCCCTCGGGGCCGCCGACGATCGAGTAGTCGGGCGAGGTTTCGCCGAAGTAGATCCGCGGTTCGTAGGTGTCGTCGTTGCCCAGCACGCCCTGGGTCGGGATGCCGGACAGCATGAAGTCCGGGCGCCCGCCGGCTGCCACGCGGTTGCCGTAGGCGGCAACCAGGCCGTAGCCGTGGGTGTAGGTGATGTGCTGGTTGACCCAGGTGTCACCCGGGTCGACGTTGAGCTCGCGCACGCCAATGACGGTGTCTTCGGTCTTGCCGTCGATCTCGTAGCGGTCCACGTTCAGCGTCTTGGTGAACTTGTAGTACGTGCGGAACTGCTGCAGCTGGTCGAACGCGGCCGAGACCAGGTTCGGGTCCAGCAGGCGGATGTTGGTGGTCGTTGCCGAGTCCTTGGACAACGCGTTCTTCTGCGGGTTCAGCTGGACGTCGTACGGCGTCTCCTCGACCGAATCCAGGCCGTAGGCCWTGCGCGTCATCTCGATGTTCTTCTGGATGAATTCGCGTTCCAGCGTCTTTTCCGACGGGACGACCTGGTACTGCTGCACGATGAACGGGTAGATGCCCCCGGCGACGATGACCGTCACCAGCAGCATCGCGGTGCCGATGATCGGCAGGCGCCAGCGGCCCATGATGGCCCCGACGATGAAGGTCACCGCGACCAGCACGGCGGCGATCGCCAGGATCGTCTTGGTCGGGATGACCGCGTGCACGTCGGTGTACAGGGCGCCGGCCACGCGGCCGTTTTGCGAGAGCAGCGTGGAGTAGCGGTCGACCCAGAAGTTCACGGCCTGCAGCAGCAGGAAGGCCACGGCGAAGACCGCGATGTGGATGCGGGCGGGCTTGCCGATGACAACGCCGCCGCGCTCCTCGATGCGGATGCCCCCGTAGAGGTAGTGGGTCAGCAGCCCGGCGATCCCGGCGATGAGCACCACGGAGATCAGGTACCCGGTCAGCAGGCCGATGAACGGCAGCGAGAACATGTAGAAGGACAGGTCCATGCCGAACTGCGGGTCGGTCTCACCGAAGTCGACCTGGTTGAAGAAGAGCAGCACTTCCTTCCACTGCGAGGTGACCGCGGTGGCGGCAAAGATGCCGATCACCACCGGCACGCCGATCATCAGCAGGCGGCGCATCGGCTCGAGCTGCGACTGGTACTTGGACATGTTGTCCTGGCGCTGCCCGTCCGGGGCGTAGACCGGCCGCGAACGGTAGGCCAGGCGCAGCGAGAGCCAGGTTGCCGCGCCCATGAGCAGGAAGGCGACCACGAAGATCGCCGCCTTGGACAGGTACTCGGTCCAGAACACGCGTTCAAAGCCGAGCTGGTTGAACCACAGCACATCCGCGTAGACGCTGGAGACGAAGACGAAAATGGCGACCAGGATGCCGATCACGATGATCGTGGGCATCAGTGGGGATGGGCGTCGCTGGTGCGGCTGCGGGTCGGGACGTCCTTCGGGACCCCGTGGGGGCCCTCCGAAGGGGCTGCCGGTGCCAAAACTCAATTTATACCTCTACCGTTGGAACGATTGGCGCGCAGAAAGCGCACCGGAAGTGTGTCTTTGTTCTCTATTCTGCCTTGCATGGCCGCCCGGCGGGGCACCCTAAAGGATGATGTCGCACAAATGTGAGCCGATTGTGATCCGCTCCGTTGGTGCCCGCGCTCCCCGCACGGGGAACCGCCGGCGCTAGCCGCAGCCGGGGAAGGACGCCGGGTCCTTGCCCGCGCCGATCCCCTCGACCGCCGCGCGTGCCTCGGAGAGCGTGGCCACCTTGATGACGTCGAGCCCGTCGGGAATCCTGCCGACCACGTCGGGGCAGTTCTCCGCCGGGGCCAGGAAGTACGATGCGCCCTGGTCGCGGGCGCCGACGAGCTTCTGCGCGATGCCGCCGATCGGTTCCACCTTGCCGTCGGCGGTGATCGCCCCGGTCCCGGCAAAGTGCTTGCCCCCGGTCATCTCGCCCGGGGTGAGCGTATCGACGATGGCCAGGGCGAACATCATCCCGGCGCTGGGCCCGCCGACGTTCTCCAGCCCGAACTTGGCCTGCAGCGGGAAGTCGAAGCTGCCCGAGAGCAGGATCCCGAGCTGGCGCTGGCCCCCGGCCCCCTCGGTGGTGGACACCGTGACCTCGGCCCGCTTCCCGTCGCGCAGGATCCCCAGGACGCTGGGCTTCGCGCCGGCGGCATCGAGCTGCTTCTTGAGCGCATCCAGGTCGGTGATCTTGTGCCCGTTGATGGTTTCGAGCCGGTCGGAGATCTTCAGCACGCCGGAATTCTGCTGGGTCGCGAATCCCACGACGCCCAGGTGGCTGGAGAAGGGGATGTCCAGCTCGTGCAGGGCCGCGGCGGTGGACAGCTGCTGCGAGTCGTCCATCATCACGGTGTTCTGTTCGCTCTGTTCGGTGGTGGTGGTGCCCCGCGGCAGCACCGTCTCCTCGGGGACCACGTCCTGGGTCGGGTCGATCCAGCCCCAGAGCACGTTGAAGAACGGCAGCCGCGCCTGGCCCCCGCCCTGGACGTACACCGTGGTCATGTCCAGCTCGCCGGAGGTCGGGTAGGTCTGCTCGCCGCTGATGCTCAGGAGCTTGGTCCCGTTGACGGACCCGATGGTGTTCAGCGCCGGGCCGGCGGATTCGACCACGAAGTGGGTTGGCAGCAGCGTCGCGGCCGCGATCAGCACCATCGTGATCCAGCCGGCGACCGCGCGGTTGCGCCGCATCCGGGCCGTCCCGGGGTCCGGTGCGGGCCAGCGGTGCAGCAGCGGGCCGTGGTCGGCGCCGTCCGGGCCCGGGTGCGTTCCTTCGGTCCCCGCGGCGTTCAGGCCGGCCCGGTCCCCGGCTTCTTCATGCGCTGCTGGCACGATTCCCTCTTTCATTGCTGGTCTCTGCGCCCCGCGGGGCGAGGCGTGCGCCGCACGCCACGAGCAGCCTCAAGCCTACAAGCCCGGACCGCGGCGGCCGTGTGCGGCACGGATGCGGGCCGCTGCTTCACAGCAGGTTCCGATGTGCCCACAGCGAACTGGCAACCCGGAGCTTGGGCCGATCCCCGGGCCCGGGGGTACCGTTGAACCATGGCTGAGAATCCCCCATCAAACCGACCCGACGACTCCGGCAACGACGACGAGAACCCGAAGGATCCGTTCTCCGAGATGTTCGGCTCGCTCTTTGGCGGTGCTGGCGGATTCGACCCGAAAAACCTTCCCGAGGGCCTGGGCGAGGCCATGGGCCTGTCCAACAACCCCGAAGCCATGGCGCAGATGATGGCGCAGGCCCAGGCCATGATGTCCGCCATGGCCCAGGGCGGCTCCGGCCCGGTGAACTGGAAGATGGCCACCGATGCGGCACGCCAGGCCATCGCCAAGGACGACCCCTCGGTTTCCGCTTCCCGCGCCGCCGCCGTGGCCTCCGCGGCCCGGCTGGCCGAGATGTGGCTCGATGCCGCCACGGTGTTTGAGGCCGACGGCAGCGAATGCCGCGCCTTCTCCCGCGCCGAGTGGGTCGAAAAGACCATGCCGGTGTGGAAGTCGCTGACCACGCCGGTCGCCGAGTCCGTCGGCAAGGCCATCACCTCCGCGCTCTCCGAGCAGATCCCCGAGCAGATGCGGCCGATGATGGGCGGGGCACAGGGCATGCTCCAGTCCCTGGGCGGCACCATGTTCGGCATGCAGCTGGGCACGGCCGTCGGCGGCCTGGCCAAGGACGTGCTGGGCGCCACCGACATCGGGCTTCCGCTGGCCGGGTCCACCCCCGCGCTGGTGCCGACCAACCTCGCCGCGTTCGGCGAGGGCCTTGAGGTTCCCGAGCAGGAGATCCTGCTTTTTGCCGCGCTGCGCGAATGCGCCCACGCCCGGTTGTTCAACCGCGTGCCGTGGCTGCGCTCCTCGGTGATCTCCTCGGTGGAGGCCTACGCCCGCGGCATCCACATCGACATGTCGCGCATCGAGGAAGCCGTGCGGGACATCGACCCGAGCAATCCCGAGTCCTTCCAGTCCCTGATGGGCGAGGGGCTGTTCATGCCCCAGCGCACCGCGGCGCAGGAAACCGCGCTGGCCAAGCTCGAGCTGGTGCTGGCGCTGATCGAGGGCTGGGTCGACGAGGTCGTCGCCGCGGCCGCGGTGAACCTGCCCCAGGCAACCCGGCTGCGCGAAACCATCCGCCGCCGCCGGGCCACCGGCGGACCGGCGGAGAGCGCGTTCGCCTCGCTGGTGGGACTGGAATTGCGTCCGCGGCGCCTGCGCGAGGCGGCGGCCCTCTGGGCGCACCTGTTGACCGAGCGCGGACAGGAGGGGCGCGACGCCGTGTGGGCGCACCCCGACCTGCTGCCGACCGAAGAGGACCTGATGGACCCGACCGGGTTCACCTCGCGCCGCCAGCTGGCCGAGGCCAGCATGGATGACATCGACGCCGCGCTGAGCAAGCTGCTCGACGGAGGGTTCGACGAGCCCGCGGCGGGCAGCGGCGATGCCGACGAAACCGACGGTACCGGGGAAGCCGATGGAACCGACGGAACCGACGGAGACGGAACCGACAAGGGTCCCGAAGCGGGCAATCCCACGGACAGCTCCACCGACAAGTAGTCCACCGGCGGTCGGTCCGCCGGTCGTGGAGGGTTTTGGACAAGGGGTGCCGGCGCATTGCGCGCCGGCACCCCTTCGCGTTTCCCGGTGGATCCGCCCGGCGGGCGGCTCAGCCGAACAACCGGTACGGATCTCCCGCTTCCCCGCCGTGGACACCGCCGCCAAAACGGTCCCGGGCTCCGGGGCCACCGAGCTCGTCGAGGTCCCCGAAGTCGTCGAAGTCGTCTTCCGCATCCAACGTACGTGCCGGTTGCGCCGCGGCAGTCTTGGCCGCGTGGAAGCCGTGGCTGGCCCCGGACAAGAAGATGGTGGCATCGTGCACCCGCGGGTAGCGGGACAAGGCSGCCTTGAACCGCGGGCCGTGGCCGTCGCGCGGCTCCACCAGGTGGGCCAGTTCGTGGGCCAGCACGTAGTCCTGAACCCACTGCGGCATCGACCGGAGCCGGTCCGAAAGCCGGATCCTCCGGGTCTGGAGGCTGGCCGAACCCCAGCGCGAGTTCTGGTTCGAGACCCAGCGCACCGAGGCCGGTGCGGCCAGGCGTCCGAAAAGCTCCGCATCCATGGCGTGCGCCCGGGCCAGCAGCAGGGCATCGGGGTCCGCCCCGGCGCCCCGGACGACCTTGCGCATGACCTTCTTGACCATGTCCGCCACCAGCATGCGCTCGGCGTGCTCGGTGAGGCCCGCGGGCACGGAGACGACCATGGTGTCCTGCTTCCACGCCCCGGAGATCGTCTTCTTGCGCCGGGCCGAGCGCACCACGCGGATGGGGGTGCCCGTCTCGTCCACGTATTCGATGGTGGATGGTTGGGTGCGCATGCTGTTTCCTTTCCGCCGCGCCTGTGCTGCCGTCTTCCTGCCGTCCGCGGACCTTGCCCCGGTGCCGCCGCCGCGCCGCTTTCCCGCCCCGGGGTGTGGATAACCGCGGCGGCATTCGCGGCCCGGTGCCACGATGGGTTCATGCAGGGCACCGGCCACGAGGATTCGCGCCGGGCCGCCGTTCCCGAAGGAGCAACATCATGAGGATCAACCCGGGCTTGCAGGTACTCAGCCTAATGGAGGGCGTGGTGCAAATCGGCACCGGGCAGCGCGCCCGGTGGATAACCGGGCTGAGCGCGGCCGAAAAGCGGTTCGTGCTCTCCCTGGGCACCGAGGGGCAAGGCCCCGCGGCACCCACGGAGGGCCACGCGCAAGGCCAGCCGACGGAGCAGGGGCCCGATGCCGCCCGGCGCAGCGAGATCCTGGAGATGCTGGCCCCGGTGCTGCTGGATACCCCGGCCCAGCTGCCGCCCGGCGCCCGGCCGGGATCCGGCCACGGGCTCGGGGCGCGGCTGGTGCCCGATGTGCGGCAGTGGAGCGCGGCCTACCAAATGGACGCGGCCGAAGTGCTCGCCCGCCGGGCCGGTGCCCGGGTCGCGTTGCAGGGATGCGGGAGGATGGGCCAGCTGTTGGCGCACATCCTGGCCGCAGCGGGCGTCGGTTCGCTGATGCTCAGCGATGCGGCATCGATGGATGCCGGGGACCTGGGCGCCGGGACCACCGGCATCGGCAGCGTCGGCACCCCGCGGGCCCGCGCCACGGCCCGGGCGCTGGCGTCCCTGTACCCGCACCTGGTGGTGGCCGAGACCGGGCACCGAAGCCCCGATGCCCCGCCGCTGGACATGGCGGTGGTGATCTCCGGCGGCATGCTCCCGCCGCTGGAATCGCTGCCCACGGATGCCGCGATGCTGCCGGTGCTGTTCACCGATTCGGGGATGAACCTCGGCCCGCTGTGCCTTCCGGGGCTGACCATGTGCGAACGCTGCGTGTGGGAACAATGCGACCCGACGCTGCGGATGCTCGCCGACGCCGGCGTCGGCGCGCGGGTCCCGGGGCTGCGCCCGGAGGCCTCGCTGGCCGCCGTCGCCGCGGGGATCGCCGCGATGCAGGTGCTGATGGTGCTGGACCGCATCAACATCCCCGCCGCCGCCGGCTCGATGCTCGTGTGCGACCTGCCCACCGGGTCCACCACCATGGTTCCGGCCAAGATGCGTCCGCGCTGCAACTGCCTGGACTCGCTGGCCGCCTGAAGCCCCGCCCCGGCGCACCGTCCGGAATCCCGCGTTGCGCCGGAGCCCGGCCCCGAAGGCCGGACGATTCCGGGAATCCCGGCGGGTCGCGACGCCGGTCATTCCAGGGTTTCCCCGCCCAGGATCGCCAGCACCGCCTCGCCGTAGCGCTCCAGCTTGCCCTTGCCGACCCCCGAGACCCGGCCCAGGTCCGAGAGCCCGGAGGGCTTCGCCTCGGCGATCGCCATCAGCGTCGCATCGGTGAAGATCACGAAGGCCGGCAGCGAGTTGGCCTGGGCGACCGACAGCCGCCAGGCGCGCAGGGATTCGAACACGGCCTCGTCGTAGCCGGCGGGGCAGTTCCCGCAGCGGCCCAGCTTCCGCTCGGTGGCACTGGTCAGCAGCGTGCCGCAGACCCGGCACATCGGCGGACCGGCCGGGGCCCGCCGCCGGACGGCCCGCGGGGCCGCGGCCGTCGATGAGGTTCCCGCCGGGCGCAGCCCGTCCAGGAAGCGCGAGGGCCGCCGGTTGGCCCGTCCCCCGGGGGTGCGCGCCAGCGACCAGGACAGCCCCAGGTGCATGCGGGCGCGGGTGATGCCCACGTAGAGCAGCCGGCGTTCCTCGTCGTAGCCGGCCTGGTCGTCGGCGAAGGAGATCGGCATCAGCCCCTCGGAGAGCCCGACCAGGAACACCGCGTCCCACTCCAGGCCCTTGGCCGCGTGCAGCGAGGCCAGCGTGACGCCCTGCAGCGTCGGTGCGTGCTGGCTGGCGGCGCGCTCCTCCAGCTCGGCGACGAAGAGCCCCAGGGTGAACGGGGTCTCGGCCCCGGCCCGTGCCTCGGCCATCTCGTCGGCGAGCGCCACCAGGGCGGAGAGCGACTCCCATTTCTCCCGCACCGCGCCGGAGGCGGCCGGGGCCGTGGCGCTGTAGCCCAGGGAGACCAGGATGTCGCGGGTCAGCTTCGGGACCGAGTCGCCGTCGGCCTCGGTGGTGGCGTGGCGGGCGGCGGAGCGCAATTGCAGCATCGCGTCGCGGACCTCGCGCCGGGCGAAGAAGCGTTCCCCGCCGCGCAGCAGGTAGCCGACCCCGGCGGAGGCCAGGGCCTGCTCATAGGCGGCGGACTGCCCATTGGTCCGGTACAGGATCGCGATTTCCGCCGCGGGGGTGCCGGCCGCGATCAGCTTCTTGATCCGCTGCGCGATCTCCGCGGCCTCGGCCTCGTCGTCCTTCGCCTCGAAGAAGCTCGGCTCCGGTCCGTTTTCCCGCTGCGCGATCAGTTCCAGCGGCGTGGGCCAGGGATGGTCGCGGTCCGGCACCCCGGCCTCGGGGCGGCGGGCGGCCAGCACCCGGTTGGCCAGGTGCACCACCTGCGGGGTGGAACGGTAGTCGCGCACCAGCTTGACCACCGGGGCGTGCTCGTAGCGCGCGGTGAAGTCCAAGAGGTGCCGCGGGGTGGCACCGGTGAAGGAATAGATGGTCTGCGAGGCATCCCCCACCACGCACAACTCGTCGCGCCCGCCGAGCCACAGATCCAGCAGGCGTTGCTGCAGCGGGGAAACGTCCTGGTACTCGTCGACCACGAAGTGCCGGTACTGGCCGCGCACCGAGGCCGCGACCCGCTCGTCGTCCTCCAGGATCGCCACGGTCAGCAGCAACACGTCCTCGAAGTCGATGAACTGCCGATCGGTCTTCACGTCCTCGTAGGACTGGAAGATCCGCGCGACGGTGGTCGGGTCCAGCCCGCCGGGTTCCCCGCGGTCGGCGGCCGCGGCGGCGGCGACGTAGGACTCGGGGGTCAGCATCGAGACCTTCGCCCATTCGATCTCGCTGGCCAGGTCGCGCACGGTGGCGCGGTCCGCGTTGGTGCGCAGCCGGCGTGCCGCCTCGGTGATCAGCGGCGCCTTGTAGTCGACGATGTTCGGCAGGTTCCCGCCGATGGCCTGCGGCCAGAAGTACTGCAGCTGGCGCAGCGCGGCGGCGTGGAAGGTGCGGGTCTGCACGGCCCCGGCGCCCAGTTCGCGCAGCCGGGAGCGCATTTCCGCCGCGGCCCGGGCGGTGAAGGTCACCGCGAGCATCGAGGAGGGCTTGTACACCCCGGTGTGCACGCCGTAGGCGATGCGGTGGGTGATGGCGCGGGTCTTGCCGGTGCCGGCCCCGGCCAGCACGCACAGCGGGCCGCGCAGCGTCGTGGCGACCATGCGCTGTTCATCGTCCAGCCCGCCCAGGATCCGGTCCTCCAGGGCGCTGGTTCCGGTTGCTTCGTCCATGTCCTAGTTTTCCAGGCGTTCGGGTTCGGGCAGCACGCCGCCGAACCAGTGTTCGATCAATGCGCTGGCGATCGAGGTGCCCGAGGGCACCCCGATGGCCCCGGAGCGGACCTCGGCGGCCAGCTCCTCGCGGGTGAACCAGCGCAGGTCGATGATCTCCACCCCGTCGGGCACCAGCTCGGTGCCCGTGGCGGTGGCGGTGAACCCGAGCATCAGCGAGCGCGGGAAGGGCCAGGGCTGGGAGCCCATGTAGCGGGGGTTCTGCACGATGACCCCGGATTCCTCGGCGACCTCGCGGATGACCGCGGATTCGAGGGATTCGCCGGGCTCGACGAACCCGGCCAGGGTGGAGAAGCGGGTGCCGCCCCAGGCCTTGTTGGCGCCCAGCAGCAGCCGGTCGTCCTCGTCGGTGATGGCCACGATGACGGCCGGGTCGGTGCGCGGGAAGTGCTCGAGGTCCTCCGCGGCGCAGTGCTTGACCCAGCCGGAGTCCCGCAACTGAAGTTTCCCGCCGCAGCCCGGGCAGAAGTTCATCGAGTGGTTCCAGTTGGCGATGGCCACTGCCTCGACGAACAGCCCGGCATCGCGCGCGCCCAGCCCGGCGGCGACATCGCGCAGGCCCAGCCACTGCTCCGGGTGGGTGGCGGCGGTGCCGGCCGCACCGTCGTCCGCGGCCGGGGCCTCGGGGAAGGAATCCAGCACGATTTCGGTGCTGCCGTCGGAGCCCAGGTAGATCTCTGTCCCGCCGGCCGGGACCTGCGTGCCCTCCAGCAGCACCAGTTCGCCGTCGAGCACCCGGGCGCGGCCGCCGATCATCACAAGGTGCCGGGTCCTGGTGTCCGCGCGCAGCGCATCGAGCCAGCCGGCCTGGGTGCGCCGTTCGCAGCCGCGGTCGATGGCGGTGCGGGCCAGGGGCAGGGCCCCTAGCTCGGGGTGGCTGGTCACGGGTTGCTGCACGGTATCGCTCATATCATCAACCGTACTGACCCGACCGCCACAACGCATACTTCGGGGCGCCGGTTGTGGCTATCGGCGCACCCTCCGCGGCGGACGGGCCGGTGGCCGGCGCAGCCACCCGGCCCGGCCCCGGGGTGCGCGATAGCCGGCGGCGGGCGGGGATTGGACGCAAAACACGCGACTCGCCGCCGCACGGCAGGACTCGAACAGCCCTTGCGGTCTACGGTGGAGGATGTGAAACGCTCTCCCATGGAACTCGCTGCCATCGCCACCGCTGCGGTCCCCGGCTTGGCGCCCACGGGCGTGGCCTCGTTGCCGGACGACGGCAATGATTTCGACTCGGTGCTCATCGTCGACGCCGCCAAGAACCGCTGGCGCGTGCGCTCCCCCCGCCACGAGGAAGCGTCGATGCGCCTGGAATCGGAACTGGCCGCGCTGCGTGCCTTCTCCGCCGGCATCCGCGCCTCGCTGCCCTTCCAGCTGCCCTCCGTTGCCGGAACCGTGCGGCAGGGCCCGCTGCGCACCTTCGTCTACAACCACCTGCCCGGCAAGCAGTTCTCCCTGGAGGACCTCGTGGGGCAGGGTTCGCGCTGCGCCCGGGACCTGGGCGCCGTGATGGCCGCGATCCACTCGATGCCGGCCTCCGCCATCGACCGCGCGGATCTGCCCTCCTACACCGCCGAGCAGGTGCGCCAGCGCCGGCTCAACGAGCTGGACGCCGCGGCCACCACCGGCATGATCCCCTCGCGGCTGCTGCGGCGCTGGGAACACGCGCTGGAGGACGTGGCGCTGTGGCGCTTCAACGCCACCGTCATCCACGGGGACCTGCACGAGGACCAGCTCCTGGTCCAGGACGCCAAGGTCGTGGCGGTCACCGGCTGGACGGACCTGCAGGTCGGGGACCCGGCCGACGACTTCGCCTGGCTGGCGGCGGTGCACGAGCAGTCCTTCGCCGAGGCCGCCTTCGAAAGCTATGTCGCGGTGCGCGGGGACCGGGCCGATCCGCACATCATGCGCCGTGCCGCGCTGGCCGCCGAGTTCGCCCTGGCCCAGTGGCTGGTCAAGGCCATTGCCGGGGGCGACGCCGAGCGCATCGCCGAGGCCAAGGTCATGCTCGAGGAGCTCGACCACGACATCGCCGAGTACGGCGGCCAGCCGATCTCCGTGGTGGAGCCCCCGCGGGCGGCCAAGCCCGAGCCCGCGGACGCGCCGCCGGAACCTGTTCCCTCCAACGAACGCGTCACCGTCATCGGGATTGATGCCGCCGACGACGCCGGGGACACCGCCGAGGACAATGAACCGGCAGGGAAACACGCTGAGCCGGAAACCTCTGCCATGCGGATCCTGCCCTCCCCCGTGAGTGCCGCGCCGGCCCCTCCAGCATCCCCGCCGGTCCCGACCGCAGCCCCGATGCATCCGGCCAGCGCCCCGGTGGCATCCAAGAAACCGGTGCCGGCACCCGTTGCCGCCGCGGCCACGGGATCCGCGGTTTCGGCAGCCGAGGCTTCTGCACCCGGGTCCGCGAACTCCGATGGCCCGAAGACGCCTGTTGACGCGGATCATTCGGACAACAAGGGCAGCGACGAAGCCGGCAACCAAGAACACCCAGACAAGGACACGGCGGGAACGCCCACGGACGATGCCCCGGCATCCGGACGTTCGGCCGCGGCAGCGGAACCAGAGACCTCCGCAATCCCGGTCCAGAAGCTCGAAAAGCAGTAGGCGGCAGCAGCCCGGCGCCTCGATGGCGCCGGACCGCACGTGGCTTCAACTTCGGCTTCGGCTTCACACGCGGCAAGGCGCCGCGACTGGCCCTCAGGCGTGTGCCGGGCTTAGCCCTCGATCGCCGGCACCCGTCCCAGTTGGGCCATGGACGCGGTGATCAGTTCCTCCAGTTCCGCCTCGTCGGCCAGGTCGTGCGGCCGGATGGTGGTGCCGGATCCCACGTAGTAGAACGCCGCGCGGACCTGGGATACGTCGATGCCACGCAGGCGCGCCCAGCCCAGCCGGTACACCGCCAGCTGCAGGGCCTTGATCCGCAGTTCCTCCCCGCGCGGCACCCTCCCGGTCTTCCAGTCAACCAGCAGCCAGGCTCCGTCGGGCTCCTTGAAGATCGCATCGATGCGCCCGCGCACCGACACCGGGCCGATCCGGGTCTCGATCGCGGCCTCCACGAACGCCGGCTGCCGGTTGGCCCATTCGGAGTCGAGGAACGCGGCCTTCATGTCCTCCAGGTCCAGCGCGTCGTCGATGTACGCGTCGGCGGCCTCCAGGTAGTCGCCCAGTTCCAGCATCCCGGTGGAATCGAAGTACTCCTCCAGCCAGGCGTGGAAGGCGGTGCCGCGGCGGGCGGCGGTGCCCGGGCGGCGCGGGACCGGGCGGCGCAGCTCGGCCAGCACCGCGGCGGCATCGGTGGCCAGGTCCACGAAGACCGAGGCACGCACGTGCTTCGGGATCGCGGTGGTCCGCTCCTCGGCGGCTTCCTGGGCCTGGCGGGCCAGCAGCAGCTCCGCTTCGTGGAACCAGGCCTTGCCGGTCGGGGTCGACCAGGGTTCCTGCGCCTCGGGCCCCTGGCCGACGGACGCCGGTTCCCGGTGCCCGTCGCTGGAATCCTCGCCTGAACCATCGCGGGATTCTTCCCTGGCCCGCGCGGCGGCTTCGAGCACCGCCGCCGCCGAGGCCTCCAGCTTGGCACGGCGTCCGGCCGGGCGGGGACGGACCACCCCGCCGCCGGAGACGACCGGGCCTTCGAGCGGGTCGTACGGCCAGCGGGCCTCCAGCGGCGCCTCGCGGAACGGGTTGGCCTCCGGCGCGTCCTCGTCGGCCACCCACAGGGTGGTCGTCGCCGACGGTGCCGGCCCCTCGGACAGCGGGCGCATGTCCAGCAGGAAGCTGGAGGGCTCGGTCAGCTTGGTGCGCGTGCCGGTCCAGGCGGTCGCCGAACAAATCAGCAGCGACTTGGCGCGGGTCAGCGCGACATAGGCCAGCCGGCGTTCCTCCAGCTCGGCGTGCGCGAGCACCTCGGACTTGAACAGCGCCTCGGCCTTGACCACGTCGAAGAGCGATTCCTGGTCGGTGTCCCACTGCGGCAAATCGTGCTTGTCCCCGCGCAGCGGCCACGGCAGCGCCGCGTCCCCGCTGGTCCAGCGCGAATCGCTGGCGCTGGGGAAGATGCCCTCGTTCATCCCGGTCACCGCCACCACGTCCCATTCCAGGCCCTTGGAGGCGTGGATGGTCAGCAGCTGCACCGCATCCGGGTTCGGCTCCCCGGGCACGATCGCCAGTCCGCCCTCCTTCTCGGCCGCGGCCTCCAGCCAGGTCAGGAACCCGGCCAGGTCGACCCGGGTGGAGGTGGACGCGTAGTCCTGGGCGATGTCGGCGAAGGCGTCCAGGTGGCGGCGCGCCTCGTGGATGCCCACCCCGGGCTTGGCGGCCACCTCGATGTCCAGGCCCATCGCGCGTTCGGTCTCGCGCAGCAGCGTCTCCAGGTCGTCGTCGATGAAGCCGCGCAGGTAGCGCAGCTCGTCGCGCAACTTCCGCAGCCGGCCCAGCGCCTCGGCCCCCAGTGAGCGCCCGTCGCCGGAGACCCAGTCGGGGTGCGGCAGGYAGTCCAGCGCCTCGATGAGGCTCGCGGCGTCGTTGAGCTCGGCCCGGGCCTCGCCGCGGGTGACTTCCTCGGCGCTTTCGGGGGCGTCGAGGTTTTCGGCCACGCCGTCCTTGAGCGCGAATTCGCGGCGGCGGGCCAGGAAGCGCGACCAGTCGGCGAAGGCCATCAGGTCCGCCGGGCCGATGCGCCAGCGTGCCCCGGCCAGCAGCCGCACCAGGTGGTCGGAGCGGTTCGGATCCACCAGCACGTTGAGCGTGGCGACGATGTCGGCGACCTCGGGCATGCCCAGCAGCCCGCCCAGGCCCAGGATTTCGTACGGGATGCCGGCGTCCTCCAGGCCGCGGGCGATGGGCATCAGCGCCGAGCGGGTGCGGCAGAGCACCGCCATCGACGGGTTCCGTCCGTGCGCGGCGGCAAAGGAGCGGCGTTCGGCGGCGAAGCGGGAAGCCAGGGCCGCAGCCTCCTGGGAGCCGGTGGCGTAGCGGGCCAGCTCCACCGTTCCGGTCCCGGCGAAGGCGCTGGGCTTGAGCGAGGGCACCGAGATGCCCGAGGGTGCGACCGAGTTCAGCTTCGCGGAGACCGCGTTGGCCGCCGAAAGCACGTTGACCGAGTTGCGCCAGGCCGTGGACAGGTAGGCCACCGAGGCCGGGCGCAACCGCCCGGGGTCCTCGCTCTCTCCCTCGTCCCCGGAACCCGGGCCGCTGGTGCCGTCGAGGCGCGCCGGGAACTCGGTCGGGAAGCGGAAGAGCTGCCCGGCGCTGGCCCCGCGGAATCCGTAGATGGACTGGTTGGGGTCCCCGACGGCGGTCAGCGCGTGCCCGTCGCCGAAGATGCAGGAAAACAGCACCATCTGGGCGTGCGAGGTGTCCTGGAACTCGTCGAGCAGCACCACCTTGAACTTCGCCCGTTCGCTGTGCGCCGCCTCCGGGATTTCCCGGGCGATGCGCGCGGCCAGCGCCACCAGGTCCCCGTAGTCCAGGGCGCCGCGGGCGGCCTTGGCCCGCGCGTAGTCCACGGCCAGTTCGGCGATGGTGGCGCGGGTGCGCAGCCTGTCCAGCAGCTTGCGGGCATCGATCGAGGGCGCTGCCTGCTTGTCTATCCGGTAGGGCAGCGCCTCGAGCCGACCCACCAGCGTATCGATCCATTCCTTGGCATACACCGGGTCCACCAGGTGCTCGGCGCATTCCCCGGCGAAGGTGACCACGGCGTCGATGAGCGTGTTCTTGGAGGAGGCCAGGTGCTCGTAGTCCCCGGCGTAACCCTCGACGACCGCGGCGGCGACCTGCCAGGCCTGGGCGGTGCCCAGCAGCGCGGTGTCCGATTCCACGCCGATGCGCAGCCCGTGCTCCTTCACCAGCGTGTTGGCGTAGGAGTGGTAGGTGGACACCGAGGGATCCAGCAGGCCTTCGTCCTCGAGTTCCAGCAGCCCGGAGCGGGCCAGCTTTTCCAACTGCCCGCGGATGCGCTGGGCCAGTTCCCCGGCGGCCTTGCGCGTGAAGGTCACCCCGAGGATCTCCTCGGGGCGCACCTGCTTGTTGGCGACCAGCCAGATGACCCGGTCGGCCATCGTGGCGGTCTTGCCCGACCCGGCTCCGGCGATCACCAGCAGCGGCTCCAGCGGCGAGGAAATGATCGCCGACTGCTCCGGGGTCGGCTGGTGCTGGCCCAGGATCTCCGCCAGCTCCTCCGGCGAATACACCCGCGGCGGCTCCGTGCCGCCGAGGCTCGGTGCGGACACGGCCTCCGCCTGGCTGGCTTCTTGGGTGCGGTTCATGGCTCGGTGACCTGCCTTCCTTCGGAACATAGTGGACAAATCCCCGGCAGCCGGCAGTTGCTGCCGCTGCGCCCGCCGCGGGCCGGGTCGTGGCGCGAGAGGAAGTCTGCGTCGCCCATCAACTGGGCGGCGGCCAGCACCATCGGTGTGGCCCAGTCCGTCTCGGTGATGGCCGGTTGCGCCTGCTCGCGCGGGGTCTTGGTGCTGGTGCCCAGCTGCACCAGCGACGCACCGGCGGGCACCGTGGTGAGCTCCTCGGCGGTCTTCCCGGCCAGCGCCCCGTTGATGATCGCGGCCTGGTAGGCGCCCAGCTGTGGGTGGTGTTCGACGTCCTTGCCGCTGGGCTGGGACTTGCCGGTCTTCAGGTCAACGACCCACGGGTTCCCCGCCGCGTCGGCCTCCACCCGGTCCACGACGCCCCGCAGCAAGGCGGCACGCGGAGCCCGCGGATCGGCCGGCGGCTGTGGCCCGTCGGCTCCGGGCACGTCCCCGGGCCCCGGCACGTCCACGGACCCGGGTGGGTGGATCAGAACCTCGAAGGGGATTTCCCGGCCGATCAGGCGCCGCTTCTCCGTGCTCATCATCACGTTGTACTGCGCCAGTTTCTTCAGCATCGACTCGGCCCGCTCGCGGTCCCGGGCACCCTCCCAGTTCTGCGGCATTTCCAGTTCGCCCCAGCGCTCGTCAAGCACCCGCTGGTATTCCCCGCCGCTGGCCTCGGGGTGTTCCTCGGCGATCGAGTGGACCAGGGTGCCCAGGGAGCGGGCGAAGTCGGTGGCCGCCTCTCCCCCGGCGGCCTGGACAAACCAGTTCAGCGGGGAATTCATCACGGACTCGACCTTCGACGGGGAGACCTTCACCGGTTCCCCCGGCGGGACCACCGGCCCGTGGGAGGTGGACTCGGCAAGACCCCACCAGCTAGCCGGGTGCGCCCCGCGGATCGGGTGCGGCGCGGCAACCAGGGCGCCGAGCACCGCGGTGGCATCGCGGTGCAGCGGCTCGCGGGCCGCATCCAATGCCGTGGCCTCGGCCGCCTGGCGCAGCTCCGCCACCAGCGCGCCGAGGGTCCGGGGCCGGGGCACGAAGGCCGCCGCGCGTCCCTGGACCGCGCCGACGGGGTCCACGAGGTCCAGGAAGGAGGAAGGCGCCGTGTCCTCGGAGGCCACGGCGATGGCAATGACCTTCTCCCGGGCGCGGGAGAGCGCGTTGGCGAAGGTGCGCAGCTCGTCGGCACGGGTCTCGCGGATCAGCGAGGCGATGTTGCGCACCGGCAGGATCTGCGGGCCGTGCTCGATGACGTCGCTGAGCGCACCGCCGCCGAGCAGCTCGCCGCGCAGCTTGGTGTTGGGCCAGATCCCTTCCTGCATCCCGGGCACCAGCACCAGGTCCCATTCGCGCCCGGCGGCCGCCGCGGTGGTGAGCACCTGGACGGAGGCAGCGGACCCGCCGCGGCTGGCCAGGGTGTCCATGGGCAGTTCCTGGCCCAACACGTGCTCGACGAACTGGGCGACGGAGGAGCCGGGCAGCTGGTCCACGAAGCGTTCGGCGGACTGGAAGATCGCCAGCATCGCATCCAGGTCGTGATCCGCGCGGGTGCCCAGGATGCCGCCGGCCAGCGCGGCGGCGCTCCACTTCTCCCCCATGCCGCTTGCGGCCCACAGGGCCCACAACGCTGTTTCGGCGTTCACGTTGCTGCCGGCCAGCTCCTCGCGCAGCGCGCGGTACATGCGGGCCAGCCTGCGGGCGCCGGCGGCCTCCCGCCCCATGGTTTCCAGCAGTTCCAGCTCGTCGAGCATCCCGGCCAGCAGCTCGGCGCTGGAGCGGTTCCCGCCCTGGGCGACCTCGTGGCGGCGCAAGCCCTGGCGCAGCCGGCGCACGTCCAGTGCCGAGGCGTTGGCGTAGCGGGACATCAGCAGTTCCTGCAGCAGCAAAGGGTCCGCCGGCGCCCCGGGCGCCAACGCCAGGGACATCAGATCCAGCAGCGGGCGCACTGCGGGTTCCTCGCGCAGCGGGGTTTCGGCCGGCGGGGTGTTCACCGCGATCCCGGCCCCGGCCAGGTACTTGGCCATGGACCGGACCTGGGACCCGTTGCGCAAGATCACCGCCATGGACTCCAGCGGACGGTGGTTGATCAGGTGTTCCTCGAGCAGGCGCTGGGCCACCAGGCGTTCCTCGTGGATCGGCGAATCGACCAGCAGCACCTCCAGGCAGCCAGGTTCCGGGGCACCGGGTTCGTCGTTCCCGGAGACCTGCCCCCCGGTTTCGGTTCCCTCGTCCGCGGCCGTCTCCGGCACCTCGGCGGTGGCCGGTGCATCGGGGAACTCCAGCTTCCGTCCGGCGCCTCCGGCGGCAACCGGGATGCGCCTGGCGACCTTGCCCCAGGCCTCGGCCAACTCAGGGTTCAACCGGTAGGAAGTGCGCAGTTCCAGGATGCGCGCGGGCGCGTTCCCGGTGCCCAGCCGTGCCTCGAACTCGCCGAGCATGTCGGGGCGGGCACCGCGGAAACCCTGCACCACGTTGTCCGGGACGGCGAAGGCCACCAGGTCCCGGCCCCGGGCCAGCAGCGAGAGCAGGTGGTGCTGCGCGGGGTTCGCCTCCTGCAGGTCATCGACCATCACCAGGTGCAGGCGCTCGTGTTCGGCTTCCAGGAACTCCGGGTTGTCCTCGAGGATGTGCGCGGCGGCGGCCAGGAGCCCCGCCGGGTCGAACGCCTCGGCGCTGCCCAGGTCCAAAAGGTCCCGGTATTCCTGGTAGAACTGCGCCGCTGCCACCCATTCGGGACGGCGCAGCGACTCCCCCAGGTCCTGCAGCGCACCGGCCTCCAGCCCGTGCTCGGAGATCCGGTCGAAGAGTTCACGCAGTTCCTTGCGGAAGCCGCGGGTGCCGATGGCCTCCCCAAGGGACTCGGGCCACTCCGGCCCGGGAGTGATGCCCAGGGCGTGGCCCTCGAGCAGGTGCCCGATCAGGGTGTCCTGCTCCGGACCCGAGAGCAGTCGGGGCGGCCGCTGCAGCGCCGGCAGCAGCCCGTCGAGCCGGGCCCTGCGGATCAGGTCGAAGGCGTAGGCCGACCAGGTGCGCACGGCGGGTTCGGAAAACGTCTTCTCGGTGCCGGCGGACAGGTCGTCGCGCAACGTGGCCGCGGCGGAACGCGTGGGGGAAAGCACCAGCACATGCTGCGGGTCAAGCCCGGCATCCAGCCGGTGCGTGAGCACCCGCAACAGCGTGGTGGTCTTCCCGGTGCCCGGTCCGCCCAGGACCAGCACCGGTCCATGGCCGGGTGCCAGCTCCAGGAGTTCTTGCTGGTCCGGGTCGGCGGCCAGGGAATCGGCCGGGGCGGTTGCCACGGTCTCCGGGGCGGATGCGAGGGTGTCCATGTGCTCCATCAGATCATTCGGGGGCGACGTTTTGGAACCGGGAGCGCTTCGGCCACCCGGTCGATGCGCGCATGGTCTGCCTCGGTGGGCACCCAGCGTGCACGTTTCATCCGCACCCGGGCCTCGGTGCACGGGGTCGCTTCCCGCGCCCAGTGCCCGGCCGCGACCGGTTGCAAGGCGGCCGGCAGGGTCCCGTCGGAGCGGATGACCCGCCACCAGGTGACCTCCGATCCCCCGCGGCCCATCACCTTGCCCACCTGTCGCGGGCCACCGGACCCCAGGAGTTCGGCGATGTCGCCGTAGGAGAGGACCTTGCCGGCGGGAATCATGGCGACCACCGCAAACACCGCTTCGTCGTACTCCAGTCCCGCCTCGGCCGCAGCTCCGGCCGTTCCCGGGAGATCCATGGCTCCCCCCGCATCCGGAACCGTTGTCCGTGCTGACTGGTCCAAGGTTGTCTCCTCACGTGCCGTGCCCATCCACACCCATTATCGGGGGTCGGGCCCGCTGTTCATCCACAAGCGCGCTGCGGATCGCCAAAGTGTCTCAGGTTCCCGGTAGCGTTGAGGCCATGACTTCCTGGCATACTCTCCCCCGCGCCGCATTCGATCTCGAAACCACCGGCCGCGACCCGCTCGATGCACGCATCGTCACCGCCTCCATCCTGGTGGTCAACGGGCGCTCCGAAATCCTGCAGACCAGGGAATGGCTCGTCAACCCCGGCGTGGCCATCCCGGAAGAGGCCTCGGCCATCCACGSCATTTCCACCGCCAAGGCGCAGGCCGACGGCATGGATGCGGCCACCGCAGTTGCCGAAATCTCGGCGTTCCTGGCCGACYTGTTCCTCACCATGCCCGTCATGGCCTTCAACGCCGCCTACGACTTCACGGTGCTCGACCGCGAAGCCAAGCGCCACGGCCTGGCCCCGATCGTCCCGGCCCCGGTCATCGACCCCTACGTCCTGGACAAGCAGGTCGACAAGTACCGTCGCGGCAAGCGCAACCTCTCGGTGATGAGCGAGTTCTACGGCGTTCCGCTGCTCAACGCCCACACCTCGGAGGCCGATGCCGCCGCCACCATCGGGATTGCCGATGCGCAGGCCGCGAAATACCCCCAGCTGCAGGCCGACCCCGCCGCACTGCACGCGCAGCAGATCAAGTGGGCGGCGGAGCAGGCAGCAAGCCTCCAGGAGTACTTCCGCCGCAAGAACCCCGACGCCGTCGTCGACGGCCAGTGGCCGGTCAAGTCCTAGCCAGGCACCTCACGCAATATGTCGAAGGGATCCCGACTCGGGATCCCTTCGACGTTTCCGGGGCGAAGCCCGGGCCTGCGGGTCCCTTGCCGCCGGGGCACCCCGACCGGCACTTCGCGGCGCCAATCCCGGCGGCGTCCGCGCAACATGAAGCAATATTTCCCCACCAATGACTCCGGGTGAGCCAGCTCACCCTACGCATCGGTAACCCCAAGCCCCTTTTTGCGCCAGCCGCGCCAGCGAATTATTCGAAAAAACCTCCGCTCCCCCAAGAAAACGGCAGCCAAACCCGGCGCCGTCGAGAGCCGTTGCGAAGAAAGTCGGGAAACGGCCACGATTGCGCTGCAATCGTTCGACAGTGATTCAATGTCAGGTACCCCCTTTACTTTTTGATTGCTAAGGACATCCCCCTTTTGATCACAGTCACTGACCTGCGCAAGGTCTACCAGCAGGGCGACCGCACCGTCGTCGCCCTGGATGGAGTCTCCTTGCACGTCGATGCCGGCCAAATCCACGGCATCATCGGCCACTCCGGCGCCGGCAAGTCAACACTTGTCCGTTGCCTGACCTTGCTTGACCGCCCGACCTCCGGGTCCGTTGCCGTGAACAACCAGGAACTGGCCAATGTCTCCGACTCCGACCTGCGCACCGCACGCCGGCGCATCGGCATGGTCTTCCAGCATGCCAACCTGATGGATTCGCGCACCACCGCGCAGAACGTGGCCTTCCCGCTGGAACTCATCGGCACCCCCAAGGCCAAGATCGCCGAAAAGGTCAATGCCCTGCTGGAACTGGTTGGACTGACCCAGTTCGCCGACGCGTACCCGGCCCAGCTTTCCGGAGGGCAGCGCCAGCGCGTCGGCATCGCCCGCGCCCTGTCCTCGGATCCCGACGTGCTGCTGTGCGACGAACCCACCAGCGCGCTGGATCCCAAGACCACCGACGAGATCCTTGCGCTCATCAAGTCCGTGCGTGACCGGCTGAACCTCACGGTGCTGATCATCACCCACGAAATGAACGTCGTGAAGCAGGCCTGCGATTCGGTCTCGCTGCTCGAAGCCGGACGGATCGTCGAACACGGTGCCATCGCCACGGTCGTCGCCGACCCGGCCAGGCGCCTCTCCCAGGCGCTGCTGCCGATGCCCGGCAAGCTTCCGGCGGATCTTCCCGCCGGCGTCGTGCTGGATCTGCTCTACTCCGGTTCCCAGGCCACCGAGCCGGTGATCTCCTCGATTGCCCGCACCTTCAACGTGGACGTGAACGTGCTTGCCGGTTCCGTCGAGAACCTCGGGGCACACCAGTTTGCGCACCTGCGCATCCAGCTGCCCGAGGGCTCGGACATCACCGCCATCACCAACCACCTGCTCGCCAACGGTGTTGCCGTGACGCCCAAGGAGGCCAAGTAGTCCATGGACTTCTTCAACGATCTTGTCACCAACCCCGGCATCACCAAGGCCATGTGGCCGGCGTTCATCGAAACCATGCAGATGGTGGCCATCGCCGGTGTCTTCACCGTGATCATCGGCCTGCCGCTGGGGATCCTGCTGCTGAACACCTCGCAGGACGGGCTGACCCCCAACAAGCCGCTCAACGTGGTGCTCTCCGGAATCATCGTCAACATCACCCGGTCGATCCCGTTTGCCATCCTGATGGTTTCGCTGATCCCGTTTGCCAAGCTCATTGTCGGCGTTTCACTGGGTCCGGTGGCCGCCTCGGTCTCGCTGACCATCGGCACCATCCCGTTCTTCGCCCGCCTGGTGGAAACCGCGCTGCGCGAGGTCTCCGGCGGGAAGATCGATGCGGCCCTGGTCATGGGATCGACCAAGATGCAGGTCATCCGCAAGGTCCTGGTTCCCGAAGCCATGCCCGGCATTGTTGCGGCGGGCACCACGACGCTGGTGACCCTGATCGGGTACTCGGCGATGGCCGGCCTGGTCGGCGGTGGCGGGCTGGGACGCTTGGCCTACAACTACGGCTTCCAGCGCTACGAACCGGCGATCATGGTGGTCACCATCGTGATCATGGTGGTCATGGTCCAGCTGGTCCAGGTCATTGGCGATCGCATCGCCCGCGTGGTGGATCACCGCTAGCCCCCGGCGCACGATCCGCCCACAGCATTCCGACGGCCCGGTCCGTCGGGGCGCAGCCAGTAGCCGCTAGCTGCGTGAGATCGCCGGCAGCACGCCGGCACCAACGAAAAGGAACGCAGCTCATGCGCAGGAAACTCGCACTTGCCCTCACCGGCGTCGCCACCCTGTTCGCCCTGACCGCCTGTGGCGGCAATGCCGGCGCACCGGCCGCCAGCACCGCGGAAACCGGCAATGCTTCCGGCTTGACCGTGGTCAAGGTCGGCGCCAGCCCGGTCCCGCATGCCCGGATCCTCGAGTACATCGATGAGAACCTGGCCGCGAAGGCCGGCATCGACCTGGACATCACAGAGATCGACGACTACCAGACCCCGAACCTTGCCCTCAGCGACAAGTCGATCGACGCCAACTTCTTCCAGCACGTCCCGTTCTTCGACGAGCAGGTCGCATCGAAGGGCTACGAGCTGGAGCACGGCACCGGAATCCTGCTTGAACCGCTCACCGCATTCTCCAAGAAGTATGCGGAGGCTTCCGCCGTCGAGGACGGTGCAACGGTGGTGCTCATGAACGATCCGTCCAACCAGGTGCGCGGCCTGCGTGTGCTTGAGGGAGCAGGGTTGCTCTCCGGAATCGTCGACGGCGACTCCGCGCTCAGCGTTGAGTCCGATGCCGCGAAGAACCCCAAGGGACTGAAGTTCCAGGAGGTCAACGCGGAGCAGGTCCCCAAGTTCTACCAGGAAGACCCGAACATCGGCCTCGCCATCGTCAACGGCAACTACATCGTCCAGGCCAAGCTGAACAAGGACGAAGCCCTCGCGGTTGAGCCCGTCAAGGACAACCCGAATGCCAACATCCTGGCCTGGCGTGCAGGCGAGAAGACCGAGGGCGTGACCAAGCTCGATGAGCTGTTGCACTCCGATGAGGTTCGCGACTACATCGAGACCACGTGGCCGGAGGGCGACGTCATCCCGGCCTTCTAGGCGTTCCGCGCCACCTCGCACCAAGCACCGCCCGCTTGGGCAAAACCACGTACCACCCCCCGTAATCCCCGATGGTTTTCGACGGCTCACCCTCGTCGACGCGCAGCTGGTAGCCGCTTCGCTGCGTTGGTTACCCGGTGTCCATCCACACCGGGTCTTGATGAAAAGGAAACGCATCGCTATGCGTAAGAAACTCGCACTTGCCCTCACCGGCGTTGCCACCCTGTTCGCGCTGACGGCCTGCGGCGGCGGCACCGCCGCTGCCCCCAGCGCATCGCAGAGCGGCGACAGCGCCGCACCGATCGTTGTCAAGGTTGGTGCGAGCCCGATCCCGCACGCCCAGATCCTCGAGTACATCGATGCCAACCTGGCTGCAAAGGCCGGCATCGACCTGGACATCACCGAGATCGAGGACTACCAGACCCCGAACATCGCGCTTGCCGACAAGACCCTGGATGCAAACTTCTTCCAGACCGAGGCCTACCTGGCAGACCAGGTGAAGACCAAGGGCTATAAGTTCGAGCACGGCGCAGGCGTCCACGTCGAGCCGCTGACCGCGTTCTCCAAGCAGTTCAAGGACGTCGCCTCGGTGACCGAAGGCGCCACCGTGTTGCTGAACAACGACCCGGTGAACCAGCTGCGCGGCCTGCGCGTACTGGAAACCGCAGGCCTGCTCAGCGGCCTGGCCGATGACGATTCGGCCCTGACGATTCAGGACGACGCCGCCAAGAACCCCAAGAAGCTGAAGTTCCAGGAAGTGAACTCGGAGCAGGTTCCCAAGTTCTACCAGGAAGACCCGAAGATCGGACTTGCGATCGTCAACGGCAACTACATCGTGGCTGCCAAGCTGAACACCGACGAGATCATCGCCCAGGAAGACGCGGTCAACAACCCCAACGCCAACTTCCTGACCTGGCGCGAGGGCGAGAAGACCGACGGCATCGCCAAGCTCGACGAGCTGCTGCACTCCGACGAGGTCCGCGAATACATCAAGAGCACCTGGACCGACGGCAGCGTACTTCCGGCCTTCTAGTCCCCACGGTTCACCCGGGCGCCAAGCCACACGCGCCACGCGCCGAACCACGAATGCGCCGTCCCTCCCCTGCCACCGGCATCGGGCGGACGGCGCATTTTCGTTTCCCCGGACTTATCCACAATTCCGCCGCGGCCACTCCACTCCCCGTGCCCACGATGCATCATGGAAGGCATGACCACCTCCACCGGCATCATCGACGCGGCCCTGGCCGCGCTCAACGGGGCATTGGAAACCGGGACCACCGGCCCAACCCCGGATGCCGGCATGCCCATCGACCCGCTGCGGACCCTCGCTGCCCTCGAATTGCTGCTGCGCCACACCGTTGATGCCGTGGATCGGTCCATCGCAGATTCCCCGGTCCGCGCCGCGGCCTTTGCACGGCTTTCCGAGCACTTCGCCCACGCCGGCAGCCACGCGCAAATCGTCGCCGCGGGCTCGTGCGACAGGACCGAGGTCAATACGCTGACCGACGGCGCGCTGGCCGGGCTCAACCAGGTCCTGGCCGCCCCCGAGGCCTTCGCCCGCGGCAACACGCAGCTTCCTGCCGATGCGGTGAGTGCCGCCGACCGCAAGCCCCTGCACAAGGGCACCCCCGAGTTCCTCGAGTCCCAGTTCAATCTCGACTACTTCCAGGCCGAGCACCGCGTGAAATCTCACGACCGGCTGCTGCCGCACCTTGACGCCGACGGGCAGCAGGCACCGGCCCGATACCCGCAGCTGGGCAGGATCCTTCAGTCCGGCACCGCGGACCCGCGCACCGTTGCCAGTGCCGCGGCCAAGCTCGCCGCGCTGGAGACCTCCATCGAGGCCCAGCCCGATCCCGCCAACGTGCGCACCAAGCTCGAGGCCTTGGTCGCCGGCATCCTGGCCACCGCCGGACAAAAGACCGTGGACAAATTGATCAAGCAGGCTGCCGCCGACCTTGACCGCAGCGTTCTTGAGCGCGAGGAAGCGGCAATGCTGCAGAACCTGAGCGTGCAATTCAAGTGCAAACGGCCCACCGGCTACGTCTGGGAGCTGACCACCGATGCCGTGGGCCACGCGTTCCTCAAGCGCCTGGCCGATGATTTGAACAACCCGCGCACCGCTTCCGGCCGGCTGCCCTTCCCCGCAGGTCCCGGCCTGCCGACGGATACCCCCGACGGCACTTGTCCGCCGCAGGATGCCGCGGACAGCGCCAACGACCCGGCGGGAGCCCCAAACGGCCTCCACGCCATCGCTTCGGGCGTTCCGGCCGGCAGCCTCGACCAGGGCTTCCTCCCGATTCCCGAATGGGCCGCAAACCCGGACACGCCCGTCGACCAGCGCCCACGTGCCGGCTTCAACGACGTGGGCCGTCCGGTGGCGCTCTCACCCGAGGAAGCACCCCGACCGGGGGAAACCGCGAAGGAAACCAACGCGCGACTGCGTGCTCGTCGGCTCTACCAATTGATCTTCGATGCGATCACCAGGTACATCGACCCGCACACTCCGGAGGATGTCTGGATGCCGCTGAGCTCCCGTATCGAGATCCTGGTGACGATCACCTACGAGGCGTTGGCCGGGATCACCGACCAACCCGGCTTCACCGAGGACGGCGACCTCATTTCCGCGGCAACGGCACGTCGGCTGGCCTGCAACGCCGGCATCCTGCCGCTGGTCATGAGCGGCAAAAGCCAGCCGCTGGATCTGGGCCGTAAGGTCCGCTACTTCACCAAGGCGCAGAAGCGGGCCATCGGCGCCCGCGACCGCGGCTGTGCGAACCCCGGCTGCTCGATGCCGGTCCACCGGACCGAGGTGCACCACATCAAGGCGTTTTCCGAGGGCGGGGAAACAAACGTGTCCAACGGGATCTTGCTGTGTATTTCATGCCACACCGCCTACCACGCGGGGCATTTCGACATCGTGGTCATCGACCAGATCCCCCACGTGGTGCTGCCCGCATCGCGGGATCCGCTCCGATTGCCCAGGCGGAACTGGGTCTTCCATCCGGAAGCCGCAGCCGCCTGATCGTCTTCAACCACAGCAGGACACCGTTGTCCGCTGACCGGCTCACGGCACGCCCGCTCGCCTCTCCACCGCCGTCTGCCCGGTGTGATGGAACTGCGGGCCTGGAGAACATCGGTAATCACTCACCCGACAGGTCGAGACCACCGATTTGACCGGGCTCCACGACGCGGTGGGGTGGAGCGCCTACACCGACTCCCCCGCGACTCTCCTAGCCTCGATCCGGGGTTCCCGCACCGTGGCCGTGGCCCGTCCCGGCAACCAGCTGGTCGGGTTGGCCCGAAGCATTTCCGCCGGCGCTTCCATCTGCTGCCTGCAGGACGTCCTGTGCATCCCGCGATCGCGGCAGGTAAGCAAAGCGCCGGCGCCACGCCTGGATCTCGGGGATCCTGGTGGCACCGGCGCTTTGACCAGCAGCTGCTGCCGGCTGCCAAAGCAGCCAACCGCCAACGGGAACTACTGTGTGGCGGGCTGCGGCTCTGCGGTCTTTTCCATCGCTGCCACTTGGTCCGCGTACTTCTGGTTCAGGCGCGAGTGGCGCCGTCCGTAGCCGAAGTAGATCAGCACGCCGAGCACCAACCACACGACAAAGTAGATCCACGTCTCCACGGCAAGGTTGACCATCAGGTAGGTGCACAGCAACGCCGAAACGATCGGGATGACCGGGCCGAACGGAACCCGGAAGGCGGGCTTGAGGTCCGGGCGCTTGCGGCGCAGCACGATGATGCCCAGGCTGACCATCACGAAGGCCGACAGCGTGCCGATGTTGATCATCTCCTCGAGCACATCCACGCGGGTGAAGCCGGCCACCAGGGCGACCAGCGAACCGCAGATGACGGTGATGCGCACCGGTGTGCCGCGCTTGGCGCTGGTCTTGGAGAGCGAGTAGGGCAGCAGCCCGTCGCGGCTGATGGCGAGCACGACCCGTGAGAGCCCCATGAGCAGCACCATGACCACCGTGGTCAGGCCGATCAGTGAGCCGACGGCAATGACCGAGGCTGCCCCTTCGTTGCCCACCAGCGAGAACGCGGTAGCCAGCGTCGGTGTCTCCACGGCCGCCAGCTCCTTGTAGGAGACCATTCCGGTCAGCGCGAACGAAACACCGACGTAGAGCAGCGTGGTCAGGGCAAGTCCGGCGAAGATGCCGCGGGGCAGCGTCTTGTTCGGGTTCTTGACTTCTTCGGCGCTGGTGGCCACGACGTCGAAGCCGACGAACGCAAAGAAGACCAGTGCGGCGCCGGCAAGCACGCCCATCATTCCGTATTGGGCCGGTGCGGCGCCGGTGGCAAAGGCGAAGAGCGACTGCTTGAGCACCTCGGAGGTGCCATCCCCCGTGGCCGGAACCGCCTCGGGGATGAACGGAGTGAAGTTCTCCGCCTTGATGTAGAACAGGCCGGCGACGATGACGAAGAGCACGACGGCGATCTTGATAATGGTGAACACATTCCCGACCGTGGCTGACAGCTTGGTGCCCATGACGAGCAGCAGCGTGAACAGCGCGACGATCAGCAATGGTCCCCAGCTCATGGTGACGATGCCTAGGTCAATGGTGGGTGAGAGGTGTACTCCCACGAGCTGGAAAACTTCGGTGAGGTAGATACCCCAATACTTGGCGATCACCGCGGCTGCAGTGAAAAGTTCGAGGATCAGGTTCCACCCGATGATCCATGCAATGAACTCGCCCATGGTGGCATAGGAAAACACATACGCCGAGCCTGCGACGGGGATCGCGGTCGCAAATTCCGCGTAACACATGATGGCCATGGCACAGGTAAGCGCTGCGATCACAAAGGAGAGCGTGACTGCCGGTCCGGAGAAGTTTGCTGCGGCCCGCGCGCCCACGGAGAAGATGCCGGCGCCCACCGACACTGCCACACCCATGATCATCAGATCCCAGGTGTTCAGGGTCCGCTTGAGCTGGCGGCCGGGTTCCGCGGCGTCAGCCAGGAAACTCTCCACGGGTTTGGTACGAAAAAGGCTCACTGATTTCCTCGGCGGCAATGAAACGCGAAAACTAACCGGACAAGCCTAGCCGCGTTGCCCATACGCCCCTGTGGACCGCTTGCTCCCTGATGCACCCCGGCGCCGGGAATCCTTGCACCTTCCCCCACACCCCGGCATGTTGACCAATCAGTATCTGACGTGTCCTTTTACCGCATTTCTCATGGCCCATCCGCATCGACGCGACTTTCCCCCACGGGCCTCGGTCCGACAAATGCGCCGAAACGAAAAGTGGTCTAGAGCTCACCAAATTTCATCTCCCGGGCGCTGTGAGCCGCCCAAAAACATGAAAAAGCCCCCGGAAAGCTCCGCATCAAGCGATTGACGCGGCGGCTTCCGGGGGCTTTTACGCCCCTGTCGGGCTAGACGGCGGGAACAGCCGAAGCTGCCGCACGGGCCGCGGCCGGGAGCGCGTCGAAGATCTTGTTCATGGCCTCGTCGTCGTGGGCCGACGAGAGGAACCAGGCCTCGAAGACACTCGGCGGCAGGTAGATTCCCGACTCGAGCATCGAGTGGAAGAACGGCGCGTAGCGGTAGGCCTCTTGGGCCTGGGCCTGCGCGTAGTTGTGCACGCCGTGCTCCGAGGTGCCGAAGGCGACCGAGAACAGGTTGCCCGCTCTCTGGATCGAGTGGTCGACGCCCGCGGCGGCAAGCGCCCCGGTGAGGGCAGCCTGCAGCTCGAGGGACTTCGCATCGATGTGCGCGTAGACCTCGGGCGTGGCGTGGGTCAGTTGGGCGATGCCCGCCGCCATGGCCACCGGGTTGCCCGAGAGCGTGCCGGCCTGGTAGACCGGGCCCAGCGGGGCCAGGTAGTCCATGACCTCGGCGCGTCCGCCCAGCGCGGCGGTGGGCAAGCCGCCGCCGATGACCTTGCCGAAGGTGTACAGGTCCGGGGTCCAGCCCTCGGTGCGGCCGCTCAGTCCCCAGTAGCCGGCATCCGAGGCGCGGAAGCCGGTGAGCACCTCGTCGAGGATCAGCAGCGCGCCGTTGGCGGTGGTGGTCTCGGCCAGGAACTTGTTGAAGCCCTCGTCCGGGGTCACGACTCCCATGTTGCAGGGGGCGGATTCGGTGATGACCGCGGCGATGTTCGCGCCGTGCTCGGCGAAGGCCGCGGTGATGGCCTCGCGGTCGTTGTACGGCAGCACCAGGGTCTCGGCGGCGGTGGCCGCGGTGACTCCGGCGGAGCCGGGCAGGGCCAGGGTGGCCAGGCCGGAACCGGCGGCGGCCAGCAGGCCGTCGAGGTGGCCGTGGTAGCAGCCGGCGAACTTCACGATCAGGTCGCGGCCGGTGTAGCCGCGGGCCAGGCGCACCGCGGTCATCGTCGCCTCGGTGCCGGTGGAGACCATGCGCATGCGCTCGACCCCGCCAAAGCGGTCCATCACCAGGCGGGCCAGCTTGCCCTCGTCGGGCGTGGAGGCACCGAAGGACAGCCCGCGGTCGACCGCCGCGTGCACCGCATCCTGGATGGCCGGGTGCGCGTGGCCCAGCAGCGCCGGGCCCCAGGAGCAGACCAGGTCGACGTAGGAGTTCCCGTCGGCGTCGGTCAAATACGCCCCCTTGGCGCCGACCATGAACGGGGGCACCCCGCCGACCGAGCCGAAGGCGCGCACCGGGGAGTTCACCCCGCCGGGCATGAGCTGCTGGGCGGTGGCGAAGAGTTCAGCGGAGCTGGTCATTACTTTCCTTCTTTCAGCCACTGGGCGATTTCACTGGCCCAGTAGGTCAACACGGTGTCTGCGCCGGCACGGCGGATGCCCAGCACGGATTCGAGGATTGCGGCGCGGCGGTCGATCCAGCCGTTGGCGGCGGCGGCCTCGATCATCGCGTACTCGCCGGAGATCTGGTAGGCGGACACCGGAACCGGGGACATCGCCGCGACGTCGGCCAGCACGTCCAGGTAGCTCATGGCCGGCTTGACCATGACCATGTCGGCGCCCTCGGCCAGGTCGAGCTCGACCTCGATCATGGCCTCGCGGCGGTTGGCCGCATCCATCTGGTAGCTGCGGCGGTCCCCGGTCAGCTGAGAGTCCACGGCCTCGCGGAACGGGCCGTAGAAGGCACTGGCGTACTTGGCGGCGTAGGCCAGGATGGACACGTCCTGGTGCCCCGCCTCGTCAAGGGCCTGGCGGATGACCGCGACCTGGCCGTCCATCATGCCCGAGGGGGCGACGATGTGCGCCCCGGCGTTGGCCTGGGCGACGGCGAGCTTGCCGTAGATATCCAGGGTGGCGTCGTTGTCCACGCGGCCCGCCGCGTCCAACACGCCACAGTGGCCGTGGTCGGTGAATTCGTCCAGGCAGACATCGGACATGATGACCAGTTCGTCGCCGACCTCGGCGCGCACCGCCTCGATGCCCAGGTTCAGGATGCCTGCCGGGTCCAGCCCGGCGCTGCCGACCGCGTCGCGGGTCTCGGGGATGCCGAAGAGCATGATGCCGCCCAGTCCCAGTTCGACGGCCTCGGAGGCCGCGGCCTTGAGGCTGTCCATGGTGTGCTGCACGACCCCGGGCATCGAGGTGATCGGGTTCGGCTCGGTGATCCCTTCGCGCACGAAGGCGGGCAGGATCAGTTGCTGCGGGGCCAGCACCAGTTCGGCGGTGAGCCGGCGCATGGCGGGGGTGGTGCGCAGGCGGCGGGGCCTGCGGGCGGGGAATGACATTCTTCGCTCCTTGTGAAGCTGGTGTGGTGGTAGCTAAGTCTTAGGTGGCTGGATCGGTGGAGGCTCGACGGGCGGAAGCTGCCCGGGAGGAAGCTGCAAGGGTGGAGTTTGCGTGGCGGGAGGCTGCAACGGCGGATTCCCAGGCATCGGCGAGCCCCTCGGGGGTGGGCAGGGCGGCGATGCCCGTCGGTTCCAACCCGTGCTCGCGCAGCCGCTTGGCGGTGCTGTCCCCGATGGCGATCAACTCCTGACCCCCAGTCAGGCGCGCGGCCAGGTCCGGAAACAGGACCAGGAACGTGTCGACGGTGCTCGGCGAGGAGAACATGACCGTATCCATCCCGGCCAGGGCCCCGGGGAGTTCGGGGACCGCGAGCAGGTACCCGCCCTCCGGCAGGTCCACCGGGGTGGAGGCCGGCGATCCAAGCAGCGCGCGTGCCGGATCCGCCGGGGCGGTGACGGTGTTGTAGGCAACGACGATGTCCGCATCCCAGCCGTGGGCCGCGAACCCGTCGCGCAGCGTGGCCGAGGCGATGTCCGCCTGCGGGGCGAACACCCGGGCGGCCGAGGTGCGCAAATCCGGCCAGTCCGCGAGCATGCCGCGGGCCGAGTGGTCGGTGGCGGGCATGAAATCGATTCGCGCGCCCAGAGCCTGGACGGCCCGCGCGGTAGCCTCGCCGACCACCGCGACCCGGGTGCCGGAGGGGATGCGCAATTCCACGCCCAGCGCCGCGGCCCGGGCGCCCAGCGCGGTGAGCGTGTTGACGGAGGTGAACACGCACCAGTCGTAGTGCCCGGACAGCATCCGGCGCAGGTGCGCATCGAGTTCCGCGGTGTCGGCGGGCAGCTCGAAGTCGATGAGCCGGCACACCGCCGTGCGTGCGCCGCGTGCCGCAAGGACCTCCACGGTCGCCGCGGCACGGTCGGCACTGCGCAGCAGCAGGGCGGTGCGCCCCGCCAACACCCCGGGATTCGACATGGTTCCTACAATCCCGCCAGCTCGGCTGCGCCCTCGCGCAGCAATTGCTCGGCCAGCGCGACGCCCAGGGCCGCGGCGCCGTCGAGCGTAAGCTCGCGGGTGGTGGCGGAGCGGCGCATGGTGTCGGACCCGTCGACCTTGCAGGCCACCGAGTCGAGCACCAATTCGTCCCCGCGGACGGTGGCCAGCGCGCCGATCGGCGCGGCGCAGCCGGCCTCAAGGCGGGCCAGCAGCGCGCGTTCGGCGGTGACCGCCAGGCGCGTGTCCGAATCGTCCATGGTTTCCAGCGCCGCGTCCACCGATGCGTGTCCGGTGCCGCCGGTCCGCACCTCCACGGCCAGGGACCCCTGGCCGGGAGCCGGGAGCATGATCTCCGGGTCCAGGTACTCGGTGATGTGGGATTCCAGGCCCAGGCGCTCCAGCCCGGCGGCGGCCAGGATCACCGCGTCCAGGTCGCCCTGGGCGGTGCGCCCCACTCCCCCGTCGTCCTTCTGCGCCGGCGAGCCCTTGACCCGGCCCAGCCGGGTGCCGACGTTGCCGCGGATGTCCACGATCCGAAGGTCCGGGCGGAAGGCCAGCAGCTGCGCGGCGCGCCGCGGGGAACCGGTGCCCACCGTGGCGCCCTCGGGCAGCTCGGCCAGGAAAAGCCCGTCGCGGGCGCACAGCGCATCGCGCACGTCCGCGCGCTCCGGGGTGGCGGCGATGACCAGGCCGTCGGGCTGCGTGGTCGGCAGGTCCTTGAGCGAGTGCACCGCCATGTCGCAGGTGCCCTCGTACAGTGCCTGGCGCAAGGCGGCGGCAAACACGCCGGTGCCGCCAAGCTGCGAGAGCGGACCGGTGGTCACGTCCCCCTCGGTCTTCACCAGCACGGTGTCGTAGGGGACCTGGGCGATCTCGTGCAGCTGCGCGGCGACATGCCCGGTCTGCGTGGTGGCCAGCGCGGAGCCGCGGGTGCCGATGGTGAAGCGGGAGGCGCTCATGGTGCCGGCACCCCGACCTCGGAGTCGACCGCGGCGATGGTCGGCTTGGTGGTGCCGTCGCGCATCACCTTGGCGCAGCAGTTGGGGCGGCAGACATCGAACCAGGGACCGAGCTCGGCGACCGAGGCGCGGCCAGGCTTCAGCGCGGCACCGTCGGACCCGGCCAGGCGCTCGGCCACCAGGTCGACCATGCCGGAGACGAAGTCCGCATGGGTGCCGGGTGTCGGGGCGCGGTGGAAGGCAAGGCCGAGTTCGGCGCAGGTTTCCCTCGCCTCGGTGTCCAGGTCCCAGAGGACCTCCATGTGGTCCGAGACGAAGCCGATGGGCATCACCACGACCCCGGCGACGCCGGCTGCCTGGTACTCGGTGAGCGCGTCGTTGATGTCCGGTTCCAGCCACGGCACGTGCGGGGCGCCGGAGCGGGACTGGAAGACCAGGGAGTGCTCCAGCCCGGCGGCCTCGGGCACCCCGGCCAGGATCGCGTCGGCGACGGCCAGGTGCTGGGCCGAGTACAGGTCGGTGTCCAGCGTGGCCACGAGGTCGCGCGGGCCGGCGGCCTGCGCGTCGGAGGTCGGGATCGAGTGCGTCACGAAGACGATCTTGATCTCGCCCTCCGGGTTTCCGGCCGTGGCCAGCTGCGCCCGGACCTCGGCCAGCGAATCGCGCAGCCCGCCCATGAACGGAGTGACGAACCCGGGGGTGTCAAAGTACTGGCGCACCTTGTCAACCTCGAGCTTGCCCTCCAGGCCGGTTTCGCGCAGCGCGACGCCCAGGTCCTCGCGGTATTGCCGGCAGGAGGAGTAGCCGGAATAGGCGCTGGTGGAGAGCATCAGCACCCTGCGGTGGCCCTCGGCGTGGATCTGTTCAATCGTTTCGGCGACGTACGGGGCCCAGTTGCGGTTGCCCCAGTAGACCGGCACGTTGATGTCGCGGGCGGCCAGCTCGGCCTCGAGGGCCGCCTTCAGCGCGCGGTTCTGTGCGTTGATCGGGGACACCCCGCCGTTGGCGCGGTAGTGGGTGGCGACCTCCTCGAGGCGCTCGTCGGGGATGCCGCGACCCTTCGTGACGTTGCGCAGGAACGGGATCACGTCGTCCTGTCCCTCCGGTCCGCCGAAGGAGGCCAGCAGGATCGCGTCGTACGCCTTGGGCGCCATGACCCCGTTTTCGTCGTACCCGGTGCGCGGGTCGAATTCCTGGCTCATCGCAGGACCTCGGCGACCTCGGCGGTGGAGATGCGGCGGCCGGTGTAGAACGGGATTTCCTCGCGCACGTGGTTGCGGGCCTCGGTGTAGCGCAGGTGGCGCATCATGTCGACCAAATCGATCATGTCCGGGGCCTCGAGGCAGATCTGCCATTCGTAGTCCCCGAAGGCGAAGGCCGCCACGGTGTTGGCCAACACGGACGGGAAGTCCCGGCCCAGGATGCCGTGGTCGCGCAGCATCTTGCCGCGTTCCTTCGGATCCAGCAGGTACCAGTCGGTGGAGCGGACAAACGGGTAGACGGTCATCCAGGCCTCGGGGGCCACACCGCGGGCGAAGGCCGGCGAGTGGTCCTTGGAGAACTCGGCCTCGCGGTGCACGGCCATGGTCGAGTAGACGATGGAGGTCTCGGCGAAGAGGTAGGAGCGGCGGATCTTGCGCACCGCGGCCTGCAGGGACTCGGCGGTCGGGCCGTGCACCCAGGTCATCACGTCGGCGTCCTCGCGCATGGCGGAGACGTCGTAGGTGCCGCGCAGGGTCACGCCCTCGGCGGCCAGCTCGGCAACCAGTGCGTCGAACGCCTCGACGCCCTCGGACCGGTCCAGGTCCGAGTCGCGCTTGAAGACGGTCCACAGGGTGTAGTACATGGTCGCGTCGGCACCCGCCGCTTCGCGGTCGCGGACGACGGGTGAATTGGATTCCACTGCACTCATGGGTTGGTTCTCCTGCTTTCTTTGCGGTACTTCGCCTTCCGGCGAAGTGGTTCTCGTACGTGTTGCGAAAGTCTGTGGTGCCGCACCCGTCCGGCACGCCGGGGCGGCGCCGGGCGGGAAGGCCGGGGGTCAGCTGGCGGTGATGCGCAGCCGCTTGCGGGTGTCGTTGACGACGGAGGCCAGCCCGGTGCCCGCCAGCCAGGCGCCGACCAGCTCGAGGCCCGGGTGCGCGGAGGCGATCTCGCGGATCGCCGCCACGCGCGCCGCGTGCCCGGTGGTGGCGAAGGGCAGCGCGCCGGAATAGCGCACGACGTCGAAGCCCAGCACGTCCCCGGCGGTGATTTCCATGCCCAGCAGCACCGAGGCGTCGGCCAGCGCGGCGTTGCGCAGCGAGGCGTCGTCGGCGTTCACCAGCGCGGAAGCCACGTCGTTGAGCCGGCCGTAGGACAGGCGCAGCACGTGCGACCCGGGGCCCGATTCGTCGCCCAGCCACTGCCACTTGGCCGTCGCGTGGGTCAGTGCCTTGGCCCCGACGTTGTCCGCGGTGGGGGCGACCAGCAGGCCGGTACCGCGCGGGGCGTCGTCGAGCTCCGGCTTGTCGATGACCAGGGTGACCAGGGAAATACCGGCACCGGGTGCGGGGCGGTGGACGGCGAAGGCCGTATCGACGCCGGCCAGCAGGTCGACGGCGACCGGCCCGCCGGTGGCAACCACGACGCGCTCGGCCAACACCTCGCGGGGCGCTGCCGGGGTCTCGACCTTGGCCGCCTTCTCGTGCTTCTCCTGCTTTTCGTGCTTCTCGGCCTTGCCGGGGCGGGCGGGCGCTGCGGCGTCGGCTACTGCCGGGGCGGCCAGCAGCACGCGGAATCCGGCGGGATCCCCCGTTGCCGTGAGCGCCTCGACCCGGCTGTTGGCATGCAATTCGACGCCCGCGGATTTCAGGTCTTCCAGCAGGGCGGCGGTGAGCCGGTTCATGCCCCCGACCACCGAGGCGACCGCGGATCCGGCCGGGGCCGCGGCGCGCATGGCCGCCACGGCGCGGGCCAGCGAGCCGTGCTTGAGCACCGCGGCGCGCAGCCCGGGGGCGATGGCGTCGACGTCGAGGGTGTCGGGATCGGCCGAGTGCACGCCCGAGACCACGGGGGTCACCAGGTTTTCCAGCACGGCCGAGCCCATCCGGGAACGGACCAGCGCGCCGAGGGACATCGTCCCCTCGGTGATCTTCTTCGACACCGGGGTGATCAGGTCGGCCGCGGCGCGCAGGGCACCGGCTCGCCCCACGGCGCTGCGCACCTCTTCGGCCCACGGGTCACCGGGGATGCCCAGGATGCCGGTGGCCGGCAGTGGCTGCGCGGTGTTCTCGCTGCCGCGCTTCAGGTACAGCCAGGCTCCCCCGGGTTCCGGGGTGACGATGTCATCGCCCAGGCCCAGCTCCCCCAGGAGGTCGGCGACGGCGGTGGAGCGGGTGGCGAAGGATTCTGCGCCGGCATCCAGCCGGAGCCCGGCAACCTCGTGGACGCCCACGCAGCCGCCGAAGGCCGCGGAGGCCTCGTGGACCTGGACGCGGTGTCCGCTGGTGGCCAGCTCGCGGGCGGCCACGAGCCCGGAGATGCCGCCGCCGATGACCACCGCAAGCGGGCCCTCGGGCACCGCCGGGGCAGGCGTCGCGGCCTCGGTGCCGCGGGCCCGGGCCAGCAGGCGCATGGCGTGGGCCGCGGCGTTGGAGGCGACCGGGGTGCGCCGGGCCTTGGCCGGAGCCTTTTCTGCGGCAGCGGCGACAGCTGCGGCCGGTGTTGCCGTGCCGGGCGTTGCCGCCTCCGCGGTGCCGTCGGCGTCGGCGGCCGGGGGCGTGTCGGCCACCGGCGCGTTCCCGGTGCCCGGTGCGCCGGCCGATGTCCCGTCGTCGAGGTCCGCCGCGGCGCCCGCAGCGCGCCGGGCCGTTCCGGCTTCATTGGCCGAGCCGCGGCGTGGCTGCTCTTCGACGTTTGGCACCATCAACTCTTTTCAGGGAAACGAATGTGTATCTTCGAAGGCGCCGGACACGATGCGCGGCGGCCGCGCGGCGCTGGGCCGTGCGGCCGGCGCACCGTGTCCTGCACCCGGTGTTGCTTCTTCTAGCTTAACGCCCGGCCACGGGGATCGAGTGAATGAGTTCGACCACACGCGTGAGGGTTTCCGGGTTGGTTTCCGGCGGCACGCCGTGGCCCAGGTTCGCCACGTGCGAGACGGCGGTGTCGCCCGCGGCAAGCACCTCGCGCACGTGGGCCTCGAGGACCTCCCACGGGGCCGACAGCAGCGCCGGGTCGATGTTGCCCTGCAACGGGATGTCCCCGCCGAGGCGGCGGTTGGCCTCGTCCAGCGGCAGGCGGTAGTCCACGCCCATGACATCGACGCCGACATTGCGCATGGCGCCGAGCAGTTCGCCGGTGCCGGTGCCGAAGTGGACCAGCGGGACGCCGGTGTCGCGCACGACATCCAGGGCGCGGGCCGAGGCCGGGGCGACATGGTTGGTGTAGTCGGCCAGCGACAGCGATCCGGCCCAGGAGTCGAAGAGCTGTCCGGCGGAGGCGCCGGCCTCGATCTGGGCGCGCAGGAACGCACCGGAGGCGTCGGCGGCCCAGTTGGCCAGTTCCTCCCAGACACCCGGCTCGGCATGCATCATGGTGCGCGGGCCCATGTGGTCGCGGGACGGGCGCCCCTCGACCATGTAGGCGGCGACGGTGAACGGGGCACCGGCGAATCCGATCAGCGGGGTGTTGCCCAGCTGCTCGACGGTCATCGCGACCGCCTCGCGGATCGGGTCCAGCGAGGCGTCGGTCATCTTCGGCAGCGCCCGCACGTCGGCGGCGGTGCGCACCGGGGTGCCCAGCACCGGGCCGACGCCCGGGACGATGTCGACCTCGATGCCCGCGAGCTTCAGCGGGATCACGATGTCGGAGAAGAAGATCCCGGCATCCACGTCGTGCCGGCGCACCGGCTGCAAGGTGATTTCCGAGGCCATCTCCGGGCGCAGGCAGGATTCGAGCATCTCGGTGCCCTCGCGCAGCTTGCGGTATTCGGGCAGCGAACGGCCTGCCTGGCGCATGAACCACACGGGTCTGCGGCTTGGCTTCTGGCCGCGGTAAGCGGTAATCAACGGGGAATTGGCGGTACGACCGTCCATCAGCGGGTGGTTCTGGCTCAACGTCATGTTATTGATTCTGCCAACATATCCGCCCGAACCGTAATCCACACGCCCCCAGCGAACGTACGCTGCCTGGTATTTGGCGACCTGGTCACACCCGATGCTCTACAACCAGTAGAAGCGCTATCATGGGAGGCACTGTGGTTTTACTATCTCTCGTTGCCTCTCATTCAGACATCGACCTCGAGACCGTGGCAAAGATCAGTGCCGACGCCTCCCAGGTCGCTTCCGTCGTGCTCGCTTCGGCCAGCCCTGTTGCCGGCGCCATCACCCTGGCCACCTGCAACCGCTACGAAATCTATTGCGAAGTGCCGCAATCCGAGGACGTACCTGCCGCGCGCTCGGAGGTGATCACCCAGATCGCCGCCAGCACCGGGCTTTCCGAGGCCACCATCTCCACCGCGCTGGTCTCCAAGACCGAGACCGAAGTCATCGAGCACCTCTTTTCCGTCGGCGCCGGACTGGATTCCGCCGTCATCGGGGAGCGCGAGATCGCCGGCCAGGTGCGCCGCGCCCTGAACGAGGCGCAGGCCGCCGGAACCGCCACCGGTTCCCTGGTCCGGCTCTTCCAGGCAGCCTCGCGCACCGCCAAGGACGTCGGTTCGCGGACCTCGCTGGGATCGCGCGGCCTCTCGGTCGTCTCCGTGGCGCTGGATTTGGCCACCGACCTGAGCCGCGAGCCCGACTGGGGCTCCAAGAACATCGTCATCTTCGGCACCGGCGCCTACGCCGGGGCCACCATGTCGCTTTTGCGCGAGCGCGCCGCCCACAACGTGTCGGTGTTCTCCGCCTCGGGACGGTCCGAGGCGTTCGTCGCCACCCGCGGCGGCACCGCGCTGGACGAGTCCACGCTCGAGGCCGCCCTCGAGGCCGCCGATGTCATCATCGGGTGCAGCGGTTCCGACCACCGCCTGATGGCCTCCGACATCGCGACCCTCGACCGCGGCTCGCGCCCGCTGATCGCCATCGACCTGGCCCTGACCCACGACTTCGACCCGGAGCTCGGCTCGCTGGAAAACGTGGAGCTGATCAACCTGGAATCGGTGCGCATGGCCGCCCCCGAGGAGCAGGCGCAGTCGCTGCGCCAGGCCCGCGGGATCGTGGTCGACGCGGCCGAGGCCTTTGCCGCCGAACAGCGCGAACGTGCCGCCGATGCCGCCATCGTGGCCCTGCGCCGGCACACCCAAAAGGTCCTGGAGGCCGAGGTCGAAAAGGTCCGCGCCCAGCACGGCTGCACCGCCGCGGCCGAGGAAGTCGAATTCGCGATGCGCCGGATGATGCGCCAGCTGCTGCACGTGCCCACGGTCCGTGCCCGCGAGCTGGCCGCAGCAGGGCGCGCCGGGGACTACATCGACGCCCTGGAGACGCTGTACGGGCTTGAGGTCGAGGTGCCCATGGCGCCCTCGATGAAGAAACCGGGCACCTGCCCGGTGACCGGCGTCCAGGGCTCCGACGCCGGGAACCTCGCCGAGTCCGCCCCCGTCCAGCAGGCCGGATAGCCACCTCCCCCACCATGCCCGCCACACCGGTCGGGCCGGGCACGAGCCACCACGCAAAGGGCACCGCGGGAAACTTCTTCCCGCGGTGCCCCTTGCCGTCCACGGCCTGGCGTCCACGGCGTGCCGGTGTCGGTCAGGCCGGACGCTTGCCGGCGACCAGCTGGGCAGCCGCCCGCTTCTGCTCGCTGCTGCACTTGCCGTGGTACCCGGTGTAGTAGGTGCTCCCGTCGGCCAGGCGTCCGCTGCGCTTGGCGCCCATGGAATCGGACATGCAATCGGCCAGGTGCTCGATCCCGTATCCGTCGCGGCGCGGATTGATCTTCTCCGCATGGCGCACCAGCGTCGAGAAACCCCGGGGATACGCCTTGAACTGCATGATGTGCGCGCATTCGTGCAGGGCTACGGCCTTGAGCGGTGCCGCGCCCGGGTCCGGGTGGCCCACCCGGCTCAGCGTGATGCGCAGTGGACTGGACTGCGCGTAGTACTCGTCCTTGCGGTGGCTCACCCGCACGGTGATCCGCGGGCAGTGCCTGGCGATGTGCTTGGACACCGCAGCGCCCCATGCCGCGTCCGAGTACGTCCGGGCGCCCGGGCCCACGGCCGTGCCCAGTGAAACCTTCTTCACGTGCTTCAGCGCAACCCAGCCGGTCTTTCCCTTGTACTGGACCCGGACCCAGGAACGCGGCTTGTTCCGGGCGTTGTCCACGGTGCCGAGGGTGTAGTCCCGCCCGATGGTCGACAGCTTCTTGCCACCGTTGGCCTTCGAACGCAGGACGGTCGACTGTCTGGCGGTGTACTTGGTCACGACCAGGCGCTTGAGCTGGTTGGACCTGACCCAGCCGGTGCGGCCCAGGAACGTGATCTGGGTGTAGCCCTTCGAGGTCTTGCCGGTGCCCCACACCGTGTATCCCTTGCTGGCCGACCCCAACCGGGCCCCTGCGCCCTTGCCGCTGCGCGGCTTGATGGTGGCGGTGGCGACGTAGTGCGGCCTTGACGCGCCGACGGTGCCGGACCCGGCCAACACGATCGGCCGGGCGGATGATTCGGCCTGCATCGCCGGCGCCTTCGACAAAGCGGCGGCAGGATCCGCCAGGGGCATCGCGAGGATGGCGGCCGAACCCGGCCCCTCGCCTGCCGACGGTGCGGACAGCAGGCCCTGGGTGAGGGCCAGTGCGCCAACGAGCGCAAACAGGAATGCTTTCATGCGGTGCCTTAAACATCAGTGCCCTCCCCAGCGAGCAACACTTCAGTGTGAACACTCACAGGGTAGTGGAACCCCCGGGCGCACCGGGGCCGCCGCGCCACGGCCGCATCGCCCCGGAAACCGGAGAATCCACCGCTGACAAGCTGGTCCCAGGCGTCAGTAGGCGGGCATGCGCGGATCCACATCGCTGATCCAGTCCAGGATTCCGCCCGCGACATGACGCACCTGCGCATAGTCCCGTTCCAGCAGGTAGCGCAGCACCTCCCCGGAACGGCCCCCCGACTTGCAGTGCAGGATGATCTCCCGGTCCCGGGGCAGCTCGATTTCCCCGCCCAGGATCGCCCCGCGCGGGGCGAGGATCGCCCCGGGGATCGAGGCGATTTCGGCCTCGCCCGGCTCCCTGACATCGACCAGCAGGAAGTCTTTCTTCCCCTCGGTGCGCAGCTCGAGCAGGCGCGCCAGCTCCCTGGCGTCGATGCTGTGCGCGGCCATCTGCGCCAGCCCCTGGGCATCCAGCACGGGGGCCGAGCAGAAGTCGTCGTAGCTTTCCAGCAGGCCGGTGATCGGCGGGACATCGGGATCGGGCAGCAGCGACACCTCCCGCCAGGTCATGTCCAGCGAGTCCAGGATCAACAGGCGCCCCAACAGCGAGCGGCCGACCCCGGTGACCAGCTTGATGGCCTCGGCCACCATCACCGAGCCGATCTGCGAGCACAGCACCCCGAAGACCCCGCCCTCGGCGCAGGAGGGAACCGTGCCCGCCGGCGGCGGGGTCGGATACAGGTCGCGGTAGTTCGGGCCGTGGGCGTCCCAGAACACCGACACCTGGCCGTCGAAGCGCAGGATCGAGCCCCAGACGTACGGGATGCCGGCGAGCGCGGCCGCATCGTTGACCAGGTAGCGGGTGGCGAAGTTGTCGGTGCCGTCCAGGACCAGGTCGTAGTGGCCGAAGAGCTCCACGGCGTTGGAGGCATCCAGCCGGTGGTTGTGCACCCGCACGGTGACCAGCGGGTTCAGTTCCTTGATGCGCGCGGCGGCGGATTCGGTCTTCGGCATCCCCACGGTGAGGGTGGAGTGGATGACCTGGCGCTGCAGGTTGCCCAGGTCCACCTCGTCGTCGTCGATGATGCCCAGGGTTCCCACCCCGGCCGCGGCCAGATAGAGCAGCGCGGGGGCGCCGAGCCCGCCGGCGCCGATGACCAGCACCCGGGCATTCTTCAGCCGGCGCTGCCCCGTCATCCCGATCTCCGGGATGATGATCTGGCGCGAGTAGCGCAGCAATTCCTCCGGCAGCAGTTCGTCCCCGGGCGGCACGAGGGCCGGGAGCCGGCCGGCGGTGGCGTTCTCGAACCGGGTGGTGGGGTCGTTGCGATGGTTCATGTATTCACCATAATGCTTGCGCGGCGCGTTGGCGCCGGTCCGGCATCCGTCGTTACCCAAGAGTAGACTTGTGCGGAATGTCGCCCGTATTCGATGCGGGCGGCGAGCTTTCGCGAAAGGGCCGATGTGACCACTCCCCCAAGCCGCGGCGGACGGACCCAACGGATGCCGCGCGAGGCCCGTCGCCGCCAGCTGCTCAACGCGGCCCACCAGGTCTTTGTGGCCCACGGGTACCACGGGGCCTCGATGGATGAGATCGCCGAGGTTGCCGAGGTGTCCAAGCCGGTGCTGTACCAGCACTTCCCGGGCAAGCGGGAGCTGTATGTGGCGCTGCTCGATGCGCACATGGACGAGTTCAGCGCGCTGCTGCAGCAGGCCATCAATTCCACCACCGACAACAAGTTGCGGGTGGGCGCCACGATTCGCGCCTACTACGAGTACATCTCGCGGGATTCGCAGGCGTTTCGGCTGATCTTCGAATCCGACCTGCTCAACGACGAGTTGATCGGCGGGCGCATCGAGGCGTTCAACGCGAAGTTCGCCGGGCGCATCGCCGACGTGGTTGCCGAGGACACCAGGCTTCCCCCGGCCCAGGCCCTGCTAATGGGCCGGGCCATGGCCGGGATGGCCCAGGTCTCGGCCCGCTACTGGGTGGATATGGCCGACGAGGTGCCCATGGAAGAGGCCAGCGATCTGGTCTCGCGTTTAGCTTGGCGCGGAATCGGTCGTTTCCCCAAGGAATCCTGACGTAAATTCGACACTAGATGTTGGTCGGCGCCACCGGGCTCCGGCACATGCAACAAACCAGGAAGGCCACCATGGACGTTCGCATTGGAATTCAGAATGTTGCCCGCGAGATCGTGATCGAGTCCGCCGAGGACGCCGAGGAGTTGGCCAAGCGCGTTTCCGACGCGCTGGCAGCAGGCGGGGAACTCCGCCTCACCGACTCCAAGGGCCGCCTCATGCTGGTGCCCGTCGCGGGCATCGCGTATGTCGAAATCGGTGTCGAGGAAGCACGCCGCGTGGGCTTCGCCCACTAGGCACCGGGGCGCCAGGCAGGTGGGGAGGAACGGGAAACCGTTCCTCCCCACCTGTTTAAGCCTCCGCCGGGGCTACTGGAAAGCCGGCGGTTCGTCGCTCAGCTCGGTGTTCAGGCCCACGCGGTTGCCGTCGGCGTCCGTGTAGATGCTCAGGGCCGGCGCGTGGGTCCGGTCCCCGGCGCCTGCGTGCGGCTGAAGTGCTTCCTGGAGCGCTTCCAACCCGGAATGGGAAATGAACTTCTCGACGTGGATGCGGTTGGCACGTGGCGTTGCGGTGTCCTCGAAGCGGATCCGCGGGTTGCGGCCCTCGGGATCCACCAGGAACCCGTCGCGTCCCTTGCGGTAGCCCATGGCACCGGTCCAGAAGTCCTCCAACCTGGCCGGATCCTGCGTCTCGATGCCCAGGGCGACGTCCTGGTGGCGGTCGGGCACCGCGACGGCCCCCGAGTCGGAGGCGGCGAATTCAAGCAGCGACGCCAGGGCCACGTCGCGCAGGGTGACTTCGTCGCCCACGTCGTGGGAGGTGGTGCGAAGGAAGATGGTGGTCGACCGCCAGTCGACATCCGGGTGGTGGCCCTGGTGCTCGGCGGCCTCCGCCACCAGTGCGAGGAAGTCGACGGCTTCCCGGGTGTCCGGGAACGCCCAGGCGCAGACCAGCGCTCCTTCCCGCTTCCTCCACGACGGCAGTTCCTTCAGCGCCCTGGCGATCTCGTAGTCGGTCAGGGCGCGGGTGGGTGAGTCCTTGTCAAGGCCCATGGTGGTGGTTCTCGTTTCTTGTGGTGCTGTCATTGGTCGGTGTGTGCCCCGGCTCGGGCGGGCGGCACTGGGCAGGCCCAAGCGGGCAGGCTCAGGCGGTCATCCCCAGCTGGCGCATGCGCCGCGAGTGGTTCTCCACCAGCCGGGCAAAGAGCCGCGTCATTTCCTGGCCGCGGCCATCGGGGCCCTGAAGCTGCAGGGCACCCCAGTAGTCGTACTTCTCGCCGATCTCCCTGGCCTGGGTCAGCGCCTCGCCCAGCAGCCGCCGGCCCCAGAGCGCCAGGCGCGAGGCCCGCTCAGGATGGTCGGTGATGGCCAGTTGCAGCCGCTCGCGCAACCACTCGGTGTTCGCCTCGGACGTCTTGACCTGGTGCACCAGGGTGCGCACTTCCGCTTCCAGCCCGGAGGCAATCAGCGCGTAGAAGTCGGCGGCGACCCCGTCGATCACATACGCCTTGGTCAGCGACTCGTACCAGTCCCCCGGCTTGGTCCGCCGATGCATCTCGTCCAGCGAGGCCATGAACGGCTCGATGACCTCCTGCGGGTCCAGTCCTCGCTCGGCAATGCGCTCGCGCACCATCTCGAAGTGCCCGAACTCCTTCACGGCGAAGCGGCCCAGGGTTTCGCGGTCCACCAGGGTCGGCGACAGCCGCGCGTCGGAGGACAGGTGCTCGAAGGCCGTCAGTTCCTGGTAGGCGATCAGCCCCATCAGGGCCAGCTCCGCGTCGTCGGCTGCGGCCGCCGAGCCATAGGTCAAGGGTGTTTTGGTCATGGGTTCAGCGTACTCGGGGCCCAACACGCTCGGCACGTCGATGCCACGGCGGCGGCCGGGTGGTTATGCTGGCGTTGTGAGCCACCAATACATCGCATTGACCCCCGAGGCCCGGAGCACCGCACTGGCCCAGGCCCTCAAGGCCCTGGAAACGGAGTTCGAGGTTCGTTCCGAGTTCCCGGCCGAGGTGCTGGAGGAGGCCAAGCGCGCGATCGCGGACTTCGAGCTGCCGGCCATCGACAAGCGAGACATCGAGCTGGTCACCATCGACCCGGCCAGCTCCACCGACCTGGACCAGGCCCTGCACCTGTCGCGCAGCGACGACGGCTACCTGGTGCACTATGCGATCGCCGACGTGCCCGGCTTCGTGGCCCTCGGCGGCACCCTCGACGCGGAGACCAGGCTGCGCGGGCAGACCGTGTACCTGCCGCACCGGCGGATCTCGCTGCACCCCGAATCCATCAGCGAGGACGCCGGTTCGCTGTTGCCGAACCGGGACCGCAGCGCCTACCTGTGGACCTTCACCCTCGATGGCCAAGGCGCGGTCACCGGCACCGGCCTGCAGCGGGCCATCGTCCGCAGCCGGGAGAAGCTCAGCTACGTCGGCGTCCAGGAGTCCCTCGACGCGGGCACGGCCAGCGAAATGCTGCAATTGCTGCGCGAGGTCGGGCTCAAGCGCATCGAACTGGAACGGGCCCGCGGCGGGGCCTCGCTGCGCATCCCCTCCCAGGAGGTCGAATGCATCGACGGCACCTACAAGATCGTCTCCGACGCCCCGCTGCCGGTGGAGGACTGGAACGCGCAGGTCTCCCTCATGACCGGGATGGAGGCGGCCCGCATCATGCTCGAGGCGAGGGTCGGGCTGCTGCGCACCATGCCCGCCCCGGCCCAGAAGGACATCGACATCTTCCGGCTCCAGGCCAAGGCGCTGGGCGCCGTGTGGGAGCCGACCCAGCCCTATGGCGAGTTCCTGCGCTCGCTGGACCTGGCCGACCCGCGGCAGCTTGCCCTGATGCACCAGGCCACCAGCCTGTTTCGCGGCGCCACCTACACCGCGATCGACGGAGAACTGCCCCGGGACACCTTCCAGGCCGCCATCGCCGCGCCCTACGCACACACCACGGCCCCGTTGCGCCGACTGGTGGACCGCTTCGCGCTGCTGGTCTGCTCCTACGCGGTCACCGGCCAGGAAGTTCCCCGGGGACTGCGCGAGGTGCTGCCGACGCTGCCGGAATTGATGAACGACTCCAACCGCGTCGTGAACAAGATCGAACGCGCGGCCATCGACACCGTGGAGGCCGCCTCGCTGGCCCACCGCGTGGGCGAACGCTTCCGTGCGGTGACCCTGACCGCTTCCGGGGAATCCCCCAACGGCAACCACCGCTCGCTGGGGACCCTCCAGCTGGATTCCCCCGCCGTCATGGCTCCGTTCGAGGGCACTTCGCAGGCCGGGGTGCAGGTCGAGGTGGAACTGGTGCATGCGGACCCGGCCAGCCGCAAGGTGCTCTTCCGCATCGTGGGCGCCTAGCGTCTCCTCCGGGCCCGGCAGCGAGGCCCGGTCGGTAAATACCGCGATTTGACCCGGTGCACGATATGCTTGAACGGTATACAAGGATGCCCGGTCGCGTACCTTGAAAAGAATTCATGCGGGATTACCCAGCGACTTCCGCGCCCCACGTGGTCAGATCCACTTGACCGCTAGCTAAGCCTGCGATCGGCTCCGCTGGAAGCACCTCGATTGTGGTGGACCTCCGACCCCTCCTTCCCGGAAGTCACGGGAACGGTCGTCGAGCACCCCTTTCCCAAGGTGCCTAAACGAATGAGACCCCCTGTGTTGAATACAGAACACCAGCTCACCGCCGATTCGGCGTCTGAGGCAGTGGACATCGAAGAAACCCTGTCCACCGATGAAACCCCGCACGAAATCCCGCAGCTGACCTTCGCCGACTTCGGCGTGCGCGCCGACATCGTCGAGTCCCTGACGGACGCCGGGATCATCCACCCCTTCCCGATCCAGTCGATGACCCTCCCGGTCGCGCTGGGCGGGCACGACATCATCGGCCAGGCCAAGACCGGCACCGGCAAGACCTTCGGCTTCGGCATCCCCGCGCTGCAGCGCGTGATCGGCCCGGACGACGAGGGCTACGACAAGCTCCCGGTCCCCGGCGCCCCGCAGGCCCTGATCGTCGCCCCGACCCGCGAACTCGCGGTCCAGGTCGCCACCGACATCGCCAAGGCAGCCACCAAGCGCAACGCCCGCATCGCCACGATCTACGGCGGACGTGCCTACGAACCGCAGATCGAGCAGCTGAACAACGGCGTCGAGATCGTGGTCGGCACCCCCGGGCGCCTGATCGACCTGCACCGCCAGCGCCACCTGAACCTCAAGAACGTGCGCATCGTGATCCTCGACGAGGCCGACGAGATGCTTGACCTGGGCTTCCTGCCCGACGTCGAGACCCTGCTGGCCGCGACCCCCGCGATCCGCCAGACCATGCTCTTCTCGGCCACCATGCCCGGCCCGGTCATCGCGATGGCCCGCCGCTACATGACCAAGCCGACGCACATCCGCGCCGCGGACCCGGACGACGACTCCATCACCAAGAAGGACATCCGCCAGGTCGTCTACCGCGCCCACCAGCTGGACAAGGACGAGGTCGTCGCCCGCATCCTGCAGGCCGAAGGCCGCGGCCGGACCATCATCTTCACCAAGACCAAGCGCTCGGCAGCCAAGCTGACCGACGAGCTGATCGATCGCGGTTTCGCCGCCGGCGCCATGCACGGCGACCTGGGCCAGGGCGCCCGCGAGCAGGCCTTGCGCGCCTTCCGCAACAACAAGGTCGACGTGTTGGTCGCCACCGACGTCGCTGCCCGCGGCATCGACGTTGACGACGTCACCCACGTGATCAACCTGCAGTGCCCTGAAGACGAGAAGACCTACTTGCACCGCGTGGGCCGCACCGGCCGCGCCGGCAACAAGGGCACCGCCGTGACCTTCGTGGACTGGGAAGACGTTCCGCGCTGGGGTTTGATCAACAAGGCCCTGGGCCTGAACGTCACCGACCCGGTGGAAACCTACTCCTCCTCCCCGCACCTCTATGCGGACCTGAACATCCCCGCCGGCACCAAGGGCCGCCTGCCGCGCCACGCGCGCAAGCTCGAGGGCCTAGCCGGAGAGAAGCTCGAGGACCTGGGCGAGACCGGCAAGAAGAACGCCCCGCGTTCCGGCGGCCGTTCCTCCGAGGGCGGGCGACGCGGCGAACGCACGGAGCGCTCTGACCGTTCGGAACGCAGCAACAGCGGTGAGCGCGGCGGACGCCACGGCCATTCGCGCGGCCGTTCGGACCGTCCGGCACGCGAGGGCGAACGCCACCGCGAAACGGCCGTCGCCGCCGATGCCGCCGATGCCGGTGAGCAGTCCGCTGCCGCCGCCGATCGCCCGGCCCGCAACCGCACCCGCAGCCGCACCCGCCGCCGCGACGGCGAAGTCGTGACCAACAACGACGCCGAGTAGATTGACGCCCAGCCACTAGATGACGTTGACCAGCATTCCTGACGGGCCCATCGCCGATCCCTTGCCGGAAACCGATGGGCCCGCCGAGGCCATGGCGGCCCGCACGTGGGACCCCACCGGGCCCAACCTGATCGTCCATGCGGAAAATGCGGCGTTCCTGCCGACGCTTCCGGACGAAACATTCACCCTGATCTACGTCGACCCCCCGTTCAACACCGGGCGGACGCAAAAGCGCCAGGTCACCACCGCGGTCCGTGCGGCCGCCGGCAAGGGCGACCGGGTCGGATTCCAGGGCCGGAGCTACTCCACCCTGCGCGGGGACCTGCACAGCTACGACGACGCCTTCGACGACTACTGGTCATTCCTGGAACCGCGCCTGCGGGAGGCCTGGCGGCTGTTGGCCGACGACGGCACCTTGTACGTGCACCTCGACTACCGCGAGGTGCACTATGCCAAGGTGATGCTCGATGCGATCTTCGGCCGAGAGTCGTTCCTGAACGAGATCATCTGGGCCTACGACTACGGGGCGCGCGCCAAGTCCCGCTGGCCGGCCAAGCACGACAACATCCTGGTGTACGTGAAGAACGCGAAGACCTACCACTTCGACAATGCCGAGGTGGACCGCGAGCCGTACATGGCCCCCGGTTTGGTCACCGCGGAAAAGCGTGAGCGCGGTAAATTGCCCACCGATGTCTGGTGGCACACCATCGTCTCGCCCACGGGCAAGGAAAAGACCGGGTACCCGACGCAGAAGCCCGAGGGCATCCTGCGCCGGATCATCAACGCCAGCTCGCGAGAGGGCGACTGGGTCCTTGACTTCTTCGCCGGCTCCGGCACCACCGGGGCCGTATCCCAGGCGCTGGGCCGCCGGTTTGTCTGCGTGGACGAGAACCCGCAGTCGATTGCCGTGATGACCAAGCGCATCCCGAAGGCCACGGTCCTGAGCATGTTTGAAGACTGAGCACCTGCGCGCAAGCTGCATCTGGTCGGCGGTCGGGTGAACGCCATGTCCACCCACTGGATCTGCCGCTACACTGAACCCCAAGTTGTCTCGATTCCCCGAGGCGACTTGGGGTTCAGTCTTTTCAGGATGGATCACCATGACCGAGATTGATTCGCGTGCCCAGCTTGCGGCAATGCTTGCCGAACAAGCTCTCCAGGTGGCGACCAAGCTCAAGCCCGGCTCCTGGGAGTCCGTGCAGGCGTTGTCCACACTGTCCATCGCACAGAGCCTGCTGACCATGAACCAGCAACAACAGGAGCCCTGACGGCCGGCCGGGCCTGTGGACAACCCCTCCCAAACATTTGGCAACGGGGTTAGGATGTCTGCTACTTGACTCCAACCGAATCGTAGGCCGTTGGCATGTTTGCGAAATTCAAAAAGGTCATGCTCGTCTTCTGCTCCGGCGTGCTCCTCCTAGCAACGGTAGGATGCGGCGGTAACGCCGCCCCAGTCGGGCCAACCAACTCGCCTCCGACGGCTGAAACAACCGCAACGAGTTCGTCCCCGGCGCCATCGCCGACCCCCACCGCGAAGCCAACTCCCACTCCTGTACCGGGCAGCCCGAAAGGCCCGGCAAAGAATTGGCCGGTCCCCAAAATGCCGGATGTTGCAAGGGAAAGAACCGAAGCGGGGATCATTTCCTTCACAGAACATTGGTTCGACGTTCTCGAGTACATGTATGTCACCAATGAGACCAAGCAGCTGAAAGAAATCACTCGGCCGCAGTGCATCGAATGCGCTGAGAACTTTATTGATCCAGCCGACGGACTCGCGAATAGCGGCGCTTGGTCCACGGGTGGAAAGCTCGATGCAAAGGTAACGCTGGCTGTCGTGACAGACAGCAAGTCCGGTCTTGCCAATTTCCGGCTCGACCGAGAGGATCTACTGATCTACGACCGGAACGGCGAGTACAACGGGAAGCTTCCAGGGACAGCAAAGGCTGACGTTGGGGCGCTTGTTCTTGAGTATTCTGACGGCTGGAAAGTCGTCAATCTTCAATGGCTCGATTCTAAGTGAGCTCAAATGAACCGCTTGAAGTTTTTCGCCACGGGATCAGCTTTGATGCTAATAGCTGCCTTCTTTGTAAGCATGGATGCTGAAGTTGCTTTTGCTTGTCCGGATGCCGAGTACTCCACAAATGGCAGCGGATACGAAGCCACGGGTCCGGGATGCCCTTTCCAATCGGAGGGCAAAACATACGGCGATAAGCAACCGGGCCGAACTCACACGATCAACAACGGCCCCAAGATCCGTTACGAAGTGACCTATTTCCAAGAATGCAGTCCTGCGATGACCCTTATCAGGTCCTGCTCTGCCAATTCAGACGCTCCGTGTCCCGATGGAAGCTACCCCCTGACCCGACTCATTAAGGCGCTCAACGGGCCTCGCGCCGGGCAGACCATTTCACTTCGACAATATTGCTCGACTGAACCGGCGATTGAGGTTCCTGGAGCAGAAAGCGACATTGCAAGGGTGACTCCGGACCAATTCCGCAGAATGCCTCTTGCCGCTTCGAGCATTGTCAGCCAGCCCGAGAACTTCTCGCTGCGCAACGGGCACGCCCACCTGTACGCGCAGTCCGAACCCCAGGACTTCAACATCACCCTGTTCGACCAGGACATCCGGGTGCGCGCGATCCCCGTTTCCTACCTGTGGACCTACGGCGACGGAACCACCCGGACGCTCGCATTCCCCGGCGGCCCCGTCGCCGAGCGCGGCTTCGACGAGGCCACCAGCACCAGCCACGTCTACCAGGACACCGGCGACTTCAAGGTCGGCCTGACCACCCGGTTCCGCGGCGAGTACTCGACCGAGGGCGGCCCCTGGACCCCGATCCCGGGCGTCGCCAACGTGCCCAGCGAGCAGGTCACGATGAGCGTGTGGCGGACCAAGAAGATCCTGGTCGCCGAAAACTGCACCCAGAACAGTGAGGCTCCGGGATGCAACTCGTTGTTTGACGAGTAGATTGTAATCGCTGCTCACCTTTCCAACGGCCCAGATGAAACTTGGGCGACGAAGCCCCGATGCTCCGCCATTTCAGGAAGAGCATCGGGGCTTCTACAAGCGGGGTCGAGTAGTTGGTCGCCAGGGACGAAACAACCTGCGACTACACCAAGCTGCGGCCTTCGGCGCGGGCCTGCTTCCATTCACGGAAGAACGCCCGAATGATCACGAAGAGGGTTCCGGCAACGACGACTGGCCAGATCAGGACGTATACGGTCAACCAAAAGATTTCCATTGTTGTCTCCTGCTTCCTTTTCTCTACTTGCGGTTGGCTACGGGGTCGGTGTCGCGCTTGATCGTCTCGATGGGGTCGAAGTCACCAACGTGATCCTTGATCGTGCTGAAGTCGAAGTTCTGCTTCGAACGCACCGACATCGCGTAACAGATGATCGTCGAGACCGAATAGGCCACCAGCGATCCGCTGAGCACTGCATACTCATGCAGTGCACCCATTGCGAACGGAGCAGCGACGACAATGGCCACGACGCCCACGATGCGGGCTACCTTCAATCCGAAGAAGCCAAAGGTCATCAGACCAAGGACGACGCCGACACCGACGATACCGAGAACGTCCACGGCATATCCGGTGAATCCCGACATCGAGATCCATTCGAAGCGCACCGGCACGAACAACGCCAGCGCCGCCAGGGTCGAGACGGTGAAGGCCTTGTTGGTGACCTTCTTCCAGTAGAAGCTTGCGATGACCGGGAAAACCAACGCTCCCCAGAGTGCACCTACGAATACCAACAGGTCCAGGATGTTCATCTGGCCGCTGGCGAAGAAGAGACCCGCAGCGGTGGCAAGGATCATGGTGATGCGTCCAACCAGCAACATGGTTTTCGGCTTGACGTTCTTCTTGCCAACCGTCTGGCCGTAGAGGTCCGTCATGGCGATGGAGGAGAGCGCTGCCAGGTCCGAGTCCGCCGTGGACGACAACGACCCAAGAATCATGATGAAGAAGACGCAGAGCAGGACCGGACCGAGGTAAGTGACAGCCAACTGCGGAATCAGGTTGTTCGTGTCGCCGTCCATCGGGGTGATACCCGCATACAGGGCGATGACGCCGAGCATGCCGAATCCGATCACCGTGGCGCCATAGCCAATGGTCGCCGTAATGAAGGTCGGCTTGATGAGGTCCTCACGCACGGCAAAGAGCCGCTGGGCAATCGTCTGGTTGCCGATGGCATAGGCCAGAACGGCTGCAATGTACGGAGCACCCTGGTTCAGGAATGCCTCGGACGAGAAGAAGTTGGCCTGCTGCACAGTCAGGTTCGAGGCGCCGGATTCAAAGAGTCCGGGTCCTCCGGCGGCAAAGAACACCACCGGGATGATGATGACCACTGCACCGAGCATCGCCACCACTTGCGCGAAGTCAGTCAACACCGAGGCACGGAATCCGGACCATAGCGTGTAGAGCAAGATGCCTGCGGCAACTGCGATGATTCCTTGGCGGAAGCTGAAAGGCGAGAGCAGCGCAATCAGCGCGCCGCCAGCGATGAAGTTCGACGTCAGCGAGATGACGCTGCCCAGGATGTTTGAGCCTGCGAGCATGAGCTGGCTGGACCGTCCGTGACGGGCATACATGACCTCGGCCAGGGTGTGTGCCTTTGGCGCAACCGCACGGATCCTCCGACCAAAGGGGTAGATGAATAGAATCATCAAGGCCCCCCAAAGGCCATAGTGAATCGGCCCGGAAATGCCATAGGTGTAGCCAGACGTAGCCGAAGCGTACATCGACGCAGCCCATATCCATGTCGCGGTCATACTTGCCGCCGAGACACCGAATCCAATTTTATTGCCGGCAGTCATATAACCATCGGCATTTTCTTTCTTCTTGCCAATAAACAGAGTCATCACGAATGTGCCTCCGTAAAAAAGCACCAACAACCCCAGGACAACCGATCCAGCGAGAAGTTGATATTCTCCGCTTTGGAGATCCATATCTGTCCTCTCATCATAGGAATTCCGCCGGAAAATTCCTATTACATGCGCGCTGGCCAACAAAGGGCACAATTGAGATCGACTTCGTGTACACGAAATCGGCAAGGCATCCGGCGTGGACGCATTCAGAGCGCGCTAAACCACCCGGTCATCACGCCGGACTATTGGACTTCGGCTATTGGTCGCGGGAGGTTATCCTCACCAACGCGACGCCGTTCCATGTCCAATATGACGGCGAAATTCATGCCGTCGTGGTTGTGAGTTGCTTCGTGAAACCTTGGAACTAAGCTCAACAAAAATATTTCACTCAGCGAAGCAACTAAAACGATAGTAGCAGGAATGCGATGAGATCGCTCGCGGGAGAGGTAACGATCCGGGACACCGCAGCKGGGAACGACCCGCCACTCCCTACGCTGAAGCACTCACAACCAGCAATGCTGATTGGAAAGATATAGAATTCTCCGAATCGTTATTGCGTTGGTTATTGCGATTCCCGCCGCTTATCTTTGGCGACGAATTTGGCTCGTCGAAACCGTAGATAACGCGCGGGACGATGAGCCACTCAGCGCACAGCTCAGAGTCGGGAATTGCAACAAAAAAGAACCCGTTGCCCGTTCAGGACGGGCAGCGGAGGTGCTCCGAAAGCAGCTGTTCAGAACAGGTCGGGCATGCCCACCGGGGCTGTGCCGGTACCTGCTTGGAGAATCCTCTGGAGCATCTCGATGGTGGTGGTGTTTTCACCAAGCATGTTCGGCTTGCCGGTCCCGTGGTAATCGGATGACCCGGTAACAATCAAGTCGTGTTCGGCGGCGATGGCACGCAAGTACCTCCGGCCTTCTTCCGGGTTGTCACGGTGGTTGATTTCCAGGCCCAGCAGACCGGCCTCAATCATTTGTTCGAATGTTTCCTCGCCGACCACCCTGCCCCGGGCGGATGCAACGGGGTGCGCAAATACGGGCACACCCCCCGCCTCGCGCACGAGTTTGACGGCGGTCACCGGATCCATGGCGTAATGCCCGACGTAGTAGCGTGAACGCGCGGTCAGCACTTGGGCGAAGGCCTCGGTGCGCGTCCTGACAACCCCTGCGGTCACCAGCGCGTCGGCAATGTGTGGTCGACCGATGGTTGCGCCGGGGGCCGTGTGGCGGGAGATCATGTCCCAGTCCACCGGGTAGTCCTCCGCGAGCAACTCCACCATGCGCCGGGCGCGGGTGATGCGGGCGTCGCGGGCCTTGTCGATTTCCTCAATCAGCCCCGGATGCGAAGGATCATGCAGGTAGGAAAGCAAATGAACGCTGATGCCGAGCTCCGTCTTGCAGGAGATCTCCATCCCCGGGACCAGCCCGATGCCAAGCTCGAGAGCGGCTTCACCGGCCTCCTGCCACCCGGCGGTCTGGTCGTGGTCGGTCAAGGCAACCACGTCCAGTCCAGCTAGCTTGGCCGAGGCAATCAAATCGGCGGGAGGCTCCGTCCCGTCGGAAACGTGTGAGTGAGCATGAAGGTCGATCCGCATAGCTCTCAGGGTATCCCCTCTCTGACTGGCAACGGGCGCGATCCCCCGGTGTTCTTCCCGGGACGAACACCTCCGGGACCACCGTGGGTCGATGCCGCGACTTCGACGGACAGTTGGGGGCCTGATCGGGCCGATAGCAGGGACCGCGCCCGCGTTGGCACCACGCACAGTGCCGGGCGCCTTGGCGTATGCGCCCGGGCTTTGAGACGATTGGTCAATGAGCACTGATGCAACCACCACCACCGGCAGCGACCAGCCCCTCGAAGAGCGCGTGAACAACCGTTCCCAGCGCCCCAACTCCGAGGCTTTCAAGGCATTCATGGCGTCCTCTTGGGCTCCCGACACCGCCGAACTTCCCGGCCAGGACGAAGTGGCACCGTATGCGGCCAAGCGCCGCGCCGCGATTTCCGCCCGCTTCCCGGGCGAGCGCCTGGTCATTCCGGCCGGACCGCACAAGGTCCGCTCCAACGACACCGACTACCGCTTCCGCCCGCACTCGGGCTTCGCCCATCTGACCGGCCTGGGCCTTGACCACGAGCCCGACGCGGTCCTGGTCATGGAGCCGGCCACTGAGGGTTCCGGGGACAACGGTTCGAACCATGTTTCCACGCTCTACTTCGCCCCGATGGCCGGTCGCGATTCCGAGGAGTTCTACTCCAGCGCCCGCAGCGGCGAATTCTGGATTGGCCCGCGCCCGACCCTGGCCCTGCTGCAGGCCCGACTGGGCCTGCCCACCGCAGACCTCACCGGCCTGGAGTTCGCCATCACCACCGATGCCGGCGTGGTGGAATTCGGCGGCATGCGCATCCGCCTGCTGCGCGATGTCGATTTGAACTGCGACGCACTGGTCGACACCTCCCGCATCAACACCGGCGTGGACCTGGAAGCCTCCGACGCCCTGGACGGGGAACTCACCGAGGCCTTGAGCGAGATCCGCCTGGTCAAGGACGCCTGGGAAATCGGCGAGATGAAGAAGTCGGTGGCCGCCACCGTCAACGGCTTCCACGAAGTGGTCAAGTCGCTGGACCGTGCCATGACCCACGAGCGCGGCGAGCGCGTGGTCGAGGGCGCCTTCTTCGCCCGTGCCCGCGAAGAGGGCAACGACTTGGGTTACGACACCATCGCCGCCTCGGGCAACAACGCCACGGTGCTGCACTGGATCAACAACAACGGCACCGTCAACGACGGCGACCTGCTGCTGCTGGACGCCGGGGTGGAGGCCGAGTCGCTGTACACGGCCGACGTCACCCGCACCCTGCCGGTCAACGGCACCTACACGGAGGTGCAGCGCAAGATCTACCAGGCGGTGCTCGACGCGGCCGATGCCGCCTTCGCCGTCGCCAAGCCCGGCACCAGGTTCCGCGACCTGCACACCACCGCCGTCACGGTGCTGGCGCGGAACCTCGACGCCTGGGGCCTGCTGCCGGTGCCGCTGGAAGAGGCGCTGTCCCCCGAGGGCCAGCAGCACCGCCGCTGGATGCCGCACGGCACCAGCCACCACCTGGGCCTGGACGTGCACGACTGCGCGCAGGCCAAGGCCGATCTGTACCTGGACGGGATCCTGGAGGAGGGCATGGTCTTCACCATCGAGCCGGGGCTGTACTTCAAGAACGAGGACCTTGCCGTGCCGGCGGAATACCGCGGCATCGGCGTGCGCATCGAGGACGACGTACTGGTCACGGCCGACGGATGCGTGAACCTCTCCGCGGCGCTTCCCCGCACCCCGGCCGACGTCGAGGCCTGGATGGCGCAGGTCCGCAAGGGCTAGATCCGGCTGCGACCCGGCGGATGACCCCTGGCATGGCAACGGCGGTCCCCACCCTTTCGGGTGAAGGACCGCCGTTGGTGTTTCACGTTGTATCACGGGGCCGCCTGTGGCCTTGCGTCCCTCCGGTTCGCGTACCGGTTTGGCCGGGTCGCGGCCTGCCCGGCCTAGGAGTGCTTGCCGTGTTCCGCCTGGTTGTGCTTGTGCGCCTCTGGGCCCGATCCGTTCGGCGCCGGTGCATCGCCATCAGCAGGTGCGTCCGCTTCGGGCTTCGTTTCCGGCTCCGCGGCCGGCTCGGGCGCGGGTGCGGGTGCCGGCTCGGGTGCGGGAACAACGGCAGGTGGGTTGTCCTGGATCCGGATGCCGAACTGGGGGCGCCCGTCGGGCAGGTCCGAATAGCTGCCCGTCGACGGGGCGGACGGCACCGTGGGTGCCTCGGGCTGGGCGGGCGCCTGGGTCTGCGCCGGAGGCTGGTGCTGGTGCGTGCCGTGGTTGGCGCCGACCCCGGCGTCAGCGGCCGTGCGGCTCATCGGCAGCTTGGCGGCCATCGCGCGTGCAGCATGCGCATGGGAGAACGACACCACCACGTCGTAGCTGGTGGCCAGCACCTGGGACTGCGAGGCGAAGTCGCGCTTGCCGCGCCTGAACGAGTAGCTCACCACGCCCACCAGCATCCAGATGGCCATGCCGATGCCCACCGAGGACAGGATCTGCGCCAGCGCATTGGAGCCCGGGCTGAAGATGGTCAGCACCAGGCCGACGAACACGCCGAACATCGCGCCCTGCGCCGCACCCGCGGCGGCAACCTTCGGGTAGCTGAGCTTGGCGGTGACCCGCTCCACGGACTTGAGGTCGTTGCCCACGATCGTGAGGTTCGCGACCGGGAAGTCGTTGTCGGCCAGGTAGTCGACCACTTTCTGCGCGTCCAGGTACGTGTTGTAGCGCCCCAAAAGCTCGCCGCGCGGCAGGCCGAGCGAGTTCGGGTTGGACGGGGACGCACCAAGTGGGGAAGACATATATCCATTGTGCACGTTGCGCGGGCAGAAGACCGGGCTTGATCGCTGAAGGTGAAAGCGCGGGCGGCGCGCCGCGGGGTTTGGCGGCGTCGCGCTCAACACATCGACCAAACCGGGTCCGGGTGCGGCGTAGGCAGTAGCCTAGAGAGCGTGAGCAGCAATTCTACGAAGGTCTTCATCGCACGCCTGCTGGGCCTTGACGTCTTTGACCCCCTGGGCGACCGCCTGGGACGGCTGCGCGATGTCGTGGTCATCTCACGCCTGGCCACCAAGCCCGCCCAATGCGTCGGCGTGGTCGTCGAGGTGCCCGGCAAACGGCGGGTCTTCGTGCCCATGACGCGCATCCAGGCCATGGAGTCCGGGCAGATCATCTGCACCGGCCTGGTGAACATGCGCCGCTTCGTCCAGCGCGGCGCGGAGATCCTGGTCGCGGCCGAGCTCTTCGACCRGCGCGTGGTCTTCGAGGACGGCAGCGGCAACGCCGTGGTCGAGGACATCGGGCTGGCCCGCGAACGCAACGGGGACTGGATCATCTCCGACTACTACGTTCGCCGCGGCGACCCGGCCTCCGGGCTGCTGGGACTGCGCCGGGCGCGCGGGGAGCGGCTGCTGGTGCCCTGGGACGCGATCATGCACACCGCGCTGCACGAGCCGCAGGCCGCCAGCACCTACGTCGCCGCCCACGACGAGATGAAGCCCGCCGACTTCGCCGACGCGCTGCACGAGATGAACCAAAAGCGCCGCGTCGAGGTCGCCTCCGAGCTGCAGGACGAACGCCTGGCCGACGTGCTGCAGGAGATGCCCGACGACGAGCAGGTGCAGATCATCTCCGCCCTGGACATGGAACGCGCCGCCGACGTGCTGGAGGAAATGGACCCCGACGACGCCGCCGACCTGTTGGGCGAGCTCTCCGAGGACACCAAGCACGCACTGCTCGAATTGATGGAGCCCGAGGAGGCGCGCGACGTGCGCCGCCTGCTCGAATACGCCGAGGGCACCGCCGGGTCGATGATGACCCCGGTCCCGGTGATCCTCTCCCCCGAGGCCACCGTCGCCGAGGCCCTGGCCGCGGTCCGCCGCGAGGAATTGAGCCCCGCGCTGGCCTCCACGGTGTTCGTCACCCGTCCCCCGCTGGAGACCCCCACGGGGCGCTACCTGGGGGCGGTGCACATCCAGGCGCTGCTGCGCACCCCGCCGCCGGAATCCCTGGGCAACATCCTGGACTCCGACGTCGAGCCCATCGACGACCAGGCGGGCGTCGCCGAGGTCGCCCGCACCCTGGCCAGCTACAACCTGACCTCGCTGGCCGTGGTGAACGACGACGGCCGGCTGGTCGGGGCGGTGACCGTGGACGACGTGCTGGACCACCTGCTGCCCGACGACTGGCGCACCCACGACGACCACCCCGACGGCGCCGCCGTGCATGTCCCGGACACCGAGGTGTCCGGCACCCCGAAACCACCAGTGAATGGAGGGCCCCATGGCTGAAAACCGGCGGGTGTCGACCGGCCTCGACACCCCGATGACCGCGCGTGCCCGCTTCTTCCCGCGCTTCTCCCCGAACCCGGACCGGTTCGGGTCCAGCACCGAGAAGTTCGCTCGCTTCATGGGCACCCCGCAGTTCCTCTTCTACATGACGATCTTCTGCGTGTTCTGGCTGATCTGGAACACCATGGCCCCCGAGGGCTGGCGCTTCGACTCCGCGGCGCTGGGCTTCACCGCGCTGACCCTGATGCTCTCGCTGCAGGCCTCCTACGCGGCCCCGCTGCTGCTGCTGGCCCAGAACCGGCAGGACGACCGCGACCGGGTCTCGCTGTCCGAGGACCGCGGCCGGGCCGAACGCAACCTCTCGGACACCGAGTACCTCACCCGCGAGCTCGCCGCCCTGCGCATTGCCCTGCGCGACGTCGCGACCCGCGACTACGTCCGCTCCGAGCTGCGCTCGGCCCTGGAGGACCTGCTGGAAACCAGCGACGGCGAGGAACTGAACCTGCGCGCCCGGAACCCGCGGCGCCGCGACCGCACCTCCACCAACACCGGGCTGATCCCCCAGGTCCCCGCGCCGCGCCGCGAACGGCGCACCCGAAGGAACGACACCCCATGAGCCTTGAACCCCGGCTCCTTGAAGCACTGGCCACCGTCCAGGACCCCGAGCTGCGCCGCCCCATCACCGAGCTGGGCATGGTCGAATCGGCCGTCCTGGCCGATGGCGCCGCACATGTGAAGGTGCTGCTGACCATCGCCGCCTGCCCGATGCGCTCCACCATCGAGTCCGACGTCTCCGCCGCCCTGGCGGGCCTGCCAGAGGTCCGCGAGGTGAAGCTGGAGCTGGGCGTGATGAGCCCGACGCAGCGGGCCGAGCTGCGCGAGTCGCTAAAAAGCCGCTCCGTCCCGTTCTCCGACCCCTCCTCGCTGACCCGGGTCATCGGCATCGCCAGCGGCAAGGGCGGGGTCGGCAAGTCCTCGCTGACCGCCAACCTGGCCTGTGCGATGGCCGCGGACGGGTTGCGCGTCGGGCTCATCGACGCCGACGTGCACGGCTTTTCCATCCCCGGGCTGCTGGGCATCCCGGAGGCGAAGCCCACCCGCGTGGACGAGATGATCCTGCCGCCCGTGGCCCACGGGGTGAAGGTCATCTCCATCGGCATGTTCGTGCCGGACAACAAGCCGGTGATCTGGCGCGGGCCGATGCTGCACCGGGCGCTGGAGCAATTCCTCACCGACGTGCACTTCGGGGACCTGGACGTGCTGCTGCTGGATTTGCCCCCGGGCACCGGGGACATCGCCATCTCCGTCTCCCAGCTTTTGCCCGGCTCCGAGCTGGTGGTGGTCACCACCCCGCAGGCCGCCGCCGCCCAGGTCGCCGAGCGCGCCGGGTCCATTGCGGTGCAGACCGGGCAGAAGGTCGTGGGCGTCATCGAGAACATGAGCTGGCTGGTGTTGCCCGACGGGTCCACCATGGAGGTCTTCGGCGCCGGGGGCGGGGCGGAGCTGGCCAAGCGCCTGGAGCTGGTGCTGGGCACCGAGGTTCCGCTGCTGGGGCAGGTCGCACTGGATCCGATGCTGCGGGCCGGGGGCGACGCGGGGGTCCCGCTGGTGCTCTCGCACCCCGAGTCGCCGGCAGCGGTGCAGATCGTTGCCATGTCAAGGGCCCTCACCCGCCGCCCACGCGGCCTGGCGGGCCTGAAACTGGGCGTCACCCCGGTCTAGGCGCCCCGACGCCCCCACCGGGCTCCTGCCGCGCCGGCCGGCCAAGCCGGACACCCGCCCGGCGGGCAGAACGAAGGCGGCATCCGGTGGATGCCGCCTTCGCCGTTCACATTCCTTGTCCGGGCCCCGATGCGGGGGTCAACTCCCGGGGCCACGGGCCGTGGGATCAGGTCGCCTCGTTGTCGAAGGGCGCCGGCTCGTGCGGGGCCAGCGGAGCGCTGCGGGCGATCGCCACCGGACGCTGCGCGATGGCCGGGGTTTCCTTCACCGCGGACACGGCATCCTCGAAGTCCTCAAGCAGCGCGTCCTTGATGATCTTCCGCGGGTCGTATTGGCGCGGGTCGAGCTTGCGCCAATCCATGTCGGCGATGTCGTCGCCGACCTCTTCGCGCAGCTGTTCCTTGGCCCCGGTGGCCATGCGGCGCAGCTCCTTGACCAGGCGCGCCAGCTGGGCGGCGTATTCCGGCAGCTTTTCGGGTCCCAAAATAACCACGGCCAACACCGCAAGCACGAGCAGTTCACTGCCATTGATTCCCAAAAACACCTTTGTAGACTACCTGCTTTCGAGCGGCGGTGAGGCCATTTGCTACTGGAAGTCCAAAACCATGAGGCGGGAAAAGCCCCGCAGCAGGCGCTGGGAGAAATTCTCGGCCGCCGGGTCCAGCGACACAATGCGCGTGTGCTCCCCCACGACCAGCCGCTGCAGGATCCCTTCCACGTCTGACTTGGAAAGATTCGTGGTGACCTTGTACTTGACGTCTTCCATGTTCAACGTGGCGGTTCCATCAGCATACGTGACCGCTGCCGCCGCCTTGGCGCCCAGGCGGTGCCCCAGCTCGGTGAGCATGCCCGAGGTCGGGTCGGCGGTTGCCCCGGCTGCCACGGACTTCTGCAGCGACGCGGCCGGGCTGCCGGAAAGGGCCCGGGTCTCGGCCACCTGCACGGTGTGCCGGCTGTCGCTCAGCACCAGGGTCACGGTCGCCTCGCCCTGGTTCAGCGACCCGGTGGCGGAGGTGAGGGTGAACCCCGCGGCTTCGATCACCGGGCAGGTCCAGCCGGCCTGGCGCAATTGGTTGATGGCTTCGGCATCCAGGTTGCGGGCCGAGGCACTGAAGGATTCCGCCGGATCACGCTCCGGTGCCCCCTGGGCAGCCGGTGCACCGAGGAACCATGACATCGCGGCGATCGTGCCCACCAGGGCGAAGACCATCAGCAACACGGCCATGGGCACAAAGGCGGCGGCACTGCGGGATCCGGCTTCGCGTTCACGCGGCAGCGAGTAGTGTGTGCCCAGCAGGGTTTGGGCGTTCAGCGGGCCCAGTGGACGGGGCACCGACGCCGGCCCGCGCGACCCGACGCGCCGGGCATGTCCCAGCGCCGCCAAACACTGCGCGCAATGCTGCACGTGCCGTTCCAATGCCTGCGCGCGGCGCCCCTCCAGGGAGCCGGCGACGTATTCACCCATCCAACGTTCATAACGATGCATGCCCTAGCGCACTCCCGGGATCGTCCGCCGAATCTTGGGCAACGAGATCGTTGCAGGCTGCCGGGCGGCGGGGTTGCGGTGCGCCAGCTTCTCGCGCAGCATCCCCCGCCCGCGGTGGATGCGTGAGCGGACCGTTCCAAGCTTCACGTTTAGCGCTTCGGAGACCTCTTCGTAAGACAGTCCCTCCAGGTCGCACAGGACCACGGCCGCCCGGAATTCGGGGCCCAGCGCTTCGAGCGCCGCCTGCACGTCGACATCCAGGTTGTTGTATTCAAAACTGCGTTCCGGTCCCGGTGCGGTCCCGGGGATCTTGGCCTCGGCATCCTCGGCCAGTCCGTCGAAGCGGATCCGGGACTTGCGGCGGGCCTGGTCCAGGAACAGGTTCGTGGTGATGCGGTGGAGCCAGCCGCCGATGGTGCCCGGGGTGAAGGTGTGCAGGGAGCGGAAGACCCTGACGAAGGTCTCCTGGGCCAGGTCCTCGGCGTCTTGCCTGTTGCCGGTCAGCCGGTAGGCCAGGCGGTATACCCGCGGCGAATGGTCCCTGACGATTTCGTCCCAGCTGGGCACCGTGTGCTCCGCAGGCTCCTCAAGGGAGCGTACGTTGCTGGTCACGGACAATTTCGATGCATTCACGACAACAAGTCTCGCGTAGGCTCCTGAGCAGAAGCTGAAAGCGGCCTGTGCCCCCACTTTGGTTTGGCGTTCCCGGGCGGGGCCGCCCGCACGGGGATAAGATGGGCGCAGGGTTTTCCCTCCGACGCGATCGGTTCCGCTGCCGCATCCCGGCCGCACCGCTCGCACATGTACTCTCTTTCGCACCGCAAAGGACTTGCTGCACAACCATGAACCTGGACATCTTTAGCAGCTGGACATATGCACAGGCCCAAGCCCCGGAGGATGCGGTGCTCGAGCGGGCCCGCGAACGCGGACGCGAGCTGGGGGTCGAATCGGTGGGTTCTGCCACCGCCGGTTTCCTCACGGTCCTGGCTGCCGTCTCCGGGGCCCGGAACATCGTGGAAATCGGGACCGGGGTCGGGGTGTCGGGCACCAGCCTGCTGCGCGGGGCGGGAAAGCAGTCCGCATTGACCACCATCGACATCGATGTCGACCACCTGGCCGCCGCCCGCGAGGCATTCCATGACGCCGGCGTCGACGGTTCCCGCACCCGCGCCATTTCCGGCCGGGCCCAGGCCGTGCTGCCCAGGCTCACCGACGGCGCGTACGACCTGGTGTTCATCGATGCCGACAAGACGCACCTGCTCGAGTACGTCACCCAGGCCATTCGCCTGGTCAAGGTCGGCGGGATGGTCATCATGCACGACGCCTTCGACCAGCATCGGGTCCCCAAGCCCGCGGTCCGACGGCCCAGCACCGTGGCCACGCGCAATGCGACCCGCATGCTGCGCGAGGATGAACGATTCGTCTCCACGCTGGTGCCCACGGGACTGGGTCTGCAGATCGCAGCCCGCATCGGCTAACTTGACCCCTGCGTCCTGGGACGCCGCAGGGTTCCAACAGCGCCAGGCCGCATCCGCCCCGTGACACACCTCGGGGCGGGCACCTGGCCTTACCGGCCAAGTCCCGCCCCGCGGCATTTCGACACCGAGCACTACTCGGTGGCACCTACAAGGCATTCGCGCAGCTCGGCGGCCTCGTCGGCATTCAGCTCGACAACCAGACGTCCGCCACCGTCAATCGGTACGCGCATGATCAGGCTACGGCCTTCCTTTGTGACTTCCATCGGACCATCCCCGGTACGTGGTTTCATCGCAGCCATTAGCGCTGTTCCCTTTCATTTGAGGTAAAGGGCTTTTGGTCCTTCACCCAGTGGTGAGTTAATCGGCAAATCATGACGTTAGTGATCCGCTTTCAACTTGCTACGTCCTATTATTCCGAAGAATGGCTCGTGTTGCTAATCACAGGGTCTTTTCCGTGTGCCGCGATGACCTCATGCAACCGGGAAATCTCGGCCGAAAGCGCATCGAGGACCTCGTCGACCTGATCGCAGCGGTACCCCCGCAGGCCCAAGGAGAAATTCACCGAGTCGACGTCCTCGGCGCGTGGCCGCGCGGGAAGGAGCACCGGAGGCAAGCTGGCGACCGGCTCCACCAGCCCTTGGAGCGGACCACGAATCGGTTCGAAACGGCGTCCGTCCTGGCTGGTGCGACTGCGTTTGGTGCCGACTCCGAGGCACACCCCGGCACCGAGTATCACGATGGCGACCACCAACAACATGTACACCAACCTGGGCTCCTTCGGTGTGGGGAATGAATCTGTTGGGTTTTATTCGGCAGCGATAAACCCATTGGGGCGGGCGGAATTCACCACGATATCCACGGCTTCTTCGATATCGTCGGTGATGTGGACCAAGTCAATGTCTGAAACGGAAATTGCACCCTCTTCGGCAACAGTGTTTCTCAGCCATTCCAGAAGCGGACCCCAATAGGAGGTGCCCACCAAAACAATCGGGAATCCCGTGACCTTTTCCGTTTGGACCAGGGTCAGCGCCTCGAAGAGTTCATCCAAGGTTCCGTAGCCGCCCGGCAAGACAATAAATCCTTGCGAGTACTTGACGAACATCGTCTTTCTGGCAAAGAAATACCGGAAATTGATTCCCAGGTCCACCCACTCGTTGAGACCGGTTTCGAAGGGAAGCTCGATGCCCAAGCCGACGGAGATCCCACCGGCTGCCACGGCGCCCTTGTTCGCGGCTTCCATGGCTCCGGGTCCGCCGCCGGTGATCACTGCCACCCCGGCGGCGGCAATGAGCTCGCCGATCTTCTCGGCCTGGATGTACCGTTCCGATCCACGCTGCGTGCGGGCCGAGCCGAACACACTGATGGCCGGCCCCAACCCGGCAAGCGCGCCGAACCCCTCAACGAATTCGCTCTGGATGCGCAGCACCCGCCAAGGGTCGGAATGGGTGAAATCCTGGTTTTCGCGCGTATCGAGCAAGTAGGCGTCGGATTGCTCGGTTTTCGCCTGTGCCCGGCGCAAGACAACCGAGCCCTTCCTGCGTGCGGGATCCGGCAGGGAATCAAAGTTCTTGGATTGCGAATTCTGGCGTTGCATGCCCCCCACTGTATCGGCAATACCTGCTCCCACTGGCCGCGTCACGGCGCGTTTAGGCAAAGATTTGGCATCGACTAGCCAAAATGTCGCCGTGAAGCGCGTCACTTCGGATAGGGTTCATGTCATGAGCACTGATTCCCACTCGAATAGCGCTAAGTCGGACCTGACTCCTATCGTCAGGCTATCCGCAGTGAACAAGCACTATGGCCAACTCCATGTTCTGCAGAACATCAACCTTGAAGTCACCAAGGGTGAGGTCGTCGTGGTTCTGGGCCCCTCGGGCTCGGGCAAATCGACCCTATGCCGCACCATCAACCGCCTGGAAACCATCGATAGCGGGACCATCGAGATCGATGGAAAGGTGTTGCCAGAAGAAGGGAAGATGCTGGCCAAACTCCGTGCCGATGTCGGCATGGTTTTCCAGTCGTTTAACCTTTTTGCACACAAAACGATTTTGGAGAACGTTACCCTCGGCCCGATCAAGGCCAAGGGGATGAAGAAATCCGAAGCCGACAAGCTCGCGCTCACCCTCCTGGAGCGGGTTGGTGTTGCAAACCAGAAGGACAAGCTTCCGGCACAGCTCTCCGGCGGTCAGCAGCAACGCGTTGCCATTGCCCGCGCCCTGGCCATGCGTCCGAAGGTCATGCTCTTTGACGAGCCGACCTCCGCATTGGACCCGGAAATGATCAACGAGGTGCTCGACACCATGGTCGGCCTGGCCAAGGAAGGCATGACCATGATCGTGGTGACCCACGAGATGGGCTTCGCCCGCAAGGCCGCCGACCGAGTGATCTTCATGGCCGACGGCCAGATTGTCGAAGAGTCCACGCCCGACCAGTTCTTTACCAACCCCCAAAGTGCCCGCGCCAAGGACTTCCTTGGCAAGCTCATCACGAGCTAGGGCCACCCTCAGGACATTTCATGCTCGATGGATGAGAAACTCGCTCTCATCCTTGACCAAACAAGGAGAAACGATGCGTAAGTCTCGCATTTCAGCAGTAGCAGCCATGGCAGCGGCCGCGGCGTTGGCCCTGACCGGCTGCGGCGGTTCCGGCGGAGATACCGGCGACGGCGGCGACACAGTCAAGATCGGCATCAAGTTCGACCAGCCGGGTCTCGGGTTCAAGGACGGCGAGGCATACAAGGGCTTCGACGTCGATGTCGCCAAATACGTGGCGAAGGAACTCGGCTTCGCCGAGGACAAAATCGAGTGGGTCTCTGCACCGTCGGCCAACCGCGAAACCCTGCTGGAGACGAAGCAGGTTGACATGATCTTCGCAACCTACTCGATCACCGATGCCCGCAAGGAGCGCGTTGCCTTCGCCGGCCCGTACTTCGTCGCAGGCCAGGACCTGCTGGTCCGCCAGGACGACACGTCCATCACCGGCCCGGACACCTTGACGGGCAAGAAGCTTTGCTCGGTGACCGGTTCGACCTCGGCCAAGAAGGTCTCCGACTCCTACCCCGGTGTCGCCCTCGTTGAGCAGGGCGGCTACGCCGACTGCCTCGGCCTGCTGGAGACCGGCGGCATCGACGCCGTCACCACCGATGACATCATCCTCGCCGGCCTGGCAGCAACCCCGGCAAACAAGGGCAAGTTCAAGGTCGTTGGCAACACCTTCTCCGAGGAGAAGTACGGAGTTGGCCTGAACAAGGAAAACACCACCTGCGCCGACATCAACAAGGCCATCACGAAGATGATCGATTCCGGTGAATGGGAGAAGTCGCTCAAGGCCAACACCGAGGGCACCGGCTACACCCCGAATGCCAAGCTGAACCCTCCGACGCCTGAGCCCTGCGCCTAGTCGTTGACTGTTTCTTCATCGGACCCATCCGGCACGCAATCCGTGCCGGGTGGGTCCTCCACCAACCGCACCCTAAAGGAGTAAGCCGTGCAAGGCTACCTTTCCCTATGGGATGAATACGGCGGACAAATGCTGTCCGCCTTCTGGGGCAACCTGCAGCTGACATTTTGGGCAGCCATCGGGTCGTTGGTCCTGGGCACGATCCTGGCACTGATGCGAATTTCGCCGGTGCCCAGCTTCCGTGCCTTCGGGACCTCCTACGTGAACATCTTCCGAAACACCCCGCTGACCATCATCATGACCTTTGGCGTGCTGGTGCTCTTCGGCGTTTTCAAGGTCCAGTTCAGCTCGGATTTCAATCTCAACTTCTTCCAGATCGCCATCGTGGGCCTGACGATCTACCACTCGGCATTCGTCTGCGAGGCCATCCGGTCCGGTGTGAACACCGTGCCGTTGGGACAAGCGGAGGCGGCCCGTGCAATCGGGTTGAGCTTCATGCCCGCCGCCCGACTGGTCATCCTGCCGCAGGCCTTCCGCGGGGCCATCGCCCCGTTGGGCAATGTGCTGATCGCCTTGATCAAGAACACCACGGTCGCCGTGGCCGGATCCGTGGCCGAGATCTCCGGCCTGATGAAGACCATGCTTGAGTTTCGGGCCGATGTCGGAATCCTGATCTTCCTTACGATCGCCGTGTTCTTCGTGATCGTCGTGATCCCGGTGGGCCTGCTGACCACCTACCTATCCAAGAAGTTGGCGGTGGCACGATGAAAGTCTCCGAATCGGTCCTTTTCGACGCCCCGGGCCCCAAGGCCCGCCGTCGCGTCGTCATCGTGAACATCATTGGCGTGCTGATCGCCCTCGCCCTGGTCTACTACCTGTACAAGGTCATGAACGACGCCGGGCAGCTGACGGCCGAAAAGTGGTCCGTGTTCGGCAAGGGCTCCATCTGGGAGAACTACCTGATCCCGGGCCTGCTGAACACCCTCCGGGCGGCAGCCGTCGCCATCGTCACCTCGATGGTGTTCGGGTTCATCTTCGGCATCGGGCGCCTGTCCACCAACAAGGTCATCAACTGGATCAGCTCCATCGTCGTGGAATTCTTCCGCGCCGTCCCGGTGCTGCTGATGATGATCTTCCTGTGGATCATCCTGGCCCGCTCCGGGATCGTGGCTCCGAGCGATGCCCCGTTCGTCGCAGTGGTCGTGGGCCTGACCCTGTACAACGGCTCGGTGGTTGCCGAACTGATCCGCTCCGGCGTCTTCGGCCTGCCCAAGGGCCAGCGCGAGGCGGGCATTGCCATCGGCCTGACCCGCGGGCAGTCGCTGCGCAACATCGAGATCCCGCAGGCGCTCATTGCGATGCTGCCGGCACTGATCGGACAGTTTGTGGTCATCCTGAAGGACTCCGCGTTGGGGTACATCATCAACTTCAACGAACTGCTCTTCAACGGCAAGCTCATCGGCACCGGCAACGCGAACGTGCTGCAGGCGCTGGTGGTTGTTGCAGCCATCTTCATCCTGATCAACTTCGGGCTCTCGAAGCTGGCCACCGTGGTGGCGGGCCGGCTCAGCAGCCGCGGCATCAGTGCCGGCAAGCCCCTGGACCCTGCGGTCCCCGTGGTGGTTGCGGATTTGAACACCACGGTTCCGGGCGGCAACCCCAACGGTTGATCCCGCTTATCCGGGTGCCGCGCCGTGCGATGCGGCCAAGGGCCGGGCAGCAGTCGACCTCGTATTGAACGAGGCCCCGACCGCCGCCCGGCCCTTTGCTTGTGCGCGCCCCGTGGGGTTCCCGGGCTACGACCCGTGGCCGGTGGCCGGTGGCCCGCCCAGCCAGAGTTCCAAGGCGGCAAGGCACTCGTGGATGGCCGCGCGGGTGACATGTTCGTCGTCCGAATGCGCCAGCAGCGCATCGCCCGGGCCGAAATTCACCGCCGGGATCCCCAGCTCGGAGAAGCGGGCGACATCGGTCCAGCCGAACTTCGGCTTCGGCTCCCGGCCCACGGCCGCCACGAAGGAGGCCGCCGCCGGGTGCTGCAGCCCGGGCCGCGCCCCGGGCGCGCCGTCGGTGCGGACGATCTCGAAGCCCTTGAACAGCTCGAACACATGGGCCTCGGCGGCCGCCACATCCTTGTCCGGGGCGAAGCGGTAGTTGACCTCGACCTCGCAGAAGTCCGGGATCACGTTCCCGGCGATGCCCCCGGCGATGCGCACGGCGTTGAGCGATTCGCGGTAGGCCAGGCCGTCCACGTCCACGGTCCTGGGAGTGTMGTCGGACAGGATGCGCAGGATGGGCGACGCGGCATGGATGGCGTTCTCTCCCATCCAGGCGCGGGCCGAGTGTGCAGCCGTTCCGCGGGTGCGCACCTTGTAGCGGCTGGTGCCGTTGCAGCCGCCCTCCACAGTCCCGTTGGTGGGCTCGAGCAGGATCGCGAAGTCGCCGGCGAGCAGTTCCGGGCTGTTGCGCAAGAGGCGGCCCAGGCCCGACTTGGAACCCTCGACCTCTTCGTGGTCGTAGAAGATGAAGGTGACGTCGCGGTTGGGGTTTTCCAGGGTGGCCGCCAGCGCCAGTTGGACCGCAACCCCGCCCTTCATGTCGGTGGCCCCGCGCCCGTAGAGCGTCTCGCCGTCCCAGCTGGCCGGGACCGTTCCCCGCGCCCCGGGCGTGGTGGGCAGCGGCACGGTGTCCAGGTGCCCGGCCAGCACCACCCGCTCCGGGCGGCCGAGCATGGTGCGGGCCACGATCGCATCCCCGTCCCGGTGCAGCACCAGGTGCGGGAGCTTGCGCAGGGCCGATTCGACGGCGTCGGCCAGGGGCCCCTCGTTGCCGGAAACCGACTCGATGTCCATCAGGCGGGCGGTCAGCTCGGCCACGTCCCCCTGCAGGTCCAGGTCGATGGGCGCGGCGGGGCGGATGGCGGAAGCGGGGCTGGGTTTGCTGTGCACAATCCAAGATTAGTACCGGTGCCCGCGCTAGGATTGATTCATGACTCCGGTAGACACCAGACTGACGCATGCTTCCACCCAAGACCTCAGGATCGCCTCGGCCCACGGCCTGGCCACCTACGCATCCGACGGCACGGTCCTGGACGTCTGGTTCCCCCATCCGGTGATGGCGCTCCTCGAGGACGCCGCGCAGGTCTCCGGCGACCTGGCCGCCGCCGCTTCCAAGGATGAAGCCCGCGGCACCACCCAGTCGGTCATTTCGCTGGAGATCAACCTCGATGTGGCCCCCGCGGACGCACCGGATGTCTGGCTGCGCCTGCACCTGCTCTCCCACCGCCTGGTGGCGCCGAACAACGTCAACCTCGACGGGGCCTTCGGCCTGCTGCAAAACGTGGTGTGGACCAACTTCGGGCCCTGCGCCGTGGGCAACTTCGAAACCACCCGCCTGAAGCTGCGCTCGCGCGGCACCCTGACGGTGTTCGGGGTCGACAAGTTCCCCCGCATGCTTGACTACGTCGTGCCCACCGGCGTGCGCATTGCCGACGGCGGGCGGGTGCGCCTGGGCGCGCACCTGGCCGAGGGCACCACCGTCATGCACGAGGGATTCGTGAACTTCAACGCCGGCACCCTGGGCCATTCCATGGTCGAGGGGCGCATTTCCTCCTCGGTCGTGGTCGGCGACGGGTCCGATGTGGGCGGCGGCGCCTCGATCATGGGCACGCTCTCGGGCGGCGGCAAGCAGCGCATCACGATCGGCCAGCGCGTGCTGCTGGGCGCCAACTCGGGCGTGGGCATCTCCATCGGAGACGACTCGGTGGTCGAGGCCGGGCTGTACGTCACCGCCGGCACCCTCGTCCAGCTCGGGGACGCCGTGGTCAAGGCCGTGGAACTCTCCGGCGTGCCCAACCTGCTCTTCCGCCGCAACTCGATTTCCGGTGCCGTGGAGGCGCTGCCGCGCGCCGGCCAACACGTTGAATTGAACAGCATCCTGCATGCCAATTGACGCACACCAACGCGTGCTCGCGCTGGGCTCGCGGCAGGCGCAAGAGCAGCACGGACGGCACCGCGGGCCGCGCCGCTGGGGCCGCACGCTGCTCGCGTTGACCCTGGCCGCCGGGCTGATCGGCGGCGGGCTCTACGCGGCGGTGAACTTCATCGGGCTGGACACCGCGGTGGTGAGGCAAAAATGCACCGCGCTGGTGGGTTCGACGCTGCACACCCTGAGCCCCGAACAGGCCTCCAACGCGGCACTGATCGCCGCGGTGGCCACCCGGCGCGGAATGCCCACGCGGGCCGCAACCATCGGCATCGCCACCTCGCTGCAGGAATCCAAGCTCACCAACATCGACTACGGCGACAATGCCGGACCCGACTCCCGGGGCCTGTTCCAGCAGCGGCCCTCGATGGGTTGGGGCACCGAAGCCCAGGTCATGGACCCGCTGTACGCGGCCAACCGCTTCTTCCAGGAGCTGGAGACCTTCGACTACGCCTCCATGTCGCTGACGGACGCCGCGCAGCGCGTGCAACGTTCGGCGTTCCCGCTGGCCTACGCCCCCCACGAGGAGAAGGCCGCGGCGTTCGCCTCGGCGCTGACCGGGGCCTCGCCCTCGACGCTGAACTGCACGCTGCGCCCGGCCGAAGGCGCCGGGTCGGCCAAGGACCTGGCCGCGGACCTGAAGGCGGCCACGGGCCAGGCGGCGCAGGTGCTGGGCGGGAACCGGGTGCGGATCCCGGTGAGCGGGAAGCAGGGCTGGGCCATCGCCCAATGGGCCGTGGCCAACGCGGACAAGCAGCACACCGAGTCGGTCTCCTACGCCGGGCTGGTGTGGAACCGCTCCGAGGGCCACTGGGTGCCCGCGGCCACCAGCGACGGCTACGTCGTGGTGTCCCTGGCCGACAGCGGAAAATAGCCGGCCGGGAGCTAGGCCAGCATGTCGATGATCGGCTGCAGGTAGCTGCGGAAAAGCGTTGCATCGCGCATCAGGTCCTGGCTGAGGATCACGGTATCCGGCTCCACGAACCAGGCGCGGCGCTCGGCCAGCGGCAGCTCCACCAGCTTCAGGTGCAGGTCCGAGACGTTCTTGCCTTCGAGCTCGCGCTCGGCAAAGAGCTGCGCGACCAACGCCAGGCGCTCCTTGGTGTGGTCGTGGCGGGATTGCTGGTACTCCCCCAGCCTGTTCTGCGTCCAGGTGTAGGCGTTGCCGTAATGGGCGCGCAGAAGGTGCTGCAGGCTCGGGGAATCGGAGAAGTCGGCGAAGTCCGGCTCCGCATGGATGTCGATGGCCGGGTGGGTGTCGGAAATGATGCTCTCCCACCAGCTCTGCCATTCCTGGCGCAGTTCCCCGGCGGAATGGTCCCCCAGTTCACTGGCTGCAGCGGGTTTGACCTTGGGGGTCAGTGGTGCCAGGCACGGGGTTCCAAGTGGCTCGATGGCCGCCAGGTCCCGAAAGTACAGTGCCAGCATCATCTCCGTGTGGGTATCAGCCGAAACCTTCCAACCGGATCCAGAATCCTGCACCATGCGGGCACACTCGTTTCTTTCAATTCCCTCGCCTATCTCAAGGATAAGCCCGAAACCGCACAATTGGCCCGAAAAACCGGGGGCCGGGCAGCTGCCCCGGCACGGCAAAGGGGGCCGGTGTCGTGGAAGGAGCTTTACTTCCACGACACCGACCCCCTGAGGGAACGCTGCCGTGCACCTGGGCCCACGGGATGCAATGACCCGGGGGAAGGCTGGCGGTTTAGCGGTTCGGGTAGTTGCGTTCGGTTTCGCCGACGAAGAGCTGGCGCGGACGGCCGATCTTCATTTCGGGGTCCTGCAGCATTTCGCGGTACTGGGCAATCCAGCCAGGCAGGCGGCCGATGGCGAACAGGACCGTGAACATCTTCTCCGGGAAGCCCATGGCCTTGTAGATCAGGCCGGTGTAGAAGTCCACGTTCGGGTAGAGCTTGCGCGAGATGAAGTAATCGTCGCTCAGTGCGCGCTCTTCCAGGGACATGGCGATGTCCAGCAGTTCGTCGTTGCCGCCGAGCTTGTTGAGGATCTCGTGGGCCGTCGACTTGATGATCTTGGCGCGCGGGTCGTAGTTCTTGTAGACGCGGTGCCCGAAGCCCATGAGGCGGACGCCGTCTTCCTTGTTCTTGACCTTCTCCATGAAGTCCGCTGGCTTCAGGCCCTCGGACTGGATCTCGCGCAGCATCTTCAGCACCGCTTCGTTGGCGCCGCCGTGTGCGGGGCCGGAAAGCGCGTTGATGCCCGCGGAGACCGAGGCAAACATGTTGGCGTTGGACGAACCCACCAGGCGCACCGTGGAGGTGGAGCAGTTCTGCTCGTGGTCGGCGTGCAGGATCAGCAACTGGTCCAGGGCCTTGACGATGACCGGATCCATGTCGTATGGCTCGGCGGCAAGGCCGAAGCTCAGGCGCATGAAGTTCTCGACCAGGTTCATCGAGTTGTCCGGGTACAGCAGGGCCTGGCCGATGGACTTCTTGTGGGCGTAGGCGGCAAGGACCGGCATCTTCGCCAGCAGGCGGATGGTCGAGAGCTCGACCTGCTCCTCGTCAAAGGGATCCAGCGAGTCCTGGTACCAGGTCGACAGTGCCGTAACCGCGGAGGACAGCACCGGCATCGGGTGCGCATCGCGGGGGAAGCCGCCGAAGAAGCCCTTGAGCTCCTCGTGCAGCAGCGTGTGGCGGCGGATCTTCTGGTCGAAGGCCTCCAGCTCGGTGGCCGAGGGAAGGTTGCCGTAGATCAGCAGGTAGCTGGTCTCGAGGAAGCTGGACTTCTGCGCCAGCTGCTCGATCGGGTAACCGCGGTAGCGCAGGATGCCCGCGTCGCCGTCGATGAACGTGATTGCGGACTTGGTCGCAGCGGTGTTCATGAAGCCGGGGTCGTACGTCACGCCACCCGTCGCCTTCAAGAGCGGCGCGATGTTAAAGCCGTTGTTGCCTTCTACCGCGGGCACAACAGGTAGTTCGATGCTGTTGCCGCCAAAGCTGAGCTGAGCAGAATTGTTTTCCGTCATTGTCTCTCCTAACCGGAATGCAGATGAGTCCGATGGTCAGTAATCACTGTCACGCTACCTTTTAGTAGGCTCTTGACACCAATTGGTTGGTCACGTTTGTGTATCAGGCTGCCGCATTGAGCCGTTGAACGGCGCTGGCGATCCGCTCGTCGCTCTCGGTCAGGGCAATGCGCACGAAGTTCTCCCCGGCCGTTCCGTAGAAGGCCCCCGGGCCAGCGACAATGCCCAGGTCGGCGAGCCGCCCAACGGTGGTCCAGCAGTCCTCGTCCGCGGTGCACCACAGGTACAGTCCGCCCACCGATTCCTCGATGCGCAGCCCGAAGGCGTTGAGCGCCGGAACCAGCGCCTCGCGGCGTGCCCGGTACGTGTTTTTTTGTGCCTTGACGTGCTCGTCGTCGTTCAGTGCGGCAACCATGGCGGACTGCACCGGGGCCGGCACGATCATCCCGGCATGCTTGCGGTTGTTGATCAGCGCGGGCATCAGGTTCGGCGCCCCGGCCACGAAGGCTGCACGGTATCCGGCAAGGTTCGACTGCTTGGACAGCGAGTACACCGCCAACAGGTCGCTGTGGTCCGAGCCGCTGACCGACTCGTGCAGGATGCTGGGCACCCCGGCCTCGTGTTCGCCCCAACCGAGTTCCGCGTAGCATTCGTCCGATGCCACCACGGCACCGAGCGAACGCGCGTCATCGACCAGTGCCTTGAGGTCCGCGGCCCCGCGGATGATGCCCGTGGGGTTCCCCGGCGAGTTGACCCAGACCAGCTTGACCCGTGCACGGTCAGCGTCGGAGAGGGACGCCAGCGAGTCGGCGGCGATCGAGTCCGCACCGGCCAGTTGCGCGCCGATGTCGTAGGTGGGGTAGGCAACCAGTGGACGGACCACCAGGTCCCCGGCGCCCAGGCCCAGCAGCAGCGGCAGCCAGGCGACCAGTTCCTTGGAGCCGACCGTCGGCATGACGTCGTCGCTCGACAGGCCGTGCACGTCGCGCCGGCGTGCAAACCAGTTCACGATGGCCTCGCGCACCGCGGGCGTGCCGTGGGTGGTGGGATATCCCGGGGCGTTCGCGCCGTCGCGCAGCGCGTTCATGATGATCTCGGGGGTGGGGTCGACCGGCGTGCCGATGGACAGGTTCACCGCCCCGCCTTCATGCTCGGCGGCACGCGCCAGGTAGGGGGCAAGGGCGTTCCACGGGTAGTCAGGGAGCGTCAGCATGGTGTCGCGGATCAGCCCTGTGCTTGCGCCGGAAGCGCGGCCACGATCGGGTGGTCGATGCCCATGTTGCCGAGCTTCGCGGCCCCGCCCGGGGACCCCACCTCGTCGAAGAACTCCACGTTGACCTTGTAGTATTCGGCCCACTGCTCAGGGGTGTCGTCTTCGTAATAGATGGCTTCGACCGGGCACACCGGTTCGCAGGCGCCGCAGTCAACGCATTCGTCGGGGTGGATGTACAGCGAGCGTTCGCCTTCGTAGATGCAATCCACGGGGCATTCCTCGATGCACGCCTTGTCTTTGACGTCGACGCACGGCTGGGCGATGATGTAGGTCACGGTACCCGGGGCCTTCCTTCACTACAGAAACATTCGGTGATTTGCATGCGGCTAGACATGCATGACACCAGCTTAGTCCCGACCTGCCCCGAATGCCGCAGCAGCTCCCCCGCCGCGGAATTCTTACGTTCTGCGTCACACTGCGGATCGCCCCCGCTGCCGCTCCCGGCGAATTCTTACCTCCCGCATCGCATCCGGAACCCGCGGGAACCCGCCATGCCGGAAATCTTACGAATTGCGTCACCAACGGCGGGCGCAACCCAGGACCTAGGATTGGGGCATGAGCACGGACTTCTTGGATTCCCTGGACCCCGGCGCCCGCGTGGTGCTTCGCTATCGTCTCTCCCCCGGCGAGCAAGGGCAGGCGGGCGAACAGATGAGTGACGCGCTGGGTTACCTGCTGGCGGTCGACGAGCACTCCGTGACCGTCCAGACCCGCACCGGGGATATGCAGGTCAGCCGGGCGGCCATCACCCACGCCAAGCGGGTGCCCCCGCCCCCGGCGCGCAGGCGCTCCGCTCCCGGCGGCTGACCCGGCAAGCCGCGCACAGGCCCCCGACGCGGTGAATTCGCACTCCCCGGACATGTGATTTGAATGATTCAATCAGTGGCGGATTTTCCCGTATGCTGATTCCATGGCCACAGATGAAGAGGTACAGGCCCGTGCACGGGCGTTGAGCTCCCCGCTCCGACTCCGCATTTTGCGACTTTGCTTGCACGAATCTCGTACCAACAAGGAAATAGCGGACCTGCTGGAGATCAATCCGGCAACATCGCTCCACCATGTGCGCACGCTGCTCTCAAACGGGTTCCTCGCGGCCGAGGAAACCCGCCGGGGGAACCGCGGGGCCAAGGAAGTGCCCTACCGCAGCACCAAGCTCTCCTGGGGCACCAAGCTGCCGGACGCCGCACCCCTGCTCGTCGACACGTTCCTGCAGGAAATCGACGGCCTGGCCCCGCAGGAGATCCAGGTCATGCGGGTGGGGCTGAAGCTCAGTGAAGGAACGCAGAAGGAAATGATGGCCCGCATCCATTCGGTCATCGAGGACTACGCCATGCGCGACGCCGAGCCCGACGGAGTGGCCACCTCCCTCTTCCTGGCCCACCACCTGGATCTCAAGTCGGCGTAGCCGCCCCGTAAACCAAATAGCTTGGCCCCCGCAAGAATCCTTGCGGGGGCCAAGCTATTTATTAGATGTTAGGTTCCTGCGTTGTCCGGGCCAGCCGACGAATCAGCGCCCGGAGCGCGCCAGGAGTCGCAACTGCTTGGAGACCAGCAGGATCGCCACGACGACCGGGACGATGATGCCGTACACCCAGATGCCGCCGGCCAATGCCGGGCCGGGCAACATCTTGAAGAACTGTGTCGAGACGATCATCTGGTTGTGCTGGTCGGTCGAGATCAACGCGACAAACACATACGTCGCCAGGCCCGTCAGCGCACTGACCCACAGCTTTCCCCGCACCAGGCCAACCCAGTAGGTCAGGGTCCCGGTGAGGAGCAAGGCGAGGGCGGCACCCCACGGCACCGGGACGTCGCCGACATAGCCCAGCGAGGCATGCAGGATCGTGCCGACCACCGCGGCCAGCGCCCCGGCCGCCAAGGCGACCAGGACGCTGCCGATTGCCGAGGCGCCGGCGCCTTGGGCCTGGTTAGGCCTTGGCCCGGGCACGGTAGGCCTTGGCGCGGTCATTGGCGTTCAGGATGAGCTTGCGGATGCGGATCGCTTCCGGGGTGACCTCAACGCATTCGTCCTCACGGGCGAATTCGAGGGACTCTTCCAGCGTCAGCTGGCGCGGCGGGGTCATGTTCTCGAAGGTGTCCGAGGAAGCCGCACGCATGTTGGTGAGCTTCTTTTCCTTGGTGATGTTCACGTCCATGTCATCGGAGCGCGAGTTCTCGCCCACGATCATGCCTTCGTAGACCTCGGAGGTCGGCTGCACGAAGAAGGACATGCGTTCCTGGAGGTTGATCATCGCRAACGGGGTCACGACGCCGGAGCGGTCAGCCACGATCGAACCGTTGTTGCGGTATTCGATCGGGCCGTGCCACGGCTCGTAGCCCTCGGCCAGCGAAGAAGCGATGCCTGCACCGCGGGTGTCGGTCAGGAAGCGGGTGCGGAAGCCGATCAGGCCACGGGCCGGAACGATGAATTCCATGCGGCACCAGCCGGTGCCGTGGTTGGCCATGTTGGTCATGCGGCCCTTGCGGGCAGCCATCAGCTGGGTCACGGCGCCAAGGTATTCCTCGGGCACGTCGATGGTCATGTGCTCCATCGGCTCGTTGATCTTGCCGTCGATCATCTTGGTGACAACCTGCGGCTTGCCAACGGTCAGCTCGAAGCCTTCGCGGCGCATCTGCTCCACGAGGATGGCCAGGGCCAATTCGCCACGGCCCTGGACTTCCCAGGCATCCGGACGCTCGGTCGGAAGGATGTTCAGCGACACGTTGCCGATCAGTTCCTTGTCGAGGCGGTCCTTGACCTGGCGTGCGGTGACCTTGGCGCCCTTGACCTTGCCGGCCAGCGGCGAGGTGTTGATACCGATGGTCATCGAGATGGCCGGCGGGTCGACGGTGATCAGCGGCAGCGGCTTCGGGTTCTCCAGGTCGGTGAGGGTTTCACCGATCATGATGTCTTCGATGCCTGCAACTGCGACGATCTCGCCCGGTCCTGCGGACTCGGCCGGAACACGGCTCAGGCCCTTGGTGGCCAGCAGTTCGGTGATCTTTACGGTCTTGAGCTGGCCGTCCTGGCGGGCCCAGGCAACCTGCTGGCCCTTGCGCAGGGTGCCGTTGAAGATACGCAGCAGGGCCAAGCGACCCAGGAACGGGGAGGCGTCAAGGTTGGTGACGTGTGCCTGAAGGACTTCGCCTTCGGTGTACGTCGGGGCCGGGACGTGCTTGATGATGGTCTCGAACAGCGGCTCGAGGTCCTCGTTGTCCGGCAGGGTGCCGTCTGCAGGCTGGTTGACCGACGCGTAGCCGGCCTTGCCCGAGGCGAAGACGATCGGGACGTTCAGGATCTTGTCCAGGTCCAGGTCCGGTGCTTCGTCGGCCAGGTCCGAGGCCAGGCCCAGGAGCAGGTCCATGGAGTCGGAGATGACGCCGTCGATGCGGGCATCGGGGCGGTCGGTCTTGTTGACCACGATGATGACCGGCAGATTGGCGACAAGCGCCTTGCGCAGCACGAAGCGGGTCTGCGGCAGCGGACCTTCGGAAGCATCCACGAGCAGAACTACACCGTCGACCATGGACAGGCCGCGCTCGACCTCGCCGCCGAAGTCGGCGTGGCCCGGGGTATCGATGATGTTCATGGTCATGTTGTGGCCGTTGGCGGCCGGGCCGTTGTAGAACACAGTGGTGTTCTTGGCCAGGATGGTGATGCCCTTTTCGCGTTCCAGCTCGCCAGAGTCCATCACGCGGTCTTCGGTTTCACCGTGGCTGTCGAACGCACCGGTCTGCTGGAGCATTGCGTTGACCATGGTGGTCTTGCCGTGGTCGACGTGGGCAACGATGGCAACGTTGCGCAGGTCTTCACGACGAATGGTGGTGGTATCTGACATGCGAAAAGGCTCACTTCTTCTAGAGAATTTTGGGTCTCGGGGATCGGGGCCACGACTGACCCAATTAACCATTCTAGTCCCAATGGGAAATCTGGTGTAAAACGTGCCTTATCTCACGTGGCCAAATTTGTACGAAGGGCTGCTGCGCCCCGTCATCCCGGGAATTTTGCGGCCACGGCCACGATGCCGCGGCGGCCACGAGTGGTCCGATCCGACGGAAAGGGGGCGGCTGCGGGAAACCCGTAGCCGCCCCCATCTTCCCGTGGAACTTGCAGAAATCAACTACTGCTTGCTTGGCTGCCGCTTAGGCGAGAGGGTCCACCGGCCCGGCAGGTGCCGCAGGAGGCTGCCTTTGTTCCAGTTTTTGCAGCGTCCGAGCGGCAGTCTCACGCCCGCCCAGCCCGAAGGCGAGGGCCGCGGCGAGAGCGGCTCCGATGACCAACGCACCGAAGGCCATGTTGATGATCGAATCGGCCAGGCCCATGTACTTCAGGCCCATGGCGACGAAAAGCACGATCGTAGCCCACCGGATGATGGTCGCAGGCGTTCCCGGTCCGACGATCGAGACCACGACGTTGGCGATCAGGAAGCCCGCCGCGATGATCAAACCGCCGAAGAGGACGTTGCCGCCCAGGGCCAGGATCTCGTTGAGAATGACCGTGACTTCCGGGAAGTTCAGCAGGCGTGCTGCCATGATGCCGAAGAACAGCATGATGGCGATCTTCACCAACAGCGCGATGATGCCCGAGGGGCTCCTGTCTGCGGGGACGATTCCCCACCGATGTACGACCGGGTCGGTGCCGATTCCCTGCAGCGTGCTTTCCAGGATCGTTCCGACAAATTTGGCGATGACGAAGCCGATGGCCAGCAAGATCAATGCGGCAATGATCTGCGGTATGGCGTTCAGGATCAAGGCCAGCATCTGTTGGGCTGGATCGGAGATGGCCGCGATGCCCAGCACCTGCAAGGCACTGATGCCGACCACGATGACGATTATCGCGAAAAGGATGTTGCCGATGATCGAAATGATCTTGGCGTTCTGCTCACGGGTTTGCACGAGGTCGGGCTCCATGGCTCCGCGCCTGAACCTGGCGGTCAACCTGCTGAAGTCGACGGCACCCAGGGCGGTCGTCACCAATTGGCGTACGATCTTGGCGATCATGTAGCCGATGAAGAAGATGATGCCCGCACCGATGAGATTCGGGACGAAGGCCATGACCTTGCCAAGCAGATCCTGCACCGGGGCCAAGACCTCGGATAGTGCGAAGACCTGCAAAATGGCAACGAGCCCAAAAAGCCAGATGATCAGTGCCGCAATCTTGCCGAGTGATTCCCCAAGTTGTTGTCCATCGTTGCCCTGACGCTGCAACCCTTTAACCCGCCCCACGAGTTTTCCAATACCCCACTTCACCAACTTGGCCAGCAGCCAAGTCACCAGCAGGATGATTACGGCGATGGCAACCTTTTGCGCCATGCCGGCCCAATCGAAACTTTCCATGTTCATGAGAAATCCTTCACTTGGAGGAATCGTGCCTGCGAACCGCTGTCCTTTCCGAATAGTGTGCTGACTATAAGAAACATGTTTTGCGACACTAAAACAACCAATGGTCCCGCTGGCGAAGCCGCGTTTTCAGTGACCCTAACCGGCATGAACAACGAATTCACCGGAACCAGCGGTTCCCCACAACGCGAATGCACTGTCCAAGCGCATGGTTGACACCGTTCGAGTGTTTCTTCCTCCGCCAATAACCGCTTGCAAGAAACAACAAGTCCATGAGTCCTCTCGCTGTTGGCCTTGCGACCACCCGGACGAAAGTGCGAGCTGGCCGGGGCATGTCGACATGTTGATCCGGCCCGCGGCGTCCTTGCCGGTGCCGGAAACGAAAAGATCCTCCGTCCCAGGGAAACATCCCATGGAACGAAGGATCCTCGTTCGTTGGCAGGCAGCTCGATCGCGCCCCCGCCGGAAGGCGGCTTAGGCGTTGCAGCGGGACTCCACCATGTTTCGGTGCATGGCAACTTCTTGGTAAGGACGTGGAGCCCTCACACGCGGTCCTCCCTGTTCCACAGCTGATGCGTCAGTCCACTGGAGGTACTGATGGATTCGACGCTGAACCGGTCTTCCAGGCCAGCAAGGTGATCCCAGATCCTGACACCGGAACCGAGCACGATCGGAACGATCGCCACATGCAGGAAGTCGATGAGATCAGCCTGGAGGAATTCGCTCACGGTCGAGGGCCCGCCGCCAATCCGAACGTCCAACCCGCCGGCAGCATCCTGCGCCAGGGCGAGCGCTTTCTCCGGGGACGCATCCACGAAGTGGAAGCTGGTGCCGTTGGCGAACTCGAGTCTCTTGCGGGGATAGTGGGACAGGATGAAGACCGGGGTGAGAAAGGGCGGTTCATCACCCCACCATCCTTCCCAGCCGTCGTCGGGCCATTCGCCCGACTGCGGACCGAATTTGCGTCGGCCCATGATTTCCGCCCCGATACCCTGGCCCCACATGCTGAACATGGCTCGATCCACGGTCACGGGTTCGTCCACGCCATGGATGCCATGGATGACGCGTCCGTCGAACCTGCCGAAGAGCGCTTCGGCCCCACCGATGGGATTTTCGAGCGTCACGTGATCACCAGCGGCATATCCATCCGAAGAAACGAACAGGTTGTGCACCCGCGTCCGGACCATGGCAACTCCCTGCGTAGTTGAAATCAGGAAACATTTGAACTCTAGCCAGTGAGGTTTCCAACCGCAATCATTTTGGAGGTCACGTGGCCGGGACCATTTCAGATCGCTACCGGGCTGCAAAGGTTGATGGGGACTTCCGCAGGGGTCCACGAGTCGGGGGGTTTCCCTTCCCCTGCCCATTTGCATGTTGAACGGATTTCCGAACCAATTGTGGCAAGATGCCACGAATGTTTGGTGCAATCACAACCAGAAGCTCGACCGCTTCACCTGGATCCTCAATTTCATCGAGCGAAGTGATCTCGGTGCGCCATCACCTCATCCACCATGGATGCCGTCGGCAGGACTTCATACCGGGCATGCTCAGCAGCCTGCGCTAGGAAGGCTTCGCGAAGCCCCTTGCCTGCCACATCCGCGTGATTATACACTCGTCGTGTGGGACTTAAGTTCCACATTATGAGACTACGCCGACTGCTTCGGTCCGTAATTCCCCTGAGCCGGTCGATAGGGAGTTCACAATGCATCACAACGTTCCATCTGTTGACCAACGTGACCGAACCGTTCCGATCAATCTCCGCCAATCCGGCCCGACGCCGGTGGAGATGCAGATCGACACCCGGGTCCGCAAATCACCGTACTGGCAGCTTTCCCATGAAGCAGGATGCTGGCGTGCCCAGGTTTACAACCGGATGTACCACCCGAGAGGCTACATTCGGCCCGAAGACGGCGGAATGATGGCCGAGTATGAGGCCCTGGTCAATCACGTGACAATGTGGAACGTTGCCGTGGAACGGCAGATCCAGGTCAAGGGCCCGGATGCGGAGGCCTTTGTGGACTTCGTGATTACGCGCGATGCCACAAAGATTCCCCCGATGAGGGCCCGGTACGTGATCCTGTGCAACGAAGCTGGCGGAATCCTCAACGACCCGGTGTTGCTTCGCGTGGCCGAGGACGAGTTCTGGTTCAGTATTTCCGACTCCGACCTCTGGCTATGGCTTCAGGGCGTCAATGTAGGCAAGCGCTTCGATGTGAGTATCGAGGAAATCGACGTTTCACCCGTGCAGATTCAGGGACCGAAATCCGTTGACCTTATGGTGGACCTGATTGGTCAGGCAGCCGCGGACATTCCTTCCTATGGGCTACTCGCCTCTTCGGTTGGCGGGTGTGAGGTCATCGTTTCTCAGACTGGCTTCACCGGCGAGAAGGGGTACGAAATTTATCTCCGTGACGCATCCCTGCACGCGGAAGAACTCTGGAATTCCGTTCTGGAGGCAGGTAAACGCCACAACCTCATGGTGGTTGCTCCGGCACACCACCGGCGGATCGCAGCGGGAATTCTATCTTGGGGCCAGGATATGGACGCCGAAACGTTGCCGTTCCAGGTGAATCTGGGCTATCAGGTACCCCGCCAGAAGACCGCGGACTACATCGGAAAAGCAGCCTTGGAGACGGCGCGCGACGCAGTGGAAGCGGGATCACCTCCCTATACCCACACCCTCGTGGGCATGAAGCTCGGTGGTCGGCCGATCGACGACTATGCGCCCGACTTCTGGTTGATCAGCGCAGCGCAGGACGGCGATCCGATCGGCTATGTCACCTCGCCCTGGTACTCTCCGGAGCTGGAATCCAACATTGCGATGGGAATGGTTCCAGTGGATCTTGCTGCGCTCGGCACTCAGTTGTGGATACACCTGCCCGATTCCTATGCCTCAGAGCCCGGGCGGCCCGTCAGCGGCGACGTGGTCGAAATGCCGTTCCGCGACTCGGTCAACCCGAACCAGCGCGAGCGGTTGAAGGACCGCGGGATGGATGCAGCCGTCTGAGGATTGTGCCGCAGCGGGCCCAACTGCGGGTGCATTCGTGGATGCAGAATTGCCGGGTCGAGACACGCTCATCTTCCATCTGCAAAATCGCTCCATCACCATAAGACGACAAGGCCCCCGACTCCATGAAATGGAGCCGGGGGCCGAATCTTGCCGCGTCCCTTGCGGGAATGGAATTAGACGTTGAAGCGGAACTCCACCACGTCGCCGTCCTTCATGATGTATTCCTTGCCTTCGATGCGCGCCTTGCCCGCGGCCTTGGCCGCAGACACAGAACCGGCTTCGACCAATTCCTCGAACCCGAAGACCTCGGCCTTGATGAAGCCGCGCTGGAAGTCGGTGTGGATGACGCCGGCAGCCTGCGGGGCGGTGGCGCCCTTGGGGATGGTCCAGGCGCGGGTTTCCTTGGGGCCGGCGGTCAGGTAGGTCTGCAGGCCCAGGGTGTCGAAGCCGACGCGGGCGAGCTTGTCCAGGCCGGACTCGGTGTAGCCGGCGTCCTCGAGCATTTCCTCGGCTTCTTCCTCGGTCAGCTCGGCCAGTTCGGATTCGAACTGCGCATCAAGGAAGATGGCCTCGGCCGGTGCGACCAGGGCGGAAAGCTCTTCCTGCATGGCGGTGTTGGCCAGGCCCTCTTCGTCGGTGTTGAACACGTAGATGAACGGCTTGGTGGTCATCAGCTGCAGCGGAGCCAGCTCGTCGATGTCGATACCCGCGGCCTTGCCGGAAGCGTAGAGGGTCTTGCCCTCTTCGAGCACCTTCTGCGCGGCCTTGACCACGTCRATGAACGAGGCCTCGATCTTCTTGGCCCGCAGCTCCTTTTCCAGGCGCGGCAGCTGGTTCTCGATGGTCTGCAGGTCCGCGAGGATCAGCTCGGTGGCGATGGTCTCGATGTCCGAGGCCGGGTCGACCTTGCCGTCGACGTGGATCACGTCGGGATCCGAGAAGACGCGCGTCACCTGGCAGATGGCCTCGGCTTCGCGGATGTTGGCCAGGAACTTGTTGCCCAGGCCTTCCCCCTCGGAGGCGCCCTTGACGATGCCGGCGATGTCCACGAAGGACACCGTCGCCGGCAGGATGCGCTCGGAGCCGAAGATTCCGGCGAGCACCTTCAGGCGCGCGTCCGGCAACGGCACGACACCCACGTTGGGTTCGATGGTTGCGAACGGATAGTTGGCCGCGAGGACCTGCGCGCGGGTAAGAGCATTGAACATGGTTGACTTGCCGACATTGGGCAGTCCGACGATTCCGATTGTAAGAGCCACGGGAATAGAGTCTACCGGGGAAAAACCGTCGGTGCTTGCTGGGATGATTTGCCCATGGATGCTTTGGTCTGGGTGGCGGCCCTCTGCTCGCTGGTTGTTGGGTTCGTCTTGGGTGTTGTTGCGTGGTGGTATGTGAACCGGAAACCGCGGGCCGCGGCCCTTTCCGCCGCCGGCTCTGCACGCGACGAGCTGGCCCGGACCGCACAGCTGCTGGCCGGGGCGCAGGCGCAGGTCTTGGAATTGCGCGACCGCGTCGCCGAGGAACGCCTGCGCGGCAGCGAGGACCAGTCCGTGCTCCATGCCCTGGCACCCGTGGCGGAGCAGCTGCGCCAGGTCAGGGCACAGGTCTCGGTGCTGGAGCGGGACCGCGTCGAACAGTTCGGGCAGCTGAGCGAGCAGCTGGTGCATGCCGCGGCCAACGATGCCGAGCTGTTGCGCGCCACCGGATCGCTGGCCGCCGCGTTGGGCAACAACGCGGTGCGCGGCACCTGGGGCGAGGCGCAATTGCGCCGCGTCGTGGAGGCCGCCGGCATGCTGGCGCACGTGGACTTTTCCGAGCAGCTGCGCACCGTCGAGGGCCTGCGCCCGGACATGGTGGTGAGGCTGCCGGGGAACAAGCTGATCGTGTTGGACGCGAAGGTGCCGCTGGCGGCCTACCTGAAGGCGCAGCAGCTTTCGGCCTCCCTCGATGCGCCCTCCCGGGCCCGGGCCAAGGAATCGATGAAGGAGCATGCCAAGGCGTTGAGCCTGCACGTCGATGCGCTGGCCTCCAAGTCCTACTGGAATGCGGTTGCGGGCAGCCCGGAATTGGTGGTGTGCTTCCTTCCCGCCGAGTCGTTCCTGGCCGACGCGCTGGCCGCGGACCCCTCCCTGCTGGACCACGCCTTCGGGAAGAACGTCGCCCTGGCCTCCCCCGCCACGCTGCTGGCGATGCTCAAGGGGCTGGCGTTCGCCTGGCGGCAGGAGCTGCTGACCGAGAACGCGCGGGAGCTATTTGTGCGCTCGCGCGAACTCTACGAACGGCTCGGAACCATGGGCGGGCACGTGGCCAAGCTGGGATCCTCGTTGCGTTCCAGCGTGGAGAAGTACAACGCATTCGTCGGGACCCTGGAATCGCGGGTGTTGCCCAGTGCCCGGCGCATCCGGGACCTGGACCCGGGGCTCGGTGACGAACACGATCCGGCCGCCGTGTTGCATGGGCTGCCGGTCATCGAGGCGACCCCGCGCGCGCTCGGTGCCGGGGAGTTCCTCGAGCACCTGGACGCGGGTGGCCGGCAGGACCCGGACGGGGCCGATGCCGATGACGATGACGGATTCGGCGACGGGCGCGTCGATGGCCCGCTGACGCCGTTGACGCGGCGCGAGGCCAAGAAGGGCCAGGCCGGCGGTTAAGCGGCTGTGGCGTGGGGCTCCACCGGATGGTGGGGCTCCACGCCACTGGCTTCGCGCCGCAACGCCAAGTGCGCTGCGGCAAGTGCCTAGCTGCTGATGTCGGACTTGGTGATGCGCCCGCCGGGGCCGCGGGAATCATCGCCGACTTCCTTGAGCTTGGCGCGGATCTCCTTGGGCAGCGAGAAGAGGATGTCTTCCTGCGCCGTGGTGACTTCCTCGACGCTGCCGTAGCCGTAGTCGGCCAGCAGCGCGAGCACGTCGCGGACCAGGACCTCGGGCACCGAGGCGCCGGAGGTCACCCCGACGGTGGCCACGCCCTCGAACCAGGTCTCGTCGACCTCCGAGGCGTAGTCCACGCGGTGGGCGGCCTTCGCGCCGTATTCCAGGGCGACCTCCACCAGGCGCACCGAGTTGGAGGAGTTCGAGGAACCGACCACGATGACCAGGTCGCTCTTCGGGGCGATGGCCTTGATCGCATCCTGGCGGTTGGTGGTCGCGTAGCAGATGTCGTCGCTGGGCGGATCCTGCAGCTTGGGGAAGCGGGCGCGCAGGCGGCGGACCGTCTCCATGGTCTCGTCCACGGACAGGGTGGTCTGCGAGAGCCAGATGAGCTTGTCGGGGTTGGAGACCTCGATGGTGTCGGCCTCGTCGGGGTTGTTCACGATCTGCGTGTGGTCCGGGGCCTCGCCGTAGGTGCCTTCGACCTCTTCGTGGCCTTCGTGCCCGATCAGCAGGATCTCGTAGTCCTCCCGGGCGAAGCGCACCGCTTCCTTGTGGACCTTGGTGACCAGCGGGCAGGTGGCGTCGATGGTGCGCAGGCCGCGGTCAGCGGCGGACTGCACGACCGCCGGGGAGACGCCGTGGGCGGAGAAGACGACCAGGGCGCCCTCGGGGACTTCCTCGTTTTCCTCCACGAAGATCGCGCCGCGGGCCTCAAGGGTGGAGACCACATGGAGGTTGTGCACGATCTGCTTGCGGACGTAGACCGGTGCGCCGTAGTGCTCCAACGCCTTTTCCACCGCGATGACGGCCCGGTCGACGCCGGCGCAGTAGCCGCGCGGGGCGGCCAGCAGGACGTGGCGTTCCCCGCTCACGGGCGCCGCGGCGGCGATTTCTGCCGGGGAGCGGCGGGAGCGCGGGATGGTGGGCATCGGAAGGGAGACCTGAACGGTGGAACTGGTAGCCATGGGTCCAAGTCTACTGGGGTGCGCAAAATCGGCGGGCGGCTTTCCGCCACCGGCCTAGCCGCGCGGGCCGGCGTCCGGAGTGCGCGAGGCCATCCATGCCCATCCGGCGCCGGCGAGCATGACGATGATGCCGCCGGTGGCAAGGATCGTGGTGGCCGCACCGAACTCCCCCGCCACCCCGGCCACGAGCCTGTCGGTGACCAGGCCCTGGAGGCTGGCTGTCCCGTCTTCGGTGCCGGTGGAGCCCAGGGATCCGACCCACAGGCGGGTGGCTGTGCCCAGCAGCAGGGCTGCGGCCCCGCCGGCGAGCAGTGCCCAGGGGCGTGCCCGTCGGGTGGCAAGCAGCATCCCGGCCGCCGCAGCCAGCACCGCGCCACCGAGCATCCAGCTGGCACCGCGTGCCAGCGACAGCCAGTTGTTCAGGGTTGCGGTGGGCAGCTGGTCCGCCCGCGGCCACCCGGTGTCAAGGACCACCGGCGTGGCGGGGATCGCCTCGGGCAGCACGGCACCGAGGGCGGAGCCCTGCAGGGAGGCATGCAAGGTCCCGTAGCCGGAGCCCAGCAACGGGGCGAGGTCCAGGTGCAGGGTGACTTGTTCGGCCTCCGCGGGGTTTCCCGACCCTGGGTCCTGCGCCGCCTGCAGCCGTGCGGTGAAGTCGACCCGGGTCGCCTCGATGGTCGCCTCCCACGCGGGCCGGAAGGCCGGGTCCTCGAGCAGGGCGCCGCCGGCGGTGGCGATCGCGTTGTCCAGCGGCCCGGCCAGGATCTGCGGGACGGCCGTTTGGGCGGTGATGCGGGCCGCGAGTTCGGTGCCGAGCGTGCCGGGCAGGACCCGGCGCAGCTCGGGGTCCGAGGCCAGCGGGCCAAGGATCGCCTGCAGCGGGGCGGGAGTGTCGGCCATGCGGGCTGCGGCGGAGCCGAACATTGCCGCGAAGCCCAGTAGCACGGCAATGACCATCAGGACGATCGCGGTGATGTTGCTGGTAGTGGTTCGCATGGCTGCGGCGCTCCTGGTGGTCTTCCGGTCGGTCCCGGGCCGGGCGGTGTTTCCCCGCCGTCTGCGTTTTGTCCCACGTTACTGCTTGAATGGACTTGGTGTGGTTGCAAAACCGGTGCCGCCGCAAATCCCGGCAGCCCGGCAACCCGCCCCTGCAGACCCGGCGGCAAGGAAGGCCCAGCACACGTGGAGCAAGCACAGAAGCAAGACGGTTCGCTGCCGCGCACCGCCGCGGCGACCACGCCCGAGAACCCCTGGCCGCTGCGGGTGCTCAGCGACAAGCTGAAGATCCACATCGAGAACTCCCCCGAGTCCTGGGTAGAGGGCCAGCTGCTGGAGGCCAACGTCCGCAACGGGCACGCCTACCTGGTGATGCGCGACGTGGATGCCGACCAGTCGTTCTCGGTGACAGTCTGGGCCTCGGTGATGCGCTCGCTGGACATGCCCCCCGAGGTCGGTTCCCGGGTGGTGGCGCGGGTCAAGCCCAGTTTCTACGCCAAGACCGGCCGGCTCTCGCTGAACGCCTTCGACCTGCGCCCGGTGGGCCTGGGCGACCTGCTGGCCCGCCTGGAGCGGTTGCGCCGGGCCTTGTTCGACGAGGGACTCTTCGACCCGGCACGCAAGCTGCCCCTGCCGCTGCTGCCGAACCGGATCGGGCTGATCACCGGCCGGGACTCGGATGCGGAAAAGGACGTGGTCCGCAACGCCTCGCTGCGCTGGCCGGCGGTGGCCTTCGACATCCGCAACACCGCGGTGCAGGGCGTCAACGCCGTCTCCGAGGTCACCGCCGCGCTGCGCGAGCTGGACGCGAACCCGGACGTCGATGTGATCATCATCGCCCGCGGCGGCGGCGCGCTGGAGGACCTGCTTCCGTTCAGCTCCGAGGACCTGGTGCGCGCGGTCGCCGCCTGCAGCACCCCGGTCATCTCCGCCATCGGCCACGAGGCCGACCGACCGATCCTCGACGACGTGGCCGACGTGCGTGCCTCCACCCCCACCGATGCCGCCAAGCGCGTGGTGCCGGACCTGGCCGAGGAGCTGGCCAACCTGGCGATGGCGCGCAACCGCTTGGACCGGGCCGTGCGGGGGAACGTGGAGCGCGAGGCCCAGCGCCTGGCCTCGCTGCGGGCCCGCCCGGTGCTGGCCAACCCCGAATCCATGGTCCAGTTGCGCCGCGAGGACGTGGTGCGCCTGGGCCAGCGCAGCACCCTCGCGATGCGGGCGGCGCTGACGCGCGGCCACGACTCCATCGGGCACCTGCGCGCCCAGGTCCGCGCGCTGTCCCCGCAGCAGACCCTGGACCGCGGCTATGCGGTGGTGCAGCTCGACGACGGCGGCATCCTCCGCTCCGCCGCGGATGCACCGGCGGGCGCCGGGATCCAGGTGCGCCTGGCCCGCGGCCGCCTGGCCGCAACCGTCACCAACAGCCACTCCCCGGAAGAAGGATGAACCCCATGAACACCGAAGCAGCAAACACCGACATCGCCACGCTGAGCTACGAGCAGGCCCGGGAGGAACTGGTGGACGTGGTCGCGCAGCTCGAGGCCGGGGCCGCAACCCTCGAGCAGTCCCTGGGGTTGTGGGAGCGCGGCGAGGCGCTGGCCGCCCGCTGCGAGGCCTGGTTGCAGGGCGCCACCGCGCGCCTGGATGCCGCCCGCGAGCCCAACGGGCCCTCGGCGCCCGCGTCCTGATCCTGCGCCGGCGCCGGCGCCGGCCCGGAGAGTGTCCGGCGCCGGTCCCGTTGGCGCCCGGTGCCGGGAAGCTGCCGGCGCTAGGAGGCGGCCAGGCGTCGCTGTTGCTCTTCCACGTCGAAGTCGGCTGCCGGCCACTGCGGATCGATGCCCTTCAGCGTCTGGGCGAGCAGGGTCGCCACCGCCAGCCGGGCGTACCACTTGCGGTTCGCCGGCACCACGAACCAGGGCGCTTCCGGGGTGTGGGTGCGCCGGATCGCGGTCTGGTAGGCGTCCATGTACTCGTCCCACACCTCGCGCTCGTCGATGTCGGCGGGGTTGAACTTCCAGTGCTTGTCTGCCCGCTCCAGCCGCTCGGCCAGGCGCGCACGCTGCTCGTCCTTGGAGATGTGCAGCATGACCTTGATGACGGTGGTGTCCTTGACCGCCAGCTGCGCCTCGAAGTCGTTGATGGCGCCGTAGCGGCGCTCGATCTCCTCGGCCGGCGACAGGCCCCTGACCTTGTGGATCAGCACGTCCTCGTAGTGCGAGCGGTCGAAAACGCCGATGAATCCGGCCTGGGGCAGCGCCCGGTTGATGCGCCAGAGGAAGTCGCGCTTGGCCTCCGCGGCCGTGGGCGCCTTGAAGGCGCTCAGCTGCACGCCCTGCGGGTCGACGGCGCCGATGACGTGGCGCACGATGCCGCCCTTGCCCGCGGTGTCCATCGCCTGGAGGATGAGCAGGACCTTGGCCGGGGCCCCGGCGCGCGAGGCGGCATAGAAGCGTTCCTGCAGCTCGCCGAGTTCGCGTCCCACCAGGGCCAGGTCGCGGGTGCCGCTGGCCTTGTCCCCGGTGTAGCCCGGGGTCGAGGACGGGTCGACGCCGGCCAGCTCGAAGTCCGCGGAGGCCGCAAGCGCGGGGCCCACGGCATCGGCGAAGGGAACGGGGCGCGACTTGGACTTCTGCTTCTTGCTCATGGCTGCAACCTTCATCCTCGGGGCTTGTGGAGATCAGCGTACGGCATGGGCATTAACAACCTGCGCAGGCGGACCGCGGCAGTCGGTGGTGTCTGCGTGGGCATCCCGGGGCGGGCGGGAACGCAAGGGGGCGCGTTCCCTCCCCACCGGTGGCTTGGGAAGGAACGCGCCCCCGGGAGGGCCGTGCGGCGGGCCTAGACGCTGAGCTTGCCCTCGCGCAGCTCCGCCAGGAACTCGGCAATGCGCCCGATCGCGTCCTGCAAGTCGCGCACCGCCGGCAGGGTGACCAGCCGGAAGTGGTCCGGGGCGACCCAGTTGAACGCGGTGCCCTGGGTGATGAGCATCTTCTGCCGCTTGAGCAGTTCCAGGGCGAAGTGCTCGTCGTCGTGGATCGGGTAGATCTCCCGGTCCAGCTTCGGGAACAGGTACATCGCGCCCTTGGCCTGCTGCACCGAGACGCCCGGGATCTCGTTGAGCAGCGTGAAGGCGGTGTCGCGCTGTTCCTTCAGCCGCCCGCCGGGCAGGATCAGGTCGTTGATCGACTGGTAGCCGCCCAGCGCGGTCTGGATCGCGTGCTGGCCCGGCACGTTGGCGCACAGGCGCATGTTGGTCAGCAGGTTGATGCCCTCGATGTAGTCCTGGGCCAGGTGCTTGGGCCCGGAGATGGCCATCCAGCCGGAGCGGAAGCCGCAGACCCGGTAGGCCTTGGAGAGCCCGGAGAAGGTCAGCACCAGCACGTCGTCGGCCAATGCCGCGGTGTTGATGTGCACCGCGTCGTCGTAGAGGATCTTCTCGTAGATCTCGTCGGAGAACACGATCAGCCTGTGCTTGCGGGCCAGCTCGAGGATGCCCTCGAGGGTTTCCTTGGGGTACACCGCGCCGGTGGGGTTGTTCGGGTTGATGACCACGATGCCCTTGGTGCGGGGAGTGATCTTCGCTTCCATGTCTTCGAGGTCCGGCAGCCAGCCTTCCTCCTCGGTGTTGAGGTAGTGCACCGGGGTGCCGCCGGCCAGCGAGACCGAGGCGGTCCACAGCGGGTAGTCCGGGGCCGGGATCAGCACCTCGTCGCCGTTGTTCAGCAGCGCATTCAGGCTCAGGGTGATCAGCTCGGAAACGCCGTTGCCCAGGTAGACGTCGTCGACGCCGATGGTCTGGATGCCGCGGGTCTGGTAGTACTGCGAGACCGCGGTGCGGGCGGAGAAGATGCCGCGGGAGTCCGAGTAGCCCTGCGCGTTGGGCAGGTTGCGCATCATGTCCACGAGGATCGCGTCGGGGGCCTCGAAGCCGAAGGGCGCGGGGTTGCCGATGTTCAGCTTGAGGATGCGCTGGCCCTCGGCCTCCATGCGCTGGGCGTGTTCCAGCAGCGGCCCGCGAATGTCGTAGAGCACATTGTGGAGTTTCGTGGACTGCTTGAATTCTGGCATGTTCTACTTTCTCATTGGGGGCCGGGGGCGTGCCTGCACTGTGAGCAAGCCAACTCGCGGCCTGCGGCGAATGTGAAGCCGCGGCGTCATCTGGGGTTGGTGACCAGTGCCTTGTCGGTGAGCCAGTCGTCGGCGGCCTTGGGCGGTTCCAGCGCGTCGCGGCCGGTGACCATGCGGTTGAGGTTCAGCAGGTCTTCCTGCTTCAGCGCGGAGCTGAGCTTGTTGATGGCCTTGACCGCGTCCTGCCCCACCCCGTCGGTGGTGATCAGCGGCGTGATGGATTCGGGGGCGAAGAGCTTTTCGGCGCCCTGGAGCACCACCAGCGAGTTGTCCGGGATCCCGGCGTTCTCCAGGGTGGTGGCCTGGATCTGGACCTCGTCGCTGATCACCGGCAGCACCCCGCGGCCCTGCGCGTCGCTCAGCTCGATGACGGCCTTGGGGTGGCAGGCGAGCTTGGCCGCGAGCTGGGAGGTGAGTTCCGCCTTGATGCCGCCGGCGATGCCGAACTCCAGCTGCGGGCACAGCGGGGCGAGCTCGGAGGTGTTCACCAGCCGGTCCCCCGCGCTGGTGGCGGCCGTGAGCACCAGGGTGCCGGTGCGTTCGGCGTCGGCCGATTCCAGCACGGCGAAGCCCTTCAGTGCCAGGGCGTGCAGCTCCCGCTTGGTTTGTGCGGCATCCAGGTCCCCGGGGGCAGCGGAGGCGTTTCCCGCGGAGGTGTCGGGGCCGGCGGTGGCGTCCGCGGACGCGTCGGCGGAGGTCCCGGACGCCGAGGCATCCGCGCCGTGTGCACCCGGCAGCTTGCCCAGGGCGGTGAGCAACCGGCTGGATCCCGCGGCGGTGAAGTCGGCCCGTCCTGCCAGGACCTCGCCGACCGGATCGGTGGCCGGGTCGGCCATCCGCGCATCGATGCCGGCGTCGGCCAGCATGTCCCGATAGGCATGGCCCAGTGCCTGGGAGGTGGCGTCGGGGCCCTGGACCAGGACCAGCTCGCGCGTCGTGGCGGCCTGGGAGGTGGTGACCTCGGTGCTTGAGGTGCAGGCGGCAAGGGACAGCAGCGCCGCGCCGAGGCCCAAAAGGCCCCAGGGGCCGGTGGTGCGAATCATTTGGCGCTTTCCTTGTGCAGGTTTTCCCGGTACAGCGAGATGGCCGCGTCCACGCGCTCGACGCGGTTCAGCGAGGAGACTTCTTCCAGGGGGAACCAGGCGGCCTGGCTGGTGGTGCCGTCGGCCTCGTGGCGCAATCCCCCCGAGGTGACCGAGGCGGAATAGAGCACCGCCACGGTTTGCATGGGGTGCTCGGTGCCGCTGTAGCGCTTGTGCGCGGGGATCACCCCGGAGTCCACCGACAGCAGGTCGTCGATGCGCACCCGGTACCCGGTTTCCTCCTCGACCTCGCGGACCGCTCCGTCGGCGATCGCCTCGCCGAGCTCCACTCCCCCGCCGGGCAGCGTCCAGCGCGGCACGAATTGCGGGTCGCGGCCGCGCATGTCCCACAGCGCCAGCAGGATCTCGCCGTCGCGGACCACCACGGCATAGGCGGCCAGCCGGGTGTCGAAGCCGCGGTGGACCGGGGGTTCAGGGGTAGTCATTGTTCCATTTTAGGGTGTCGCCGGCGGAATCCCGGGGTCCAAATCTCCCGAACCACGGGCAACTGTGATGGAATATCAGCATGGCACCTTCAACTTTTCCGCAACAACCCGTTGATCTTGACGCCGTTGACCGTCGGATTATTCAGGAATTGGTCAATGATGCGCGCATAAGCAATGCGTTGTTGGCGCAGCGGACCGGGATCGCACCCTCGACGGCGCTGCTGCGCACCCGTGCACTGGTCGAACGCGGGGTGCTCACCGGGTACCACGCGGAGGTCAGCCTGCCGGCGGTCGGGCGCAGCGTGCAGGCGCTGATCTCGGTGCGTTTGCGCGTGCACGACCGCGTGCTGATCGACAAGTTCACGCAGAAGATGCCGCAGCTGCCGGAGGTGCTCTCGATGTTCCACACCTCCGGGGTCACCGACTACCTGTTGCACATTGCGGTGAGCTCCACCGAGGCCCTGCGCGACTGGGTGCTGGACAACCTGGCCACCGACGAGTCGGTGGGGCACACCGAAACCACGTTGGTCTTCGGGCACCACAAGGGCGCCGGCGGACCGATCCCGGAGGAACCCGGCCAGGTTCCGGCCGAGCACCGGGCCGGCGCCCACTAGGCACCGAGGCCCCCGCAGGGATCCACGAGGCCGGCATGCACCGGTCCGCGCCGGCTAGGCACCGGCTATATGCCTGCTAGGCGCGGGAGTCAGCGCGGCGCACCAGCGCCCCGACGACCCGCAGCCGGGCCTCGGCCACCTGCAGCCAGCGTTCTTCGCCCAGGCCGCGGGACCCGGCAATCAACGTCAGCGCGACCGCGGCGGAGCGGGCCCACAGGGCGCGTGGGTCCACGCAGCGTTCGAAGACCGCGGCAAAACGCTCCAGGGCGGCCCCGGCGCCGTCGTTCTTCTCCCCCAGCGTAGGCAGGATTGCCAGGTGTCCGAGCAGGCATGCGAGGTCATCGACCAGGTATCCGGGCCCCAGCGAGTCCAAATCCAGCAGCGCGGAGATCTTCCCGCCGTGCAACAGGATGTTCGCGTCGTAGAAGTCCCCGTGGGCCGGCACCTGCTCCCCGCGGTCGGAGGCGGCTAGATGCGCCTCGATCCGTCCGGTGAGCTCCTCGATCCGTTCGGCGCGATGCGGCAGGGCGAGGGTAGCTGCCTGCTGGTAGCGCCTGGTCGAATCGCTCCAGGCCCCCCTGGGCTTCAGCGCCATGGCCGACCCGGGCAGGGCCTCGAGCAGGGAAATGAAGTCCCGGGGGTCCAGGTCCGCTCCTGCGTGGGGCCGGATGGCCGCGGACAGCGACTCCCCGCGCCCGGCCTCCAGGGCGAGGATGCCGGCGATTTCCGGCCCCAGCACCGGGGGCACCGGAACCGGGGTTCCGGCCAGCAGCCGGTGGCGGAGGTTCAGGGCCTCGATCGCCGGGGGCCGGCCCACCTTCAGGTAGATCGTCCGGTCGATGCGCAGCGGGCCGCGCGTGGTGAAGGTCGCCCGCAACACCGCGCGGCGCAGCGGCCGGTAGGCGACGGTCTTGAGCTTGGTGAGCAAGTCCCCCTCGCCCCAGGTTTCCTGCACGAAGGCCCGGTCCGCCGCCCGGGCCAGGGCCGGGAGCCTGGGGTCGCGGGGGTGGATCCAGCCGCTGACGACGACCCCGGGGGCGCGGTGGGTGGCAAGGACGCGGGTGGCGGCGACTCCCGGGACGGTGATCTCCTCGGTGCTCACGCCCAGTTCGTTGAACCCGGTGCCCGCGGGCATGCGGTACATTGCGCTGATCCCGGCGCCGGGACGGTGCTGGATGCGCAGCCGGTTGGCCTCGTAGTCCCAGTTTCCGGTGGGCACGCGCCCGCCCAGCCGGCGCACCAGCTCGGGGATGGCGGCGGGCAGGGCGGCAAGTTCCCGGGCGTCGGCATCGATGATCCCTGCCGCGTCGGTAAAGGCGTGCGCGGGGCCGGATTCGCCGGCGGTCATCGGGTCACCCGGTGGACCAGGTCAGGCGCGGCGACGCTGCATGACGTCGTCGAGGTTGATGCGGTCGGCGGCCTTCTCGGTGCGCGGGGCGCGGGGGCCGTTGGCCGCCGATGCTTCGGCGGCGGTCTTCGGCGCGGTCGAGGGCGCGGATCCGGCCGACGGGGCCGGTGCTGCGGGGGTCGCTTCGGCCGCCGGAACCACGGGGGTTGCCGGGACCACGGGAAGGGTGGCAATCGAGGAATCGGCGGACGCGGATGCGTTGGCGGAGCCGGTGGCTTCGGCCAGGCGCGCGGCGGCCTCCTGGGAGCGCAGCGTCGCGTTGGACGATGCCTGGGGCGCCTCGGCGGCTTCCAGCGGGGCCGGGGCCTGGCGCTTGGCGGTGTTGGCCACGACGTACTGCGGCAGCGGGACCTCGGTGGGCTCCCAGCCCTCGGGTCGCTGGACCGCTGCCCCCTTGTGGGCGATGCGCAGCGCCTCGGCGCGCAGTTCCTGGACCGTCAGCCGCGGGGCGCGCTTGTTGGAGTTCGGCTGGGCGTCGAAGACCACGGCGGTCTTCTTCACCGGTTCGCTCACCGGGGTGCGGCCGGTTTCCATGGCACGGGTGCGCGTGGCATCCAGGCGGGCCAGGAGCTTCTTGCGCCGGTCGCGCACGGCCAGGCCGCGCAGCGTGGAGAAGCTGGCCAGGCCCACGAGCAGGGCGATCAGCGGCACCCAGCCGGAGACCACCGAAACCAGGGCGAGCACCCCGCCGATGAGCAGGGTGGGGACGGCGAGGCATCCGAGCAGTGCAACGGCCAGGCGGTCGTAGAAAATCCGCAAGGGCGCCTGCGCAGCCGGACGTGACGCGGCTGAAGCGTTGGATGCTACCGGTGCCATGTTGCTCCTTCGTCGGCTGGCGACTGACTTCTTTGTGGCGGATCCGCCCGGCCCAGTGTCCTGGTGGCCGGTTTACCCCGTCGCGGCGGTTCACTGGCGGTGCCTCGGCCCCGCTCGCGCAGGTTGCTGCGGGGTTTGGCTCACCAATGTGAAACGTCCACGTCAACCACATTAAGCATGCAAGCGCGTGCGACGCCGCATTCGACCCGGTGTGTCTGGCAATACTCTGGCCAAAATCGGGATTTCGAGGTGTTTGGGGTGCTTGTGTCGCTATTGCGTCATGCCCAGCCACCGATTGAGCATCCCGCCCGGGACCTCGGGCGCGGTCAGCGCGAAACTGCGGTGGTCGGCCCAGTTTCCGTTGATGTGCAGGAAGTCCTTGCGCAGCCCCTCGTCGCGGAAGCCCAGTTTCTCCACCACGCGCAGGCTCGGGCCGTTCTCGGGGCGGATGTTGATTTCGATCCGGTGCAGGCCCATCGCCTTGAAGCAGTGGTCCACCGCCATCGCCACGGCCTCCGGCGCGATGCCCTCCCCGGCGTGGCGCACATCAACCCAGTAGCCGATCGATCCGCTGCGCGCCGCACCCCACATGATCGAGGAGACGGTCAGCTGGCCGACGATCGGGGCGTGCTTGGAGTGCAGCGACGGAAGGGCGATGGCCCAGGGCAGGCACTGGCCCAGGCGCGCGGACCGGTTCTGCGTGGAGACCATCTGCCCGAAGTCCGCCGGGTAGCCGGCCCCCTCGGGCAGGGTAGCGTCCCAGGGGGTCAGCCACTGCTCGTTGGTGCGGCGCAAATGCATCCATTCGGCCTTGTCGCGGCGGCGCATCGGGCGCAGCACCACGCGCGGGCCCTGCACCGTGACGGGCCAGTGGCGATCGAATTCGGACATGTCAACAATCCTAGCGATGCGCGGGCCCCGCGCATGCACCGCCCCGGGGCCCGCGGCGGCGGGGCTAGACTGTGGATCGTGACACAGATGAACTCCAAGGACGAGGTGAGGAACCGGTTTCGTGCCCGACGCCGGGATATGGGAGCGGCGGCGCGCGCCGCCGAAATGGCCTTGCTCACCGAGCACCTGCTGCCGTGGCTTGAGGCCAATGCACCGCGCCGGTCCGTGACCTGCTTCCTGTCCTACGGCGCCGAGCCGCCCACCGAGGCCCTGCTGGCCCGGCTCCATGCGGCCGGCTACACGATCCACGTGCCGATCTGCGAGCCGGGGCGGCAGCTGTCCTGGACGCGCTGGCACCCCGGCGTCGAGATGGCCCGCAGCGCGGTCGGACCCATCGACGAGCCCGTCGGTGAGCGCTTCGGCCCCGGGCTGATGGAGCAGGTCGACGTGATCCTGGTGCCCGCGCAGGCGGTTGACGCCAACGGGGAGCGGCTGGGGCAGGGCGGCGGCTACTACGACCGCTTCATCTCCGCGCTTCCCGGGCCCGGCAAGCGGCCGAAGCTGGTGAGCATCCTGTTCGAGCACGAGTTCGTCGCGGCCGGGCAGATCCCCGTCGAGCCCTTCGACCAGCGGGTCGAGGCGGTCGTGCTGCCCTCCGGGGTGCGTAACCTCACCCGGTAGCCGCGGGCGGGTGCGTTAGAATTGGTGCAGGTGGACGCCCTCGGGCGCCCGCACTCCCCCATCAACAGTCGCTTGCCCGGGTGCCGTGCCGTGCCGCTTTGCTGCCCCGGCGGCCCCGCGCCATGCACGCACTACCCGTGCGAAAGGATCGATATGCCTACCTATGTTTACGCCTGCAAGGACTGTGGCCACGGCCTGGAGGTCGTCCAGTCGTTCACCGACGAGGCACTGACCGTTTGCCCCGAATGCCAGGGCGCCCTGCGCAAGAAGTTCAACAGCGTCGGCGTGGTCTTCAAGGGCTCGGGCTTCTACCGCAACGATTCGCGTTCGACCACCAGCTCCAGCACCCCGGCCGCCGCCGACACCAAGGCATCCGCGCCGGCTCCTGCCGCGGCACCGGTTTCCGCCTCGGCTTCCGCGTCGGCTTCGGCCTAGGCCCCTTCCCCGGCGGGCCGCGGCGCACTTCCTCGCACAGGGGCCTCGCCCCGGCCGCTCGTATCACCGCTTCGCCATGGGCTCCATCCGTTTGGGTGGGGCCCATGAGTTGCTTAAGGCATGTCCCTATTTCGCCGCTCCGCCATGGCCCGCCCGTCCACCGCCACCCGGGTGCCCCGCCGCACCGGCCCGGAGCTGTTCGCCAAGTACCGCAGGCACCTTGCCGCGGCGCTGCTGATGCTCTCGCTGGCCGTGTCCCTGGCGGTGCTGGCCCCCGACACCGAGGAACGCGTCGAGGTGCTGGTCGCCGCGCACGACCTGCCGGTTGGCGCCGCGCTGCGCGAAGGCGACCTGCGGCGCCAGCCGGTGGCGCGCTCGCTGGTGCCCGCAGGCACCTCCGACCGCCAGCCCCCGGCGGCCGGGTCGCGGCTGGCGATACCCGTGCCCGCCGGCACCCCGGTGCTGCCCGGCATGGTCATCGGGCCCGGGCTGCTGGCCGGGCTGGCCCCGGGGTCGGTGGCCGTGCCGCTGCGGCTGGACGACGAGCAGACCGCGTCCCTGGTGCGGGCGGGCCAGCTGGTCGATGTGGTGCTCACCGAGGGCAACGGGTTCGAGACCAAGCTGGTCTCCCGGGTGCTCGCGCGGGCCGTGCCGATCCTGTGGACCGGGGCCCAGGCGCAGCCGGACGGGCAGGCGCCGTGGTCGGTGGCCGCGGGATCGGGCCAGGGCGGGCTGATCGTGGTGGGCGCCGGTCCGGGAAGTGCCGAGCAGCTTTCCACCGCGGCGCAGCGCGGCAAGGTCTCGGTGGTCCTGGTCAACCCGTAGTCGGGCGGCTCAGTCCCAGTGCGGGGGGCGCTGGGCCTTCATCCAGTCGCCGAGGTCGTCGTCCGCGTCTCCCCAACGCCGCGGATCGTCGTCCGCGGCGCGCTGTTCAAGGACCGGGCCGGTCGCCGGGGCATCCGGCTGCTTCGCCGGAGTGGCTTTTTGGGTGCCGGGTGCCGCTTCGGGGCGGCCGGCACCATGGGGCAGCCGGAAGACCCCGACCAGCGCCGATTCGCTGACCTGCTGGGGCGGGGCGGTGAAGCGCCGCGGCTTTTTCCGCCGCGGCGCGTCGTTAGCGGCGGGCATGGCTAGGCATCGGCCAGGTCCGAGGCGCGGGAGCCGGCGCCCGCGGCGTTCGGGGCCGCGGAACCGGGGGTCCCGGAGGACCGGGAACCCTGCCCCGGGCCACCCGCGGGCGCGGCATCGGCGCCGCCGCCGGTGCCCTCGTCGGTGCCTTCGAGACCCAGGAAGCCGGCCAGCATGTTGGCGACCTTGTCGGGGTCGGAGAACACGTCGATGGTCCACAGCGGCACATAGCGCCAGCCCAGGGCCTCGAAGAGCTGCGGGCGCAGGCGGCTGCGCTCGCGCACCGACAGTTCCCGGTAGCCCTGGGTGCCGTCGTACACCACGGCCAGCGGCACCGCGGTGCCGTTGCCGGTGACATCCAGCGCGTGCGCGGCGATGTCCAGTACGCCGCGGTAGTGCTGGGTGACGATGGCCCCGCGCTCGGAGAGCCGCGACATCAGGTCGGTGACCAGCGGGTCCTGCAGCGGGGTGGCGGTGGCGGACATGCCCGAGTCCCCGCCGAGCACCCGGCCGAAGAGCTCCAGGAAGCGGTAGGCGCCGAAGCGCATCCGCGACAGGTCCATGTCCTGCGGGCGCAACGCCGAGACCAGCACCATCGACTCCCGCGCCCGGGTCACGGCGTTGACGAACAGCTCGTCGCCGCCGGCCACCGAGAGCGCGCCGAAGTCGTGCACGGCCTTGCCGTGGGTGGTCCGGCCGTAGCCCAGGGACAGGATGATCGAGTCGCGCTGCAGTCCGGCCAGCCTGTCGACGCTGGTGACCAGGAAGCGCTCCTTGGCGGCGCGGAAGTGCTTCGTCGCCCACGGGTGGTTGGGCAGCTGCACGCGGATGCCCTCGGCGATCGCGGCGGCGTGCCGGCGGTTCCCGGCGACCACGGCCAGAGTCTGCTCGCCGCGCCGGGCCAGGTGGGTGAAGACCAGGTCCACGACGCGCTGGACCTCCGCGACGGTGGTCGCCACCGATTCGCCGTCGGCGCCCAGGGACCCGGTGCCGTCCATCACGTACTCGGCCTTCAGCGCCGGGGTGCCGGCACCCAGCGAGCGGGCGGCGGGCAGCCGGGAGAGCGAGTCGGCGTAGAAGTCGTGCGAGAGGGACTCGGTCAGCCCCTCGTCGATGCCCCGGTAGGCGGTGGCCAGCCGGCACAGCGGCAGCACCCCCTGCAGGGATTCCATCGCGGAGATCGGGGCGGGTTCGATGCGCGCGTGCGCGGTCGGGTCCACCGAGACCTCGAACGGGTTCGGGGCGCCCATCATGGTGTCGCCGAACGCGATGACCTGCTTGGAGCGGGAGATCGAGCCGAGCACCGAACGCAGCGACAGCGAGTCGGCGTCGAGCAGGATCACCGCGTCGAATTCCATTCCGGCCGGGACCGTGGCGGGGATCAGCAGCGGGGAGCCGACCCACACGGGGCACAGCGAGTTCAGCAGCGCGTCCCCCAGGGCCTCGAGGTCCGAAACCGCCGGTTCCCCGTCCTTGAGCATGGCGCGCAGCTCGCGCGAGGCCGCGCGGTGGTCGGCCAGCGCCGCCTTCCAGTTCTTGGCCAGGGCCCAGCGCAGGCGCGAGGCGCCGGAGGCCACGTGCGCGGAGTCGGCCAGCCGGTACTCGGCCTCGAGCCGGCGCAGCTTCTCCCCGTCGTTCATCGCCAGGAAGTCGTCGCCGGAGATCATCGCCTCCAGCGCCGACTGCCACCAGGCCAGGTCCAGTTCCGCGGGCACGGCGCCGGGGGCGACGTTGCGTGCCCGGAAGTCGTCCATCAGTTCGCCCAGGCCGTGTTCGGCCAGCTGCTCGGTGATCAACGTGCGTTCGGGCAGCTGGGCCAGTTCGCCCTGGTGCTCCAGCAGCTTGCCCATGCGCTCGAGCAGCGTGGCGATGGATTCGTCGCGCAGGTGGGCGCCGGATGCGGCGGGCAGCAGCGTGGCCAGCTTGTCCAGGCGCGCCCCGGCGTCCTGGTAGCCGGCGTTGACGTCCAGCAGCCCCGCCGGGACCATCGGGTGGCGCTGGGAGGTGGCGTGGTGGTGCCAGGCCAGGTGCTGTTCCTGCACGGCCTCGAGCGCGGATTGCAGGTCCGTGACGTGCACGCCGGGCCGGACGTAGTCCTTGGCGACCTTGCGCAGCCGCGAGCGGGTCATCGAGCTCATCTCGATGCCGCGTTCCCGGCGCCAGGACGAGGAGGCGGTGGCGGAGATCAGGTCCTCGACGGACTTGTCGAAGATGTCGGACTCGAACTTGTCCAACGAGCCGCGCACCGCGACCAGCAAGTCCAGCTGCTCGCCCCACTTGTTGTAGGAGTCGGCCAGGCGGATCTCGGAGTGCGCGGCGACCTTGAGCATGTGGTCGCGCAGGATCGGCAGGTCCCGCTGCAGGCCGGTGACCAGGTCCAGGGCGGTGTCGGTGTCGCGCTTGTTGCGCAACCGGGCCCCGTACCAGGGGCTGGAGGCCGAGGCGCGCACGAACGCGCCGAGCTCGGCGGCGCGGGTGAGCTTGGCGGCGGTGGCGGTGCGGTCGGTGATCGAGTCGAGCACCGAGCGCTTCAGGCGCACCGTGGTGGCCGGGGCCGGGGACAGCGAGGTGAGCCGGGCCAGTTCCTGCATCGCCCGGTATGGGGAGCAGCCCCAGCGGGCGCGGGTCGAGTGCAGCGAGTGCACGTGCTCCAGCAGGGCATGGCGGTGGTCGCGCAGCGCGGCGTGCAGCTTGCCCAGCGACGGTTCGGTGGCGCGCTCGTTGCGCAGGATCGCCCGGGTCAGCAGGTTGCGCAGCGCATCGGGGTCATCCTCCGGGGAAAGCAGCAGCGCGGTGCCGGCCAGATCCAGCTCGGCAAAGCGGGAGACGAATTCCTCGGCGCTGGAGCGGCGCTCGGCCACCACCAGCACGCGCTTGCCCGCGGCGGCGAGCACGCCGGCGGCGTTGAGCGCCGTCTGGGTCTGCCCGCTGCCGGCCGGGGCGCTGATGGCCACCGATTCGCCGGCCTCGATGAGGTCCAGGGCCGCCTGCTGGGATTCGTCGGCATCCAGCAGCAACAGCTCGTCGGCCGGGTCGCGCTGGTCGCTGGTGCGGCGGGGGCTGGTGCCCTGGCGGCCGCCCGCGGTGCCGGCATTCGCCTCGCCGGTGCCTGGGGCGGAATCACGGGTGCGGTTGATTTCCGCGTCGAAGAGCCTGGCCAGCACCGGGTGCTGCAGATTGATGGTGCCGGGGTCGGCCGGATCGGCCAGGTCGGCGAAGGTGGAGATCAGCAGGCGGTGGGCGATGACCATGCCGGATACGTCGGCAACCTGGGTGCGCAGCGCATCCATGGCGCGGGTCGGGTCGAAGCGGGCGATCGAGTAGGCGGCGGCATTGATACCCTCGACGTCGATGTCCAGGTGGTGCTGGCGCTTGAAGTAGCGCAGCAGGGCGGGCGAGAACTCGGCCCGGCCCATCAGCTGGATCTCGAAGTCGTCCTGGTCCTCGCGCACCGAGAGCACGATGCGCCCGAGCATGATCGGGGCGTTGAATTGTTCGCTGCGGCCCTCGTGCACGGCGCGCCAGTTGGCCTGGCCGGCGGAGAGGTACCCGACGTCGATGCCGCGCTCATCCCAGAGCTCGCGGATCTTCCCGCGCAGGGCGTCGGCAGTGCGGCGGGCCGAGTCGTATTGGTCGGAGTCGCGCAGCAGCGTGGAGAGCCGGGTGCGTCGTCCGGCCAGGAACTGGGCCAGCCCCGAGGGGTGCGCATGGGTGATGTCGATGCTGTTGGACACCGAGGGCGCGAAACGCAGCAGCGTGTCGGTCCCCACCCCGGGGCCCAGGGAGTCAACCCACGTGGAGACCAATTCATCTGTGTGTTGCTGGTGCTCTGTCACCATACCGTCCCTTCACCTCTGCCGCGAATGCGACCGCAGCCGCGTGGCGCATTGCCGCACGGATACAGTCAGCCCTTACCAACCTAGTGCAAAACGGGGCTCCGGTGCCGGACCGAAACACGTCCGCACCGGCCCCGTTCCCGCGCGGGGAGCCGGGGCTCCCTGCGCATACAGTTCAGGGGGAGCCCCTGGCGTGGGCCTCCCCCTGAACTTTTCCTCTGGCGCCTACGTCCTCGGGCCTACTCCCATTCGATGGTGCCCGGCGGCTTGGACGTCACGTCCAGCACCACGCGGTTGACCCCGTCGACCTCGTTGGTGATCCGGTTGGAGATCCTTGCCAGCAGGTCGTAGGGCAGTCGCGACCAGTCGGCGGTCATCGCGTCCTCGGATGACACCGGGCGCAGCACGATCGGGTGGCCGTAGGTGCGGCCGTCCCCCTGCACGCCCACGGAGCGCACGTCGGCCAGCAGGACGACGGGCATCTGCCAGACTTCCTCGTCCAGGCCGGCGGCGGTCAGCTCGGCGCGCGCGATGGCGTCGGCCTTGCGCAGCAGTTCCAGGCGTTCCTCGTTGACTGCACCGATGATGCGGATGCCCAGGCCCGGGCCGGGGAACGGCTGGCGCATGACGCT
>NZ_MOLR01000001.1:0-483941 GCF_001863355.1 Arthrobacter sp. UCD-GKA | reverse complement strand
GTCCAGGTCCTCGGGCAGGCCGCCGACGTTGTGGTGGCTCTTGATGTTGCTGGCGCCCTCGCCGCCGCCGGATTCGACGACGTCCGGGTACAGGGTGCCCTGGACCAGGAACTTCACCGGCTGGCCGGAGTCGGCTGCCTCGGCGAGGATCGCGGTTTCCGCGGCCTCGAAGGCGCGGATGAACTCGCGGCCGATGATCTTGCGCTTGGTCTCCGGATCGGTGACCCCGTCCAGCGCGGTCAGGAAGCGCTCGCGCTCGTCGGCGATGTAGAGCTTGGCGCCGGTGGCGGCGACGAAGTCGGTTTCGACCTGTTCGGCTTCGCCCTCGCGCAGCAGCCCGTGGTTCACGAACACGCAGGTGAGCTGGTCGCCGATGGCGCGCTGCACCAGGGCGGCGGCCACGGCGGAGTCGACGCCGCCGGACAGCCCGCAGATGGCACGGCCGTCTCCGACCTGCTCGCGGATCTTCTCGACCTGCTCGTCCAGGATGTTCGCTGCGGTCCAGGAGGGGGCCAGGCCCGCGCCGTGGTACAGGAAGTTCTCCAGGACCTGCTGGCCGTGGTCCGAGTGCTTGACCTCGGGGTGCCACTGCACGCCGTAGAGGCGCTTGGCCTCGTTGGCGAACGCGGCAACCGGTGCGCCGGCGGTGGTGGCCAGCACCTCGAAGCCCTCGGGGGCTTGGGACACGGAGTCGCCGTGGCTCATCCAGACGTTCTGGTTTTCCGGCATGCCGGCCAGGATGGAGCGGGCCGCCCCGGATGCGGTGGCATCGGTGGCGCCGTATTCGCGCAATCCGGTTTCGGCCACGACGCCGCCCAGGGCGTTGGCCATGGCCTGGAAGCCGTAGCAGATGCCCAGGACCGGCACACCTGCCTCAAACAGGTCGGCACCGACACTCGGGGCACCGTCGGCGTAAACGCTCGAGGGGCCTCCGGAGAGGATGATTGCCGCCGGGTTCTTGGCGAGAATCTGTTCGGTGGTGAAGGTATGCGGGACGATCTCCGAATACACGTTGGCTTCGCGTACACGCCGAGCAATCAGCTGTGCGTACTGGGCCCCGTAATCGACGACCAGAACCGGCTGTTGCTCTGGGGTGCTGGGAGTGTGGGTCACGCGCCTAAGCTTAGCCGCCCGGGCAGCCCGCTTGCATCTTCAACCGGCCGGGAGTGACGCACGCTACGCGGGACCCCGTCACAGTGCTGCGCGCCGGTGCCCCGGCGCCCTTGCCGCTGCCGGCAATGCCAGGACCCCAAGCGGGTCCGGATGGACTCCGGGAGCATGGCGACGCGGGGTATCAGGTCAACAGGGGAAAGCTGCCGTCGAAGCACCCGCGCCGGGGTTCCGGGTGTTTGGCATCGACCGGGTGCCGCGGGTCGCGCACGTCGATCCAGCCTTCGCCGGCGATGCCGAGCCGCTACGGGAAGTCCGCGCCGTCGAGGTGCTCGTGGAAGATCGACTTCACGAGCAGGTCCTCCCCCGAGGGGGTCTGCACGACCGCGCCCATGTTCGCGTTCGGGACCGCCGGCCGGTGCCAGATGGCCGCCATCGGGCACGGGATGCTCCGAAGAACCTGCTCGATTCGACATCCACCACATCGCTCCCGGGCGGGAACGCGGCTGGACGGTCAGTCGGTGAACATCGGCGGGGTGTAGCCGGCGGTGCGCAGCTCGGGATGCCAGTAGAGGTTGCGTTCCGGGTCCCCGCGGGGCTGGCCCGCGCGGCCGACGACATAGGGAATGCCGTCGATCATTTTCAGCGTGATCAGACCGGCATGGATCATCAGGTGGTGGTGCTGGCAGATATTTGCGCCGTTGTCGACGCTGGTCTCCCCGCCCTCCTGCCAGGGCTTGACGTGGTGGTACTCGTTGGTGGAGGCCGGGCGGTGGCAGCCCGGGACCACGCAGCCGCGGTCGCGGATGGCTATGGCCCGGCGCTGCGCGGGGGTGAACCCGCGCACGGTCCGGCCCAGGTCCAGTATTTCCCCGGCGGATCCGAGCAGCGCCGGCAGTAGGTCGGCGTCGCAGGCCAAGCGGCGGATGTTCGCCGCCGAGATCGGCATGCCGTGGCCGGTGACCCCGGCGTCTTCGCATTGGCCCAGCAGGCTGCGGTAGCCGATCAGCACCCCGATCTTGACCGGCAGGCCTCCGGAGTCAGGAACCCCGTTGCCGTTCAGGGCACCGGTGATTGCGGCAATGAGCCCGTCGAGCAGCAATTGCGGGGCAGTGCGCGAATCCCGGTCTGCCCAATCCTCCGGATCCCGAGCGGGGTCGGGTTGGCTTTCTGAGGTGCCGGGCGCCGGTGGGCCGCAGGACCACTCCGAGCGCGGCGCCAGTTCCGGGTCGGTGCCCGGTGCCAGTGCCCACTCCGGGGCGGGTGCTCCGGCGGGTGTTCCGGCGGGTGCCCAACCACCTGGGGTGGCGTCCTCGGTGGTGTTGTCGCCGGGATCCGGCACGATCACCAACCGCGGGCCCTGGCCATCTCCGGGCCCTGGGTCCGTGCCGGGGGTGCGGGACCCGGCACGGCCGGCCCCGGTGGTCTTGGTCCCGGCTGTCTTGGTCCCGGTGCCGCCATCCGAGGTGAACGTGCCCGCGTCGTCGGCGGTGGCGTCGCCCGCCGTGTTGGCCGGTGCAATGGGGGCGGGGCGGGTGACGGGGCCGCGGGTCGAGACCGAGGGCGGAGGCAGCTTGCTCGAACGCGGGTTGGTCCAGGCCTCGCCGAACGCCCTGATGGCCTCGGAGTCCACGGGGTCGCAGGTCAGCTGGTACACGTCGCAGCCGTCGCGGTGGTACTTGTAGAAGAATCCGCGCTTGGCCCGGATCTGGGCGTCGGTGATCGGCGCTCCGTTCCGGGTGAGGAAGGCGTCCCAGTCGGCCAGCGCCTTGTACCCGTGCCTGGGTTCCGCGGCGGTGACGGCTTCGGCGACCGATGCCTCGATGTCGGCGGCCAACCGCGGGGCCTCCGGGTGCAGTGCGAGGCGCGGCTGCAGCGAGGACAGCTTCTTGGCCAGCTGTGCCAGCGTTCCCACATCGGATTGTCCGGCTTCCGCCGCCTGCGCCAGGATCGGGAACACCGGTGCCCGGCGGCCACCGTCATCGGCGGAGCCCGCCTGGGCCGGGGCGATGAGCAGCCGGGAACCGCCGAGCCGCCGCTTGGATTCCGCTTCGGTGATGTGCAGGTGCGCCTGCATCCACTCGCTGGTGTTCCGGTGCGCGGCCATCCCCTGGCACATCCGCTCCGCCGGCACGGTCGCCGTCCCGTCGGACAGGGAACACGGGTCGGCGGCCAGCGCGTCGACCTGCGCCGCGGTGCCCGGGTCCAACCGGTGGACCTGGACCGCGTCGGCGGTGAACACCGCGTGCATCTGCCCGTAGGCGATCGATCGGTTCCCCTGTTCGTAGAGGCCCAGCACCAGGGCGACGGAGGCGGCGTCCAGGTCCGCGGACCCCAGCCGCTCCTGCGCGGCACGCACCGCCAGCACCGCGGCGGCAAGCTGCCGGATCGCGGTGTCGGTGTCTGCCTGCCCCGACGGGGTGCGGGTTGGCGCGGTGGTGGTCATGAACCCCAGTCTGCGCCGCCGCGGCCCGGCGCGCGGCGGGGAAGGCCGATTGTGGGGGGAAGCGGGCCGGAAGGCCGGCCGAGGAAGGGGGAATGCACGAAGGGCGGCCAACGGATGCGTCGATACGCATGCGTTGGCCGCCCTTGGGCAGTTGAACCGGGCGGTTCGGCCGGGCGGTTCGGCCGGGCGGTTCGGCCGGGCGGTTCGGCCGGGCCGTTGAGCCGGTCAGTACCGCTTGGCGGCCTGCGGGTGGGAGGCCAGTTCGGTCTCTACCTCGCCGTGGACCTTCTTCTCCATGAAGAAGGACAGCAGCGGAACGACGCCGCCCAGGGCGATGGTGATGAAGCGGCTGAACGGCCAGCGCATCAGCGACCACAGGCGGAAGTCGGCCAGCAGGTACACCACGTACATCCAGCCGTGGATGATCAGGATCGCCAGCGAGACGTTGACGCCGTCGGTGATGTCGGCGCGGTTGACCAGGCCCACGGCGTTGGAGCTGCCGTCGAGCAGGGTGCCGCCGATGAACAGTTCCAGGTGCCAGAAGTACTTCACGATCATTTCGGCGCAGAGCAGCAGCAGCATCACGCCGGTGGCGTAGGCCAGGATCTTGTAGAAGGTGGAGGCGGAACGGATCTGGGCGGGGGTGCCGGCAAAGCGGCGCACCTTCGGGGCGGAGTTTTCTTCGGTCACAACTGGTCCTTGGGTTGGGAGTCGAGCAGGGGGTTCTCGTGGTGGAGCTGGCGTTGGTACACGGTGGCCGGGTCCAGGCCCGCGGCCAGCGCCGCCGCGTCGGCGATGTCTTCCTGCTGCCGGCGGAAGTCGTCGGCCACCAGGCGGTACCAGAGGAAGACCGCGAAGCCGGCGAACACGACCCACTCGATGCCGTAGAAGATGTTCAGCCAGTTGACCTGGCGTTCCTGGGGCTGCGGGCCCACGTGCACCGGCACGAGCCCGGTGGCGGCGGCGGAAAGGTCCGCACCGTCCGCTCCGGCCACCGTGGCGGCCACGACGAATCCGCTGTAGGAGGGCACGTCCCACACGTTGATCAGCTCGGCCACCGACAGCGAGGCGTAGGCGTTCTGGCCGGCGTCCTGGGAGATCGGGGCCTCGGTGGGCAGCAGGCGCCCGGTGACCTCCAGGGTGCCGGCCGGGGCCGGGGCGGGGGCCGCGTCGTCGGGCTGCCAGCCGCGCACCACCGGGATGGTGTTGGAACCGGGCGCGTCGGCGACCTTGAAGGCGGCGACGACCCAGTAGCCGGTGCGTCCGTCCTCGATGCGGTTCTTCACCAGGACCTGCTTGCCGGGCAGGAAGCTGCCGGTCGCGGAGACCATCTGGTCCGCCTCGCGGGCCATCAATTCGCTGACCGGCTTGATGTGGCTGGTCAGCGGAACGACCTTCTCGGTGGTGGTCACCGGGGGCGGGGCTTCGGTATGCGAGCGGTTGAACTGCCACTGGCTCAGCAGGACGAAGCCGGTGGCAACAACGAGGGCGCCGACCAAGGCCAGGATCCAACGGGGTTTAAGGGCAGTTTTCAGCACACTCCAACCGTACGTCGATTGGGCATCGAAGAGCCAATGGAACCAAAGGCGGCGCCGGGACGTTCGCGCGGGCCCTGGGACCACCCGGCGGCCGGCCCGGGGCTGCCTTTTGCCGCCGCGGGGTGTGGCGGGGCGCGGGTTCCCGCGGGCACCGGGGGCGCGGGCGGGTGCGTGCCCGCGCCGCCCTGTCCGTGCGGCGGGGCTGGCGATGTGGCCGGGATTACATCCGCCGTGTCGCGCGGCCGGGCGGGGCCGGGCCGCCGCGGCACGGGATCCCCCGGCCCTAGACGGTGGAGAAGTCGACGGTGGAGTTGACCAGTTCGGCGATGACCCCGGTGTCGTTGGCGCGGCGCAGGGACTCGCGGAACGAGTCCTTGGCCAGCGAGCGGGCCAGCGCGGCGAGCATCATCAGGTGCCCGGAGTAGCTCGAGGCCGGGGTGGCCAGCAGCAGCACCACGTGCGCCGGGCCGTCCTTGGCCCCAAAGTCCAGCCCGTGCCCATAGGCCATCACGCCGACCGCGATGCTGGGTGCCGAAACAAAATCGCTGCGGGCGTGGGCCAGCCCGATGCCGCCGGGCAGGCCGGTGGCCAGCTGGTGTTCGTGGCGGTGGACATCGGCCAGGAAGCCGGGCAGGTCCCCGATCCGTTCGGCGGCCAGCAGCCTGCCGGCCAGCAGCGCGACGGTTTCTTCCCGGGTGGGCGTCGCCAGTTCAAGGACCACCAGCTCCCGCGTGGTGATCTCTGGGGCGTCGTCGCCGGCGGGCGTCGTCTGGGAAAAGGTCATGGCATCGATTCGATCAGGCGGCGTTCGGTGTTTGGGGGGCGGCGCGCATGGCGTGCGCCTGGTTTGTACAGTACACGGGCCCGGGCCCGGCGCGCAGCGGGGGGATGCCCCGGGTCCCGCTGCCTGCCGGGACACAAAACGACCGGGTCCGCACCCCCGCCACCGTGGTGGGGGAAGGCAGCGGACCCGGTCGCCCCGGCGTGGATCCCTAAGGTGCTAGTCGGCCTCGTAGGGGGAAACCACGACGTCGACGCGCTGGAATTCCTTCAGGTCCGAATACCCGGTGGTGGCCATCGAGCGGCGCAGCGCGCCAACGAGATTGGAGGTTCCATTGGTGTGGTGCGAGGGGCCGAAGAGCAGTTCCTGCAGCGGCGCCACGGTGCCGACCTTGACCCGGTCCCCGCGCGGGTTGTTCTCGTGGGCGGCCTCCATGCCCCAGTGCCAGCCGGCTCCCGGAGCCTCTTGCGCGCGGGCCAGGGCGGTGCCGAGCATCACGGCGTCGGCGCCCATGGCGATGGCCTTGACGATGTCGCCGCTGGTGCCCAGGCCGCCGTCGGCGATCACGTGCACGTAGCGTCCGCCGGACTCGTCCAGGTAGTCGCGGCGGGCCGCGGCGACGTTGGAGATCGCGGTGGCCATCGGCGCGTGGATGCCCAGGGCGCGGCGGGTGGTGCCCGAGGCCCCTCCCCCGAAGCCGACCAGCACGCCGGCGGCGCCGGTGCGCATCAGGTGCAGGGCCGGGGTGTACCCGGCAGCGCCGCCGACGATGACCGGGACGTCGAGTTCGTAGATGAACTGCTTGAGGTTCAGCGGCTCGTGGGTCTTGGAGACGTGCTCGGCCGAGACGGTGGTGCCGCGGATGACGAAGATGTCGACGCCTGCGGCCACGACGGTCTTGTAGTGTTCCTGGGTGCGCTGCGGGGTCAGCGAGCCGGCGACGGTCACGCCGGATTCGCGGATTTCGGCCAGGCGGGCGGTGATCAGCTCCGGGACGATGGGGGCTGAGTACAGTTCCTGCAGGCGCGCGGTGATGGCCGGGTCGAAGTGGCCGCCGTTGGCGGACTTCAGTGCGGCGATTTCCGACAGGACCTTGGCCGGGTCCTCGTAGCGGGTCCAGAGGCCCTCGAGGTTCAGCACGCCCAGGCCGCCGAGCTTGCCCAGCGCGATGGCCGTGGCCGGGCTCATGACCGAGTCCATGGGTGCGCCCAGGATCGGGGTCTCGAATTTGTAGGCGTCGATCTGCCAGGCCACCGACACATCGTGCGGGTCGCGGGTGCGGCGGTTGGGAACAATCGCCACATCGTCAAGGGAGTACGCCTGGGCTGCGCGTTTGGAACGGCCGATTTCAATCTCGTAAGTCACCGCACCACCCTATCAGCACGCCGGCGGGCCGGGCCTCCCCCGGGTGCGCGCCGGACCCGCGGTGCCTGCCGCGGGCCACGGGGCGTTTCAGCCGGCCAGGGTGCCGAGGGTGTCGGCCAGCGCCCGCGCGGCGCGTTCCTCGCCCGCGGCGATGACCTCCAGCTGGTCGGCGAGCACCGCGAAGTGCCCGGTGCGCTCCTGCACCTGGATCTGCGGGTCCACCAGGTCGGTGAACACGATCCAGTCCTGGGCCAGGTGCGCGTAGTCGGCCGCGTGCGCACCCAGGGCCTCGAGGCCCGGCAGCGCGGAAGCCTCCGCGAGGAAGTCGGCGTACTGGCCGCGCAGGGCGCCCACGCCGCCGAAGCGGGTGTCGGTGAGGAAGCCCAGGATCTGGTTCAGGCCCGATTCCAGGCGTGCGGGGTCCTCGAAGATCCGCGTCCAGCCCTTCTTGGTGGTGGCATCGCGCAGGCGCTCGGCCCAGTTGTTCATGCCCGCGACGCCGAAGTTCTTGGCGAAGTGCGCCGGGATGCCCTCCAGCTCGCTGGTGCCCAGCAGGCGCCCGGTGGTCTGCGCAATCGCCTCGCGCACGTTGGCGGCCAGGGCCGCGGCGTCGGGCCCGGTGCGCTCCGGGATCCAGGCCTGCCAGTGCTTGTCCTTCTTGCGCCGGGAGCGGGCGGCGGCCAGGTCCTCGGGGGAAATGGGGGTCAGCGAGCCGGAGCCGTCGTCGATCAGCAGGTCGTCCCCGTGCTCGCCGACGACGGCCAGGTCGATGGAGTCCGATTCCTCCACGGCATCGGCATCGATCCACGGCAGCGCCGCGACCGAGGCGCGCACGACCACCGCGCGTCCGGCATCCAGCCCGGCGTCGAGGTAGTCGGCGGCCAGCCGCGCGCTGCCGGTGGTGCGCTCCATGACCTTGGCACCGGACCGGGCCAGGAGGTTCGCGGTGTACGGCTCGGGGTGCGCCCGGGTGACGATGGTGGCCGTGGTCGTCTTCTCGTAGACGAAAGTGAAGACCATGAAGCCGATGCCGCCGGCCAGCCCCGCCAGCAGCGCCTCGCTCATCGGCTCGCCGGTCAGCGGGTGCTTCACCCCGGCCTGGGTGAGCACGCGGTGCCACAGCCCGGCGTCGTACTGCAAGACGTTCTCCGGGGCCGGATACTCGGGCAGCTCGGCTTCCTGGGCCGCGGCCGCGGCGTCGGCGGCATCCTGGGCGCTGGCCGGGCGGTGGGGCTTCGCGGACAGGATCGCCTTGCGGGCGGTGGTGTAGCTCTCCCCGGTGCGGTCCATACGGGCGCGGGTGAGTTTCTTCAGGTTCTTCGGCTGGGCCACGGTGTGCTCCTTAAGTGTTGCGTGCGCGCATCGGCGCGGGTCTCTCCCGCACGCCAGGGGGCAGCGCCAGTGAAACATTCTACGTGGGGGCACACCATCCCCGGGCCGCGTGCAACCGGCCGCTCACCCGGCCGCGCGCACCGAGACCAGCAGGCGCGGGGACACGGCACCGGATTTGATGGCCGCGGCCACGTTGCCCAGCCGGTCCGCTGGGTCGCTGCCCAGCAGGATCGGGGCGCCCAGTTCCGTCGCCGGTCCCTTGCCGGGCCCCGGCATCCACGCCAGCACCGCCGCGGTGCGGTCCTCGTCGGTCCCTGGCATGAATCCGGCCACACGCAGGTGGCGGTGGTACGCCTCGGCGGGTTCCACGTAGGACGAAGCGGCCGCGTCGGCCCACGGCATCGGGTAGTCCAGGGCGTTGGTGCCCATCAGGTCGTAGATGGCGAAGATTCCCCCGGGGCGCAGCAGCCGGTGCACCTCGGCGAACACCGCTGGCTTGTTCTCCAGGTTCATGCCCACGTGCAGCATGGTCGCCGCGTCGAAGGAACCCGCCGGCAGGTTGGTGGCCTGCGCCGGGGCCAGCAGCATCGTGATGGACCCGGCCATCGAGCAGGCGGCGTTCAGCTCCCGGGCCAGCAGCACGAACTCCTCGGTGACATCCACGCCGGTGACCACCGCGCCGAGCTGCGCGAAGTGGCGTGCCGGTCCGCCGATGCCGGCCCCCACGTCCAGCACCCGGGTCCCGAGCCCGATGCCGGCCTCACGGGCCACCTCCGCCGTGGCGTTGGCGCCGCCGGAGTGGAAGTGGTCGGCCTCGCCCAGGTCGCCCGGGAGCAGGACCTCCGGTTCCTTCCCGGCGCTGCGAAGCGCCGCGTAGAGCCGCTCGCGCAGGTTCCCGGTGGTGTAGCGCCTGATGGATTGGTCGGTGTCGCTCATCGTGGGCTCCTTGGGGCCGTCCGGGCCCCATCCCGCCTCTCGCGGCATGCTGTGCCCAACGCCTGCCCCCATGATAAACCCGGGACAAAGCGGCCGTCACCGGTGGTCCACACCCGATTCGCACCGGGGCCAGGAGGGGACCTCACGGGGCACCGAAGTCCTTGACCAGGCGAGAGAGCGCCACCCGGTCCACGATGTGCGCCTGCCCCTCGCACAGCCAGTCGCCGGCCTCCTGCAGGAACGCGGCCGCCGTCGCCAGCCGCGGATTTGCGCCGGTGGCCCGGTTGTTGACCAACACCGCCGTGCCGTCGACCGGGTGGAACACCGACCAGCCCCTCACCTGAAGCTCGGGGAACCGGGCGCGGCACGCCTGAACGGCGCCCGGGAAGGGATGGGCCAGGAAAGCCGGGGCGTCGCCGGGCAGCTTGCACACCAGCCGGTCTTCCCACCAGTAGTACTGTCCCCCGGGACAGAGGCGCGATTCGACCAGCACCAGCCGGTCCCCGCACAGCACGCCGTGGCCGAGGCGCAGCTGCGGGTCCCCGGGGACGGACAGGCCGGCCAGAGTCCTGGCCCCGGGAAGGGCATGCAGGGTGTCCAGCAGCTGGCCGGTGAGCGAATCGGCGGTCCTTCGCGGGTGGCTGGCGCCATCCCCACCGCCGGAGACGTCCAGGTCCCAGTGGTTGCGGCCGGTGATTTCCTCCACGCCCAGCAACCCCCTCGGGCCCGGGCGACGGCGCCGGATGGCGCTGGCGCGCAGGATCTCGACGGTGAGCAGATACAGGCCCAGCCAGCCAATAGCCGCAAGCATGCCCGCGCGACCGCCGGCGAGCGCGGGGACCAGGATCCCTCCGGCGAAGCCGAGGAACAACAAGTAGCGCACCAGTCCGCGTCCGCGGGCACGGGCACGGGCCCAGCCGCCGGCCAGCGCCGCCACCGGCACCAGGAGCACCAGCAGCGCGACCCTCCACCACTCAGGCGAGTCGCTGCCGCGCACCATGGCCGCAACGAAGAGTCCGGCGAGAATGATGTTGAGCTCCAGCAGGAACCAGGCGAGGAAACGGAAAGAACCCACCCGCCCGGCGGAATCGTCGCGGATCTCCAGCGGCGGGTAGGAGCGGGTGTACCAGTCCATCGCGGAGAGGTCGATCCGGTTGCATTCGAAGACGTTGAAGCCAGCAGGGCTTGCCGGGTCCCGGGCCCCTGCCCGTTTCTCCCTGGCCCGGGCCGCTGCCGCGGTGCGGGCCTTGGCCTCGGCGCGCACGCGGTCCCGTTCGCGGTCCCGTTCACGGTCGCTTGCGGCTCGTGCCGCCTCGGCCCTGTCCCGCGCTTCCGCCTCTTTCCTGCCCCGGTCCTCGGCGGTGCGCCGCTGCTGCTCGGCCTGACCGGCGAGCGCGGCGTCGAAGGCGGCCCGCAACCTGTCGTCGGCCAACACCCGCAGGGCCTCGTTCAACGACTTGGCCATCGCGTCGGTGGCACCTCCGGCATCCGGGTGGTGTTCACGCATCAGGGCACGGTGGGCCGCCCTGATCACCGACACCGGTGCCGTGCTGCTCACGCGCAGCACGTCGTAGTGGTTGGCGGCGCTCATGTGGATGCGCCGCCGCGGCCGAAGAATCGCACACCAAACACGACGCCCCCAATCCCCCGTTCGTGGTCCCCAAGACCAGCGCACTGCATCCGTGATGTCCTCCCGAATCTACCAACAAGTGGGCCGTTTGTTTAGGGTTGGGCGCCGGCATGCTTCCGGCTCCCGCAGCAGGCCGTGCCCCCTTTCGCGAGCACTTCACATGAGTCAACACCGGCCCTTGACCGCGGAGCGGGGCGCGCGCATACTGGCGCCGTGGCCACCCGAATCTCAGACCTGATCAACCAGTCCCTGCCCGTGCTCCGGTACGAACCGACACAGAAACGGGTGCGGGCCAGCTTCCAAGGGACCCCGGTCCTTGACACCTCCTCCGCCGTGCTGGTGTGGGAACCGCGGCGCGTCGTGCCGATCTACGCGGTCCCCGAATCCAATGTGCAGGCCCACCTGGCGCTGACGGCCGGAACCGGCCCCGGGGTCCCGGACAAGGCCGGGATCCTGACCCCGGATGACCCCTTCGCGCTGCACACCGCCGAAGGGGCTGCGCTGGATGTCGAGGTCGGCGGGCRCACGCTTCCGGGCGCGGCCTTCCGGCTGTCGGACCCCGTGCTGCAGGGCTTCGTCGCCTTCGACTTCCGGGCGTTCGATTGGCGCGAGGAGGACGAGCCCATCGATGCGCACCCGCGCGATCCCTTCAAGCGGGTCGACGTCCTGGCCTCGAGCAGGCACTTGCGCGTCGAGCTCGAGGGGATGCTGCTGGCCGAGACCCGGCACCCCAGGCTGCTCTTCGAGACGCACGTTCCCACCCGCTACTACCTGCGGCCCGGCGAGGTCCAGTGGGATGCGCTTGTGGCCACGGACAGTTCCAGCAAGTGCCCCTACAAGGGCACGGCCCATTACTGGGCCCCGGCAAGCGGCGGCCGGGACGTGGCGTGGAGCTACGCCAACCCGTTTCCCGAGGCGGCCGCGATCGCCGGACTCGTGTGCTTCTACAGCGAGCGGACCGATTTCATCCTCGACGGCAAGCGCCTGGGGCGCCCGCATACGCCCTTTGACTAGCCGGGACCGCCAACCGGAAAGGCTAGGTCAGGTCGATGGCAAAGCGGCGCTCGAGCAAGGCCGGAGTGAACCGCGCATCTTCCCTCGTGGTTCCGGTGTCGTGCCAGCCGTGGCGCTCGTACAGGTCCATGGCTCGCCGGTTCCCCTCGGCCACCCACAGGTAGGCGGTCCCGTATCCCAGCCGGCGCAGCTCGGCAGTGGCCTCGAGCAACAGCACGGTTCCCAACCCGCGGCCCCAGCAGGCCGGGAGAAGGTTCAGCGTATACAGCTCCCCGGTGCCCTGGGCGGATTCCTCCCGCGGCACTCCGAACTGGCAAAAACCCACGACCTCGCCGTCCACGACCGCCACCAGGGGCTTCTCCCCGGTGTCCCGCCCGAGCGAGTGCGCCCAGCGGCCGGAGATCTGCTGCACGTTCATGGATTCCAGGAACGCAGCATCGATGATGCCGGCGTAGGCCGCCCTCCAGACCTGGACCAAGGCCTCGGCCAGGGCCCCGGCATCGGGCCCAACAGCCCGGCGCGCGAGGCCGGCGTTCTCCGGGTTCAGGTTCTGGTTCGCGGCGGGTTCCATGGGGGCAATGCCAACGCGCGGCCCGTTCTTGTGACCCGCGGTGTCCCGCAGCCCGGGGTTCACGCTTCAAGGTGCCGGACCCTGGCAGTGGCGTAAAATCGGCAGCGGAGCCGGAAGGTTTTTTGCCGGAGCCACTGTCCCACCCGCAACTCTCTTGACTGGGTTCCATGACCAAGCCGCATGTCCGTTTCGCCGCAGTCCTCGCCGCTGCCTACCTTTTGGCTCTGCTGCTGATTGCCTTTTGGCCCACCCCGGTGGATCGCCCGGTGAGCGGAAACCTTTCAAGCATTCTGGGCTGGTTGCATGCCCACGGGCTGCCGTTGTTCATCGGCTACAACAAGGTCGAGTTTGCCGCGAACATCGGCCTTTTTGTGCCGTTCGGATACATCGCGGGGATCCGGAGCCGGATGTGGTGGCATCCTCTCGCGGCGGGCTTCGCGGCCTCATTCTTCATCGAGTTAGGGCAGGAGATCTTCTTGCCCCAGCGGTTCTCGTCCCTGCTCGATGTCGTGGCCAATACCATCGGTGCGGGACTGGGTTTCGCGCTCTTTGCCCTGCTGCAGGCCGTGCACCTTCGAGGGCAAGAATCGGTTGAACCGGTTCGGTAGCCGAGCCCGCCCGAAATTCGGCGCATTTCGTGCTCGTTCGAACAGCGAACCGGCCGCCATGACGTGGTCCCGACGACTGCTGCCGGCCGGACCACTCACAAGCCCAATACCAAAGGTGGTTCGAGTCCAACCCCCTGGATAGGCATCGTCAACGACCCACGGCTGCCGCAGCGTGGACTTGGGGGCCGACCCACGTATCGCGGGATGCGGTCTTGGTATGTTTCCGGCCAGCCTTGGCATGTGACGCGGCCTGCGGGGCGACAAATGCAGGTGTCCGGCCGGGATACACCGACCGGACAACGTCATTCTTGATGCACGGGAGAACATTCTCGACACCATGAGCTTGCTGCGTCCATTCCGGGGCCTTGCCTTCGAGGCACTCCCGTGCGCGGAAAACCTACAGCGGCCAGTTGTTGTTTCCGGCGGTGGTACTCGTGCCGCCATTCAGGGTCTCGTATTGCAAGGGCCAGTTGTTGTTTCCGCCCAGCGTCTTGGTAATACCGATGCTCTGCACCGACCCGCTGTCTGACCGCACAACGTCACCGGCACCACCGGCGACAACTGCCCCGGCAATAAGCATTGCGGCAAGGGCCGAACCCAGGATCTTCTTCACGTATTCTCCATCTCATTCAGAATTCGGGCGAGTGTTCGGAGCATTGCCCATATTTGCCGCACCCGGGAACGGGACGACAGCCCCACGGGATATCCTAGCGCTCACCTGATGTTTTGGAGTTGAATTCGTCATCGGATTTCATGGAACCACTGCCCTTCGAGGATTTGCCGGAAGCCCGGCGGTGGGAGTACATGAGGGTGGCCGCCACCGGATGCAGCATAATTGAGATTATGCACCACCCCTCCGCCGAAGCCCGCGCCGCCAAGGCGGAAGCGCACCACCGCAGGATTCGGAATTCGGGAGACCAGCAGCAGGTGCTCGAAGCCGCCCGGGAGTGCGCCAGAATCTATGCGTCGATGGGCGATCGGGTCAAGGAATCCGTTTTCCTCTACGACATGGGAAAAAGCCAGGTGTTAACGGGTGCCTATATGGCTGCCTTCCAAACCGCGGAAACCATCCTCGCTTTTCCCCGGATACAAAACGACCCGGTGTTCAAGGCCCAGGTATTGATCCTGCGTGCAGCAGCTCTTCGCAACCAAGCACATCACGAAGAGGCCGTGGACACCGCGCGCACGGCGCTGGCCGTCTTGTCCGACGTCAAAGACCGACACGAAGCACGAGCTGAAGCGTACCAAGGAATCATTGCCTGCCTGGTCGAGGCTGGCCGCGCCGACGAGGCCTGGGCTGTCCGTGACCTGTTGTCTGCCACCTTGGAACACGTGGAAGACACTATGTTGGCTGGCCAGGGCTTCTGGACACTGGGAAACCTCGCATTCGCCAAGGGCCACGAGGCCGAGGGCAACGCCTACCACGAGTGCGCGGCTGACCACCTCCAACAGGTCAATGACATCCACATGTGGGCACGGTTCAACAATGCGAGCGCCGATGTGCAGCTCCAGGCGGGAGTCGCCAACGAGCGCACCGATGACTGCATTATCCGTGCCCAGCTTGCTTACGACATCATCGGAGGAAGTGCGGTGGAGCTACTGGGCCTGGCCGGAACCCGGGCACGGTGGTATGTGGCCAACGGAGAGCTAGAGAAAGCGTCCTCGTTGCTGGAGCGAGCACTGTCCGACGCCTATGGCTCCGGGGCACCGGAAGACGCCTCGGTGCATCGGCTCTGGTCGGAAATCCTCCACGCCACGGGGCGTTTCGAGGATGCGCACCGGGAAAGCGTGCGCGCTGCCCTGATTGAAGCGGACACGGGCAGCTGACCCGTCCTGACGCGGCGAATCCCGGCTAGGGCTTCTTCTGCGATTCCTTGAGGATTTCGCTGACTTGCCCGTTTGCCAAACGGGACCACGGAGAATCCGCTGAGCCTTGCGCCGCGGCTTCGGGGTTCTGGGCCTGGTTCCACCATTTGGCCTCGAAAATCCGGCCGTCAAACAAGATCCGTTCCCCCTTGTCATACACCTTGGTGGACGACCAGGCCGGATAGAGTCCTGTGGGCACCGCGACGGGGATTTCCGGCTTGTCTCCGGGAAGCACAGGTCCAATCAAGCTCCATGGGATCGCTCGCGCGTCACTGGCCGGAAGATCCGGTATTTCCCCCTGGGTCCACCATTTTGCCTCGTAAACGTTGCCGCGCCAGACGACGCGTTCCGATTTGGGGTAGGCGGATTCGATGTTCCATACCGGGTACGGGCTCTTCGCGGGGTCATCGACGATGGCAGTCTCCACGGGGGCTTCAACTGGAGCGTCATTGGTCGCCACCGGGCGGTCGGAGGAATCTAGGTCGGCCGCAAGCGTCCGTGCAAAGGCACCGTCTTCCTGGGTGACGCCGCTGCAGTTATTCGATACCCGTTTCAGATCCGGGAAGTTCGGTCCGCAGTCGGCATCTCTGTTGGCCGACCACATCGAAAGCCGTCCTATGCCATTGGTCGTGGAAAATTCCTTTAATGCCCTCGCGTCGTCCAGCGTGAATATCTCTCCAAGCAAGTCGTTCTGACCGATCATGGGGGTGAGCCCGATCTTGGCCCAGAGGGTGCGATCCCCTATTTCCTGTCCGAGCTGGGAATAGAGCGCCTTGATCTGCTGGTGTGCGCTACGTGCCCCTTGTTCCGAGGCCGAGGCCATGCTCTGGCCCGCTGAACGAGTATCGCCGAAGTTCATGGTCATGAGATTCACGCCTGCGAGGTCGACGCCGCCTTCGAGGAGCCGCTTGACCTCGCCCAGTCCGGATTCCGTCAGCCCCCGGGTGTCCACAGGAAGCGTCACCCAGACCTCCACTGGTTTTCCCGACTCCGTAGCACGGGATTGAAGTGCCGACACAGCTGAAGCACGGCGCAACGAAGCGGCGGCATCCTCGAGGTCGTTTCCCTCGACGTCCAGGTCCAGGGTGGTGGAACCGTATCGCTGGAGGAACGATTCGTATCCGTCAATGATCTTTTGCTCATCGGTGCAGGCGGTGGCCAGTTCGTCGTTGTTCAACCCGCCGGTGGAGATCACGATTTCGCCGCCTTGTTCATGCACCCGGGCCACCTTACGGTCCAGGTCGAACGTCTCGTTGGCGCTGTCCATGCTGTAGTAGCCGCCCCACGAATTCGCACAGCTGTCCTTGGGATCCGCCACGGCGAACCCAAGAACCACGCGTTGTCCAGGTACTAGGTTTTGGGCAATCGGATAGAACGGCGTCGATGTCGCATCGACGTAGGACCCGAACCAGCGTCCCGTATCAGCTGCTCTGGCCGAGTCGCGGGATGTGTTCCAGTAATACGTTCCAGCGGCCACCAGCCCGGCAATCGCCAGGGCAAGAGCCGCCACCCGGACCCATGAAAGGCGTCTGCCCGTGGTCAAGTTAGACACAACAATCTCAATTCATAACAATTGACGGCTCACTGAAAACGCGGCAAACGGTGGGGCCCATTTCGTCCAGGAGTAATCCATCAGAATAAGGCGAATCTCATCGCAAGGAAATTGTGCTCTCACCTGCCCCAAGGCCCCACGTCTCCCCGAGACGCGTAATTCAGATCACTGCTGAATCATACGCTATGATCAGTTTTTGAAATGCATTGCGGGTCGCAGAATCCCCAAGTGCTGAAACGAGATTGCTTGGGGGCAAATCAGTTTGAACAACATCAGCACGAATGCACGCACGGCTTCACCAGACATTCGCAAGCGGCAGTGGGGCGCGGAAAAGCGTTCCGAGCCCCTGTCGATTGTTCATCCCGTCCCCTCGCGAGGCAAGTTGGCTTGGGGGCGCATAGCAATCGTCACGACCATTCTGGCCTGGATCGGCTACGTCATCAGCACCATCCTGAGGCAACTGGCCGACAACCCCGATGCGGGCTTCAGGTTCCGTTTCGAGGCGGCAATGTACCTCGCCGTGGTCACCTTTCTGACTTTCTCCGCGTTGATGTACCTCGTCGCCAGGCAAGGTGCCCTTCTGCGCTTCTCACAACACCGACGAGTGCCCCGAGGTGAGCTGGATCGGCACTTCCATTCCTATAACAAGTCGATCACTACGCTGGTTCCTAGCTATGCCGAAGAGCCAGCCGTGGTCAGGAAAACGCTCTGGTCCGTGGCCTTGCAGGAGTTCACGAACCTGCACGTGGTGCTTCTTGTGGATGACGATCCCTACCCGGAAGACCCGGACATCCTGGCCAAGCTCGAGGAAACGCGTGGCTTGGCACTGGAAATCCAGCAGTCCCTGGAACATCCGTTGAGGATGGCCCAGGACTTCCGGGTCCTTTTTGAACGCCAACGAGAGGCAGGGGCCTCGCCTGCCCAAATCCTGGCCACCACCATTGCCGCCTACGATGCTGCCGCGGTCTGGCTCGAAGAAATGGCCACCGCGGAAAGGATCGACGACCATGTCGACGAGTTTTTCGTTGATTCGGTCATCATGGGACTTGCTCGCGAGCTGCGCCTGACACTGTTGGCCCTGAACGCGGCTGCCGCACAAAACGATTCGCCTCACAGCGACAGGTTGGAAGAATTCCATCTGCGGCTGGAACGTATTTTCTCCGTCCGGATGCACACCTTCGAACGCAAGAAGTACGCAAATCTGTCCCAAGCGGTGAACAAGGCGATGAACCTGAACGCCTATATCTCCCTCATGGGCCAAAAGTGGCTGGTGGACAACCGCGGAGATGTGGAGGTGCTTCGCGCGGTGTCACCGACGCAGGAAACCACGGACATGGACCAAGTCCTGGACATCCCGGACTCCGAATACCTGCTCACGCTTGACGCCGACTCGCTGCTGCTGCGCGATTATTGCCTGCGCTTGGTTTACTTCCTGGAGTCCGAGGAGAATTCGCGCGTGGCGGTGACGCAAACCCCCTACTCTTCATTCCGAGGTGCGCCCACCCGCATCGAGCGCTTGGCTGGCGCCACGACAGACATCCAGCACATCTTGCACCAGGGCAAGACCCTTTACAATGCCACCTTCTGGGTTGGCGCCAATGCAGTGATCCGCAAACAGGCACTTGTGGATATCTGCCAGACCACAACCGTCGGCGGGTATGAAATCCACACCTACATCCAGGACCGAACCGTCATCGAGGACACCGAGTCAAGCATCGACCTCGGCACCCACGGCTGGACCCTGTCCAATTACCCGGAGCGACTCAGTTACAGTGCGACTCCCCCGGATTTCGGCTCGCTGGTGGTCCAACGACGTCGTTGGGCCAATGGCGGTCTTTTGATCCTGCCCAAGTTTGGTCGACAGATCGGTGAGCGTAAGCGACGCAACGAACGCATCCGATTGCGCGAGGTGCTCCTGCGGGTCAATTACATGGCATCAATTGCCTGGGCCAGCCTTGGCCTGATCTTCCTTCTGGCCTATCCATACGACGGACGTTTGCTCAGCCCGCTGATCTTTGTCGCGGCGTTGCCCTACTTCATCGCCATGGGAAGCGACCTCCGGGACTGCGGGCACCGATTCAGCGATGTCTTCAGGATCTACGGGTTCAACCTGATCCTCCTGCCGGTCAATATGGCAGGGGTGCTCAAGTCCACGGAACAGGCATTCACCGGCGAGAAAATCCCATTCGTCAGGACACCGAAGGTCCGCAATCGCACCGCATCTCCAGGTCTCTACGTGGCCATCCCATACCTGATCGTCTTCTTTTCGATCTTCACATTGTGGCGGGACTTCCAGGACCGCAACTGGGGAAATGTTGCCTTTGCCGCATTGAACACCGTGTTGGCCCTCTATGCCATACGCGCCTACATCGGCTTCAAGAACTCCGTTGTTGACATGGCCCTGGGGTTGGTGAATTGGCTTTTTGTCCCGCCGAAGAAGGCCAAAGACGCCACGGTTTCCTACCCCGTGGCCACACCGGAAAACACGGACTGGTCGACCTTGTTGTATCAAGGTGACCGACGATTGGATCGTGATTTGCGCGGAACCGACGATCGCCGCAAACGGATTGGTGTGAAGTAACCATGGGACAGGTTCCCCTTCTCGAGATTGGCTTGCTGCTGGACGGACTTAGTCCGATCGCGGACGCGACGTCTGAAGGCACGGCAGAGCAAGCGGTTTGGAGCCTGGACGTCAAGCATGCCCGGCTCACTTTCTTCGCCAACGAATTGCTTGAGGTCGTTTTCCATCCCCGGACGGTGTTGTCAGTCGAGACGGTCCGGGAGCTCTGGGGACTTGCGGACGCGCGCCTCGAACGGAAGGTGAAGTACTTGCTGGTTGATGTATGCGGCATTGACAGTGTGAAACCCAATGTCACTGCCCTGATTGATCCGATGACCGAGGGCATGCGCACGGCTCTGCTGGGCTCCGGACCCGCAGACCGCGTGCTGGCACGATTCTTCATGCGCAAGGTCGATCCTGCGCGACGGTATATGTATGTCGAAAGCCGGCAGGACGCACTCGCGTTCTTCCACGAAGATGACTGACCCCGGCCCTCTCGAGATGGACGAACCCCGTATTCCGCGCATTGTCGACGCCATCCTCAGGATCGCGGACATGGATTTCGATACCCTATTGCATCCCAGCAGCCGGCGCGATGAGATCGACGCCATCATCATGGGGATCAATGCCATGGCCGCTGACCTGGAAACGACGTATTCCACGCTTGATCGCCGGGTGGCAGAGCGCACGCGGTTGCTCGAGGCGGCCCGCGACCAAATGGCGTTGTTGGCCTACACGGACCCCTTGACCCAGCTCGCGAATCGTTCCGCCTTGATGGAGGAAATCAACAAGACGCTTGTCGAGCCCGGCACGGGTCCCTCGGCCCCGATCTTGATGCTCCTGGATCTGGATGCCTTCAAGAGCATCAACGATACCTACGGCCATGCACTGGGCGACAAGGTCCTGTGCCAGCTCGCCGAGAGGCTTCGCGGTTGTGTGCGCGCCGAGGACCTCGTGGCGAGACTCGGAGGCGACGAATTCGCCATCCTGGTGCACGCACCGGAACACAACGCCGTCGCCCTGGGCCGACGCATCGTTGCGGCGATGAACCAGGACATGGTGATCGACAACATCCACCTGAGCCCCGGGGCCAGCCTTGGCATTGCCCGGACAACGCCGTCGCATTCGCCGGACAGCCTCGTGCTTGAGGCGGACACAGCCATGTATGTGGCCAAGCGCTCGGTAAGCGAAAAGGTCGTGGAATTCGAGCCGTTCATGCTGTTTGAACGACGTGAGAAGGCCGAGATGCTCTCCGATCTCCGACATTCACTGGACGGCGAGCAGTTCTTCCCTGCTTACCAAGCAGTGGTCCGCCTCAAGGATGAGGCAATCATCGGCGCAGAGGCCTTGGTGAGGTGGAATCGAGCGGGCCACGGGCTCGTGCGTCCAGACGAGTTCCTCCCCGCTGCCGAGGAGGCGGGCATGGTCGGCAAACTGACTGAATACCTGCTGGATCGGGTACTGAGCGACGTCAAGAGGTGGCGGGCGGCCAAGCTCGTCGGCGCAGATTTCAAGGTCCACCTCAACGTGACCTCGCGTGGACTGCACGACCTGGGCTTCGCCGACGAGGTGCGCAGGGTCTTGCGCCAGCATGAACTTCCGGCAACCGTGCTGGCCTTGGAAATCACCGAGAACAACTTGATGTCGGGTGACAACCTGCACCGCTATACCTTGATGGCTTTGGCGAAGATGGGGGTTGAGGTCTTTATTGACGACTTTGGCACCGGCTACTCCTCAATCAGCTATCTGCGCCAGCTGCCCGTGACCGGAGCCAAGATCGACAGGACTCTCGTTGACGACATTGCCGTGAACCCGAAGCAGGAATCCTTCCTTCGCGCCATCTCCGACTTGATTGCAGCTTGTGACCTTGAGTGCGTCGTCGAAGGAGTGGAGACTGCCGAGCAATCGGCGAAGCTCAAGGCCATGGGGTTCACAACCGTCCAGGGATTCCACTATGCCGTTCCGCTGGACGCAGCCGCATTCGAGGAACTGTTGCGGATGCGCCGCCAAGCGCTCGCGTGATGGCAGTTCAGCCACGGCACACCACATGCCAAAGGCCTCGACCACCAGTTCCCCTGCGGGAGCCAGTGCTCGGAGCCTAGCCGTGACGGGTGCTGAGTGTTACGGGATGTTGAAGCGATATCTCTGCGAAATTCATCTTGGGCGATCGCCGAGGGTGCCATCGGCGATCGCATCGTTGCCGGTCCAGCGACGTTTACGCCAACCCCATTTACCACCCGGGCGCTGCACATGGGAWCGATGGGAAATGGAAGGGGCAGGAACCCGCGCTACGTCAGCGGGTCCCTGCCCTGGGAACGCGCAGCTTGGGGTCTGCGTCGTAACTCCCATGGAAGAATCTGGTACTTGGGGTGCCAGATTCTTCCGAAAATGGCCCTGCACTTAGGGGGGTGGCAGGACCAACCAACCTAGCCTACCTACCGAACGTCAACTTGCCCAATCGACGCGACTGCATCATCAATCGATGGTTGGTGTCCGCCTGCTTGAGGCGCCGGACGAAGCCGTTGTTCCTCAACGCAGTAAATAAAAGAGGCCCCGGCCACCGATTCCCTTGCGGGAACCGGTGGCCGGGGCCTTTGTCGTGATGGGCGTTTAGCGCGAACGGTAGTTCGGGGCCTCGACGGTCATCATGATGTCGTGCGGATGCGATTCCTTCAGGCCCGCGGCGGTGATGCGCACGAACTTGCCGCGTTCCTTCAGGTCCGGGATGGTGCGTCCGCCGACGTAGAACATGGTCTGGCGCAGGCCGCCGACCAGCTGGTGCGCCACCGCGGAGAGCGGGCCGCGGTACGGGACCTGGCCCTCGATGCCCTCGGGGATGAGCTTCTCGTTGGACGGCGCATCCGACTGGAAGTAGCGGTCCTTGGAGTAGGAGGTGTTCTTGCCGCGGGTCTCCATGGCGCCGAGCGAGCCCATGCCGCGGTAGGCCTTGAACTGCTTGCCGTTCATGAAGACCAGATCGCCCGGGGACTCGGCGGTGCCGGCCAGCAGGGAACCGAGCATGACCGAGTCGGCGCCGGCGACCAAGGCCTTGCCGATGTCGCCCGAGTGCTGCAAGCCACCGTCGGCGATCACCGGCACGCCGGCCGGGATCGCTGCCTTGGCTGCCTCGTAGATGGCGGTGACCTGCGGGACGCCGACACCGGCGACGATGCGGGTGGTGCAGATGGATCCCGGGCCCACGCCGACCTTGATGGCGTCGGCGCCGGCGTCGATCAGTGCCTGGGCGCCCTCGCGGGTCGCGGCCTGGCCGCCGATGACGTCCACGTGCGCGGCCGCCGGGTCCTTCTTCAGGCGGGCGATCATGTCCAGCACGCCTTGGGTGTGGCCGTTGGCGGTATCGACCACCAGCACGTCGACGCCTGCCTCGACCAGCTTCATGGCGCGGTCGTAGCCCTCGCCGAAGAAGCCGACGGCAGCGCCGACACGCAGGCGGCCCTCGTCGTCCTTGGTGGCCAGCGGGTACTGCTCGGCCTTGTCGAAGTCCTTGACGGTGATCAAGCCCTGGAGCAGGCCATCGTTGTCTACCAGCGGCAGCTTCTCGATGCGGTGCTTGCCCAGCAGGTTGATGACCTCTTCGCGCGACACCCCCACCTTGGCGGTGATCAGCGGCATAGCCGTCATGACTTCGTAGACCTTGGTGGTCATGTAGGTCTCGCGCGGCACAAAGCGGGTGTCGCGGTTGGTGATGATGCCCAGCAGCTTGCGGTTCTCATCGACCACCGGCAGGCCCGAGACGCGGTAGTGCGCGCACAGGTCGTCCCATTCGGCCAGCGTCGCCCCGGGGTTCACGGTCACCGGGTTGGTGATCATGCCCGATTCGCTGCGCTTGACCTGGTCCACCTGGTCGGCCTGGTCATCGATGGACAGGTTGCGGTGGATGATGCCGATGCCGCCCTGGCGGGCCAGCGCGATGGCCATCGGCGCCTCGGTGACGGTGTCCATGGCCGCGGAAAGCAGCGGGATGTTGATGGAGATCCGCTTGGTCAGGCGCGTGGTGGTGTCTGCCTCCGAGGGGATCACATCCGTCGGGCCGGGAAGCAGCAAGACGTCATCGTAGGTGAGGCCTTCAAAGGCAAATGGATTGAACTCAGTCACGGGGGACCTTTCACGCCGGTGCGGGGATTGATTACATCCTAGAACGCTTCACCGCCAAGCGACATTCCCGCGTGGTTGGTGTGGCGAACGCAACTCCCGCCACCGCCCGCGCCTCGGCATCCGCCCGCACCGCCGGGGCCATCCCGAGGCCTCACGCAGCGCGGGAACGGCGCGGCACGATGCGGTCCCAAGGCCCCGGCGCCTCACGCCCTGATGAAGATCGCGGTGGCCCGCAATGAGTCCACGCCTGTCTGGCTGATCGACTGGATCATGTACCAGTAGTAGTGCCCGAGCACCACCCCGGAATCCAGCCAGGACTGGGCGGAGGCGGTGCGCCGGCGCACCGTGCGCAGGTAGGTGCCGGTGGACTGGATGTAGGGGACGACCGAGCCTGTCGATTCCCAGCGCCAGATGGCGATGAGCTTGATCGGCTCCCCGCTGGAACTCGAGCTCCAGCCCAACCGCACGCCGGTGCCCTCGCGCACGGCCGTGGTGATCGTGGGCGTGTAGGGACGCACGAAGTTCAGCTGCGTGTAGGGCACCGGCAGGGCGGGACGTGCGTACTTGGCGGCCTTGAGGATCCCGATGGCGTTGAGCTTGTTCGCCCGCACGGCGGTGGTGTTGTAGTACGCCTGGCCGCGCACCGCCGGGACCGCACGGCACTTGGTCACGTGGTCGCGCAGCTCGTTGGGGTCCTGCCAGGCCGGGGTGGCAGGGTCCCCGACCTTGTAGGCGGCTTCCCCGGTGTAGAGCTTGACGCTGGTTCCGGCGACCTGCTTGGCCCACCAGTCGACCAGCACGTTGTAGTTGGCCACGGAGTACCCCTGGTACCAGTACAGCTGCGGGGCGATGTAGTCGATCCAGCCCTCCTTGACCCAGCGCCGGGTGTCCGCGTAGAGGGCGTAGAAGCTCTCCAGCCCGCTGGTGGCGGAGCCCAGGGAGCTCGAGGAGCTGTTGGCCCAGATGCCGAAGGGACCGATGCCGAACACCACCCGGGGCTTGGCGGCGTGGATCGCGGTGTGGGTGTCGCGCACGAACACATTGATGTTGTTGCGCCGCCAGGAAGAGATCGAGGTGAAGGAGCCCTTGTAGGTGTTGTAGGTCGACGAGTCCGGGATCGAGGCCCCGGCCACCGGGTAGGGGTAGAAGTAGTCGTCGAAGTGCACCCCGTCCACGTCGTAGCGCTTGACCAGGTCGACGACCACGTTGCGGATGAAGGTGCGCACCGCCGGGATGCCGGGGTTGTAGTAGCGCCGCGGGCCGTAGGCGAAGGACCAGGAAGGGTTCAGCCGCGCCGGGTGGCTGGCCACCAGCGAGGTCAGCGAGGTGTCCATCGACACGCGGAAGGGGTTGATCCACGCGTGCAGGGCGATCCCGCGCTTGTGCGCCTCGGAGATGGCGTACGCCAGCGGGTCGTAGCCCGGGTCCTTGCCCTGGGTGCCGGTGAGGTACTTGGACCAGGGCTCCCCGAGGGTGGCGTTCCACATCCGGTCGGCGGCGGGGCGGACCTGCAGCAGCACGGCGTTGAGGTTCCGGGACACCGCCAGGTCCAGGATCGAGCGCAGCTCCGCCTGCTGGGTGGCCACGGGCAGCCCGGATTTGGAGGGCCAGTCGATGTTCAGCACGCTCGCGGTCCACAGGGCGCGGAACTCGGTGCGCGGGTAGGTGGCGGAGGTGAAGGTGTTGCGCGAGGAGATGGTGTAGACGTGGTTCCGGGTGACCGCCGCCGCGGCGGGGGCCGCCACCAGTCCGGGGCCCAGCACGGCTCCTCCCAACACCGCCACGGCGGCCGAGAGCACCGCCCTCCTGCTCACGGGGCCGGCAAGGGCCAGGGACAATGGTGCCATTTCCGTTTTCATGGCATTAACTCCGATGGTGCGCAAGTGGGCGCGGCCGGGCCGGATCGTTCGGCCGCTTGGAGGCAACAATACGCCGCACGGGGTGGGGGCAACAGATCCTCGGCATCACGTTTGCGCGGCACTTTTCCACGACGCTCCGGCCGGTACCAACGGTGCTTCTCGGCGCTGGCCCGGCGCTTGGAATCAGTGCGAGCCGGTGAGGGCTTCCAGGAAGCGCCGCTCGAATTGGGCAGCCGTCGTCCGGACATAGGTGCTGGTCAGGTGGGATTGGTCCATGTAAACCAGCACGTTGCCGATGACCGGGCGGCAGATGCCCTCGGGGCAGAGCTGGTCGGTCATGTCCATGGTGGAGAAGTTCTCCCCCAGCTTTCCGTCGGCGGCCAGGTTGTCAAGCGGTGAGGCCTTGGCCATGAGCTCGGACACCGGTGCGCTGCAATTCTCCGATTCCGCGCCGAACCGGTCCACGCATTCGGGGGCCGGGGTGGTGAAGCGCGGGGTGTCGCGCAGCGCCACCACCGGGATGCCGGCATCCAGCAGCGGGCGGATTCCCGCCTCGTAGCCGGGCACGATCCGTTCCTGCTGCGCCGGGGAGCGGCCTTCGGGGTCTTCGCCCAGGGCGGTGAAGGTACCCAGGGTGAGCACCGCATCGGGGTCGTGCTCCAGCACGTATTTCCCTGCAGCCTCGTTGAACGCCCCGCATTCCTCGCCGCGGGTGTCGGAGGGGCCGCCGAAGCGGCACGACGGCTTGGTCAGCAGGATCCAGCGCCAGCCGTGCTTTTGCGCCATCGCGTCCACCGCGCCGCTCCAGTGCTGGGCGTGCGAGTCCCCCAGCACCACGATGGTCTTTTCCGCGTTTTCGCTGCCGCCCTGCTGGCAGTATTCGACCTCGGGTGCCTGGGGAACCCATGCTCCGGTGCAGTCGGCCCCGAAGTTCGACCATTCCTCGTCGAGCTTGCTGGTCAGCGGGACCATGACGGCCTCGGAGCTTGGTTCGTGCCCGAACCCGGGGTCCAGGATTGCCGCACCGGGGTTGTCGATCTCCGCCTGGGAGGCCGCACGCAGTTCCTCGGCGGCGACCCGGTGTTCCCAGCCGGACAGCGGCAGCAGCACCAGGGACAGCAGCACCGCGATGCCCAGGCCCGCGCGCCGGCGCTTGGCCGAGAGCCAGTGCCAGGATCGCATCGGGGATTCGACGACGCGGGTGGTGGCCCAGGCCAGCACCAGGGAAACCAGCATCAGGCCCAGGCCCGTGGTGAAGGAGATCTCCGCGTTTCCCGTTTCGACGAGGAAGAAGATCATCACCGGCCAGTGCCACAGGTACAGCGCATAGGACACGTCCCCCAGCTTCACCAGCGGGCCCAGGGCCAGCACCCGCTGCACCCCGAAGCGGTTGTCAGGAGCCATGACGATGAAGGCCGCGGCCAGGGTCGGCCACAGGGCCAGGTACCCGGGGAACTCGTGCTCCACCTGCAGCAGCATGCCGCAGGCCAGGATCGCGGCCAGGCCGACCCAGCCCAGCGGCACGGTCAGGGCCCTGGGCAGCTTTCGCAGCTGCGGCAGGAACACGGCCAGCAGCGATCCGAGTGCGAACTCCCAGAGCCTGGCGCCGGTGTCGAAGTAGGCCCATTCCTGGGCGGTTGCGGTGATGTGGATCGAGTAAGCCAGGGAGGCGGTGAACACGGCGCCAAAGAGGAATCCCATGGTGTTCCGGTAGCTCAGCGACGGGAACCTGCCGGACACGGCCTTGAAGAGGACCAAGCCCACGGCGAGCAGCAGCGGCCACAGGATGAAGACCTGGCCCTGGATGGACAGCGACCAAAAGTGCTGCAGCGGGCTGGCCGTGGCGTGGTCGGCGGCGTAGTAGTCCACCGAGTCCGCCGCAAGCTGCCAGTTCTGCCGGTAGAACAGGCTGGCTGCGGTTTGCTCCATGATCGAGCTCCAGCGCGCCTTGGGCAGTAGCACGATGCTGGCGGCGATCACGGACAGCAGGACCAGGACCGCGGCGGGCAGCAGCCGGCGGAAGACGCCCAGCCAGTAGGAAAGCAGCGCCAGGGGCCGTCCGGTCTCGACCTTGCGGATGAACGCGCCGGCGAGGAAGAACGCGGAGAGCAGCAAAAAGACGTCAACGCCGCCGGAAACCCGGCCAAACCAAACGTGGTAGACCATCACGAGCACCACCGCCAACGCGCGCAGGCCCTGGAGTTCGGGCCTGAAGCGTTCGGCGGGGGTCGTGACCGGTGCGTTGCTCCGGCCTGCCACTATAGGGACAGGTGTGGGGATAGGCATCGGTACATCCTGTAAAGCTTGCGGTGTGTCCAAGCCCGGAACGTCGGGCATGGGCATCCAACGTTACCAAACCTCGTTATCAATTCGTTACAGCCGGTTCCCGGTGTCGTCGGATCGCTGCCCCCTCCACGGGCGTTGCAGGACACCTGACCTTGGCCGTTGCCACCGCCGCCTGGACCTCGACGACCTCCGGGCCCGCCCAGGCACCCAGGTGCGTGGTGGCATACACGGCCCTGCGGCGTGCTGACCTGGCCACGCGGATGCGGTTCACCCGCCCAATGCCGTCGGCTCCCAAGCGGGGCAGACAGGATCTGGAACGCGGGCCTCCGTGCCACGGAAGAAGGTCCCCGGAATCCTTGGCGGATTCCTGGGACCTTCTCTTTCTTGGGTGGAAGCCCAGTCGGAACTGAATTTCCAAGTCCGTTTCCGGGAACAGCCCGTTGGAACCGCTGGGCTTTTCCTGTCTGGACTTTCTGGCTCTGTCCGATATCAATCCGAACTGACTACGGCTGGTGGACCGTCAGGTTTCCCCGTTCGAGGAGCTCCACCGTATTTTCCCAAACGGTTGCGCCGCCGGAATCCTTGATCACGATCTTCACCGTGTCGGGAGATCCCTTCTTGGCCGAATTGCCATTCCTGTTGTCTGCCACCGTGACTGTGTAGGTGTAGCCATCCTGGCCGTTCCAGCGTCCCTCGCCAGACCAGCTTGCGGTCTTGTCCACCGTGTTCAGTGCCGTGACGGAATAGCCGTGGAACTTGTCTCCGGTCCTGTGGTCGTTGACCTGCAGGTTTCCCCGAAGACCTTGGTCATCCAGAGTTACGGTGGTTCCGAAGGTGATGTGGCCGTCGGATTCGCTCAGGCGTCCACCGCCGGTCACCTTGCCCTGGCCCTGCGGCGGCGTGGTGGAGAAGGACCCCGCCTTGAGGAAGACCGCGCTGTCCAAGGAGTCGTCGCTGCCGTCGGCAATGGCCAGCTTGATGTGGTTGGAAACGCCGCTGTTGACCGGAGCCATGCAGGTCAGGACGGTTGTAAGCCCGTCGTACTGGAGGTTCAGGTGGGCGTCTGTGTTGTCCACGAAGAGTCCGGCATTGCTTCCCGGGTTGATGTTGTTCACGGTGATGGCCTGGGTGCCGCCCAGGCCATCGTCGACCACCGCGCAATTGACTCCGTTGACGAAGAAGGCAAAGGAGTCATTGAACGAGGAACCCACGTATTCAAGGTATTCCTCGGAGGCGAAAGCGTACTGGAAGAACACGGTGTCCGCATTGGGCGTGAAGTCGAATTCGAGGACGCTGGCATCCAGCGTGGATACGCCGGAAAGGGTGGTGAGGTCGGAGTCCCCGGCCAGTCCGTTGTTGGCGGTCTTCCCCGATTCGTCGTTCGGGCCAAGGGCGCTGGCGGCCGCTCCGCTGGTGAGGATGACGCCGGAGTCGAAGCCGACTGTCGTGGCACCGCCGCCGAAGGTGCCCGAGGCGCTGGCGCCGCCGGTGTAGGCGACGTTGTTGATGGTGACACCGGAGCCCACAAGCGTCTGGGCCAGATCGGTCGAGGACTGGACACTGAGGTCGTTGACGGAGGTGACGGCCATGGCGGTCGTCGGGGCACTGGCCAGGGCGGCGACGGCGATGGCGACGATACTGAAACGGGCACAGCGATGTCTTGCGACGGTCTTCATGAAGGTCTCCTGGTTTTGGGCGTGGAGTGAGCGATGTGACTGGTGTTAGCGCAGCGTGATGTGATCGAGAGCATATGCCCGGGCCAAGAGGATTACCAGAGCAGCGCAGGCTTTCCCTGCACCCGCTTTCTCGCGGGCTTTACCCGTCTTTAATGCCGGGCTACTCGCCGCCCGGCTCTTTCCTGTAGCCGTAAGTCACCAGCCAGGGGTTCCGCACGGGCATCCGCACGACGGCCAGTTGCTGGATCCGGGCCCGGTCGCGCTCCGGATTCGCCTGGCGCGCAGGCTTCGGCCGGATCGGATTGTTCGAACGGCCCGAGAGATTCCCGCCTGGGGACGCTGCTCGCTCGCGCCGGCCTAGGGGTCAAAGTGTGCAGGTCCGGGCGCCGGGGCAAAACGGGAGATGATTTCCACCGCCAGGGCGTGGAGCTTCTGGTTCCTGTTGTTCGACGCCTTGCACAGCATGTCGAAGGCCTCTTGTGCGGAGCAACCGTCCTGGGCCATGAGGATTCCTCGCGCCAGGTCGATCGCCGTGCGGTGTTCCAGGGCGGCGGCCAGGTTCTCCGATTTCAGCTCGGCCTCCGCGACCCGCACGGCCGCGGACAAGGCACGGCGTCCCTCGTCGGCGAGCCCCATGGCTTCGAGCACGATGGGCTCCCTGAGCACCCCGGAGTCGGCGGCGAAGAACACCAGGACGGCCGTGGCCCTGGCGCCAAGCTCCAGCGGGACCGCCACCAATCCGGCAAAGCCCTGCTCCGCCAGCTTCAGTCCGTACCCCGGCCAGCGCGCATCGACGGCGTCGTTGACGATGACCGGCAGCCCGCTGCGCACGGCGTGCAGGCCGGGGCCATCATCCAGCAGCGTCTCGATGCCCTCCAGGCGTATCACCCGTTCATCGCTTCCCGCCATCGCCGGCGGCAGCTTGCGCATGTGCAGAATCACCAGGCACTCGATGTCCGATCCGGCGGCTCGTCCCAGCCGATCGGCCGACAGCTCGGCCAGGCCCTCCAGCACGCCGTGCAGTCCTTCCATTTCGGCCACCAAATCACACAGTTCCCCAAGAACGTCCATTTTTCTCAGCGCCTCCATGAATTTGTTTGTCGTACCGCTTCCTCCAGTTGCACGACAGCCCCCGCGAACCGGTGGCCGTCGCTAAATTCCGTAACAAGATTTTTACCGCATCCGCGTGCATTTCGCCAGTACCGCGCCGGACGTGTGCGCCGCCGCTTGTTCAGGGCCGTGCCCGGCCAAACGCCAAACGCCGCCGGCCTCCGGGGTTCGCTCCCGAAGCGGGAAGGAAACCTGGATGCCGGCGGCGCGTGGACGCACTGCCGTGTGGGCGGTGCTAGTGGTTGTGGCCTGCGTGCGAGTCCGAATCTCCGGCCGGCTTTTCGGCGACCAGGGTTTCGGTGGTGAGCACCAGGGCCGCGATCGATGCCGCGTTGCGCAGCGCCGAGCGGGTGACCTTGACCGGGTCGATGACACCGGCGTCGATCAGGTTCTCGTACACGCCGGTCAGGGCGTTGAAACCCTCGTTGGCCGGCGATTCGGAGACCTTGGCGGTGACGACGTAGCCGTCGAAGCCGGCGTTCTGGGCGATCCAGCGCAGCGGCTGGACCAGGGCGCGGCGGGCAATGCCGACACCCGCAACGGCGTCGCCGGTCAGGGCGAGCACGTTCGGATCGGTGTCCAGCACGGCCAGTGCGTCAACCAATGCGGTGCCGCCGCCTGCAACGATTCCCTCTTCGAGGGCCGCGCGGGTGGAGGACACTGCATCTTCGATGCGTGCCTTGCGTTCCTTCAGCTCGACCTCGGTGGCTGCGCCGACCTTGATCACGCCGATGCCGCCCGAGAGCTTGGCGAGGCGCTCGTTGAGCTTCTCGCGGTCCCACTCGGAATCGGTGCGGGTCAGTTCGGCCCTGAGCTGCGAAACGCGGTCAGCCACGTCCTCGGCGGTGCCTGCACCGTCGACGATGGTGGTCGAGTCCTTGGTGATGGTGATGCGGCGAGCCGATCCCAGCACCTCGAGCCCGACCTGGTCCAACTGCAGCCCCAGGTCCGGGGAGACAACCTGGGCGCCGGTGAGGATCGCAATGTCCTGCAGCATGGCCTTGCGGCGGTCGCCGAAGCCCGGGGCCTTGACGGCCACGGCGTTCAGCGTGCCGCGGATCTTGTTCACCACGAGGGTGGAAAGGGCTTCGCCCTCGATGTCCTCGGCGATGATGAACAGCGGCTTACCTGCTGCCAGCACCTTTTCCAGCAGCGGCAGGAACTCTGCAACCGTGGAGATCTTCCCGGAGTTGACCAGGATCAGCGCGTCCTCGAGGACTGCTTCCTGGCGCTCCGGGTCGGTGACGAACTGCGGGGACAGGTAGCCCTTGTCGAACTGCATGCCCTCGGTGACAACCAGCTCGGTGGCGGTCGTGGAGGATTCCTCGATGGTGATGACACCGTCGGTGCCCACGGTTTCGAAGGCCTGGGCCAGCAGCTCGCCGATTTCCTCGCTCTGAGCGGAAATGGCGGCCACGTTGGCGACCTGCTTGCCCTCGACCGGAACGGAGTTCTCGGCCAGGCGCGCGGCGACAGCCTCGACGGCTACCTCGATGCCGCGCTTGATTTCGCCCGGGGCGGCACCCGCGGCAACGTTGCGCAGGCCCTCCTTGACGAATGCCTGTGCGAGCACGGTGGCGGTGGTGGTGCCGTCGCCTGCCACGTCGTTGGTCTTGGTGGCTACTTCCTTGGCCAGCTGCGCGCCAAGGTTCTCGTAGGCATCTTCCAGCTCGATCTCACGGGCGATGGTCACGCCATCGTTGGTGATCGTCGGTGCGCCCCAGGCCTTTGCCAGAACCACGTTGCGGCCGCGCGGGCCGAGGGTCACCTTGACGGTGTTTGCGAGCTTGTCGATGCCCGCTTCGAGGGCGCGTCGCGCCTCTTCATTGAAAGCTAGCTGCTTTGCCATGTCTTGCTCCTTATAAGCTGCATAAAGCCCCGGCCAGGGGCCGGGGCTTTATCAGGAAAACTACTTTACGACGATGGCCAGGACGTCGCGTGCCGAGAGCACCAGGTACTCTGCACCGCCGACCTTGACTTCGGTTCCGCCGTACTTGGAGTAGATCACGACGTCGCCTTCGGCTACGTCTACCGGAACGCGGTTGCCGTTGTCATCGACACGGCCCGGTCCAACTGCTACGACCTTGCCTTCCTGCGGCTTTTCCTTGGCGGAATCAGGGATGACCAGACCGGAAGCAGTGGTGGTTTCTGCTTCGAGCGGCTGGACGACAATGCGGTCCTCGAGAGGCTTAATGGAGACGGACATCGTCTCTCCTTTGCGTGAGTTACCAATGGTTTACGGGCCGTTCGGGTGGTACCAACCGTCGTCGCGGTGCCAGCTGGTGAATTACCTCAGGCTTTCAGCACTTGCCGGGTTCGACAAGCACCATGAATGACTCTAGGCAACCATTAGCACTCGGTCAAGGCGAGTGCTAATTGCGTCGTGTTTTACGCGCTCGGCGCAGTGCTGGAGGGTCGGCACGGCGAAGCCCGAAATACCGGACACACTCAGCCGCGCCTGACCCTCCGGACTCCCTCCAACTTCACTGCAGGACCACTTTCAAGGGAAAATGCTTAATCCGGGCGAGGCGCAATCGGGAAACCGGAATCCCAATCCACGTATTTCCACACATGCTGACAGCGTCCGTAACTGCATTTCAACTGCTTCGGCGGCATGCGCGGCACTGGCAAGCAATTCACCGCCACCCAATCGATACAACCCTTGTGTCATATTACCTGCATGTTGTATTCTGGTGGTGATGTGGATCGTTGACTTGAACTTGGTTGACGCATGGCTGTCTGACTTGGACTTCGAATCCTATGTGCAGGGCATGGCTGCCATCGAATTGTTGGCGGAACGCGGCCCTCAGCTTGGTCGCCCTTTGGTCGATACCGTGGTGCAGTCACGCCACAAGAACATGAAGGAATTGCGACCAGGCTCCAGCGGCCGGTCGGAATTGCGAGTGCTGTTCGCGTTCGATCCCCAGCGTCAAGCCATCATGCTGATTGCGGGTGACAAGGCGGGGAATTGGCACACATGGTACGAGACGAATATTCCAGTTGCCGATGAGTTGTTCGACAAACACCTAAAGACGCTGAAAGGAGCGCCATGATGGCAATGACCATTGAGGAAATGCTGGCGAAGCGGCCAGTAGACAGGGCCGTCGTTGACGCACATAAGAAGCGCATGCTCGAGGAGGTCCGCGCCTACCGCTTGCGCGAATTGCGCGAAGCTTCCGACTTGACCCAGGTCCAGCTCGCCGGAAGGCTCCAGGTCACCCAGAACCGGGTTTCTCGAATAGAGCACGGAGATATCGAGCGCACACAGGTCGATACATTGCGTAAATACGTAGAGGCAATTGGCGGCAGGCTCCGGGTCGAGGTCGAGCTTGGAGACGAACGTATCCAAATCGCCTAGCCACGGGCCATGGAACCCTATTCACCACGAAAACGGCACCTGACCGGTGACTTTGGCCAGGGTTCGTGTCCGCCCGAAAGATCGGGAATGCCAGCCGTGCCTATTTGTCCCGTGCGGTGGTTGCCTGGGGCTTGGGTTTCGCCGGGAAGAGGGCCTTCAGGCGCTCCTCGGCGGCCTCGGTGGCGGCCTCGGCCGCCTGTTGGTTGGCCTCGGTGACGGCGGCGAGCATCTCGGCCCGCTGGATCTTGATGCCGCGGGGTGCGTCGAATCCGATCTTGATCGAATCGCCCTTGACATCGAGGACAGTCACCACGATGTCCTCGCCAATCAGGACCTGTTCTCCGACCTTCCGAGTAAGTACCAGCACCGCACAATCATAGCCCAGTGCCCGCCCGCACTTGCCGAGCGACCTACGAGTTTGGGCCCCGGGCCTCAAGCACGGGGAAGCCCAGCTCCCACACCGACTCCGGTGACAGGGTCTCGTCGGCATGCAGGGACACCACCGCGTAGAGCCCGTGGCCCGAGGCCACGTGCTTGACCCAGGCCGCGGTGTCCTCGGCCTTGCGCCCGGCATCGACGGCGGCCCAGAGCTGGTCGGCCTCCAGCACCTCGAGCAGCTCCAATTGCGGCAGCAGCGCCAGTTGCGGGTTGATCGCCACCGCCACGAGCAACGGGACGCCCTCGGCGACCGCTGCGGCGCGCGCCCGCAGGATGCCGCGCCTGTCGGTCACCGGCCGCCGGGCCAGGGAGTCCACGTCGAACTTCTGCGCCAGCTCCCCGGCATTGCGCCGCAGGGCGGTGCCATCGTGGAGCTCCTCCGCGGCCATCCCCGCGTCCCCCCACAGCCCGACGACAACGACCAGGTCCCCGGGACCGGCCAGCGGCGAGGGAACGATGTCGCGGTCCCGCCCCGGGCCGAATCCGCTGCCGGCAGCCGCCGGGAGCAGGCCCGCAGGGAGGAAACCGGTGCCCGGGGCACCGGCGGTTTCGGCTGCTTCCGGGCCGCGGTCCGCCGCCCGGGCGCCCGTTGACGGTTCGAGGGCGAAGGCCTGCCCGTCAAGCAGCCGGGCGAAATCCGGGGCGCCGGGAACCGCCGGCCGCCCGCCGCGGCGCGTCTGCCGTGGCGGGGCCGGTGCCAGGCGCAGTTCGGCGGCATCGGCCCGTTCCAGCAATCCGTTGATCCCGCCGCCGGAGCTCCGGGGGTGGGTGTCGCCGGCCCCCGGATCCGGATCCGCGGATGGGCGGGAGCCCGCGGCGCGACCCGCAACCAGCTCGAGGTCCCGGGCATCGAGGGGTTCGTCCCCGGGTCCGATGACCCGCCCGTCGGGGGCGTCCCCGTCGGGCACCTCGATGATCGCCTCGTAGTGTTCCTTGGCAAGGAACCGGCCGAGGCCACCGGTGGTGACCCGCTCCGCCGAGACGATGCGCGCGGTGTGCCCGTACTCGGCGACCGCCCGGGCGTGGATGGATTCGAGGCTGGGGCCCTCAAGCCGAAATCGCATCGGCACCGCGCACCACCCCCACGGTCTCGATGTCGACCCCGCCGGCGGTGGCCTCCTGGTAGGAGAGCACCGGGATGGAGCCGGGGGCGGTGCCCAGCAGCCGGCGCACCGCCGGGCGCAGCGCCGGGGCGCAGACCAGCACCGCGGACAGGCCCCTGGTTTCCAGCTCGCCGGCGATCTGCTTCACCGAGGCAAGCACCGCCTCGAGCCGTTGGGCGTCGAGCATGATCTGGCTTCCGGCCTCGGAGGGGCGCAGCCCCTCGAGCATGCCCTGTTCCAGGACCGGGTCGACCATGACGACCCGCAGCAATTTTCCTTCCAGGTAGCCGGCGGCGATGGCCGGGCCCAGGGCGGCGCGGGCGGCCTCGATCAGGCCCTCCGGGTCGGTGCCGGCCTTGGCCCGCAGGGCCAGGGCCTCGTAGATGCGCCCGAGATCGTTGATCGGCACCGATTCGGCCAGCAGGCCCTGAAGCACGCGTTGGACCTCGGCCAGGCTCATGAGCGAGGGCACCAGTTCCTCCACGGCCGAGGGGTTGGCCTCGCGCACCGCGTCGGTGAGCACCCGCACGTCCTCCCGGGTGAGCAGCCGCGCGGCCTGGTCCTTGACGATCGAGGACAGGTGCGTGACGATCACCGAGACCCGGTCGATGGTGGTGGCCCCGGCCATCTCGGCGTTGTGCCGCAGCTCTGCCGGGACCCACTTGCCCGCCAGCCCGAAGACCGGTTCCACGACCGTGGCCCCGGGCAGCGACTCCAGGTGGTCCCCCAGGGCCAGGATCTTGCCGCGCGGCGCGGTGCCGCGCCCGGCCTCCACCCCGGCGATCCGGATCGCGTAGGTGGCCGGGGGCAGGTCGACCGAGTCGCGGGTGCGCACCGGGGGCAGCACGATGCCCAACTCCATGGCCACCCGGCGGCGCAGCGCCCGGACGCGGGCCAGCAGGTCGTCCCCTCCCCCGTTGACCACGTCCACCAGGTCCGGGGCCAGCTGGATCTCCAGGGCGTGCACCCGCATCTTCTCGATCAGGTCCTCGGTGGTTTCGGCCGGGACCACCGCTGCCTCGTTCCGCAGCGCCACCGCCGCCCGGGTTTCCTCCTTGGCCGCGTTGGCCTTGATGCGCTGGGCGGCGAAGATCAGCAGCGTGCCGATGAGCACGAAGGGCAGCTTCGGCATCCCGGGCACCAGCGCCAGGCCGATGGCCGCGGACCCTGCGATCAGCAGCGCGGTGCGCGACTGGGCCAGCTGGGTCGAGGCGGTCGAGCCCATGTCGGAGGACGCGTTGGAACGGGTGACGATCATGCCCGTGGACACGGCCATCAGCAGGGCGGGGATCTGCGTGGCCAGGCCGTCGCCGATGGTCAGCAGCGCGTAGGTGTTCAGCGCCTCGGAGATGCCCATGCCGCGCTGCACCATGCCGATGGCGATGCCGCCGACCAGGTTGATGATGATGATGATCAGCCCGGCGATGGCGTCGCCCTTGACGAACTTGGAGGCGCCGTCCATGGCGCCGTAGAAGTCGGCCTCCGCGGCGACCTCGGCGCGGCGCTCGCGCGCCTGGCTGTCGGTGATCAGCCCGGCGTTCAAGTCCGCGTCGATGGCCATCTGCTTGCCCGGCATGGCATCGAGGGTGAAGCGGGCCCCGACCTCGGCGACGCGTTCGGCGCCCTTGGTGACGACCACGAACTGGATGACCACCAGGATCAGGAAGATCACGCAGCCGATGATCAGCGAGCCGCCCACCGCGATGTTCCCGAATGCGGCAATGACCTCCCCGGCGTACGCGTCCCCGAGCACCAGGCGCGTGGAGGCGACGTTCAGGCCCAGGCGCAGCAGCGTGGCCACCAGCAGCAGCGAGGGGAAGACCGAGAAGTCCAGCGGCCGCTTGACGAACATGGTGGTCAGCAGGATCACCAGGGCCAAAAGGATGGACACGGCGATCAGCACGTCCAGCAGGGAGGCCGGGACCGGGACCACCAGCAGCATGATGATGCCCACCACGCCCAGCGGCACGGCGATCTTGGAGAGGGAGGCGAATTTCATGCGGTCTTGCTCCTTGGGGCGGGGCTGGGTGCCTGGGATCGGCTGGCTGGTTGGGTGGCGGGCCGCGGAAGGCCCGGGGGCCGGGAGGTCATGGGGTGGCCCCCGGCGGTGCGCCGGGCACCGTGTGGATGCCGTCGGGCCGCCCGCGGGCCTTGAGCGTCATCACGAAGGCCAGCACGCGGGCCACCTCGTTGTAGGTCCCGGCGGGGATCTCGTCCCCGAGGTTGCAGGCCTCGTGCAGGTTCCTGGCCAACGGGATGTCGCGGACCATGGGCACCCGCTTGGCCACGGCCTCCTCGCGGATGCGCGTGGCGATGTTCCCGGCGCCCTTGGCCACCAGCTTCGGGGCGGAGATGCCGGGCTCGTACTTCAGGGCCACGGCCACGTGGGTCGGGTTCACCACGACCACGTCGGCGTCGGCGATCGCCGCGATCATGCGGTTGCGGCTCATCGCCATCTGGCGGGAGCGGCGCTGGGACTTGATCAGCGGGTCCCCGTCGGTGCGCTTGTTCTCGTCGGTGACTTCCTTGCGGGTCATCCGGGTGTGCTTGCGGTTCCGGCGCATGACCACCAGCACGTCGGCGGCGGCCAGCACCAGCCCGGCGATCACCGAGGCGCGGATCAGCGAGGCGGCCCCGTCGGACCCGGCGGCCAGCAGCGAGGCCAGCGGCAGGGAACCGGATTGCAGCAGCAGGGGCATCAGCGAGGAGACCACGAACCAGAGCACCAGGGCGATGACGGCGACCTTCAGCAGCGCCTTGAGCCCCTGCCAGAGCGCCTGGAACCCGAAGACCCGCTTCATGCCCGAGAGCAGGTTCAGGTTGGCGGGGTCCAGCTTGAACTTCTTGAACCGGATCCCGCCCTGCAGCGCGGCGGTGGCGATCACGACCACGAGCACCACGGCGAACAGGGGAAGCATGGTGCCCGGCAGCGACCCCAGTCCGGCGCCGAGGGCGCCGACGGCGGCCTGCGGGTCGGGATCGGCGATGACCAGGCGCACGGCCTGGAGCTGGCTGCGGCCTGCCGCCTCGGCCACTGCGAGCAGTCCCGGGATCATCAACGCCGCGGCGCCGATGCCCAGCCAGGCGGCCAGGTCCTGCGAGCGGGTCATCTTGCCCTTCTCGCGGTTCTCCTTCATGCGCTGGGCGGTGGCCTTTTCGCTGCGCTCCCCCGAATCCTGGCTCATTGGCCCATCACCGCCCCCAGCAGTGACAGGGCGCTGCGCACCAGCGAGGAGACCAGCGCCGGCAGCACCACGAACACGGTCCCGACCAGCATCAGGGTCAGCATGATCTTCAGCGGGAAGCCCATGGCAAAGGCGTTCAGTGCCGGGGCGGCGCGGGTGAGCAAGCCCAGGCCGATGTCCGCGAGCACCAGGACCACCAGCAGCGGTCCGGCGATCTGCACCGCGGCCAGGAACATGCTGCCCACCGCCGAGACCAGGGATTCGGAGAGCCCCGGCAGCCCGATGCCGCCGCCCAGCGGGATCGCGTCGAAGGAGCGGAACACCCCGGCGAGCACCAGCTGGTAGCCGTCGGAGGCGACCAGCAGGGCCAGGGCGGCAAAGTGGAAGAAGCGGGTGAACTGGGCGCCGTTGACCATGGACTGGGGGTCGAAGCCCTGGGCCATGGCGAAGCCGCCGAACAGGTCGATCAGCCCGCCGGCGGCCTGGATGGCGGAGAAGAGCACCATGACCAAAAAGCCCATGGCGGCGCCGGCCAGCAGTTCGGCGAGGATCGCGGCCAGGAAGGGGCCGGTGTCCAGGGACTCGTAGCCGGCGGACATGCGCGGGGTCACGGCCAGGGCCAGGCCGATTCCGAGCATGCCCTTGATCCGGAGCGGGATGGCGTTGTGCGAGAACGGCGGGGCAATGACCAAAAAGGCGGTGACGCGGACGGCGGCCAGCATCATCACCTCCAGCGAGGCCAGCGGCAGGGTCGCCAGCACCGTTACGTGCCTCCCAGCAGCGCCGGGATCTTCTCGAAGAGCTCGTGGGTGAACAGCACCATTTCGGCAATCATCCAGTGCCCGCAGACCAGCAGCGCGATCGCGACCGCGGCGGCCTTGGGCACGAAGGAGAGGGTGATTTCCTGGATCTGGGTCATGGACTGGAACAGCGAGATGGCGAAGCCCACCACCAGGGAGGTGATCAGCACCGGAGCGGCGAGCTTCGCGGCGACCAGCAGGCCGGAGAGGCCGATGTCCAGGACGGCGTTGGAGTCCATGCTCAGCCCCCGCCGACGTTGTAGGAGCCGATGAGTGCGGTGAGGATCAGCGCCCAGCCGTCCACCAGGACGAAGAGCAGGATCTTGAAGGGCAGGGAGATCATCACCGGCGGAAGCATCATCATGCCCATGGACATCAGTGCCGAGGCGACCACCAGGTCGATGACCAGGAAGGGCACAAAGATCACGAAGCCGATGATGAAGGCGGCGCGCAGCTCGGAGATCATGAACGCGGGGATCAGCGTGGTCAGCGGGACGTCGGCCGGGGTCGCGGGGTTGGCCAGGTCCGCGGCCCGGGYCATCAGGGCGATGTCCGCCTCGCGGGTGTGCGCCAGCATGAATTCGCGCAGCGGCACGACGCCGACCTCGAGCGCCTGGGTCAGGTCGATGGACCCGTCCAGGTAGGGCTGCACGCCGGTCTCGTTCATGGCAGTGAGCACCGGGGCCATGATGAACAGCGAGAGGAAGAGCGCCAGGCCGGCCAGCACCTGGTTGGGCGGGATGGTCGGCAGGGCCAGGGCATTGCGGGTGAAGGCCAGCACCACGAAGATCTTGGTGAACGAGCTCATCATCAGCAGCAGGGCCGGGGCCACCGAGAGCAGCGTGATGGCGATGAGGGTGACGATGGCCGAGCTCGGGGTGCCGTTGGGGCCGTTGATTTCCACCGACAGCCCGCCGTTGTCCCCCGGTGTCCCGGGCTCGATGGGCGCGGCAAGCGCGGCGGGGGTTCCCAGCACCGCGAATGAAGCCAGCAGCACCAGCAGCAGCGCGAGCAGCCAGGGCAGCCGGGCGCGCAGGGCCAGGGAACGCCGGGTGGTGGTCATGCGTTGGGACCGGAGCGCAGGGCCGCGGCGGCACGGCGCCAGGTGTCCGGGGACAGGATCGAGCCCGCCAGCGGACCCGTAGCGGCGTCCTGCACCGACACGGCACCGGCGGGCTGCGTCGTCCCAGTGTGCGGGGCATCTGGGCGGGGGGCAGCGGCATCCGGTCCGTCCGGGGACACAGAGCCGGGGCGCAAGTTGAGAAGGCTTTGGGCGAAGGCACGCGAGCGTTCGGCCACGGTGGTGGACCCGTCCGCGATCTCCGGGGCCGGGGCCGACACCGGCTCGGGTGCCTCGAAGGAATCAAGCACGCTGATGGAGGATTCGGCCACGCCCAGCAGGTAGCGCCGTCCCTGGACATCGAGCAGCACCACGGAGGACCTCGGGCCCAGGTTCCGGCGCTCGACGAGGTTCAGCTGTGCCGCGGCCGGTGCGCCGAAGCGCGCTCCGAGACGCTTGCGCAGGTAGAACAACAGGCCGAAGACCGCCGCCAGCGAGACGATCACTCGCAGCACCAAGAAAAAAGATTCCACGCCTAGGACAAGCCCTCGTTCACGTCGAGGATCTGGGTGATGCGCACCCCGTAGTCCTGGTCCATGACCACGACCTCGCCCAGGGCGATGAGCCGGCCGTTGAGCAGGATGTCCGCCGGAGCCCCGGCGGAGCGGTCAAGCTCCACCACGGCGCCGGGCTCCAGGCCCAGCACGTCGCGCACCGACATGCGGGTGCGCCCGATCTCCACGGTCAGGGCCATTTCCACGTTGTTGATCCGGCCCAGCTTGCTGGACATGTCCTCGCGCACCCCGGCACCCGGGGCCTGCGGGGCGGGAGCCGGGTCATTTTCGCGGATGCGGATGGCGAAGAACCCGATCTTTTCCCCGGCGCTGCGCAGTTCGAAGCACACGGTCTCGGAATCCCCCAGCAGCGCGTCCGGGCGCACCGCGGCCTCGGTGGACAGCACCCCGGCACCCAGCACCCCGGTGGCCGCTTCGAGTGCGGGACGCAGCACGTCGGAGGCCGCGACCAGCGAACCGGGCCCTCCGGGGGCTCCGCCCAGCAGTGGTGCGGCGACCTGCAGCAGCACGTCGGCCGAGTGCTGGCCCACGAAGCCGGCGGACACCAGTTCGCCGGGCCCGTCAAGCAGCCCGGCGTCGCGGGCCCCGTGCTGCAGCACGGCGTCCACCGGGGAACCGGTGGGCAGCATTCCGGCCAGGGCCTCGGCCGCAGCGGTGTACAGCGCGGTCGAATGCAGGACCGGGGTGGCGGATGGTTCGGGAATCATGCGGGAGTCTCCTCGGTTGAAACGACGACGGCGGCGATCCGGCCGCTGCGGGTTCCGGCCGCGGCCGTGCCCAGGCGGCGCCCGCCCACGGACAGCTCGAAGGGCCGGTGGACCGGGTGCGGCAGCGGCAACACATCTCCCACCGCCAGGTTCAAGATGGCGCCCGGCAGCACCTTGGCCGGGACCAGCGACATGGACAGGTCCACCGGCACCCCGGCGACGGCCTCGGCCAGCAGTCCCGGGGCGTCCTCGACCGCCGAGCGCGGGTTGGTTTCCCCCAGCTGCGGCAACAACATCTCCGCAGGCAGCGCGACGGTGGCCAGGGCGCTGCGCTCGCCCACGCGCACGCGCAGGGAGGCGGTGATGACGATCTCGGATTTCGTGGCGGCCTGCGCAAACTGGGAGTTGTGCCCGATGGTGGCCACGGTCAGCTGGTGCTTCAGCAGGGCGCCCAGGGAATAGTGCAGGTCCTCGAGTGCCTCGTCCATCAGCCCGCGCACCAAGGTGGCCTCGATGCGGGTGAACTTGCGCTCGGGCACGTCGGTGGCGACGGGGCTGCCGAGCATGTGGGAGATCCAGTTCAGCGCGTCGGCGGCCGGGAACTGGATCACGGTGCGGGCCTCGTGCCCGGCGACCTCGGCCAGCACCATCGTGGTGGCCGGCGGCAGTCCGGCGACGTAGTCGTCGTAGGAGGCCATGGACACCGATTCCAGGGACACCTGGGACATCACGCGGATCTTTGCGGTCAGCTGGGTGCCCCACTGCCGGGCAAAGGTCTCAAAGGCCAACTCGAGCACGCGCGCGTGCTCGCGGGCAAGGGTTGTGGGCCGGCGGAAGTCGTAGGGCACGGCAATGGCCGGGTCCTCGGGGTTCGGGGTCGGTCCACCCGCACCGGGGTGTCCCGCAGGCAAGAGCGTCACTGGCACCACTATCGGCAGGATCAGGGTAAGCGTTAGCCGGTGCGGTCAACCATTTTCGGCCGGTCCCGGGCAGGATCGCCCGTTGCCGCACCCACTAGGGCGTTTGTTGCAACAGGTTGCGCACGGATTCTGGCTGGTTGGACAGCACCACAATGTCGACCCGGCGGTTCAGCGACAGGTCCTTGGCTCCGGGGACCGGACGGGCGTCCCCGTAGCCGACCGAGGAGATCCGTGCGGCCTTCACTCCCCCGTCCTCGACCAAGGCCCGCAGCACGCCGGTGGCGCGGGACGCGGAGAGTTCCCAGTTGGTGGGGTACGGCTGGACCGGGCGTCGCTCGTCCGCGAAGCCCTCCACCTCGAAGTACCGCTTGGTGGGGGCCAGCACCGGGGCTATGGCATCAATGATTTCCCGGGCATCCTCGGTGAGCTTGGCGCTGTTGGGCACGAAGAAGGTCTCGGCACTGACAAGCCGCACCGTCAGCCCGCGGTTGTCGATGGAGAAGACCGCGGCCCCGTCGTGCCCCGAGCCCTTCAGCCGCTTTTGGATGCGGCTCTTGATTTCCAGCAGGTCGGCTTCCTCGCTCTTGGCCAGCTCGAGCAGCGCATCCTTGGTCTGCCCGTCGATCTTGCTGTTGGCAAGCAACCCCTCGGTGCCGACCAGTTCCGGGGGTACCACGATGCCGTCGGCGGTGTCGGCGGTGATGCTTTGTTCGGAGCCGAAGCCGGTGGCCAGGGAGTTCTTCAGCGCCTCGAATTTGTCTTGGTCGACGGTTGACATGGCGAAGAGCACGATGAACAGGCACATCAGCACCGTGACCATGTCCATGTAGGAGGCCATCCAGCGCTCGTCCGGACCGTCGTGACCGGACTGGGCCGGCTTGCGGCCCCGCCGGCCCCCGCGACCGGAGCTGCTCACGCGGCTTCCTTGAAGTCGTCGAGCAGGGCCTTGGTGTCGGCGCCCTTCGCCTGTGCTGCTTCCTTGCCCAGCAGGTGGGGCGGGACCATGGCCTTGAGCTTTTCTTCCAGCAGGATCGGTTGGCTGCCCCCTTGGATGGCCATCACGCCTTCGAGGACCAGGGTCATCGAATCGATTTCCAGCTCGGAGAGCCGGCGCAGGCGTGAGCCGATGGGCAGCCAGATGAAGTTGGCCGACACCAGGCCCCAGAGGGTTGCCACGAAGGCCGCGGCGATCATGTGGCCCAGCTCGTCGGGCTTGGAGAGATTTTCGAGCACGTGGGTCAGTGAAATCACGGTGCCGATGATGCCCACGGTGGGTGCGTAGCCGCCCAGAGTGGAGAACCACTTGTGCGCGATGGCGTTGGTGCCCTCGCGCGTGGTGATCTCGTCCTCGAGGGTCTCGCGCAGATCGTCACCATCCATGCCGTCGGCCAGGGACTGCAGGGCACGCCCCAGGAAGGGATCCTTGGCGTCGCGGGCCTCGGCCTCCAGGGCCAGCAGGCCGTCCTTGCGTGCCACCTCGGCGAGCTCGACCAGCTTGCCAATGGTTTCGCGCACCGGGGACAGCTTGCCACGGAAGGCCGAAGGCAGCGCCTTGATCGCGGTGATCGTGTCCCCGATGGTCCCGCTGGCGATGCCCACGGCGATGGTTCCGCCGAACACGATGATCATGGGGGCCGGCAGCAGGATCGAGGAGACCGAGGCGCCCTCCATGAACAGCATGGTGAACATCGCGCCGAAGGCCAGCAGCAGGCCTATGAGTGTTGCGGGATCCAAAGGTCGTCCTCTATCGAAGCGTCAGGGGCGGATCGGACGGCAGGGCCTGGCGGGCCAGCGAGACCACGCGGGCGCGGTGCCCCGCCACCAGGGAGATGACTTCCTCCATGGTTTCGCGCACCACGTACTTGGCACCGTTGACCATGACCACGACTGTGTCGGGGTTTTCCTGGATCCGCTCGATGAGGTCGGCGTTGATCGCAAAGCGTGTGGCATTGAGCCTGGTGACTACGATCATGAATTCGACCGTCCTTTCACAGGTGCACTCTCGGCAGGAAGGGCGGCTCCGTTAGCCAGCAGTGAGGCACATGTCTGGACATCCGGGCGCCAGCGCCGGTTCTTGGCCTTGTCATCCACAGGTGGCGCCGAGACTTGCGAAAGTGCCTGGCTCGACTCGTACCCTTGCTGCATGGGCCAGGGAATCAACACCACCGGGTCACTACTGGGTAAAACAGTGGCGTGGTTCATTGTGATCGTCGTGATGCTGCTTGTCGTGACTGGCTTTGTTCGATTCCTGGGACACCGGGACCTCTTCGTGGCAGACGTGCAGGGCGTCGCTGGAATCATTGGGACCGTGTTGGGCGGCTTCTGGATCTGGCTCACGCTTCAGGTCCCGCCGCACATGGCCAAACTCATGGTCGCGTCGCTCGCATTGGTGGTCAAAGCCATTTCGGACTATCGGTGAGGAGCTGAAGTGCAACGCGATTCCCGTGCCTACATTGGAGGTTAAGCAAGCAGAGCCTGAAGATACGACGAGGACCGGGAGGAGCTGGAGAACTTAATCAGGGCAAGAAAATACCAACCCGGGATGACGCTTGCAACGACCCTGATGTCCCGAAGGCCATCGACGATTTTGAAGGCCGAATGGATCGATTCCAGGCGGCTTTCGCGCGTCCGTCGTTCCTCGAATTTCTGGGTCTATCCAGTAGAATCAGGGACCGCGAGGCCGAAGTCACCCCGGACCTCCGAACGAAAACTGTCGCGCGGAGTCGCCGCAATTCCTTCGCGCAGGAAGCGGAATCCAAAAGACTAAGCCCCAATGACGTGTAGTTGTGCCGGTCACCGGCAAATGGCACTGAGCCCCCGAAGCCGTTTTCGGTTCGGGGGCTCACTTGTGTGCCGGTGACTTAACGCTTGAGGTTGGCCAGTTCCTGCAGGACCTCGTCGCTAGTGGTGATGATGCGGGCGTTGGCCTGGAATCCACGCTGGGCGACGATCAGGTTGGTGAATTCCTGGGACAGGTCGACATTGGACATTTCCAGCATGCCGCCGGCGATCGATCCCATGCCCGGGTCACCCGGAGCACCGAATTCGATGTTCCCGGAGTTTGCGGTGGTCGTGTAGCCCGAGCCGCCGGTCTTCTGCAAGCCGGAGGGGTTGGCCACGGTCCCGAGCACGATCTGGGCTATGGCCTGCTGCTTGCCGTTGGAGAAGGTGCCGGTCAGCGTGCCGTCCGAGCCCAGGGTGTAGGACTCCAGGGTGCCGGCGGCGTTGCCGTTCGCCGAGGCGATCGACACGGTCTTCAGGCCCGCGTAGCCGGTGACCTTGGAGAGGTCCACCTCGAGTTCTCCAAGATTCAGTATCTTGTCACCGACCAGCGTGCCGTCGTCGTTCAGCGTGAGCGTGCTGTTGTCGGTGATGGCTGGCGATGCACCGTCGTTGGCAGCCACGTCCCAGCCGCCAGCGGTGCGGGTGAACGTCAGGGACATGGTGCGGCTGGTGCCGTCGGCGGCAAAAATCTCCTTGTCCTGGGTGATCGTGCCATCGATGGCGGTTTCCTTGGGCAGGTTGCCGGTTAGTGCCGCCTCGGTGGTGGCGGTGCCCGGCGAGACCAGGTCGCGGGGCAGGACGATGTCGCCCAGTGCGCCACCGATGGGCATCGCGCCGTTGACTGCCATGCGGCCCTGCACGATGCCGCCGTCGGGGCTGGTGAGTCGTCCGTTGGCGTCGAATTCGAAGGCACCGGCGCGGGTCAGGGTGGTCGCGTTGCCCGAGCGGGTGATGAAGAACCCGTCCCCGGAGATCATCATGTCCGAGGCACGCCCGGTGCTCTGGGACGAGCCCTGTCCGAAGTTGGTGGCGATGCCGGCCACCTGCACGCCCAGGCCCACCTGGGCGGGGTTGCGTCCGCCGGTGTCGGCACCGGGGGTGGTGGCGCCCTGCGTCATCTGCGAGAGGGTGTCCTGGAACTGGACGGAAGAAGACTTGAAGCCCGCGGTGTTGACGTTGGCGATGTTGTTGCCGGTGGTGTCGAGCATGGTTTGGTGGGCGCGAAGACCGGAAATTCCTGAATACAGTGAACGAAGCATGGGGGTGGGGTCACTTTCTGCGTTGAAGGAAATGGCAAGGGGTCAAGAAAAGTTCGGGCCAAAGGCTAGGCGCCGACGGGATCGGGTTCCGTGGTCTCCGGTTCGGGGTCCTCGGCAGGATCTTCCGCCGCGGGTGGATCAACCGGCATCCCCACGGTGAGGATCTGCCCATAGGGGATCTGCTTGTCCCCGACCGTGACCACCGGATCGATGCCGACGAAGGAGACCGCCGTGACGACACCCGTAACGGGGTCATCGCCGCCGGTGGTGACTTGCTGTCCGATCAGCGCCGAGACGGCCAGTCGCTGCTGGATGGCCAGGGAAACGTCCTGGGTGGCGCTGAGCTGGTTCAGCCGCTCCATGGACGCCAGCTGCGTGGTCTGGGAGATCATCTCGTTGGTGTCCATGGGCGAGCTGGGGTCCTGGTTGGCCAGCTGGGTGACCAGCAGGTGCAGGAACATCTCCCCGTCCATAGTCTGCTTGGGCGTGCGGGCAGGTGCTGCTCCGGCCCCGAATTGGGTGGCCTCGATGGGTGGCACGGTCATGGGCTTATTTCCTTCCTAGGCCATCACGTCGAGATGGGATGTGGCACGGTGCGTCGGGAGTTCTGGCTGGGCTTGGAATTCGGTCGGTTGTCCGGTGCCCCCGGGCAACACCGTGGATCGGGGGGCGGGGGCTGCGCGTTGCTCTCCCCCGTCTCCGAACGCTTCGCCCCGGGGACTGCCCCCGGAGGACGAGCCGTCCGCAGTGGTGTTCAGGGTGATGCTGCCCCCTCCGCTGGCCGCCAGTTCGCGGCGCAGTTCCGGCAGCATGGCCCGCAGCGCCTCGCGTCCGGCTTCCGTGGGAGCGGAAATATCCATGCGGATGCCTTCGGATCCCAGGTGGGCCTTGACCGTGATGGGGCCCAGTGCCTCCGGGGCGATGTTCACGCTCAGCGTGCGTTCCCCGTTGGGTCCGGCGGCCAGCGTGGCGATGGGCCCGAGCAATTGCCGGTGCAGCGGCAGCGGGGGTTGGGTCCTGGCCGGTGCGGCCGTGGTCGATAGCATCTCGATCGGGTCGATGGGCCCTACACCCACATCGGCTGACGGGCGGGCCACGGCTGCCGGACCGGGTTCAGCGGCTTGGGCAACGGAGTGGGCAGCGATGGCGGATGCCGACACCGGGGTTAGAGGCACGGCGGAAGGCTTTGACTCGGCCAGGGCAACTCCGGCGGTGGCAGGTGGCGGGCCGACTCCGGCCGCGGATCCTTCAGCCGTGTCGGTCTCGGTTTCGGGGACTCCTGTTTGGATCGCGGCCGGTGTCGCACCCTGCACCGATGCCGCCCCGGGCACTGAGGCGTGCAGCGTGGTGGTTGGCGCAGTTTGGCTCGAATCCAGGGACACCGAACCGGCGGCGTCCACCAGCTCGGGGACACCCGATGTGGAGTCGGCCGACTCAGGCATCTTGATAACTAGCAACGGGGCGTTGGCCACCGGCAGCGCTGGATCCTGTGGCGGTGCAGCAGTCTCGGGCGTTGGCCCTCCGGGCCGTGGCAAGGTGAGCAGCGGGGCTTCGGCCACCGGCAGCGGCGGAACCTGCGGCGGCGCAGCGGTCTCGGGCGTTGGTGCCCCTGGCAGTGCCAAGGTGAGCAGCGGGGCAACGGCGACCGGGGAGGATGCCTGGGCCGCGGAACCGGTTGCCAGCGGATCACTGCCGGCGCGGAGGTCCGGAGCCTGTGCAGTTGAGATTTCGAACTGGACCGTCGAAGCGGGCTGGTTCGTCGCTGGGGCCATGTCTGTCGAACCGGGTACGGCGGCATCCGGTGTGGCTCCGACCGGTGCCAAGCTCGGATAGTGCGCCCGCTGCGCCAGCAGCAAACCCTCTGACCTGGCCTCGGGCGTGGCTTCCGTCGTCTCGGGTACTGCGGCGGCGGGATCCGCGGCCTCGGCAGACGGTTGCCCGGCAGCTGCGCCACCCGCCACGGTTTCGGCCGGATACGTTGCCATGTGCGCAGGTGCTTCCGCGTCCTGCCGTGGTGCCGAAACAGGAATCATGGAGGCGAAGAGTTCGGCGAACAGCCCCGGTGCCGCGGCTGCGGGAAGATCGGTACCGCCGGCGCGGGTGGATGTGCCGGAGCCCGTGGTCGATGCACCGGCACCGGTCTGGTGAGTTAAAGTTGTTGGTATCAGGGGCATCATGCGCCATTCACCGCCGTCGAGAAGAGTGCCCGCTGCACGGCTGCGGTTAGTTCGGCCTGTTCGATGGCTGTCTCCTTGGTAGCGCCGGCCGCCGGCTTCGCCGCGGCCGGGGCTGAGGTCTCAGAGGGCACGATCCGGCGGATGGTCATGATCGTGGCATCCGTTTCAAAGAGCTTGCGGATGCTCACGCTTTCGCCGGGTCGCGGGGCATGGATCATTTTGTTGTCACCCAGGTAGATGCCGATATGGCCACCACCCCGTGTGACGATCAGGTCCCCCGGCTTGGCCTGGGACAGCGAAGGCACCTCGGTGCCTTCCTTGGCCTGCTGGCGGGCAACGCGCGGAAGTTCCACGCCCAGGTCCCTGAAGGTGTGCTGGACGAAGGACGAGCAGTCAAGTCCGATCTTGGGGTTGTTGCCGCCCCACACATAGGGGACGCCAAGGTACTTCTTCGCAGCCGCGACCACGTCCGACCCGTCTACGCCGCCCCTAGTTGCCTTTGGTTCGTTGTGCACCGCGTCCGGTTTGCCCGCGGCGGCACCGGTACCCGGCGCAATGGAGGGGGCAGGTGCCGGGGTTGCTGTCTTGGGGGCGAGCACCGCCGGGGCGGCCATGGCCTCCTGCAGTGCCTGGGTGAATGCCGCCGGTGTTGAAGGGGCTGCGGGCAGCGCGGAAGCGGTGCCCGCAGTTCCCCCCGCGTACATGGAAGCCGCCGAAGCGGTGCCGGCCGACAGCGGTTCCGGGCGAGCCGTTGCCGTGGTGCCGCTGACACGAGCCAGGGTTCCCTGGATCGCACCGATGCGCGAGGCCATGTCGGTGAAGCTCACGGTGTCTTCCCTTCGAAGGCGTTGGTGGCACCCAGGTCGTCAAGCAGTACTTGCTCGCGGGCCAGGGCCTGGTTGCGGACGGCGATCTCGTGGCGGTCGGCCAGCTTTTCCAGGGACTTCAGCTCGGCCCGGGCCTGCCGGTGTGCCTCGCGGGCGTGGTCCGCGTCCGAGTCCAGGCCCGCGATCATGGCATCCAGTTCAAGCAGCATGCCGCGCGTGGAGGCGCGGGCGGCCATGAGCGCCATCAGCGTTCCGCTGTCAACGGGGGCGTCCTCGGGAGCCGCGATGGATTCCCGCACGGTGTTGCGCTCACCGGTGCCCCGGCGCAGGGCGTGGTTGGCCGCGGCGAGTTGGCCGGCGGCCTTGGTTTCCTGCAGGCCGCGCAGCCTCAGCAGGCCGGACAGTGCAAATCCCTTGGACATCAGGACACCCCCATGGAAAGCAGTAGCGATTCAAGCTCGGCCCAGGACCGGGTGCTGGGCACCGGTTCCTCGAGACGTTGTTGCAGGAAATCGTTGATTCGCCCTTCATGGTCGACCGCGGCGTCGGCCAGCGGGTTGCTGCCGCGCTGGTAGGCGCCCACGTCGAGCAGGTCCTGCACAGAGCGCCGCGCGGCCAAGACCTTACGCAGCGTTCCAGCTGCCCGGGCCTGCTCCCGGGTGGTGACCTTCGAGGCAACGCGCGAGACCGAGGCCAGGGCGTCGATGGAGGGGAAATGCCCGGCAATGGCCAGCTTGCGGTCCAACACGATGTGCCCGTCCAGGAGCGAGCGGGTCGCATCGGCGATGGGTTCGTTGTGGTCGTCCCCGTCCACCAGCACGGTGTAGATGCCGGTGATCGACCCGTTCGCCGAGGTTCCGGCGCGTTCCAGGAGCCTGGCCAGCAACGAGAAGGTCGAGGGCGGGTAGCCGCGGGTTGCCGGCGGTTCGCCGGCCGACAAGCCGATCTCGCGCTGGGCCATGGCCACGCGGGTCAGCGAATCCATCATCAGCAGCACCTGCGCACCGGATTCGCGGAACGACTCGGCGATGCGGGTGGCGACGAAGGCCGCCCGCAGGCGCATGCGTGCCGGCTCGTCCGCGGTGGACACCACGACGATGGACCGGGCCAGTCCCTCGGGACCCAGGTCTTCCTCGAGGAATTCGCGGACCTCGCGCCCGCGCTCCCCCACCAGGGCGATGACGTTGACCTGCGCGGCGGTGCCGCGGGCAATCATGGATAGCAGCGAGGACTTCCCGACGCCGGAGCCTGCAAACAGGCCGATGCGTTGCCCGGCACCCACCGCGGTGAGCGTGTCCATGACCCGGACCCCCAGCTGCAGCGGATCGGTGATCCTGCTGCGCTCCAGGGCGGCCGGTGCCTGGTTCTCCATGGGCACCATGGTGTGCTCCCCCAGGGCGCCCAGGCCGTCAATGGGGTTTCCCAGCCCGTTCAGCACCCGTCCCAGCAGGCCGGTGCCGACCGGGATGTAGGCCGCGGTGCCGCTGCTGTGCACGAAGTCGCCCACCTGGATCTCGTCCAGGGCTCCCAGCGGCATGCAGTGCAGGGTGTCGCTGCGGGCGGCCACGACCTCGGCGGGGATCTTCTTCTCCCCGATGTGCAGCACGGTGCCTACCGGGGCGTTGAGCCCGGAAACTTCCAGGCCCAGGCCCACCACGGAGGAGACGACCCCCATGGGCACCGGTCCGGCCGCGGACAGCGCGGCACCGAGGCCCTTCCAGGAACGCGTATCCAGGCTCATGCGATTCCGCTCCGCAAGGCGGCGGCGGCCCGTTCAAGGGCGGTTGAAATGCGCGCGTCAAGGAATCCGGAATCGAATGCGGTCAGCGCGTCCCCGCGGGCCAGGGACGGATCGGCAACCAGCACGATCGAGGTGCCCGGCACGGTGTCCAGGTCCAACAGCGCCAGATCCTGCGGATTCATCCGCACCTGGCGCACGGTGGCCGCGTCGATGCCATCCATGGCGCGGTCCAGTGCAGCCTTGGCCCCGAAGCGGTCGTTGGAAAGCTCCTTTCCCACGATCTTTTCCGCGAGCAGCAGCGCGGATTCCACCAGCACGCCGGAGGCCTCCTCCAGCACCGGAACGGTGCGTGCGTTCAGGGCCGCAGCGGCACCGGCCAGGGCGCGCAACGCGTCGGCGTGTTCTGCCCGCCGTGCGGCTTCGGCCTCGGCGGCGGTCCGTGCTGCATCCTCGCGCGCGGTCCGCGCTACGGCCTCGGCGGCGCGGATGCCCTGCGCGTAGCCGGTGGCATAGCCGTGCGCATGCGAGGCGCCGGCCTCGCGCCGGTCCCCGGACGAGGGAGCGAGCACGCTGAAATGCACCGGTTCGAACCCCTGGGCGTCAGAGGACATAGTCATCCTCATCGCCGCGCTTGATGGTGATCTCGCCGCTGGCTTCCAGCGCCCGGATCGATTGGACGACGTCGGCGCGGGCCTCCTCGACCTGCGAGAGGCGGACCTTGCCCATGGAGGAGATTTCCGCGTCAAGGATTTCCTTGGTGCGGTCGGAGATGTTGGCGCGGATGGTTTCCTCGACCTCGGCCGCCGCGCCCTTGAGCGCGAAGGCCAGCGTGGTCGGGTCGACCCCGCGCAGCACGCGCTGCACGTCGCGGCGTTCGAACTTGACCAGGTCCGCGAAGGAGAGCATGCGCGAGCGTACTTCCTCGGCCAGCTCGGGGTCCCGTTCGTCCAGGGAGGCCAGCAGGTCCTTCTCCATCGTGACGTCCGAGCGATTCAGGATGTCCACCAGGGGTTGGATCCCCCCGACGGTCTCGAGCGGTTCGTGGCTCGTCATGACCGATCCGGTGCGCTTCTTCAATTCCTCCGCGACCACGCGCACCGCCTCAGGCACCGCGGTGCCCATGGTGGCCAGGGCCCTGGCGGTGTCGGTGCGGGCCGGGCCCTCGAACCCGGCCAGCACCACCGAGGCGACCTCGGGACGCAGGTGGGCCAACACCAGGGCGATGGTTTGGGGCAGTTCCCCGTCGAGCAGCGAAGCGATGTGCGCCGGGTCGCTGCCGTCGAGGAACTCGAAGGTCATTCCTGACATCGAGGAGGACAGCCGGTTCATCACCGTGGTCGCCTTTTCGCTGCCGAAGGAGGCTTCCAGCAGGCCCGCCGCCACGTCCCGGCCGCCGCGCGCGGTGGGCTTCCCGGATGTGGCCATCTCGTGGATCTCGTCGATGGTGTCTTCGATCGTCCCGGCGTCGATACGGCGCAGGCGCACCAGTTCGGCGGCAATCTCGTCGGCCTCGAACTCGGTGAATTGGCGCATGACCTCGGCCGCGTGGTGCTGGTCCAGCTGCATCAGCACGATCGCGGCCTTTTGGATGCCGGTCAGCTTTCGGGCTGCATTGCTTGGGTCCTGCTTCATTCGTTGCCCCTATCGTCCATCACGGAGCGCAGGTAGTCGGCCATCTTGGCCGGGTCGCTGGCGGCCAGGGCCGAGAGCTCGTCGCGCTTGACGTGGTGCGGGGTCGCCAGCGCGAGTGCCGGTTCCGGGATGGGCACCTGGCTGATGGCCATCGTCTCGGGGTTCGTGACCGCGGAGGGAGCGGGCGGCAGCGGGGCGAATTCGCGGAATTCGCCCAGGTCGACCGGTTCCCGGTTTTGCTTGTTGCGCCGCACGTACAGCGCGTAGACGGTTGCCAGCAGCAGGGCCAGGGCGATGACCCCGCCGATGATCAGGTTCTTCTGCAGGGCGGCGTTGCGCGCAGCGGTCTCCGCGGCGGCGGCCGCGGCCAAGGCGTCTTGCGCGGCGGTGGCGGCGTCCGCGTTGAACGGGACCACCGAGACGTTGACGGTGTCGTTGCGCTCGGTGTCGATGCCCGCCGCGGTGCTGACCATCTGGGTGATCTCGGGGATGTCCAGACCCTGGGCGGCCGCGGCATCCAGGGCGACGGACACGCTCTGGCGGTTGAGCGTGCCGGAGGGGATCAATCGGTTTTCGGTCACCTTGTTCACCGCGTTGGTGCGTTGGGTGTCGGTGGAGTTGAAGGTTCCCTCGCCATCGGACCCACCGGGCACCGCTATGTTGTCCGGTCCTAGGACCCCGGCTCCGGCCCCGCCGCTGCCCTCGTATTCTTCTTCCTTGCTTGACTCGGTCAACGCGGGGTTGCCTTCGGGGTTGGTGAAGGATTCCTCGGTGCGTTCGGCCGATTCCAGGGAGAGATCCGCGGCGACGGCCACCGTGGCGTTGCCCGGGCCCACCACGCGGTCCAGCATTCCCTGGATGACCGAAGCGACCCGGGATTCGTAGTCGGCCGTTTGCTTCTCGGCCCCTCCGGTGAGCCCGACGCCTGCGGCGGAGAGCAGCTTACCGGTGGAATCCACGACCGAGATGTCCTCGGCCTTCATGCCGTCTACGGCCGAGGAGGTCAAATGGACGATCGATTGGACCTGGCTGCTGGTGAGGTTTACGTTCGGCTTGGTCTCGACGAAGATCGAGGCTGTGGGGTTTGACTTGGAATCCACGAAAACGGTTTGTTCTGGGATGGCCAGCTTCACCGAGGCGAGCTTGATGCCGTCCATGGCACCGATAGTGGTGGCCAGTTCTCCCTCGAGGGCGCGCTTGTAGGTGATGGACTGCTGGAATTCGCTCGAAGTCACGCCCATGTCGTCAAGCAGCGAGTAGCCGCTGGTTCCGGCGCTGGGCATCCCTGCGGCGGCGGCCTTGAGCCGCGAGTCGTAGACGTTAGCCTCGGGCACCAGGATGGTGCCCCCTCCCCCGGTCAGTTCGTAGGGAACCGCATCGGCCTGGAGCTGTTCCACGATGCCCGCGGCATCCTCCGGCGCAAGACCAGTGAACAGCGGGGTCAGCTTGGGTTGGCTCATGAAGGCCACCAATGCAATGGAGCCCAGGACCAGGACGGCGACCCCGATCAGGGCGATGGTGCGCTGGGCCAGGGAAAAGCCTCGCACGGCATCGAGTGCCTTGGTCACGGGCGCTGGAACGTTGGCCACTAGGCTTGCATCCTCATGATTTCGTTGAAGGCCTCAACACCGCGGTTGCGGAAGGTGGACACCATTTCCAGGGCGACCGCGGAACGCGTCGAGGCAAGCGTGGCCGCGTGGATGTCGGTCAGGTCCCCGGTCACTGCCTTGATCGAAAGATCATTCGAGGTGGCCTGCAGGGACTGGACCGAATCCACGGCCCCTCCCAGGGCGGTGGCGAAGGCCGAGCCGTCGGTGGACGGCGTTCCTGCAGGTTTCAGGTAGCCGGTGGGCAGGGTGGGGCTGACGCCCGCGACCGGGCCGATTTCGAAGGCCATTACTGGTTGCGTCCGATCTGCAGTGCTGCCTGGTAGGTTTCCTTGGCGCGGTCAACGACGGCGGCGTTGACTTGGTAGCCGCGCTGGGCCATGATCAGCGAGCCCATCTGCTCGGACAAGTCGATGTCCGGGTAACGGACATAGCCTTCCTCGTCCGCCAGCGGGTGGTCCGGTTCGTGCACGAGACGCCCCTCGGCGTCCCCGAACTCGGCCCCTGCCACGTAGACCCCGGTGTTTTCGGCGCCGGCCTGGGCCAGCACGTAGCGGGCCCGGAAGGCTTCGCCGTCGGTGGAAGTGGCGGTGCTGGCGTTGGCAAGGTTGTCGGAAACGGCGTCTAGCCACTTGCGGTGGACGGTCAGTGCGGTGCCGGCAATGCCGATGGCGTCTAGCATTAGTTGCTCCGAAGTGCGGTGCGGATGGAGTTGAAGGGCCCGGAGGCAGCCTGGGTGGCGAACTGGTAGCGCAGCACGGTGTCGATGTTCGAGAGCGTTTCCGTATCCAAGTTCACGTTGTTTCCGTCAAGGCGCGTGGGCTCCAGCGAGTTCGACGTGGTTGCAGCAACGTGGCCGTTGCCCTCGGACACGGACTTGGCCAGGGCGGACTCGAATTCGACACGGCGGGCGTGGTAGCCGGGGGTGTTGACGTTCGCGATGTTGTTTGCGATGGCACGCTGGCGCAGGGCCAGGCCGTCCAGCGCGCTTTCCAGCGCCAGGGACGTGACGGAATCGAACACGACGAATTGCTCCAGGGTCGGTGCGTGGCCCATCCGTGGGCGCAAAAGGAAAGTGAGCTATCCGTGCTCTTCCTAGACCATCGGCCGATGTCAGCTAACCGTTAGCTGTTTGCTCTATCCGATTGAATCCAGGTAGATGGACGTCTGCCCGGTGTCCCGGGGAACGGAGTCGACGGCGCGCAGCTGCTTCATGGTGGCCTCGCGGCGCTGTTCGAGCAGCGGGGCCAGTCCCTGCATCTGGGAGAGCAAGTCCGCGGCCCGCGGTGCGAGCTCCTGCGGGATCTCGCCTAGGCCTTCAGGCGGGTGCCACGGAGCGACGGGCAGTTCCAGCAGCAGGGATTCTTCCGCGGCGGCCGAGCGCAGCGCTGCCACGTGGGCGGCCAGATCACCCAGGAACAGTTCCCAGGATTCATGGCCGCGGTGCGGGGCCTGGCTATCAGCCAATGTGTTCGCCGCCGACGACCGGCACAGCAGGGGCAGAGGCTGCCTCGTGCCAGGTCTGGCGCAGCGGTTCCATCAGAGTGATGGCCTGGCGCGTCAGTGCCGGGTCGCGCTTGATGTTGGCGTCGATGAGCAGCTGGGTCGAGAAGGCGTAGAGGCTGTGCAGCTGCGTGGCCCCCGACCAGAGATCGCTGTTCAGGGACGAGATGAGCTCGGCAATGATCGACTGGGCGTGCACCAGGTTTTCCGATGCCGCAGGCCAGTTCCCCGAAAGCTGGGCGGCTTCGGCCCGGTTGAGGTCCACCAGCAGGCGGTCGTAGAGCATGGTGAGCAGCCGCGCGGGGCTGGCCGAAAGGATCGCCTCGCGGTTAAGCTGCGCACGTTTGAGGGCCGGGTTCATCATCACTTCGTCTGCGTGGTCGGGAGTGAGGCCAGTTGCGAGGCCAGGTAGGACTGCTGGGAGTTGAGGTTGCTGAGCTGCACCTCGAGGCTGGAGTAGATGCGCTTGAGTGTTGCTTCCCTGCTGCTCAGGCGCCTATCCCAATCCTCAACTTGGGTGTCCAGGCGAGAGACCACCGATTCCTGGCCTTTGATCCGGGAAGTGATGGCCCCGTCGTACTTGTCGGACATGTTCGAAGCAACGGTGGAAACCCGCGAGGAGATGGTGGTGAGCACCGATTCGACGCGGGCGGGGTCCTCGGCAAGGGCCTTGGAGAACTTCTCGGCGTCGAACTCGAGTTTGCCGTCCTTGGTGATGGAAATGCCGATTTCCGACGGGGACTTGGAGTCGATCGGCATGATGGCCGCATCCATAATGCGCTGCTTCACGTCGCGTGCGGTGCTGTCGCCGGTGAAGATCATGCCGCTGGTGGCACCACCGGTCCCCGAGGTGACGGCGGAGTTTGCGGCAATGAACTTGAATAGGTCGTTCAGGGAGTTCACCAGGTCCGAGGCGACCTTGGAGGTGGCCTCGTTGTCGCGTTCGATCGACACCGTCACCGGCTCGGTGGAGACCTTTGAAACAGTGACATCCACACCGGGTAGCAGGGATGCAAAGGTGTTCGTGGACGAGGTGATTGTTTGCGGAGCGGTGCTCCCGGCCCACAGTGTAATCTCGGCATCTTGCGCGTCACGGACCGCGGTCAACGGCACGCCTGTGCCGGAGATCATGAACTTGTTCGCGACCCCGGTCTCGGTTGCGGAGAACTGCACGCGGTATTCGCCGTTGCCGGCGGAAACCTTGACTGCCTTAACTCCCGAATCCGAGGCATTGACTGCGGAGATGATGTCATCGAGGGAATTTGACGTGGCCACGATGGCCGTGTCGGTGCCACCCGCGGTGATGGTGAAGGTTGATGCGTCCCATTCGGTGACGGGAGCGGATACCTGCAGCTGGCTTTGGGCGAGCTTGTCGACCATCAGGTCGAGAGTGCCGGAGGTGGCCCCGGCCGAGGTCGTCACCTTCAAGCCTTCGGAGCTTCCCGAAGTGTTGAACAGCTGGAGCGACTCGGGCTTGGCCAGCTTCGCCGTCAGTGTGGCAAGGTCGGCAACCTTGGTGTTCAGCGCCTGCAATGCGGCGACCATGGTCTTGGTGGCGCTGACCTTGTTTTTCAGGATGTTCTGCGGGATCGCTTCAACCTGCATCAGGGATTTGATCAACGAGGTGGTGTCCAGCCCGCTGGCGAGTCCGTCAAGTGCCAGGCCCATGTGTTCTCCGCTTTCTAGCTGTGGTGTGGATACCGCGAATCTCCCGCGGCAGGTGCCCGACTCAATGAGTCGGCATCTGCCACGGGAGATCGGTGGTTGCTCGGCACGGTTCCTAAACCGTCCGTGGCTTGAAAGCCGCTTGGTTGCCGAGCGGTGTTGGATGCTTAGCCGAGAAGCTGCAGTACACCCTGGTTGGACTGGTTGGCCTGCGCGAGCATGGCGGTACCGGCCTGGGACAGGATGTTCGCGCGGGTGAAATTCACCATTTCGCCGGCCATGTCAACGTCGCGGATGCGGGATTCTGCGGCCTGCAGGTTTTCGCGCGAAACGTTCAGGGAGTTGATGGCGGATTCGAAGCGGTTCTGTGAGGCACCCAGGCTGGATCGAGCTGCCGAAACATCCTTGATCTCGCTGTCGATAGCTGTGATCGTGGTCAATGCGTTAGCCGCGCTCGAAAAGCCCGTTCCTGCAAGAGTGGTAATCGCCGTACCAACGGCAGCAACGTCGCCCAAGGAAATCTTGATCTGGTCCTCAGCTGCTGCTCCACCCGCGCCTACCTGGAAAGTAAGTTCCGTGGTGACGCCATCGAGAAGCTTAGTGCCGTTGAAGTTTGTGGACGCACCGATTCGGGTGAGTTCGGCTCCAAGCGCTGCAACTTCGGTGGCGATTGCAGCGCGAGATTCAGTGTTGTTCGAATCGTTACCGGATTGAACTGCGAGGTCGCGGACGCGCTGCAAGATCGAGTGGACCTCGGTCAGGGCTCCTTCAGCGGTCTGGATAACCGAGATGCCGTCCTGTGCGTTGCGAGCCGCGACGCCCAAACCGTTGACCTGTGAGCGCAAGCCCTCGGAAATGGAAAGACCTGCAGCGTCATCGGCTGCACGGTTGATGCGCAGGCCCGAGGACAGCTTCTCAAGTGACTTTGAGAGGTCGTTCTGCGTGTTGGAAAGGTTGCGGTGAGCGTTAAGCGCCGCGATGTTGGTGTTGATCTGCATACCCATGGTGAATTCCTCCGTGAGACGGGTGTATGTWCCAAGGTCCGTCCGTGGACCTCAATCACCGACTATCGACCGTTGAACAAGGTCGGTTAGCAGTCATGGGAAAGTAGGTGTTGGGTCGCTATGCAGAGGGCCATGCAGGCTGGCCAGCCAACCGCACGATGCCACCGGCGACGCGTTCACCAAAGTCTTTCAGGTACTGCTCACGCCGCTGCGTGGCCGCCCTGGTGAGGCTGGATTCCGGCAAGGGTTCCTGATCCGGGATATACCGCGTTTGCAATCCTTCGTGCAGCAACTTCATTGCCGCGGTACGTCGCTGGGATACGGCCGAGTGAGTGACCCCCATTTCGGCTGCGAGCTCCTTCACGGTGGAACCTTCGAAGTAGATGCGTTCGATGACCACGCGCAGGTTCTCCGGCAGCGCCGCAACGGCATCACGGATGACCTTGGTGCGTTCCACTTCGAGCATTGATTCTTCTGGTGTCTCCATTCCGGAAGAAAGGTAGTCGTTCATGGTGTCGTCTATCGCCACCACGGTGCGTGCCGAGTCGCTCAAGATCGCGAGAGTAGCCGTCTGGTCAAGGCCCAACGCTTCGGATAGCTCGACAACCGTCGGGGTTCGACCCAGTGCGGCAGTCAGGGAATCCTGGACAGTGCGTGTTTCGGTGATTTTCTTGCGTGCGCCACGCGTAGCCCAGTCGTTGGAGCGCATGTCATCGGCGAAGGCGCCCACGATGCGCCGTCGGGCGTAGGCCCCGAAAGGAACCCCGAGGGTGTCGTCGAAGGAATCCGCCGCGGTGATCAGGGCAATGGCCCCCACCGACGCCAAATCCTCACGCGAGAGATGCGTCGCCTTCGCGCATAATTCAGCAGCGAGATAACCTACCAGCGGAAGGTTTTCCAGCACCATCTGGTTGCGTACTTGTCGCTCCAACCGGATCGTCCTTGTCCATTTGAGTGATCAAAAGTCCAGAAGCCATCGCCTCTGGCCAACTAGCCATTTTCCCCAAATGCGTATTTCCCCAAGAACAGATGTTAGCCGCATTTCGGCCTAAATGGCTCGTTGGTTAACTAACGTTCACTTTGTGTCGGCCGATAGACTCCTATGACTGGGGAAATTATTGGGGGCACAACAGTTTTGGAGAGATAAAAATCATGGGTACCAATGAGCTTTCGGCCCTGTTGTGGAAAGAACGGGAACTACTTGAGCTTCTGCACTTCAAGTTGGAGGAACAGCATCTTTTGCTCGTTGCCGGCAAGTCCCAATGGATTCAGTTGGCCACACGCGAGATCGAGAGCGTCTTGCAGAAGGTCAACGCGGCGGGCCTGAACCGTGCGGTCGAGGCCTCAAGGGTTGCCTTGTCCTGGGGACTTGACGCAGCAGCGCCCCTGTCAGAGATCATCGAAGCCGCACCCGAGGGCCCGTGGAGTGAAATCTTGGGCGCACATCTGGCGGCACTGCGACATACCGGTGCCGAGATCGGCCAGCTGCGGGATGCCAACGAACAATACCTGCGTGCCGCCCACCGGTCCACGCAGGAAACTCTCGCAACCCTGGGTGACGACCCCTCGTTGTATGGCCCGGCCGGGGCAACTGCGTCGCAAAGCGCCGGCGCCCACATCATCGACACCAACCTCTAAGGAACCGACGTGAGTACATTCAGTGGCCTGAACACGGCAATGTCCGGCCTGAATGCCGCGCGCCTCGCGATGGAGACTGCCGGCAACAACATGGCCAACGTGGGCACGGCCGGTTACACCCGGCAACGCGCCGACTTCCTGTCCGTCGGTTCCGTAGCATCGACCGGCCTGCTGGCTTCCCGGCCCGGCGTCGGACAAGGAGTGGCCCTGACAGGGATCGCCCGCTTGGCCGATGCCCATCTCGATGCCCGCGTGCGCGGCACCATCGCCCTGGCCGCCCAGTCCGACACCCGTGCCGAGGCACTGACCAACCTCGAGGGGGTCCTGCGGGAACCGGGCGAAAACGGGCTCTCTGCACTGCTCAACGATTTTTGGGCCGGCTGGCAGGATGTGTCCAACCAACCCGGCGAGACCTCTCCCGCCGCGGTCCTGATCGAGCGTGCCAAGGCCGTGGCCAACCGCATCGGCCTCTCCCGCACCGAGATCTCCGACCAGTGGGAGGCCCAACGCCAAAGCCTTGACACCATGGTCGGAGACATCAACGCCGCGGCCACCGCCATCGCCGGCCTGAACGAACAGATCCGCTCGACCGTCGCATCCGGCGGCACGCCCAACGCCTTACTGGATCAGCGGGACCTGTTGACCCAGAACATCGCCGAGCTTTCCGGTGCAACCGTCCGCGAACTGCCCGACGGCACCATCGACGTGCTGATCGACGGAAATGCCTTGGTCACCGGCAACACTGTCCGCCCGCTGGAAGCCACAGGAGCCTTGAACTTCGGTGGCGCAGGTTCCCCGCCATCCATCCAGTGGGCCCACCGCACCGGGTCGCCGATTGCCCTGCAATCCGGGCGGCTCGCCGGGGCGCTCGCGGTCCTGGCACCGGCCGACCTCACTGGCACCGGAGGCTCGCTCTCCGAGGCCGCCAAATCACTCGAAGGCATCGCCAAGGAACTGGCCGATCGCGTCAACAATGTCCAGGCAAACGGCTTCACCGTGGCCGGAGACAAGGGTCTGGCCTTCTTCGGTTTCGATGCCACCGGCAACTTGTCGGTTCTGGCCCAGGGGGCCGCAGACCTTGCCACCAGCAGTACCCCCGGCGGAAACCTGGACGGTTCCAACGCCGCGAAGATGGCGGAACTCGGCAAGGTGCCCGGCGGTCCCGACGCCTTGTGGGCGAACCTGGTCATCAAGATCGGGACAACCACCCGCGCCGAGGCCCAGCAAGCGGTCTCCACCGCGGTGGCGGCCTCGGGGGCCATCAACGCCCAGCAGTCGGTCTCCGCGGTGTCCCTCGATGAGGAGAACGTTGCACTGATCGCCAACCAGCATGCCTTCCAGGGGGCCGCGCGCGTCATGACAGCCGTCGATGAAATGCTCGACACGCTGATCAACCGCACCGGACTCGTCGGACGCTAGGGGAAGGAACCAAACCCATGACCAGAATCACGACCGCGGCACTCAACCTCAATGCCGAGCGCAACTTGCAGGCAGCCATGACCCGGCTGGCCACCATCCAGAACAAGGCCGGCACTCAGAAGGAGATCGGCAAGCCCAGCGACGATCCTTCGGGCACCGCAAATGTCATGGCCCTGCGCGCCGAGCAGCGACTGAATACACAGTTCTCTCGCAATGTGCAGGACGCCAATGGTTGGCTCTCCACCACGGACAAGGCCCTGACCAGCGCGACCGACATCATCCAGCAGGTCCGCGACCTCACGGTCAAGGGAGCCAACGACGGCGCCCTGAACCCGGACGCCAAGGAAGCCATCGCCCTGGAACTGGACCAACTACTCAACTCTCTGGTCACCGCAGCCAACACCCAGTTCATGGGACGCCATGTATTTGCCGGAACCTCCAACAAGCCCGACGCCCTGGATTCCACTACGTACCAGTTCCATGGCACCGGGGCCGTGGATCGACGCATCGGCCCGAATTCGACCGTGCGCGTGGATGCCGACGGTTCCGCGGTCTTCGGGGATGTCGACGAAAACGTCTTTAAGCTCGTAAAGGAGATCGCCTTGGACCTGCGAGAAGGCAGAAACATATCCGCCCGCATCGGCGAAGTCGATAAGAGCCTGCAGAGGGTCCTCGGGGCCCAGGCCACCATCGGTGCCAGCCACGCGTCGGTGCTTGCCGCCGACGATGCCTTGCTCTCGGACGCCGTTTCCCTCGAGGCCCGCCGCAGCGGCATCGAGGACATCGACCTGGGCAAGGTCATCTTGGAGCTCAAGACCCAGGAGGTCGCCTACCAGGCAGCCCTATCTGCCGCGGCCCGCACCTTGCAGCCCTCGCTGATGGATTTCCTGCGATGAGCCGCGTGCTGGTTCCCGCCGCCGCGCTGCCGGGATTCCCCGAGGCCACCACGCTGTCCCTTGAGCCCGTCGACGGTGCGCTGGGGTTGTACTCGCTGGCTTCCCCGCAGGCCGCGGGGCTGCGCCTGTTCGTGCTTGACGCGTCCCTGCACCTGGCCGACTACAAGCCGGTGTTCACCAACGAGCAAATGGCGTTGCTCGGGGAGCCCGAGCCCGCGTCCCGCTGCGTCCTGGTCGTAGTGAATACCTCCGACAGCCAAGCGAGCGTCAACCTGCTGGCCCCGCTGGTGTTCAACACCGACACTGGGGCCTGCGCCCAGCTCATCCTGGAGGGCCAGGACTGGCCCATCCGCTCGGCACTGCCGCTCTGATCCAAGGGCCCGCAGCCCGCCCAAAGGCACCTGGCCGAATCCACAGATCCCGTCCCCCACGCTGCGCACCGGCGGCGACCACAGGCTTCCGCACGCTGCTCCCCCGGCACCGCAGCTCAGTGACGTGCCATATTTCCCCCATCCCAAACCTGTCTTATGGCCAAGGTGCGCCCTAGGATTGGCAATACGTACGGGCCGAGAGCCTCGGTCCCGCATCCTGGCACACCGGCAGTGCTTCGCGCCCGGCCGGACAGTGGTTCCCATCCTTGGGGATTTGAACCACGGGGCACGTTCCGGCGACGGCCCGGCGCCCCACACGGCCACCCGACCCTTCGGGAAACCGGCGGCGCGTCACCGACGCCCCGCCATGTTGAAAGCAGGGGGATCTTTCCCATGGCTCGCTTCGCACCAACACGTCTTTTCGCCCTATTCGCCGCCGGCATTGCCGCGTGTGCCCTCTCCCTGACCGGGATGGGCCCGGCCGCCGCGCTGGCGCCGCCGACGGAGTCCAGCACCTCGGGAACCGTGAACTACGTCAACCTCGGAGACTCGTACTCCGCCGGATTCGGTTCTGGGGCCCTCGTCCCCGGACCGTTTCCGGGTTGCCTGCAAGGAAGCGGCCAAACACACGTCACCAAGATCGCTTCCATGGACAACGTCAACCTCACTGCCGATGTTGCCTGTGCCGGGATGACCACCGCGCAGATCGGCGCAGTGGCCCAGCAGATCACCCCGTACCTCGCCACCGCGGACCTGACGACACTCACGCTCGGCGGCAACGACCTGAACCTGGCCGGCCTGGTTCTTGCCTGCAGCACCCTTGGATCGGATGCCGCGTGCGATGCCGCACTGGCAGCCGGGAACGCCGCGCTCCCGATGGTTGGCGCGTCCGCCCACCAAACCCTGCAACTGGTTGACGCTGCGACCCCCGGAGAGATCCTGGTGCTGGGCTACCCGAGGCTCTTCACGGCCTCCAACGGCGACCAGCCGCTGATGAGCGCAAGCCACGCCCGGGACCTGAACAAGCTGGGCGACTCGCTGAACCGGGTCATCCGCGACGCCACGGACGGCACCAGCGCCACATTCGTTCCGGTGCTGGGCCCGTTCAACGACCATGGCCTGGGTGCAACGGATTCCTGGATCTACTTCAACATGGCCAACCTTGGCGACCCGTTCAACCTGCACCCCACCACCAGCGGCTACCTTAACGGCTACTACCCGGCGGTGCGCAACCACATCAACATGAACCAGTTGATGCGCTAACGCCAATCGGCGGCTTATCGACCGCGGCCACCCCCACGGCACTTCACGGGCTGTGCGGGTGGCCGCGCCCTGCCCGACCCACCGCGTCCCGTCCGTCCGTCCGCGGACCAGACCGCATCCGTACTAGGCTTGATTCCATGGCAAACCAAAGCTCCGAGGCCGCAGCATCCCAGCTGGAAATACTGTTGACACCCCAGGGGTGGGAACTGCTGAACTCGGTCGACCCGTCCGCCGCCGGCACCAAGGAGGCGGCACTGAACCTCAATCTGGAGCTGCGCAAGGCCGGGCACCCAGTGGAACTGGTCACCGCCGTGGTCCAGCAGGCACAGTTGCGCTCCAAGGCCCGGGTCAAGTTCGGGCCTTTCGCCGACCGCATGGTGTTCACCCCCGCCGGCCTCGAGCAGGCCACGCGCCTGAAGCTTGCGGGCCTGCATGCCCAGCGTTTCACCCGCGCCGGGATCAAGAAGGTCGCCGACCTTGGATGCGGCATCGGCGCGGATTCCCTCGCCCTGGCCAGCGCCGAGATCGAGGTGACCGCAGTGGAGATGGACGAGACCACCGCGGCGGCGGCCACCTTGAACCTCATGCCGTGGCCCACCGCCACGGTCGTCAACTCTGACGCAACCGAGTTCGACCTCACCGGATTCGACGGGGTCTGGCTCGACCCGGCCCGGCGCACCACCGACACTTCCGGCACCTCGCGGATCTTCGATCCCGAGGCGTTTTCCCCTCCGCTGTCCTTCGTCGAGTCGTTGGCCGACCGCGGGCTGGCCGTGGGCGTGAAAATGGGCCCCGGCCTGCCGCACGATGCGGTGCCGGCCAATTGCGAGGTCCAGTGGGTCTCCATCAACGGGGATGTCACCGAGGCCGCCCTCTGGTTCGGCCCGCTGGCCCGCCCCGGCATCCGTCGCGCGGCCCTGGTGATCGGGGCGCACGGTGCCACGGAACTGACCAGCGGTGTGGACTTCGACCCCGATGCGGCGCTGCGCGGGGACGTGCCGGTCGGCGCAATCGACTCCTACATATACGAACCCGACGGTGCGGTGATCCGCGCCGGGCTGATCGACCATCTGCTCAAGGACACCGGCGGGCACCTTCTCGACCCGCACATTGCCTACTTCAGCACAGCCGAAGCCGTGGCGACCCCGCTGGCCAAGGCCTACAAGGTCCTGGCCGTCCACCCGTACCACGTGAAGAACCTGCGCGCATGGGTCAAGGCCGAAAAGATCGGCGTGCTGGACATCAAGAAGCGCGGCATGGACGTCACCCCCGAGGAATTACGCAAGATCCTGCTGGCCGGAACCGGGCGCGACGCGAAAAACAAGGCGACCCTGGTGCTCACCCGCATCGGCGATAGGCGCCTGGCCATCGAAGTCGAGCCGGTCGTTTTCCCGGTGTGAGCGCAAACGCACGATTGCCAGGCCGCCAAACCCCACCGAACCTCCATCGGTGGCATCAACTGTGTGGTTTCGCTCGATAGACTGGCGGGAAGAACATATTGGGGTGGATCGCCTCATGAATCATGGAGGTTCGATGCAAATAGATTTCGCATCATCACGCCAGTCCACGCTCGGAGTGGAATGGGAAGTTGCGTTGGTGGATCGCCATACTTCCGACCTGCGTTCCGTCGCCGAGGAAGTGCTTGCAGAGTTGAATGTGCGGCACGGCAATCTCGGGATCGACGACGAACATCCCCACGTGAAGCAGGAATTGCTGCTGAACACCGTGGAGATCGTGACGGGTGTATGCGAAACCGTGGCCCAGGCCAAGGCCCAACTGCACGAGAACCTGGTGGCCGTTCGCGAGGTCACCGACCCTATGGACGTGGACCTGTACTGCGCCGGCTCCCACCCCTTCGCCCCGCCGAAGCTGCAGCCGGTCACCGACAAGGACCGCTACGCGAAGATGATCGACCGCACCCAATGGTGGGGCCAGCAGATGGTCATCTACGGCGTGCACGTGCACGTGGGCCTGGACGCCCGGGCCAAAGCCCTGCCGATCGTTGACGGACTGATCAACTACCAGGCCCACTTCCAGGCGCTCTCTGCCTCCAGCCCCTTCTGGGGCGGGGAAGACACCGGCTACGCCTCGCACCGCGCCCTGATGTTCCAGCAGCTTCCCACCGCCGGGATCCCTTACCATTTCCCGACCTGGGAGCAATACGAGGCCTACGTCGCCGACATGCTGCACACCGGCGTCATCGACGACATCTCGGAAATCCGCTGGGACGTGCGACCGGTCCCCCGCTTCGGAACCGTCGAGATGCGCATCTCCGACGGACTGTCCTCGCTGCAGGACATCGGCGCCATCGCCGCCCTCACCCAATGCCTCGTCGATGACATGTCGACCACGCTGGATGCCGGCGGAACGATTCCCGTCATGCCGCCCTGGTATCGCGTCGAGAACAAGTGGCGCGCCGCGCGCTATGGCATGGAAGCGATCATCATCCTGAACGCCGCCGGGGACGAAATGCTTGTCACCGACCACCTGCGCCTTGAGCTGGAGCGGCTGGCACCGGTCGCGGAAAAGCTCGGCTGCAGCACCGAGCTGGCCGACGTGGAACGCATCATCACCGGCGGTGCCGGCTACCAGTGGCAGCACAAGATCGCCACGGCGCACAACGGCGACCTCCACGAGGTTGTCAAGGACAATGTCCGCAGGATGCACCTGGCCTGAGTCAACGATCCAAGGATGCAACAAGGGGTGGACGGGAGCTTTTCCCGCCCACCCCTTTCTGCGTCCAAGGCCATTTTGGCCCTATGCCACCAAAGAAACCAGGCTCACCGGCTGTCCAGAATCGGTGGAGAACTTCAGGCCGGTCGGATTGACACCGCCGGCCACCAGCTGGGCACCCAGGGCCGCAACCATCGCACCGTTGTCAGTGCACAGGTTCCGCGGCGGAACCCGCAGGGTGATCCCGGCCGAGGCGCAGCGGGCGGCCAGCAGTTCGCGCAGCCGCGAGTTCGCCGCCACCCCTCCCCCGAGCATCAGGTTGGTCAGCCCGTGTTCCTGGCAGGCGCGCACGGCCTTGGAGGTGATCACGTCGACCACGGCTTCCTGGAAGCCGGCTGCGATGTCGGCCACCGGAACCTCCTCGCCGCGCTTCTGGTACTGCTCCACGCAGCGTGCAACTGCGGTCTTGAGCCCGGAGAAGGAGAAATCGTGGCGGTGCTTGCCCGGTTCCTCGGCGGTGCCGATGAACTTGGGCAGGGTCAGCCCGCGCGGGAACCGGATGGCTTTGGGATTGCCTTCCTTGGCGATTCTGTCGATGACGGGTCCGCCGGGGTAGCCCAGGCCCAGCAGCCGTGCGACCTTGTCATAGGCCTCCCCCGCCGCGTCGTCGATCGTGGCCCCGAGCAGACGCACGTCGTCGGTGAGCGAGTTGACCTGCAGGATTTCGGTGTGGCCGCCGGAAACCAACAGCGCCCCGAGGTTCTCGGGCAGCTCTCCGCCGTCCAGGATGCCCACGCCGACGTGGGCAACCAAGTGGTTGATGGCATACAGCGGCTTGCCCGTGGCCAGGGCCAGGGCCTTCGCCGCGGAGACCCCCACCATCAGGGCGCCGGAAAGCCCGGGGCCGCTGGTCACCGCGATCGCGTCGATCTCATCCAGCGACACCCCGGCGTCCTTCAGCGCGGCCGACAGCGTCGGCACGAAGGCGTCCAGGTGGGCACGGGAGGCAATCTCGGGGATGACCCCGCCGAAGCGCACATGCTCTTCCATGGAGGAGGCCACGGCGTTGACCAGGAGCTCGGTTCCACGCACGATACCCACCCCGGTTTCGTCACAGGAGGATTCAATGCCAAGAACGAGCGGTGCAGTAAGGGACATGGTTCCAATTTTAGGGCCGGGGCCCCGCTTTGGGCGAAGCGGGCGTATTCGATGCCGCTCGCCGGGCCGGCCAGGGACCGCCCGCGAGCGTGGATATGGCCGGATCAACCGGCAGTGAACAGGACCTTGCGCATGATGATGGCATCGACGCCGTCGCGGTAGTACCCCTTGCGGCGGTGGATGGCCTCGAACCCGTGGCGCTCATACAGGCCCTGCGCGCGGGGGTTGTCCTCGCGGACCTCCAGCAACAAATCGGTGGCACCGAGCTTCACGGCGGTGTCGATCATCAGGCGCAACAGGTGCGTCCCGATCCCCCGGCCCTCGTAGTCCGGGTCCACGGCGATGGTCTGCACGTCGCTCAGCGGCAGCACGCACATCAGCCCGCAGTATGCGACGATCTTCCCGGCGTCCTGCACCACCCAGTAGTTCCGGGTGTCCACCAGATCCAGTTCGCCGATGAACATCTCCCGCGGCCAGGCATCCGCCGGGAAAAGCGCCTTTTCCATCTCCCAGACCTCGTCCACGTCCGAGTGGAGCATGGGCCTGGTTTCCAGGCCCGCCGGCACGGGGTGGGGCTCCTGTTCGGTCACAGCAGCTTGCCCTTCATCACCGCGGGCACCTTCGCGTCGGATTCGCGCAGGTATAGGGGCTCGGTGCCCAGCAGGGCATCGCCGGCGGCCAGGGTGCGCAGCGCGCGGGTGCCCAGCGAGACGGCATCGGGATGGGAGCTTTCGAAGCCGTCCACCGCCTTCGCACCCACCGCGGCCAGGCGGTCGGCGTAGAGGCCGGCCCCGGCCCCGTACACCGGGCCTGCGGGCAGTTCCTCGGCCACGGTGACGTGCGGGCCGTCGAGCAGCGCCCCGGCCTTGTCGTAACGTGCCCAGTACAGCTCCTTGCGCCGCGCGTCGATGGCGACGGTGAACTCCCCGGCCGGTTGCCGGGCCACCGCATCCAGGGCAATGGCATCGAGGCTCATCACCCCGTGGACCGGCACTCCCCAGACAAAGCCCAGGGTTCGGGCGGTGGCCAGGCCCACGCGCAGCCCGGTGAAGGGTCCGGGGCCCACGCCGACCGCGATCGCCTCGGGAACCACCCCGCCGGCGGCGGCGAGCAGGGACTCGAGGGCCGGGGCCAGGACCTCGGAGTGGTCATTGCTCTCGGTCGAGGTGAAGGAGCCGAGCACCTCAACGACGGTGCCCTCGGAGCGCAGCAGTGCCGCCGAGGCGTTGGCGGAGGTGTCAATGGCCAATAGAAGCATTTATGAATTCCCTTTAGCTTGTGAAGTCGTTCAGCAGGGCCGCGAGCGCCGGGTCGTTGTCCCAGCGCGGGCCGATGGCCGTGAGCTTGATGGTGCGCGGCTCGTCGTCCTCGCCCTCGTGGAAGTCGAAGACCAGGTCCTCGTGGTTCTGCACCGAGCCGGGGCGCAGCAGCACGATCTCCAGACGGGAATCGCTGAGTTGTTCGACCTTGCCAGCGCCCCATTCGACGACGGTGACGGATTGGGCCATGGTCGCTTCCAGGTCCAGGTCGTCGAGCTCGGCGGCGCTGGCCAGCCGGTAGGCGTCAACGTGCACCAGGTCGGGCCCGGTGCCCAGGGTCGGGTGGGTCCGGGAGATCACGAAGGTGGGGGAAATGATGCCCTCGCGCACCCCCATCCCCAGTCCCAGGCCCTGGGTGAAGGTCGTCTTGCCGGCCCCGAGCTCGCCGGTGAGCACCAGCAGGTCCCCGGGTTCCAGGATCGCCCCGAGCCGGTGCGCGAAGTCCTTGGTCTGGGCAATGTCGTGGACCGCGAGCTCGACGGCCGCAGAAGCCTCACTCACCGGACTCACCCCAGGTGCCTTCCACCAGTCGGCGCGGGACCCGCGGGGAAATGCGGGTGACGATCTCGTAGTTGATGGTGCCGGCCGCGTCGGCCCATTCGGTGGCCGAGGGGCCGCCGTCCCCAAAGAGGATCACCTCGGAACCCAGTATTTCCTCGACGTCGACATCCGGGCCGAGGTCCACCACGAACTGGTCCATGGCGATGGTGCCCCGCACCCGGTAGATCGTGCCGTTGATGCTCACCGGTGCGTTCAGCGCGACGCGCGGCACCCCGTCGGCGTAGCCCATCGGGACCAGACCCAGGTAGGTTTCGGATTCCGTGTGGTAGCGCAGGCCGTAACCCACGCCCTGCCCGGCCGGGACCTTCTTGACGTTGGCGATCCGGCTGACCAGCGTCATCGCCGGGCGCAGGCCGTAGCGTGCCGGGTCTTCCCCGGCAAAGGGGCTCAGCCCGTACAGGCCCAGGCCCAGGCGAACCATGTCGTAGTGGGCGTCCGGGCGGGTGAGGATCGCCGGGGTGTTGGCGATGTGCCGCACCTCGAGGTCGAAGCCCGCGTCCTCGGCCAGGGCCACGGCCTGGTTGAAGGCCTCGAGCTGGTCGTCGGTTTCCGGGCGTTCGGGCTCGTCGGCTACAGCCAGGTGGGAAAATACGCCCACCACGCGCATCAATCCCTCTTCCTGGTAGCTGGCCGCCCGGCCCAGCAACAGCTCCCACTCCGCGGGGGTGCTGCCGTTGCGGCCCAGCCCGGTGTCGATCTTCAGGTGCACGCGTGCCGGTTGGGCCGCCGCTTCGGCGGCGCGTGCCACATGCTCAAGTTCCCAGCCGGACACGGCCAGGTCGATGTTTGCGGCGATGGCCTCGGCGAAGGGGGTTCCCTTGGTGTGCAGCCAGGCCAGCATCGGGACCTCGAGCCCCGCTTCCCGCACCTTCAGGGCCTCGGTGACGTGGGCGCAGCCCAGCCAGGTGGCCCCGGCCTGCACCGCTGCGCGTCCCACGGCCACGGCTCCGTGCCCGTACCCGTCGGCCTTGATCACGCCCATGATGGCGGCCGGCGCCACGAGCTCGGCGACCCGCTTCACGTTTTCGCGGACGTTGGCCAGATCGATGATGGCGCGCCGTTCCCAGTCCGACGTCGTTGTCGGGTCCTGGGTGTGGGTTGGATTTTCGGTCTGATCGGTAGATTGTGCACTCACCGCTCCATCATCCCACTTTCAATGCGGTGCGTGCTTCAGGGGCGCATCCCGGCCCGCGCCCTGGTGGTGCCTGGCCTTGGGCAAGAGAATGCCCCGGCGGCCGGATCGAAAGGATCACGGCCACCGGGGCATCATCGGTCGTGGCACCCGAGGGTGCGCGGCGGATCAGGCGGTTCGATTGCGCAGTTCGTCGCGGATCTCGGCCAGCAGGGCTACCTGCGGATCGATGTCCTCGGCGGGTTCCTCGACGCCCAGGCGAGCCTGGCGCATCTCGGCGAGATGCTTCATCGGCACAACGACGATGAAGTAGATGGCGGCAGCAATCAGGATGAAGTTCACCAAGACGGTCAGGAATGCGCCGAACTTGATGGCCACGCCGGACCCGATCGTGACAACCAGGAAGTTGTCGAAGTTCGGGGAACCGACCAATGCTGCAATCAATGGCATAAGAATGTTCTCAACCAATGAATTGATCACGGCGCCAAAAGCGGCACCAATGACGACGGCAACGGCAAGGTCAACGACGTTGCCCTGCATAATGAAATCCTTGAATCCTTTTAACATGTGCCCAGCTTTGCACACATTGCCAGTGGTCAATAGGTGGAAGTGCGGTAATTTTTCGAAAAGTTTACGAACCGTTCATCGGGCGCATTCCGGTTTTAGATCTTGCGAAGCAGCATTCGGCGGATCGAATGGTCCGCCGATTTGCTTAATACGAGCTGTGCGCGGCCGCGCGTCGGGATGACGTTTTCCCGCAGGTTCGGCTCGTTGATGCGCTTCCAGATGCCGTGCGCCGTTTCCCTGGCTTCGTCGTCGCTGAGCGATGCGTAGCGGTGGAAATAGGACGCTGGATCCGAGAAGGCACCCGAACGCAGCTTCATGAATCGGCGGATGTACCACTCCTCGATGTCCGCCGTCCGCGCGTCGACATAGACGGAGAAGTCAAAGAAATCACTCAACGCCAGTCCCGCGGTGCCGTCCATCCGGGCCCGGGCCGGCTGCAGGACGTTGAGTCCCTCCACGATCAACACCTGCGGGGAGCGCACCACCACTTCCTTGCCGGGGACGATGTCGTAGCTCAGGTGCGAGTACCAGGGTGCGCGCACCTCGGGTGCCCCGGATTTCACTTCCGAGACAAAACGCAACAGGCGTCGGCGGTCGTAGGACTCGGGGAAGCCCTTGCGATGCATGATGCCGCGTTTTTCCAGATCCGCGTTCGGGTACAGGAAGCCGTCGGTCGTGATCAATTGCACGTCGGGGGTGTCGGGCCAGCGGCGCAGCAATTCCTGCAGCACGCGGGCGGTCGTGGACTTGCCCACGGCCACGGAACCTGCCACGCCGATGACGAAGGGGGTTCGCCGGGTTTTTTCCCCGAGGAAGGTGTTGGTGGCCTGGTGCAGCGAGGCCGCGCCCTGGACATAGAGGTTGAGCAGGCGCGACAAGGGCAGGTACACCTCGCGCACCTCGGCGAGGTTGAGCTGTTCACCCAGGCCGCTGAGGCGGCGGAGGTCCGCTTCGTCCAGTGGCTGCTTCAGTTCATTGGACAGTCTTGCCCAGGTCTGGCGGTCCAATTCGACAAAGGGTGTTGCACTGTAGTCGACCGCACGCTGTCCATTCACGCCTTGAATTGTGCCAACAACCCACCTGTATTCCCAAACTTCGCCGTTTGGCCATACTTCCCGGCTATGTTCATGACCACAAAATATTATGCCCACCCAACAGGGCAAATGTATCTGCGGCCTTGTGCGGCACGGTACTCTTTTTTTCATGTGTGGAATTGTTGGATACGTAGGTAATGCTGGACGCGCGGCCGATCACGGCGCGCTCGATGTGATTCTCGAGGGCCTGCGGCGCCTCGAATATCGCGGTTACGACTCGGCCGGCCTGGCCGTTGTCACCGACGCGGGCATCGACTCGCGCAAAAAGGCTGGCAAGCTCGCCAACCTCGTCCAGTCGCTGGAAGACGCACCGCTGCCGGCGGCCTTGACCGGCATCGGGCACACCCGCTGGGCTACCCACGGCGGCCCGACCGACGCCAACGCCCACCCGCACCTTGCCGATGAAGGCAATCTCGCAATGATCCACAACGGCATCATCGAGAACTTCGCCGAGCTGAAGGCCAAGCTGCGCGCCGAGGGCGTCGAGTTCATCTCCGACACCGACACCGAAGTCGCAGCGGCCCTGCTCGGCTCCGTCTACCGCGGCGCCGGCGAGGGGAACCTGACCCGTTCCATGGAGCTGACCGCCCGCCAGCTCGAGGGTGCCTTCACCCTGCTGGCCGTGCACGCCGAACACCCCGGTGTAGTCGTGGCCGCCCGCCGCAACTCCCCGCTGGTGCTGGGACTGGGCGACGGGGAAAACTTCCTGGGTTCGGATGTCTCGGGCTTCATCGACTTCACCCGCCGCGCCGTCGAGCTGGGCCAGGACCAGATCGTCACCATCWCCCCCGAAACCCACAGCATCACCGACTTCGAGGGCAACCCCGCCGAGGGCAAGGAATTCCACGTCGATTGGGATGCCGCCAGCGCCGAAAAGGGCGGCTTCGCCTCCTTCATGGAAAAGGAAATCTTTGACCAGCCCGCGGCTGTCGCAGACACCCTGCTCGGCCGCTCCGACGCCTTTGGCCGCCTGACTCTCGACGAGCTGCGCATCTCGCCCGAGGAACTTGCCTCCGTCACCAAGATCGTCGTGCTGGCCTGCGGCACCTCCGCCTACGGCGGATCGGTTGCCAAGTACGCAATTGAGAACTGGTGCCGCATCCCGGTCGAGGTCGAGCTGAGCCACGAGTTCCGCTACCGCGACCCGATCGTTGACTCCAACACCCTGGTCGTCTCCATCTCGCAGTCCGGGGAAACCATGGACACCCTCATGGCCGTGCGCTACGCCAAGGAGCAGGGAGCCAAGACCCTGTCGATCTGCAACACCAACGGGTCGACCATCCCCCGCGAGTCCGACGCCGTGCTTTACACGCATGCCGGACCGGAAATCGCCGTGGCCTCCACCAAGGCCTTCCTGGCCCAGATCACCGCAACCTACCTGCTGGGCCTGTACCTGGGCCAGCTGCGCGGGAACCTGTTCAGCGGCCAGATCAAGGACATCCTGGCCGACCTGGGCAAGATCCCGGCGAAGATCCAGGACATCCTGGACCGCGCCGAGGAAATCAAGGCGCTGGCACGCTCGATGAAGGACACCGAGTCGGTGCTCTTCCTGGGCCGCCACGTGGGCTACCCGGTCGCCATGGAGGGTGCCCTGAAGCTCAAGGAGATCGCCTACATCCACGCCGAGGGCTTTGCCGCCGGCGAGCTCAAGCACGGCCCGATCGCGCTGATCGAGCAGGACAAGGCCGTCTTCGTGGTGGTCCCCTCACCGCGCGGCCGCGACTCGCTGCACTCCAAGGTGGTCTCCAACATCCAGGAGGTCCGCGCCCGCGGCGCCAAGACCCTGGTCATCGCCGAGGAAGGCGACGAGGCGGTGCGCGACTACGCCGAGTTCATCTTCTACGTCCCGGAGACCCCGACGCTGCTGATGCCGCTGCTGGCCACCGTCCCGCTGCAGCTCTTCGCCTGCGAATTGGCCACGGCCAAGGGCCTGGACGTCGACCAGCCGCGCAACCTGGCCAAGTCGGTCACGGTCGAGTAGCCTCCGGGCTTCTCCAAGGGTCCACCATCGTGCGGTGCCGATGCCTTCCCCACTTTTGTGGGAAGGCACCGGCACCGTTCGGCGTTAAGCCCTAAGGGCGCTTGGTGTGGTTCATGTCCTTGTAGATGCCGCGGACGAACTCGGCCTGGGCCAGGTGCGCGGTGGTCTCCCCCAGGATGCTCACCAGCCGCGCCGCCGCGGTGACCGGTGGATCCCAGCGCCGGTCGATGACCGTGCCAAGATCCGATTCGCGCAGCGTGCCCAGGATTTCCAGGGAATGCCGGTGCACATCCAGGTGGTAGCCGCGCAGGTATTGGCCGTCATACATCCCGAAGTCCGCTACCTGTTCGGTGCTGTGCCCGAATCCGGTGTCCAGCCGCCGGTAGGGCAGGTTGAAGCGGGACACCCAGTCGTTGGCGATCCATCGTTGCTCCGCCTCCGAGGCTGGATCCAGTGCCCTGGCCAGGAACGTGAAATGGTCATCCTGCACCCGGCTCAGGTGCCAGATGAGCCAAGCCACGGGGTTCGCGGAGTTGCTGGCCCGAAAACGCAGCATCCGCGGCTCGGCGCTCTCGAGCAACGTTTCGATCCCCTCGCTCACCCGCGTGAAGCCGTCGCGCAGCAGCAAGACCGCGCTGGGTTCCGGTTCGCTCCCGTTCGCTCCCATGGCCATTCCCCTTCCCCGTTTGCACCTTGCACACGGTATCTGGAAGCCTACGCCCGTGCGCCCCGGGACGGGACCGGAGCGCTGAGCCGATAAACTCGAGGGCATGATCGTGGGAATTGGTGTTGACGTGGTCCAGGTGTCTCGTTTCAAGGCGCAGCTTGAGCGGACCCCCGCACTGCTCGAACGCCTCTTCGTCCCCGAGGAACGCGAGCTGCATGTCCGTTCCCTGGCCGCGCGATTCGCCGCCAAGGAGGCCATCGCCAAGGCGCTCGGTGCCCCGTCCGGGATGAACTGGCAGCATTGCCGGATCGAGAAGGACCAGGCCGGCGATCCCTACGTGGTGCTCGACGGTTCGGTGGCCGAGGCCGCGGCAAGGAAGGGCGTGGTGCACTGGCACCTGTCCATGAGCCATGACGGGGACCTGGCCACGGCCATGGTCGTGGCCGAACGCTGAGACCCGTCCCCCGCTCCGGGCGCGCCCGGGCCCGCCAGCCGAAACCTGCGGCAAATACCAGCCGCGGTTGGGTATTCTGAAGACATGATCCCCGTGTATGCAGGTTCCAGTGTTCGAGATGCCGAAAAGCCGCTGCTTCGCGATGCCAACGACCTGAGACTGATGCGCCGGGCCGCGGACGCGCTGGCACACCAGGCGGTGTTGATGCTCAAGGAACACACCGGCCGGCTCTACGGATCCCGCGTGGTGGCACTGGTCGGACCGGGCAACAACGGCGGGGACGGCCTCTTTGCCCTGGCTGCCCTGGCCAGGCGCGGGGTCGCCGTCACCGCGGTGCTGCTGGCTTCCCAGGCCCACCAGGAGGGCCTGGCCGCGCTGGCGCGCGCAGGTGGCCGCACCGCCGCCGCCGAGCGCCTGGAGACGCTGCTCGAGGACTGCGACCTGCTCATCGACGCCGCCTACGGCACCGGGCTGCGCCCCGGCGCCCACCTGCCGGCCATCCCCCGCCATATCCCGGTGCTCGCGTGCGACGTGCCCAGCGGCGTCGATGCCGACACCGGTGCGGCTGCCCAGAGCGTGATCCCGGCCGAGCGGACCGTGACCTTCGGGGCGCTGAAGACCGGCCTGGTGGTGGGATCCGGGCATCTGGTCTCCGGACGCATCCGCGTCACCGACATCGGGCTCACCCCGACCCTGGGCAAGCCGGAGGCCTGGGTCGTGCAGGGAGACGACCTGGAATTGCTGCTCGACCGCGACCACGGCTGGTCGGCGGCGGGCAGGCACAAGTACCAGCGCGGGGTGCTGGGATTGCTGGCCGGCTCCGTCCGTTACCCCGGCGCCGCGGTGCTCAGCGCCCGTGCCGCCGTCGCCACCGGGCTGGGGCTGCTGCGCACCATCGTCCCGGAGAACGTGGCCACGGCCCTGACCAGCCAGGTCCCCGAGGCCGTCCCGCTGGGCACCGACGAGCTGACCGCCCTGCTGGCGCAAAACCGCCGCAACGGGCGCGAGGGCGCCACCCGCATCGGAGCCTGGGCCATCGGCCCCGGACTGGAAGACACGCCAGAGACGCGCCGGCACCTGCAACAGATCCTCTCGGCCAACAACCCGTGCGTCATCGACGCCGGCGCGTTGGCGATGCTGGAACCGGGCGAACACCGCCAGCTGCGCATCCTCACCCCGCATGCCGGGGAACTGAACGCCCTGCTGGCCAAGGCCGGGGTGCGCGTCAGCGCCCGGGATATCGCCGCCGACCCGATCCGCTGGGCTCGCTGGGCCGCGGTCGCCTACGACTGCGTGATCCTGCTCAAGGGTTCGGCAACCATCTGCACGGCCCCGGACGGCTACGCACTGATCGTGCACGCCTCAACCCCGGACCTGGCCACCGCGGGCAGCGGGGATGTCCTCACCGGCATCCTGGGCACGTTGCTGGCGGCCGCCGACTTCCCGGCCACGCCCATCACCGGCGACGTCACCGCCCTGACCCACCGCCTGACCGACCTTGCTGCAGCAGGGGCGCTGATCCACGCCCACGCCGGCGCGCTGGCGGCCCGCGAAGGCACAGTCAGTGCCGTCGACCTGCTGGTGGAGCTGCCGCGCGCGGCCAGGGATCTGGGGCTCTAGGTTCCGTTTGCGGCGAACGATCCCGGTTTCGGGCATTAAAATGGGCCCACCAAAATTGCGAGTCATGGCGGGCCCTTTTCGCAGTTGCGGAAACTTGGGGTTTTCGCAGCATGCTGACGCGGGTAATTGGGGTAACCAACGCTGATGATCATGCTACCCAACTTTCCGGATTTGGCACGTCCCACCGCTGAAGTTAAGAAATACCGGCAGGCTTGCCGGTAAGGGCGCTCCTACAGTTCCCCATCCAGCGGGGCGTAGTGCTGGCCCATGCCAACGATTTCCCAGCCGGCGGCCTCCCACTGGGCGCGGGACAGCACATTGCGTCCGTCGATGATCCGTCGCTGCGCCACCAACGGCTCCAGGTCCGCGGGAACCAGTGCCCTGAACTCGGACCATTCGGTCAGCAGCAGCACCAGGTCCGCCTGGGCCACGGCCTCGGGCAGGTCCTCGGCGTAGTGCAGGCGCGGGAAGCGGTCGGCGGCGTTCTTGTTGCCCTTGGGGTCGTAGACCAGCACCTCCGCGCCGGCATTGAAGAGCCGCACCGCGATGTCCAGGGCCGGGGAGTCGCGCACGTCATCCGAGTCGGGCTTGAAGGTCACCCCGAGCACCGCGATGCGCGCACCGACCAGCTGCTCGTTGAGCATGGTGTGGGCCAGGCGCACCACGCGTTCGCGGCGGCGCAGGTTGATCTCGTCCACCTCGGCCAGGAATCCCATGGTGTGGGTCAGTCCCAGTTCGCTGGTCCGTGCCTGCAGCGCGCGGATGTCCTTGGGCAGGCAGCCTCCGCCGAATCCGACCCCGGCATTGAGGAACTTCCGCCCGATGCGGGCGTCGTGGCCCAGCGCGTCGGCCAGCACGGTGATGTCCCCGCCGATCGTCTCGGTCACCTCGGCGAAGGAGTTGATGAAGGAGATCTTGGTGGCCAGGAAGGCGTTGGCGGCGACCTTGACCAGTTCGGCGGTCTCGAAGTCCGTCACGATCAACGGGGTGTCCGCCTCCAGCGCGCTTGCATAGACGCTGCGCAGCACCATCTCGGAGGTTTCGTCCTCGACACCCAGCACCAGCCGGTCCGGGGTCATGGTGTCGGCCACGGCGAAGCCCTCGCGCAGGAATTCGGGATTCCAGGCCAGGGTGATCTCGGCGTCCGCGTGGGCGTTGGCGGCGATCAGGGTGCGCAGGCGGCGGGCGGTTCCCACCGGCACCGTGGACTTGCCCACGATCAGGGCCTTGCCGCGGATGCGGGTGGCCAGCTCGGCGACTGCAGCGTCGACGTAGCGCATGTCGGCCCCGTGCCCGTCGGCGCGCTGCGGGGTGCCGACGCCGATGAAGTGCACGTCCGCCCAGGAGGACACCTGCTCGTAGTCGGTGGTGAAGCGCAACCGGCCGGAGGCCACGTGCTTGCGCAGCAGCTCGGGCAGGCCGGGCTCGTGGAAGGGCAGCAAGCCTGCCGAGAGTGCCTCGATCTTGGCCGGGTCGACGTCGACGCCGATGACCTCGAATCCCAGCTCCGCCATGCAGGCCGCGTGTGTCGCGCCCAGGTACCCGGTGCCGACCACCGAAATCTTCATGCTCATGCCCGTGGGAAACCCTTCAACTTTTTGGGGTGCAACGGGGGTGTTGCACCCGCACAAATGAACGTGGCCGAGGTCCGGGCACCCGTGGTGCCGGAACGCTCGGCCACATTGGCAATGCGGGAGTGGCTGTCAGAGCGCCAGTTCGCGCTGGACGACGTCGGCCAGCGACTGCGCCAGGGAGCTCGCCATGTCGTGCGAGGTGGCCTCGACCATCACGCGGACCACCGGCTCGGTTCCCGAGGGGCGCAGCAGCACGCGGCCGTTCTCGCCCAGTTCCGCCTCGGCGGCGGCGATCGCGGTGATCAGTACCTTGTTGCTGGGCGCGGCTTCCTTGTCGACGCCCTTGACGTTGATCAGCACCTGCGGAAGCACCGTCATGGCGGCGGCAAGCTCCTTGAGGGTCTTGCCGGTGGCATTGACGCGGGCTGCGATGTGCAGGCCGGTAAGCACCCCGTCGCCGGTGGTGGCGTGGTCGGCGAAGATCACGTGGCCGGACTGCTCCCCGCCCAGGTTGTAGTCGCCGGTGCGCATGCCCTCGAGCACGTAGCGGTCCCCCACCCCGGTTTCCAGGATGGTGATGCCTGCTTCGCGCATGGCGATCTTCAGGCCGAGGTTGCTCATCACGGTGGCCACCAGGGTGTCGTCCTTCAGGACGCCGCGTTCCTTCATGTCGGTGGCCATGATCGCCATGATCTGGTCCCCGTCCACGACAGTGCCTTCGTGGTCCACGGCCAGGCAGCGGTCGGCGTCGCCGTCGTGGGCGATGCCCAGGTCCGCGCCGTTGTCCAGCACGGCGGCCTGCAGGCGCTCGAGGTGCGTGGAGCCGTAGCCGTCATTGATGTTGATGCCGTCGGGTTCGGCACCGATGACCACGACCTGGGCCCCGGCGGCGTTGAAGACCTCCGGGGAGCAGCCGCTGGCCGCGCCGTGGGCACAGTCAAGGACGACCTTCATGCCGTCAAGCCGGTTCGGCAGCGTCTGCAGCAGGTGCATGACGTAGCGGTCCTCGGCATCCGCGAAGCGCGTTACCCGTCCCACGTCACCGCCGACCGGACGGTACTTGGGCTTGTCCAGGGCCGCCTCGATGGCGTCCTCCAGGGCGTCGTCGAGCTTCTTGCCGCCGCGAGCCAGGAACTTGATCCCGTTGTCCGGGGCGGGGTTGTGCGAGGCGGAGATCATGACGCCGAAGTCGGCGCCCAGATCCGCGACCAGGTACGCCGCCGCCGGCGTCGGAAGGGTCCCCGCATCGTGCACATCGACGCCGGAGGCTGCGAGCCCCGCCTCGATTGCAGCAGAGAGGAAGTCGCCACTGATCCTGGGATCCTTGGCCACCACCGCCACGGGCCTGCGCCCGTCATGTATTTTCTCGTGCCCCAGCACCATCGCGGCGGCCTGTGAAAGCGCCATCGCCAGTTCGGGGGTCAGAAGTTCGTTTGCTTTTCCGCGGACACCATCGGTCCCAAATAACCTTGCCATCGTCATCCATCATAGGGCCAGCAATCCCCGAAGTCGGGCATCTATGGGGTTTATCAAGGCAATCTTTGCCTATTCATGTGCCATATCCCACTAAGGCACCGCGCCTTAACGGCCAAAGGGCCCCGGCACGAATGCCGGGACCCTTCGGTGCCGGGTGAAAACCCGGCGCAAGCGGTTTAGCGCTTGGAGAACTGCGAAGCCTTGCGAGCCTTCTTGAGACCAGCCTTCTTGCGCTCGATGACGCGTGCGTCACGAGTCAAGTAGCCGGCCTTCTTGAGAGCGGCGCGGTTGTTGTCGCGGTCGATCTCGTTCAGCGAGCGGGCGATGCCCAGGCGCAGCGCCCCGGCCTGGCCCGAGGGGCCGCCACCGTGGATGCGTGCAATGACGTCGTATGCGCCGTCCAGCTCGAGGAGCTTGAACGGTTCGTTGACGTCCTGCTGGTGCAGCTTGTTCGGGAAGTAGTTGTCCAGCGAGCGGCCGTTGAGGGTCCACTGGCCGGTGCCCGGAACGACGCGCACGCGGGCAATTGCCTGCTTGCGACGGCCAACTGCTGCGCCTGCAACGGTCAGTGCCGGACGTTCCTTGACTGCCTCTGCCTCTACGGCAACGGTCTCCGAGGTGTACGAAGTCGGAGCTTCACCCTCGAATTCAGTGATCTCTTCAGTGTTCTGAGCCACGATAATCTCCTAAAGTCTTGTTCTCGGGGCCCAGCGCTACTGCGCGACCTGGGTGATTTCGAAGGTCTGCGGCTGCTGTGCAGCGTGCGGGTGCTCGGCACCGCGGTAGACCTTCAACTTGGACAGCTGATCCGCAGCCAGCGAGTTCTTCGGGAGCATGCCCTTGATGGCCTTCTCCACTGCCTGTACCGGGTTCTTTTCAAGAAGCTCGGCGTAGGTCACGGACTTCAGGCCGCCCGGGAAACCCGAGTGGCGGTAGGCGCGCTTGTTTTCGAGCTTGGCGCCGGTGAGGGCAACCTTCTCGGCGTTGATGATGATGACGTGGTCGCCCATGTCCATGTGGGGGGCGAAGGTAGCCTTGTGCTTGCCGCGCAGCAGGGTTGCGGCCTGGACGGCGAGGCGGCCAAGTACAACGTCAGTGGCATCAATGATGTGCCACTGGCGGGTCTGGTCAGCCGGCTTTGGAGTGAACGTACGCACTGTAATTGCCTTTGTTTATTGGTTACTGGTCAAGCACAGGTCCAAACAGCGGCTGTGAGATCCACTATTGTCTTTGTGCTGTGTTTCGATGCGCTGTACCAGTTCGCCAGGTGAGGACTGAAAAGACCGGCCGTCCATGAATGTTCGCAATCCCAGCAGACCAGTGGCTCTGCAACTGAGCCGTCACGCGGAGAAGGTTGTGTCGAACAAAGGACACGCACAACAGCCGTTAGTCTATCGGATTAACCCCGGCACCACCAAAGCGTGCGCCGTGAACCGCGCTACGCTTGCGTGATTCGCCTCTCACCGCTCGGATCGGGGCACTCGGGCAAGGGTCTAGCCGCTACTCCAGCGACACTCCCCCGATGGGGATGCCCACGTCGTGCGGCAGCCGCCGGGCCCGGGTGAGCTCGGCACGCGCCGCCGCCTCGCGCCCGGTGGGGTAGGCCACTTCCTCGAGCACCAGGGCCCGGGGATCGGCCAGCAATGTCTTGGAATCACGCAATTCCTCGGCGAGGCGGGCGGCAACCCAGCCGGGTTCCTCCCGCCCGTCGCCCACCAGCAGGCACGCCCCGATGAGGGCGCGGACCATGTTGTGGCAGAACGCGTCCGCCTTCAGGTGCGCCACCACGATGCCGCGCTCGTCGCGGGCGAAGGAGAACTCGGTCAGCGTGCGGATGGTGGTGGCGTGGTCGCGCGGCTTGCAGAAGGACAGGAAGTCGTGGCGACCCAGCAGGCTTTGCGCCTCGGCGTCCAGCAGCTCCACATCGACCTCGCGCTTGTGCCACATCGTGTAGGCGCGCGAGAGCGGGTCCCAGCTTGAGGCGCCGTCGGCGATCCGGTACGAATAGCGGCGCCAGAGCGCGGAGAAGCGCGCATCGAACCCGTCCGGGGCGAGGGAAGCCTGGTGGATGAGGATGGCCCCGCGCTCCCGGGTCAGCACCCCGCGCAGCCTGCGCACCAGGGCTCGTTCCGGGGAAATGGCCGCTCCGCGGGGCAGGGACTCGAATTCGGCGGCGGTCAGGTCGAAGTGGACCATCTGGTTCCGGGCGTGGACCCCGGCATCGGTGCGCCCGGCCACCGTGGTGCGCACGGGCCGGCGCAGGAGCATGGCCAGGGCCGCTTCCACCACGCCTTGCACCGTGGGAAGGCCAGGCTGGATGGCCCAGCCGTTGTACCCGGTGCCGTCATATCCCAGTCGCACGCACATGCGCACCAGCGCCGGCTCGGTGGGGCTGGAGCTGGGGGCCAGTGAGGGATCCACCGAATCAATGGCGGGAATCAACATGTTTCAATCCTAGATCCACGCGCCTGCCCGCTGCGGGCCGGCGCCGTTTAAAGCCATTGGCCCGGCGCATTTTCCCCCTAATCGGGAAAAGCCGCGCCGGGCCAATGTTTTGGCTGTTGCCAGGGGGACAAGGACTAGGCCTTGTTCTCCTCTGCTGCCTCGGTCTCAACGACCTCGGCGGTTTCGGTTGCTTCGGTCTCGACGACCTCTTCAACCGGAGCAGCCACTGCGGCAGCCTTTTCGGCTTCCTTCACAACGGCCTGCTTCGGGGAAACCGGCTCCATGACCAATTCGATGACAGCCATCGGGGCGTTGTCGCCCTTGCGGTTGCCGATCTTGGTGATGCGGGTGTAGCCACCCGGACGCTCGGCCATGACCGGTGCGATGTTCTCGAACAGCTCGTGGACGATCGACTTGTTGGTGCGGCTGCGCGAGGCAATGACTGCCTGGACGCGGCGACGCGAGGCCAGGTCTCCGCGCTTGGCGAAGGTGATCAGGCGCTCTGCGTGCGGACGAAGGCGCTTGGCCTTGGTCAGCGTGGTGGTGATGGATTTGTTCTCGAACAGCTGCGCGGACAGGTTCGCGAGCATCAAACGCTCGTGAGCTGCGCTGCCGCCGAGACGCGGACCCTTGGGAGGGGTAGGCATAGTGTTCTCCTAGTATGGTGGCCTTTGCGCCCGGGGCCCCGGTGGGATACCGGGCGCAAAGGTTTAAGTTCTATAGCTGGTGGGCCAAGAAGTCTTAGACTTCTTCCTCACCGTAGACGTCATCGTCGCCAATGGCGGCGGCACGTGCTGCAAGATCGAAGCCCGGAGGGGAATCCTTCAGGGCCAGACCCAAATCAATCAGCTTCGCCTTGACCTCGTCAATGGACTTCGCACCGAAGTTACGGATGTCCATCAGGTCGGCCTCGGAGCGTGCAACGAGTTCACCCACGGAGTGGATGCCCTCACGCTTGAGGCAGTTGTACGAGCGAACCGTCAATTCGAGGTCTTCGATCGGCAGCGCCATGTCGGCTGCGAGTGCGGCGTCCGTCGGGGACGGGCCGATCTCGATGCCTTCAGCGGCGGTGTTCAGCTCGCGTGCCAGGCCGAACAGTTCAACCAGGGTGGTGCCTGCGGATGCAACTGCATCGCGCGGGAGCATCGAATCCTTGGTCTCGACATCGACGATGAGCTTGTCAAAGTCGGTGCGCTGCTCGACACGGGTGGCCTCCACGCGGAAGGTCACCTTCAGCACCGGCGAGTAGATCGAATCCACTGGGATGCGACCGATCTCTGCGTCCACGTTCTTGTTCTGCGCTGCAGAAACATAACCGCGGCCACGTTCGATGGTCAGTTCCATGTCGAACTTGCCCTTCGCGTTCAATGTCGCGATGTGCAGGTCCGGGTTGTGGAATTCCACGCCGGCTGGCGGGGTGATGTCGGCTGCGGTGACGACGCCCGGGCCCTGCTTGCGCAGGTAGGCGACGACCGGCTCGTCATGTTCGGAGGACACTGAGAGATTCTTGATGTTCAGAATCAGCTCGGTGACATCTTCCTTCACACCGGCTACGGTGGTGAACTCGTGCAATACCCCGTCGATCCGCACACTGGTGACAGCTGCACCAGGAATGGAGGAGAGCAGGGTACGGCGAAGCGAGTTACCCAGGGTGTAGCCGAAGCCAGGCTCCAACGGTTCAATTACGAAACGGGAGCGGTTCTCCGCTACGACTTCTTCGGTCAGGGTAGGGCGCTGTGCAATGAGCACTTACATTTCCTTTCAGCGAGCGTCCGCTATATGACGCAACACAGGGGGTGGAAACGACGTATGCCTCGTCGGCGTTCGTCTGGTTCGGTCTGGCTAGCCGTGGCGATCATGCCGCCGCGCCCAACCCCCTTGCGGGGGAAAGACGCGGCGGCATCAAAGCCAGACAGTCATTTTTAGACGCGGCGACGCTTTGGCGGGCGGCAGCCGTTGTGTGCGCTTGGGGAAACGTCCTGGATGGACCCAACCTCAAGGCCAGCAGCCTGCAGCGAGCGGATCGCGGTTTCGCGTCCCGAGCCCGGGCCCTTGACGAAAACGTCAACCTTGCGAAGTCCGTGCTCCTGAGCACGCTTTGCAGCAGCCTCGGCGGCCATCTGTGCAGCGTACGGAGTGGACTTGCGCGAGCCCTTGAAGCCAACCTCGCCGGCCGAGGCCCACGAGATTACAGCACCTGAAGGATCCGTGATGGAAACGATGGTGTTGTTGAAGGTGCTCTTGATGTGCGCCTGTCCGAGCGCGATATTCTTTTTGTCCTTGCGACGCGGCTTGCGGACCGCTCCACGAGTCTTGGGGGGCATGCTTACTCCTACGAGAAATTTGGCTTAGTGACGACCGCTAGATTTAGCGGGTCTTCTTCTTACCGGCGACGGTGCGCTTCGGGCCCTTGCGGGTACGAGCGTTGGTCTTGGTGCGCTGACCGCGGACCGGCAGGCCCTTGCGGTGGCGGATGCCTTCGTAGGAGCCGATTTCAACCTTGCGGCGAATGTCAGCTGCCACTTCACGGCGGAGGTCACCCTCAACCTTGAAGCTGCCTTCAATGAAGTCACGCAGCTGAACCAGCTCAGCGTCGGTCAGATCCTTCACGCGAGTGTCCGGGTTGATCCCGGTCTCGGCGATGGTCTGTTCTGCACGGGTCTTGCCCACGCCGTAGATGTAGGTAAGCGCAATAATCACGCGCTTTTCGCGCGGGATGTCTACGCCAGCTAGACGAGCCATATGCTGTCTACCTTTCGATGTGCGGAGGTCTAAAGCAGTACAATCCTGGGAATTCCCAGTCCACGGCCTCCGTGCCGTGGGTGTGCATCGCGCGGTGGATGCTGTACTGCCGATTACAATTACTACGCGCAGGATTTCCCGTGAGGGAAATTAGCCCTGACGCTGCTTATGGCGTGGATTTTCGCAGATCACCATGACCCGACCATTACGGCGGATCACCTTGCACTTATCGCAGATCGGCTTCACGCTAGGGTTAACCTTCACGGCTTACTCCTTTTGCGGTTGCGGTTTCAGTGGAGCGTAATTACCTTTGTCGCCCGTCCCAAGGGAAGGAAGAACAAAAATCTTTACTTGTAGCGGTAAACGATACGTCCGCGGTTGAGGTCATACGGACTGAGTTCCACCACTACGCGATCCTCAGGGAGGATTCGAATGTAGTGCTGACGCATCTTTCCCGAGATAGTTGCAAGTACAACGTGCCCGTTGGGCAGCTCAACACGGAACATCGCGTTGGGCAGTGCCTCTGACACGGTGCCTTCTACCTCGATGACACCCTCTTTCTTGGCCATATCCTCCGCTAACTTTTGTTGCTGGCGACATTTACCGCCAACAGATTTATGGTCTCGGCCATCGATCACAGAGGTACCCGCAGCAACAGCTTTTGGGCACCAAGGAACAGACAACCAACAGTCAAGCCTACGCGCTGGAGGGCTTAAAGGGAAATCATTGTGGCCGACCCGTTTTGTTAGGTTGGCCACAGTTTCCCCACGCGGCCACGCGCACCGGAGTGCGGACCGGCGCTAGGAAACGATCGGGGAGGGGACCACGCCGTACGGTGCAAGCCCCGCCACTCCCCCGTCGTGGGCCGTCAGTACCCAGATGCCGCCCATGTGCACGGCCACCGAGTGTTCCCACTGCGAGGCACGCTGCCCATCGACGGTCACCACGGTCCAGTCGTCGGCCAGCACCTTGGTCTCAAGTCCCCCGCGCACCAGCATCGGTTCGATGGCCAGGCACATGCCCGGCTTCACCCGGGCGCCGCGGTGTCCGGTTCGGTAGTTCAGGACATCGGGCGCCTGGTGCATCTCGGACCCGATGCCGTGGCCCACGTAGTCCTCCAGGATGCCCAGCGGAGCCCCCGGGACCCCGGAGACAAAGTCGTCGATGGCATCGCCGATGGCACCGACGAACCGTGCCTCGGCCAGCGCGGCAATCCCCCTCCACATGGCTTCCTGGGTGATGTCGGACAGGCGCTGGTCCTCGGGGGCCGCGGTGCCGACGATGACGGTGCGCGCCGAGTCGGCATGCCAGCCGTCGATGATGGCCCCGCCGTCGATCTTCAGCACGTCCCCGTCCGCCAGCACGTACTCGCTGGGGAACCCGTGGACGACCTCCTCGTTGACCGAGGCGCAGATGGTGGCCGGGAACCCGTGGTAGCCCTTGAAGTTGCTGGTTGCCCCGTGGCGTTCAAGCACCGAGGCGAAGACCGCGTCCAGGTGGGCGGTGGTCACGCCGATTTGCGCGGCGGCAACGGCTTCGTCCAAGGCCTCGGCCAGGACCAAGCCCGCCTCGCGCATCTTCAGGATCTGCCCGTTGGTCTTGTACTCGATCTTGCGTTGGCTGAAAGCCATGGTGTGTATGTCCCTTTCCAAAGACGTTGCTCCACGTCATTATCGCAAAAAACCGCGGGGCTCGCGGCACTGGTGTGCCGGTCCCCGCGGTTTGTGCGTGCGTGAGCGATTTAGACGTTCTGTCCCAGCGCGTCCATGACGCGGTTGGTGACTTCATCGATCTCGCCGATGCCGTCCACCAGGCGCACGATGCCGCGCTCCTGGTAGCGGTTGACCACGACGGCGGTTTCCTCGTGGTACAGGCCCAGGCGGTGGCGGATGACCTCTTCGTTGTCATCGGCGCGGCCTTCGATCTGCGCGCGCTTGAGCAGGCGGGCGACGAGCTCCTCGTCGTCGGCGGTCAGCTGCAGCACGGCGTCGAGCTGCACCCCGGCGTCGGCCAGGATCGAATCAAGCTCGTCGACCTGGGCGCTGGTGCGCGGGTACCCGTCCAGCAGGAAGCCGTCCTTGACGTCGTCCTGGGACAGGCGGTCGCGGACCATCGAGTTGGTGACCGAGTCGGGAACGAAGTTCCCGGCGTCGATGTACTTCTTGGCCTCGACGCCCAGCGGGGTTCCGCCCTTGACGTTGGCGCGGAAGATGTCGCCGGTGGAGATGGCCACAACGTTGAGGCGCTCGGAGATGCGGTCCGCCTGGGTGCCCTTGCCGGCACCGGGGGGTCCAATGATCAACAGTCTTGTCATCGCAGAAGTCCTTCGTAGTGTCGCTGCTGCATTTGTGCGTTGATTTGCTTGACGGTTTCAAGACCCACACCAACCATGATGAGGATCGAGGTGCCGCCAAATGGGAAGTTCTGATCGGCATTGATCAACACGAAGGCGATCAACGGAATCAGGGCCACGAATGCCAGGTAAATGGCACCGGGGAACGTGATGCGGCTGAGGATGTACTCGAGGTACTCGGCCGTCGGACGTCCGGCACGGATGCCGGGGATGAATCCGCCGTACTGCTTCATGTTGTCGGCAACCTCGGTCGGGTTGAACGTGATGGCGACGTAGAAGTAGGTGAAGCCGATGGTCAGCAGCGTGTAGGCGATCATGTACAGCGGCGAGGAACCGGCGAAGTTCGTCTGCACCCACAGCGCCCAGTCCGGCAGCGTGCCGTCGGCGCGCGTGTTGAACTGCACGACCATCGAGGGCAGTGCCAGCATCGAGGAAGCGAAGATCACCGGGATCACGCCGGCCATGTTGACCTTGATCGGGATGTAGGTGGACGTTCCGCCCACGGTGCGGCGCCCGATCATCCGCTTGGCGTACTGCACCGGGATGCGGCGCTGGGACTGCTCCACGAAGACGACCAGGGCAATGACCGCGACGCCGATGAGGATGACCCCCGTGAAGACGCCCCAGCCCTGCGAGGTGGCGATGGCGCCCATGGCCGAGGGGAAGCCCGAGGCAATGGACACGAAGATCAGCAGCGACATGCCGTTGCCGACGCCGCGTTCGGTGGCCAGCTCGCCCATCCACATGATCAGGCCGGTGCCTGCGGTGAGCGTGAAGATCATCAGGATGATGACCCAGAGGTTGTCCTCGGGGACGATCGGGAGCTGGCAGGAGGGGAAGAGCATTCCGCTGCGTGCCAGCGAGACCAGCGTGGTTGCCTGCAACAGGCCCAGCGCAATGGTCAGGTACCGGGTGTACTGGGTCAGGACGGCCTGTCCGGCCTGTCCTTCCTTGTGCAGCTCCTCGAAGCGAGGGATCACCACACGCAGCAGCTGGACGATGATGGAGGCCGTGATGTAGGGCATGATGCCCATGGCGAAGATCGAGACCTGCAGCAATGCACCGCCGCTGAACAGGTTCACGAACTGGTACAGGCCGCCGGTGGTGTTACCCGCGGCAAGACACTGTTGGACGTTGGAGTAGTCCACGCCAGGGGCAGGGATGTAGACACCTGCACGGTAGATCGCGATGATGGCGAGCGTGAACAACAACTTGCGTCGCAGGTCAGGCGTCCGGAATACCCGGGCAATGGCGCTGAACAAGCGTCCTCCTGATTGGTGGTGGCCGGGGGTACCCGGGGGTTGACCTATTGATTCTATCGGGTGGTGAGTGTTACACACCAAATGAATCGCGGCTGGGACTGTAATCATTCCCCGGCTGATCGATATATCCAGCGGGAAACCACCTGCGGAACCATGCCCACGGCATAACTGCATGACAGCCGGTTCCCGAAGGTGTAGCGGAAAGAAAAAAGGGGTGTCCCCGGGAATCCGCTTAGCGAATTCCCGGGTCCACCCCTTCTCACTGTGTGATCAAGAGACCACGTAGCTTAGAGCTCTACTGCAGAGCCGCCGGCTGCGACGATCTTTTCCGACGCGGACGAGGAGAAGGCGTTGACCTTCACGTCGACCTTGACGGTCAGTTCGCCCGAGCCAAGGACCTTGACGGGCTCGTTCTTGCGAACGGCGCCCTTCGCGACCAATGCCTCAACGGTGACTTCGCCACCTTCGGGGAACAGCTCCGAGATCTTGTCCAGGTTTACAACCTGGAACTCGACGCGGAACGGGTTCTTGAAGCCGCGAAGCTTCGGAAGGCGCATGTGCAGCGGCAACTGGCCACCGGCGAAGCCGGCCTTGACCTGGTAGCGCGCCTTGGTGCCCTTCATACCGCGACCAGCGGTCTTGCCCTTGGATGCCTCACCACGACCCACACGGGTCTTGGCGGTCTTGGCACCTTCGGCCGGACGCAGGTGGTGTACCTTCAATGCGTTTTCTTTTTCAGCCATGACTACTTCGCCTCCTCAACCTTTACGAGGTGCGGAACCGTGTTGACCATGCCTACGGTGACGGCGTCGGCGGTACGGACCACGGTGTGGCCGATGCGCTTCAGACCGAGCGAGCGAAGGGTGTCGCGCTGGTTCTGCTTGCCACCAATGGTGGACTTAATCTGGGTGATTGTCAGAGTCGCGTCGCTAGGGACAATGTTCTTCGCCACTATTACGCACCTGCCTTCTGGTTCTGGATGTTCCACAGCATCTGTGCCGAAACAACTTCTTCCAACGGCAGGCCACGACGTGCTGCCACTGCCTGAGGCTCTTCAAGGGCCTTCAGTGCGGCCACGGTGCCGTGGACGATGTTGATCTGGTTGCTCGAGCCCATGGACTTCGACAGGACATCGTGGATGCCTGCGCATTCCAGTACGGCGCGGACCGGACCACCGGCGATAACGCCGGTACCCGGAGCAGCCGGACGCAGGAGGACAACGCCGGCAGCGGCTTCACCCTGCACCAGGTGCGGGATGGTGGTGCCGACGCGGGGAACGCGGAAGAAGGACTTCTTGGCTTCTTCAACGCCCTTGGCGATTGCTGCCGGAACTTCCTTGGCCTTGCCGTAGCCAACGCCAACGAGACCGTTGCCGTCACCCACAACCACAAGCGCGGTGAAGCTAAAGCGACGACCACCCTTGACAACCTTGGATACGCGGTTGATGGCTACAACGCGCTCAAGGAACTTGTCCTTGTCATCGTTGCGGCTGTCCTTCTGGTCGCGGCCACGGCCACGACCCTCGCCACGGCCACGGCCTTCGCCGCCACGTCCACGGCCTTCGCCGCGAGCGGCTCCGGCCTTGTCAGCGGCAGGAGCAGTCGCGACTGCCTCAGTAGCTTCAGACACCTGAGTTTCCTTCTTGTTAGTTGCTTCGCTCACAGTGCCAGCCCACCTTCGCGTGCACCGTCAGCAACAGCTGCCACGCGACCGTGGTACTTGTTGCCGCCGCGGTCGAAGACCACGGATTCGATGCCGGCAGCCTTGGCGCGCTCGGCGACGAGCTCACCAATGCGCTTGGCCTTGGCGGTCTTGTCACCGTCGAATGCGCGCAAGTCAGCTTCCATCGTCGACGCGTAAGCAACGGTGATGCCCTTGCTGTCGTCTACGACCTGAACGAAGATGTGGCGTGCGGAGCGGTTGACGACCAGGCGCGGACGCACCTCGGTGCCGGTGATGCGCTTACGAACACGCAAGTGGCGACGGCCGCGTGCGGCTGCCTTGCTCTTACCCTTGATTCCGAGAGCCATGGTTACTTACCAGCCTTTCCGACCTTGCGGCGGATGATTTCGCCAGCGTACCGAACGCCCTTGCCCTTGTACGGGTCAGGCTTGCGGAGCTTGCGGATGTTGGCGGAAACTTCGCCAACCTGCTGCTTGTTGATACCCGAGACGGTGATCTTGGTGTTGCCCTCGACAGCGAAGGCAATGCCCTCGGGAGCCTCGACAACAACCGGGTGCGAGTAGCCCAGGGCGAACTCGAGGTTCGAGCCCTTTGCTGCAACGCGGTAACCGGTACCGTGGATTTCGAGCTTCTTTTCGTAGCCTGCGGTGACACCGATGATCATGTTCTCGATCAGGGTACGGGTCAAGCCGTGCAGCGAACGCGAATCGCGTTCGTCGTTCGGGCGGGACACGGTCACGGTGTTCTCTTCGAGAACAACAGCGATCGGGCTTGCTACGGTGTGGTTCAGTTCGCCCTTGGCGCCCTTGACGGTGACAACGTCGCCATCAATCTTGAGCTCAACGCCGGCAGGAACAGTGATCGGAAGACGTCCAATACGTGACATGGTTTCTTTCTCCCTTTCCCGTTACCAGACGTAGGCGAGGACTTCCCCACCTACACCCTTCTTGGCTGCCTGGCGGTCCGTGAGGAGACCGGAGGACGTGGACAGGATTGCAATGCCGAGGCCACCAAGGACGTGCGGCAAGTTGGTGGACTTTGCGTATACACGCAGGCCCGGCTTCGAAATACGGCGAACGCCAGCGATTGAACGCTCGCGGCTCGGGCCGAACTTCAGGGTGATGGTCAGCTTTTTGCCGACCTCTGCTGCTTCTTCAACGAACGAGCCGATGTAGCCCTGTTCCTTGAGGATCTGGGCAACGCGCACCTTCAGCTTCGACGACGGCATGGAAACCGTGTCGTGGTAAGCCGAGTTGGCGTTGCGCAGACGAGTCAGCATATCTGCGACAGGATCTGTCATTGTCATTTGGGCTTCTGCCCTTCCTCGCTACGGTTTCCGCGCAAGCGCGGACCTGCAACGTAGTTGATCTAGTTGGCGGTCTTGAACGGGAAGCCCAGGGCCTTGAGCAAGGCGCGGCCTTCGTCGTCGGTCTTCGCGGTGGTCACTACGGTGATGTCCATGCCGCGAACGCGGTCGATGGAATCAACATCGATCTCGTGGAACATCGACTGTTCCGTGAGACCGAAGGTGTAGTTGCCGTTGCCGTCGAACTGCTTCGGGCTCAGGCCACGGAAGTCACGGATACGCGGCAGTGCCAGCGAAACCAGACGATCCACGAATTCCCACATGCGATCGCCGCGAAGCGTTGCGTGGGTACCAATCGGCATGCCTTCGCGCAGCTTGAACTGTGCGATCGACTTGCGTGCCTTGGTAACCAACGGCTTCTGGCCGGTGATGGCGGTGAGGTCGCGAACTGCGCCTTCGATGAGCTTGGAGTCCTTGGCGGCTTCGCCGACACCCATGTTCACAACAACCTTGACCAGGCCCGGGACCTGCATCGGGTTGGCGTAGTTGAACTCGTTCGTCAGGGTTTCGCGGATTTCGGCGTTGTACTTGGCCTTAAGGCGAGGCTGGATGTTCACAGCTGCTTCAGTCATTACAGTGCCTTTCCGGAAGACTTGGCGAAGCGAACACGGACGGTCTTGGACACGCCGTTCTTCTCCACGGTTTCCTCGCGGAAGCCAACGCGGGTCGGCTTCTTGGTTTCCGGGTCAACGATTGCGACATTCGAGATGTGCATCGGGGCCTCAACGACCTCAATGCCACCGGTCTGCGTGCCACGCTCGGTCTGGCCGGCCTTGGTGTGCTTGGTGACGCGGTTGACACCCTCAACAAGAACGCGCTGCGCTGCCGGGAATACCTTCAGCACCTTGCCCTGCTTGTTGCGGTCGGAACCGGCGATGACCTGAACGAGGTCACCCTTCTTAATCTTTGCACCCATGGTTACAGTACCTCCGGAGCCAGGGAAACGATCTTCATGAACTTCTTGTCGCGAAGTTCACGACCCACCGGACCGAAAATACGGGTGCCGCGGGGCTCGCCGTCAGCCTTGAGGATGACAGCTGCGTTCTCGTCGAACTTGATGTAGGAACCGTCGACGCGGCGACGCTCCTTCTTGGTGCGAACGATGACAGCCTTGACGACGTCACCCTTCTTTACGTTTCCGCCAGGGATTGCATCCTTGACGGTGGCGACGATTACGTCGCCGATGCCTGCATAGCGACGGCCAGAGCCACCGAGAACACGAATGGTAAGGATTTCCTTAGCACCGGTGTTGTCGGCAACCTTCAGTCGCGATTCCTGCTGAATCACTTTTTACTCCTGTCGTCTCGCTGGTTCTCCTAGGGAGCCTTGCGGAACGGATATGGTCCATCTCAGCTTCCGCTTACCCCCACCTCCATACACAACGGTTCAAGGCGCCCGAGGGCGAGGAACAGTTGGTGCTGGGGAAGCAGGGCCGAGGCGTTAGCTCAGAGCTATGCCGCACAGCTTTCCGGGCCCGTAAAAAACCCTCCGGCTGCACTATGCATCATGGCGGAGGTGGATAGTCTCCAGACATAACGCGCACAGAATAAAAAGTCTACCGCAAGAATGCGTGATCCCGAAACCGTGTGCTATGGGGCAACAGGGGGTCCTTGGTCACATGAAACGGCCCAATTCGGGTGCAGATCGCCAGTCGCTCACCGGCAGGTGGCCAGCCTGGCCACGATCCCGTGGTGGTCGGTGCCCGCCACCGCAATGAGCCCGGAGTCAATGACCCCAAGGCCGCGCACCAGCACGTGGTCGATCGCGGCAAAGGCGGGAACCGCGCCGTCGGCCGGCCAGGTGGCGGCGGCCAGGGGCCCGAACGCCGGGGAGGCATCGGAAAAACCGTGCGCCAGTGCCCGGAACCGGGGGTGGGCCCTGGTGGCATTGAAATCTCCCGCCAGCACCAGCGGCAGATCGGTGTTTTGCCCCGCCCAGCTTTCCACCGCGGCCAAGGTGGTCGCCCAGGATGCCGGGCCGTGGGTCGGCGGCACCGGATGGATCCCGGCCACGCGGATCCGCCCCGCCCGCGGGAGGTCGATGACCGCCACCGGTATGTCAAAGAGGGAGCCGTCCGCTTGCCGGGCCGCCGGAGCCTCGGAATGCATCGGGTGGCGCGAGAGGATGACGGTGTCCACGGCGCCGCCGGTGACAACGGACCCGGTCCGGTGGGTGTAGTCCCACTGCGGCAGTGTGCCGGCCAACGCCTGCAGCATCGGCTCGCTCGCCTCGACCAGGACCAGCACATCCGGGGCGGACGCCGTGATGGCATCGGCAAGCACCGAGGGATCGGCATTCCCGCGCCCCGCGTTCAGGGACAGCACTGTCACCGGCTCCCCCGGTGTACAAGTTCCCCCGGCACCGGGTTGGAGCACCGGGACCAATGAAACGGCCGCGCTGACCAGCAGCACCGCAGCGGGAACCCAGGCGCGTCGAAAGAGCAGAAACAGGCCAAGTGCCAGCGCGGCCAGGCAGAGGGCCGGCAGCAGTGCCTGGAGCACCGCCAGGGACCTGGAGTCCCCGAGGTCCAGGTGCGGCAGGAGAACCAACAGCGCCCCGGCAATGACCACGGGGAACAAGCCACGGGTCTTGGGTGCGCGGCCGACCTGCACCTGTCCCGCTCCGGAGTTGCCCATCGTGGTGTTCCCCACCCCTTGTGTTGAAGCCCGCCGATCCGGGACCGGGCCAAGTCCCCCATGCTACCGGCGGCACTCCCCCGCCGAACGCAAAACACCCCGGCACCGGCTGGATGAATCCAGCGGTCCCGGGGTGTTGAGCTTGGTTCACGTCTAAGTGAAAACCAACGAAAGGGGCTTACTTGGCCTTWTCGAGGATTTCCACGAGGCGCCAGCGCTTGTCGGCAGACAGCGGGCGGGTCTCGGCGATGAGAACGAGGTCGCCGATGCCGGCGCTGTTCTCTTCGTCGTGAGCCTTGACGTTCTTGTTGCGACGCATGACCTTGCCGTAGAGGGCGTGCTTTACACGGTCCTCGACGTCAACGACGATGGTCTTCTGCATCTTGTCGGAAACCACGTAACCACGGAGGGTCTTGCGGTCGTTGCGCTCTGCAGCTGCATCCACGACGTTATCCTTCTCGCTCATTACTTGGCTTCCTTGCTCTTCTTGGTCTCTTCGACCGGCACTACAACGTCGGGACGAATGCCCAGCTCGCGTTCGCGGAGCACGGTGTAGATACGAGCGATGTCACGCTTGACAGCCTTCAGGTTGCCATGCGATTCGAGCTGACCGGTGGCCGACTGGAAACGGAGGTTGAACAGCTCCTCCTTGGCCTTCTTGAGCTCCTCGACCAGACGGGCGTTATCAAAGCCGTCCAGTGCTTCGGTTGCTAGATCCTTGGATCCGATTGCCATTCCTATTCACCACCTTCGCGACGCACAATGCGTGCCTTCAACGGCAGCTTGTGGATTGCCAGGCGCAATGCCTCGCGTGCTACCTCTTCACTGACACCGGAGAGTTCGAAGAGAACCCGTCCCGGCTTTACGTTTGCGACCCACCATTCCGGCGAACCCTTACCGGAACCCATGCGGGTTTCGGCAGGCTTCTTGGTCAGCGGACGGTCCGGATAAATGTTGATCCAGACCTTGCCGCCACGCTTGATGTGGCGGGTCATTGCGATACGAGCTGCCTCGATCTGGCGGTTGGTAACGTAGGCCGGGGTAAGGGCCTGGATACCGTACTCGCCGAAGGCTACCGTGATACCGCCCGAAGCTGCGCCACTCCGACCGGGGTGGTGCTGCTTGCGGTACTTTACTCGGCGTGGGATAAGCATTTAAGCCTGTCCTCCTTCTGCAACTGCTGCTGCGGGAGCCTCAACAGCCGAAGCTGCTTCTGCACCTGGAGCTGCGCTGCGCTCGGGGCGACGACGACGTTCGCCACCTTCGGGGCGTCCACCCGGACGTCCGCCGGGACGATCGCCGCGACCGCGGGCCGGAGCTGCTGCAGCCTGGGCTGCCAGTTCCTTCGAAGTTACGTCGCCCTTGTAGATCCAGACCTTCACGCCGATGCGGCCGAAGGTGGTCTTGGCTTCGAACTTGCCGTAGTCGATGTTCGCACGCAGGGTGTGCAGCGGCACACGGCCTTCGCGGTAGAACTCCTTGCGGGACATTTCTGCCCCGCCCAGACGACCGGAGCACTGTACGCGGATGCCCTTGGCACCTGCGCGCATTGCCGACTGCATGGCCTTCTTCATCGCGCGGCGGAAAGCCACACGCGAAGCAAGCTGCTCGGCGATGCCCTGGGCAACAAGCTGGGCTTCGATCTCGGGGTTCTTGACCTCGAGGATGTTCAGCTGAACCTGCTTGGCGGTGAGCTTTTCGAGCTCGCCACGGATGCGATCGGCTTCGGCGCCGCGGCGACCGATAACGATGCCCGGGCGTGCGGTGTGGATATCCACACGAACACGGTCACGGGTGCGCTCGATCTCCACGCGGGCGATGCCGGCGCGTTCCATGCCAACGGTCATCAGTTCGCGGATACGGATGTCTTCTTTTACGAAGTCCTTGTAACGCTGACCGACCTTGGTGCTGTCGGCGAACCAGTGCGAAACATGGTCGGTAGTGATACCGAGACGGAACCCATGCGGGTTAACCTTCTGTCCCATTTTACTCTTCCCCACCCTTCTTAGGGGTTGCGACGACCACAGTGATGTGGCTCGTGCGCTTCTTGATCTGGTATGCCCGACCCTGAGCACGCGGCTGGAACCGCTTCATGGTCGGACCCTCGTCAACAAACGCTTCGCTGATGAACAGCTCGTCTTCGTTGAACGCGACACCCTCGCGGTCTGCGGCGGCACGGGCGTTAGCCACTGCCGATGCTACAACCTTGAACACTGGCTCTGAAGCTGCCTGCGGGGCAAACTTCAGGATCGCCAGTGCTTCGTTCGTCTGCTTGCCACGAACAAGGTTGACGACGCGCCGGGCCTTCATAGGCGTCACGCGGATATGGCGCGCAATTGCCTTGGCTTCCATTGCTTTCCTTCTCTCGTCTCTCGAAGAAGTGCTAAGCACTCGCTGAACCCTTGCGGGTTAGCGGCGCTTGCCCTTCTTGTCGTCCTTCACGTGGCTGCGGAACGTCCGGGTCGGGCTGAACTCGCCGAGCTTGTGCCCGACCATCGACTCGGTGACAAACACGGGGATGTGCTTGCGTCCGTCGTGTACGGCGATCGTGTGCCCGAGCATGTCGGGGATGATCATCGAACGGCGGGACCACGTCTTGATGACGTTTTTGGTGCCCTTTTCGTTCTCAGCAGCGACCTTTACAAACAGGTGCTGATCGACGAAGGGGCCTTTCTTCAGGCTGCGTGGCATGTTTCCAGGCTCCTATCGCTTGTTCTTGCCGGTACGACGACGGCGAACAATCAACTTGTCGCTGTCCTTGTTGGGACGACGGGTGCGTCCCTCGCGCTTGCCGTTCGGGTTGACCGGGTGACGGCCACCGGACGTCTTGCCTTCGCCACCACCATGCGGGTGGTCAACAGGGTTCATGGCCACGCCACGCACGGTCGGGCGAACGCCCTTCCAGCGCATGCGGCCGGCCTTGCCCCAGTTGATGTTCGACTGCTCGGCGTTTCCGACCTCGCCGACGGTTGCGCGGCAGCGCACGTCAACGTTGCGGATTTCGCCGGACGGCAAACGGAGCTGGGCGAAGCGACCCTCACGGGCCACCAGCTGCACCGAGGCGCCTGCGGAACGAGCCATCTTTGCACCGCCGCCGGGACGCAATTCCACAGCGTGGATTACGGTACCAACCGGGATGTTGCGCAAAGGCAGGTTGTTGCCGGGCTTGATGTCGGCATTTGCGCCGGCCTCAACGGTGTCGCCCTGGGAGAGCTTGTTCGGTGCGATGATGTAACGCTTGGTTCCATCAGCGTAGTGAAGAAGCGCAATGCGAGCGGTGCGGTTCGGGTCGTACTCGATGTGAGCGACCTTTGCCGGCACGCCGTCCTTGTCGTGGCGACGGAAGTCGATCAGACGGTACTGGCGCTTGTGTCCGCCACCCTTGTGACGGGTGGTGATCTTACCGGTGTTGTTACGGCCGCCAGTCTTGTGCAACGGGCGAAGCAACGACTTTTCCGGAGTCGATCGGGTGATTTCTGCGAAGTCGGCAACGCTCGAGCCGCGAAGGCCCGGGGTTGTCGGCTTGTACTTACGGATTCCCATAGTTTAATTCCTCGTTAAAGTGGTCTCCGCTTAAGAAAGCGGACCGCCGAAGATGTCAATCGAGCCTTCCTTCAGGGAGACGATCGCACGCTTGGTAGCCTTGCGCGTCCCCCATCCGAACTTGGTGCGCTTGCGCTTGCCGGCACGATTAAGGGTGTTTACGGAGTCAACCTTGACCGAGAAGATAGCTTCCACGGCGTTCTTGATTTCCGTCTTGTTCGAACGCGGGTCAACGAGGAAGGTGTACTTGCCTTCGTCGATCAGACCGTAGCTCTTTTCCGATACGACGGGTGCGATGACCACATCGTGCGGAGCCTTTGAGAAGGTGCTCACTTGGCTTCCTCCTTCTGGACCAGGGCATCGAATGCGGCCTTGGTGAAGATGACGTCGTCGGAAACCAGCACATCGTAGGTGTTGAGCTGGTCTACGTACAGGACGTGGACCTCGGTGAGGTTGCGGACCGAAAGGGCTGCAACGTCGTTGGCGCGCTCGATGACTACGAGCAGGTTCTTGCGCTCGGACAGAGCGCGCAGGGTGGCCAGTGCTGCCTTGGTGTTCGGCGTGGTGCCTTCAACCAGGGCTTCGATGACGTGAATGCGGTTGTTGCGAGCGCGGTCGGACAGGGCGCCGCGCAATGCAGCAGCCTTCATCTTCTTGGGGGTGCGCTGGCTGTAATCGCGAGGAGTCGGTCCGTGGACAACGCCACCACCGGTCATGTGAGGAGCACGGATTGAACCCTGACGGGCGCGGCCGGTGCCCTTCTGCTTGAACGGCTTGCGACCGGCACCGGAAACTTCGGCGCGGTTCTTGGTCTTGTGCGTGCCCTGGCGAGCAGCTGCCAGCTGGGCCACGACGACCTGGTGCAGCAGCGGAACGTTGGTCTGAACGTCGAAGATCTCCGAAGGGAACTCGACAGTAAGTGCCTTAGACATTTAGTTATGCTCCCTTCACAGCGGTGCGCACGAGTACGACGCGGCCGCGAGCGCCTGGAACGGCACCCTTGATCAGCAGGAGGTTCTTCTCGGCATCCACAGCGTGAACGGTGAGGTTCTGCGTGGTGACGCGCTCGGCGCCCATGCGACCGGCCATCTTCTGGCCCTGGAACACACGGCCCGGGGTCGATGCGCCGCCGATGGAGCCCGGCTTACGGTGGTTCTTGTGAGCACCGTGCGATGCCGGAGCACCGTGGAAGCCGTGGCGCTTCATGACGCCGGCGAAGCCCTTACCCTTGGAAGTTCCAACGACGTCGACCTTCTGGCCGGCGGCGAAGATTTCGACGGTCAGTTCCTGGCCTGCGGCGTAGGAATCGGCGTCGGCAGTGCGCAGCTCAACGACGTGGCGGCGCGGGGTGACCCCTGCTGCCTCGAAGTGGCCGGCGAGCGGCTGGGTGACCTTGCGCGGGTCGATCTGGCCGTAGCCGATCTGAACCGCGGTGTAGCCATCGCGCTCGGCGTTGCGCAGCTGAGTGACGACATTGCTGTCGGCCTGTACAACGGTTACCGGGATGAGGTTGTTGTTCTCGTCCCAAACCTGGGTCATGCCGAGCTTCGTGCCCAGCAGGCCCTTTACGTTACGGGTTGCGGTCATAGTTTTCTCGCCACCTCCCCTTAGAGCTTGATTTCGATGTTGACATCCGCCGGCAGGTCAAGACGCATCAGCGAATCTACGGCCTTCGGGGTCGGATCGATGATGTCGATCAGACGCTTGTGCGTGCGCATTTCAAAGTGCTCACGGCTGTCTTTGTACTTGTGGGGCGAACGGATAACGCAGTACACGTTCTTTTCCGTTGGGAGCGGCACTGGGCCGACTACGGTCGCGCCAGCGCGCGTCACCGTCTCAACGATCTTCCGGGCAGAAACGTCAATGACCTCGTGGTCATACGACTTCAGCCGGATGCGGATTTTTTGTCCCGCCATGGCTTGATGCCTCTTTCTAATTAGCACTCTCTGTACAGTTACTGTGCCCTACGGGCCCCTTTCGGGACCGGCACGCCTCGCATCGAACTGAATCCGAATAAATCCGGGTTCCTCAATCCGCCGAAGCCCGACCCCCGCGGTCGGGCGTGTCGCACTTTTCAGCGACACCGAACCCGTAAAAACCTTGGGGGACATTGTTCGTGTTTCCAGGAATTTCGGTTGTATTGCTCCCCAGCCCCGGGCATTATCCCGGGTGAGACACAATCTCGGTAGAAAAAATCCATGTCCCGGTATCGGTTTCCCGATCAGCAGACATGAACCATGGAAATGCTCACGAACAACTTGTCTAGTGTGTCAGGTTCCGGGCCCAAACACCAAATCTTTGATGGTTCCAGCTCCGGCGACCAATCGTCGCGGCCACCACGCGGAAGCGCCGGCGCGCCTGGGCCGGAGGATGAAAACACCGGTATTTCGGTGATCCCTCTCCCGGCCGCCGACGCTGACGGGGCCGCTGCCCTCTCGTCGCGTGAGCAAGCTCACCGACCGGCCTCGTCGCGGTGCCGCGGCTACTCGTCGCGGTTGGCCCGGCGGATTTCCTTGGCCCGGTCGATCTCCTTCGAGAATTGCGTGCGCAAGCGCATCACGACCACAACCACCACCACAACGATCAGCAGGACTATCAAGAACTTCATGGGACCAGCCTAGCCGCTGGCGGCACCGAGGTCACTGCGGAGACCGGGCCGATTGCGCGATCACCCCCGGCGTTTCCCGCTCAGCCCCGGTCGCCGCCGGTGGCGCCGTCATCGGCCGGAGGCTTCATCCATGGCATGCCCGTGAGCCGTGCCGGTGCCTGTCCTTGGTCCGCCGGGGTTCCCGGCATCCCTTGGCCCGGCCGTCCCTGGCCGGTTTCTTGCTGCTCCGGTTCCGGCCCTGGCCCCGCGAAGCCGTCCGTCGTGACTTCGGCCCACGGGTGTTCGGCGTTCGGCTGTCCGTCCCCGTGCGCCGCGGGCCCCGCCGGTGGTTGCCCGTGGCCGGGCAGGCCGTGGGAGTCGGGGGTCCGGTTCATCCGGCCCAGCCTCCACAGGGCCAGCGCGATCAGGCCCGCCGCGATCAGCAGCAGCAACAGGAACGTAAAGCCGCGCAGGAACCACAGCACCGCGACGCCGACCCCGACGGCTCCCCACACGGTGAAGATCCTCCGGTTGGTCACCAGCCCGAAAACCAGCAATGCGGTAAAGGTCAACAAGACCAGCAACTGCTGGCCCAGCGTGGAGGAAAAGACCGTCCCGAGACCGACCAGCGAGAGCACTCCGGCCGCGGTGCCCAGCACGAGCGTGCCGTTCCGCTCGCGCTTGCGCGTGTACTCGTAGGCGGCCAGCACCCCGAGCACGATGATCCAGTAGTAGAGCGCGGCAAACGTGCCGGTGCCGCCGACGGCGACCCACCAGCAGCGCTGGATGACCGCGGCGCCCACCAGCGCCGCCGCCTCGTAACCCGTTTCGCGGCGGACCAGCGGAACCTCGAGGGCCGCCGCGGCAAAGACGGCCGCCAGCAGCATCGCGGCCCCGGCGTAGACGTACCGGTCGGCGTCTGCGGCCAGGCCGATCAGCCCGCCGATGCCCAGTGCGGCCAGCGAGGAGCTGAAGAGCACCCGCCCGTGGGCCGGGCCCCAGCCTGCGGTGCGCCGCAGGACCGCGGAGAACGGCACGCCGTCGCCGCCAAAGCGGTCGCCGAAGATCGCGGCGACCAGCAGCACCACGCAGGTTGCACCGAGCGCGAGCATGGTGTCCAGCGGCTCGCTCCCCTGCTGCCCGGCCAGCACGTGGATGAATTCGGTTCCGCGCAGCGCGGCGAGCAGCACCAGCGCCGCACTGCCCAGCAACAGCAGCGGGATGCCGCGGGTCGCGGAAAAGACCAGCAGCGCGGCGGCACCCAGCAGCCCGGCCGCGACCTGCCAGCCGGGTTCGGCGGCGTCGTGCAAGCCGAAGAGCGCCGCCGCGTAGAGCAGCGCCACCCCCGCCCGGACCCAGCGGAATTCCTTCCCCCCGGCGGTGCGCCGCTCGGCCACCAGCAAGCCGATCAGCAGCACCGCGAGGATCGCGAACGCAACGTCGTTGTTCCACAGCGGCTCCGGCAGCCATCCCCCGCCGCGCAGCGACTGCCCGTTGGCCGGTGCCAGCACCAGCCCCAGCAGTCCCAGCGCGGCGGGGATCGCGACGTACGCGAATCCCGCGTCCTTGCGTGCGCGGGTCACGGCGACCAGGGCGGAGAAGGCCAGCAGGCACAGGAACTGGACCAGCAGCGCGGCCTGGTCCAGGCCGCGGGGCCCGGAGACCAGGTAGGCGAACGGGACCAGCAGTAACACGGCCACCGCGGCAAGGGTCATCAGCGAGCGTGGATCGGACGGCTTGCGTGCCGCGGAATTCCGGCCCAGGTAGGCTCGCGCCCCCTGTGCGGAGGCCACGGTGAAGGCAAACAGCGCGTACTGCCCGTGCACGTCCATGGCGAAGCGGTCGGCGATGTGCCACGCGGTGCCGGAGTACAGCGCCTGGGCCAGCAACGCGTAGCCGATCCTGCCGCCCGTCCCGGTGGCGGCCAGGATGCGAATGCCCGCGTAGGCGAGGCCGGCCAGCGCCGCGATCTCCACCAGCCAGTCTGGGTTGCGGCCCGCCACCAGGCCCAGCCCGGCGGCCAGGGCCATCAGCCCGCCGGCATGCACCACCAGCTGCGGCCGGTTCGCTTCCGCGGTGACAGGGTTCCCCGGACCGCCCGGAACCGGGCGGCGGTGCCCCAGCACCGCGGTGGCGCCGAGCAGCCCCGCACCCAGCAGCAGCCAGGCCAGCACCAGTCCCCACGGGTGGCCCAGCCACAGCGCGGCGCTCCAGCCCAGGCCCAAATCCTGCACCTCCGCGGCCAGCCCGTGGCTTCCCCGGCGCAGCAGCCCCGAGACCGTCCAGGCGGCGACCGCGGCGAGCAGCACGGACCCGGTGAAGATCACCGATTCCCCGGCCATGCCGAAGCGCGTTTGCGCACCGGGCTGCGCGGTTCGCCCGGCCCGCCGCAGGTTCCGGGCGGCCAACGCGAGCTGCACCAGCACAGCCAGGCCGACCCCGACCCAGGACGCGACCTCGACGGACCGCTCCAGCAGCAAGGCGGCGCCGGGGACCTCGGTGGGCAAGCGGTGGAAGCGCGGCCGCAGCACCCAGCCGGAGGCCGCGAGGGATACCAGTGCCCCGGCGGCGAGAACCGTCGCGATCCGGGCGGCCCAGTGCAGGGCCTGCCGCTCGCGGCCGCCCGCCCGGCGCGCCAGCGCCCAGGTGGCCAGCGCGGCGGCGGCGACCAGGATTCCCTGGCGCCCCAGGTTCAGCGCCGACGGCTCGACGGCACCCAGCACCGCGGCGCCCAACGGCACCCAGCGGAAATTCCCGCCGAACCTGGCCCCGGCATAGACGCCGGCTGCCAGCAGCACGGCCAGCGCCCAGTTAAGGTCGAGCCCGGCGCTCTTCCCGCCCGGCCAGATCCCGGAGAGCAGCCCCTCGGCGCCCAACATGGTGCAGGCGCCGGCGATCACGAGCAGGATCCATGCCTCGCTGTGCACGATCCCCCGGCCCAGGCCCGTGGTGCGTCGGTAGGCCGCGGTGAACCGGGCCAGCAGCACCACCTGGACGAGCAGCAGCGCGGCCATGATGCGCCAGAGGACGGTGGCGGGCACGTCGGCCACGTGCAGGAAGCAGGCGATGGCGACCAGCGCGGCGGCGCGCACCGCGAGTTGGTGCCCGAACCGCTCGGCCCGCGGGCCGGCCGCCAGCGCGACCGCGTAGTAGAGCGCGGCGGCGGTGAAGAGCCACCCGTAGTCGACGGCATCGAGCACGGCCGCGGAGAAGACGGCGGCCGCCAGCGTCGCGGGCACCAGGTAGCGGTGGGCGACGGTGAAGGATGCCAGGTAGATGTTGGAGATCCAGCGTGGCCGCTTCAGGCCCACCAGGGTGATCGCCGCGGCCAGCAGCATGCTGAACAGGAAGTAGAAGATCAGGCCGCGGTTGAGCACCGCGCCGCCGGAGTAGGCGGTTGACACCAGGAAGGTGGTGGCCAGGCCGGCGACGACCTTGGACTGCAGCCGCCCCGCGGCGAAGATGAAGGCCGCCGTGCCCACCAGGGAGGTGGTGAACCAGCTGGCGCCGGGGGTGGTGGAGAGCAGCAGGTAGTGGGCCAGGCCAGTCATCGGGACCAGCGCCAGGCCGGTGGCGGTGAAGGCGGCCGCCGCCGGGCGGAGCCGCTCGCTGCGGGCATGCATGACGAGCCCGACGACGTAGAAGCCCGCCGCGACGACGCCCAGGCCCACGACCTTGGCCGCGGCCGGCAGCGCGAGGGCGATGAACAGCGACGCGGCGGCAACCATGAGCAGGGCCGCGACGTACAGCGTGATGTTGATGTTCCGCAGCGCCCGCACGCGCGGGTCGACCGGGACAACTGCCGGCGGCGCCTGCGGCACCACACGGGCTGGTGCCGCGGCCGGGCCGGACAGCGCCGGTCCCGCCGGGGGCCCGGCCTGGATCCCGGCAGGTTGCCCCACACCTTCGGAAGGCCCCGGGGTCGGCGCGGGCGCAGGCCCAACCGGCGCCGGTTCCGGCGCCGGTTCCGGCGCCGCGCCTGCCGGGAGTTCTGCGTCCGACACCGGCGGCCGGGTGGCCGCCAGCGTCGCGGCATCGAATCCGCGCTGCCACGCCGAAGCCAGGGCCATGCGGTCCGTCGTCCCGTCGGCCGGCTGCCGTGCGGCAAGCTTTTTCGCCGCTGCCTGCCTGCCGACAAACAGCCCGGCCACGAACATGACCGCGGCCACCACGATCAACGCCAACCCATCCATACCGGTTCCCCGCCTTCAGCTGGTTCCATGCGCGTCCTGCCCGGCACCGGGCCGTGCGCAGTCCCCAGCGTACCCCAGTCAGACCATTCGTTTGATATATGTGGCAGGGATGTACACAAGGCATTGCACGGGACAAGAAAAAGGCCCCCGCTGCACTGTCGAAACAGTGCGGCAGGGGCCTTCTCCAGGCTGTTAGGCCGGGATCAGCAAGTCAAAATTACTTGGTGATCTTGGTGACCTTGCCCGAACCAACGGTGCGGCCGCCTTCGCGGATTGCGAAGCCGAGGCCCTCTTCCATGGCGATCGGCTGGATCAGCACGACGGACATTTCGGTGTTGTCGCCGGGCATAACCATTTCCGTGCCTTCCGGCAGGGTGATAACGCCGGTGACGTCCGTGGTGCGGAAGTAGAACTGCGGGCGGTAGTTCGAGTAGAACGGGTTGTGACGCCCGCCCTCATCCKTGGAAAGGATGTACACGTTGGCCTCGAAATCGGTGTGCGGGGTGATGGAACCCGGCTTCACGATGACCTGGCCACGCTCTACGTCTTCGCGCTTGATGCCGCGAAGCAACAGACCACAGTTCTCGCCGGCCCATGCCTCGTCGAGCTGCTTGTGGAACATCTCGATACCGGTAACCGTGGTCTTCTGGACCGGGCGGATGCCGACGATCTCGACCTCGGAGTTGATGGCGAGGGTTCCACGCTCGGCGCGGCCCGTAACAACGGTGCCACGACCGGTGATGGTGAAGACGTCTTCAACCGGCATCAGGAACGGCTTGTCGCGGTCACGAACCGGGGTCGGAACGTGCTCGTCAACGGCGTCCATGAGTGCTTCAACGGACTTGACCCAAACCGGGTCGCCTTCCAGTGCCTTCAGGCCCGAAACACGCATAACCGGTGCCTCGTCGCCGTCGAAGCCCTGCGAGGAGAGAAGTTCGCGAACTTCCATTTCCACGAGGTCCAGAAGCTCTTCGTCTTCAACCATGTCGGACTTGTTCAGTGCGACCAGCAGGTAGGGAACGCCAACCTGGCGGGCCAGCAGAACGTGCTCGCGGGTCTGGGCCATCGGGCCGTCGGTGGCGGCAACCACGAGGATCGCGCCGTCCATCTGGGCAGCACCGGTGATCATGTTCTTGATGTAGTCAGCGTGACCCGGGGCATCAACGTGCGCGTAGTGGCGCTTCTCGGTCTGGTACTCAACGTGCGAGATGTTGATGGTAATACCGCGCTGGCGCTCTTCCGGAGCGGAGTCGATATTAGCGAAATCGCGCTGCTCGTTCAGATCCGGGTACTTGTCAGCAAGCACCTTGGAAATGGCGGCGGTCAACGTGGTCTTGCCATGGTCAACGTGACCAATGGTGCCGATGTTGACGTGCGGCTTGTTCCGCTCGAACTTTGCCTTTGCCACAGGTTCCTCCTAGAAACGTTTACAGAAGACGTACCTCGTCCACACGGGTCGCGGACGAAACTTGTACAAGTCTACTGGGGGCTTAGTGAAATGTTTAAATTGTGGTTAGCTGCGGGATCCAACGTGGGATCCGTTAGTTGGCCTGGCGGGGCCGGATTGGATTTCTCCGCACCGGCCCCATCGTGCGGCCACTCACCCGATGATCGGGGTCACGGCCAATTCTTGGTCCGGACGATTACTCGCCGCGGGACTTCTGGATGATCTCTTCGGCAACTGCCTTCGGGACCTCTGCGTAGCTGGAGAAGGTCATCGAGTACACTGCACGGCCCTGGGTCTTCGAGCGCAGGTCACCAATGTAACCGAACATCTCAGACAGCGGAACCGTCGCACGGATGACCTTCACGCCTGCAGCGTCTTCCATCGAGGCGATGGAACCACGGCGGGAGTTCAAGTCACCGATGACGTCGCCCATGTACTCCTCCGGAGTACGGACTTCGACATCCATGACCGGCTCGAGGATGATCGGCTGGGCGCGGCGTGCGCCTTCCTTGAACACCTGTGAACCGGCAATCTTGAACGCCATTTCCGAGGAGTCAACGTCGTGGTAGGCACCGTCGAGGAGGGTCGCCTTGACGCCCACCATCGGGTAGCCGGCCAGGATGCCGAACTGCATGGCGTCCTGGATACCTGCGTCTACCGAAGGGATGTATTCGCGAGGAATACGTCCACCGGTGACGCCGTTCTTGAACTCGTAGATGACACCGTCGACAACTTCCAGGGGCTCGAAGGAGACCTGGACCTTTGCGAACTGGCCCGAACCACCGGTCTGCTTCTTGTGGGTGAAGTCAACCTTCTCCACAGCCTTCTTGATGGTTTCGCGGTATGCAACCTGCGGCTTGCCAACGTTGGCTTCAACGCGGAATTCGCGGCGCATGCGGTCCACCAGGATATCCAGGTGAAGCTCGCCCATGCCGCCAATTTCGGTCTGGCCGGTGTCTTCGTTGAGGGAGACGGTGAACGTCGGGTCCTCAGCCGAAAGCTTCTGAATCGCGGTCGAGAGCTTCTCCTGGTCACCCTTGGTCTTCGGCTCGATGGCAACGAAGATCACGGGATCGGGGAAGGACATCGACTCAAGAACGATCGGGTGTGCCGGATCGCACAAGGTGTCACCGGTGGTGGTGTCCTTGAGGCCGATCACAGCGTAGATGTGGCCGGCGTGGACCTCGTCTACGGGCATTTCCTTGTTGGCGTGCATCTGGAAGAGCTTGCCAATACGTTCCTTCTTCTGCTTCGTCGAGTTCAGCAGCTGGGTACCGGGAGTTGCCTTGCCGGAGTACACGCGGATGAAGTTCAACTGGCCGAAGAACGGGTGAGTTGCAATCTTGAACGCAAGTGCCGAGAACGGCTCGTCCTCGGAAGGCTTGCGGATCAGTTCGATCTCTTCGTTCTTCGGGTCGTGGCCGATCATGGCCTCGACGTCGAGCGGCGAAGGAAGGTAGTCGATGACAGCATCGAGCATCGGCTGGACGCCGCGGTTCTTGAAGGCAGAACCACAGAAGACCGGGTAGAGCTGCGAGTTGACAACCATCTTGCGGATGCCGGCCTTGAGCTCAGCAATGCTAATCTCTTCGCCTTCGAGGAACTTCTCCATGAGCTCGTCAGAGCCCTCGGCTACGTCCTCAACCAGCTTGGCGCGGTATTCCTCGGCCTTTTCCTGAAGGTCGGCCGGGATTTCCTGGACTTCGTAGGCGGCACCCATGGTGACGTCACCCTTGGAGTCGCCCTCCCAGACGAAAGCCTTCATGGTCATCAGGTCGACAACGCCGGTGAACTCGGACTCGGAGCCGATCGGCAGCTGCATGACCAGCGGCTTGGCACCAAGGCGCTTGATGATGGTGTCTACGGTGAAGTAGAAGTCAGCACCCAGCTTGTCCATCTTGTTGACGAAGCAGATACGCGGAACGTTGTACTTGTCGGCCTGGCGCCAAACAGTCTCGGACTGCGGCTCCACGCCTTCCTTGCCATCGAATACCGCAACGGCGCCATCGAGGACGCGCAGCGAGCGCTCAACCTCAACGGTGAAGTCAACGTGACCCGGGGTGTCAATGATGTTGATCTGGTTGTTRTTCCAGAAGCAGGTCACGGCGGCAGACGTGATCGTGATGCCGCGTTCCTTTTCCTGCTCCATCCAGTCGGTCGTTGCGCCGCCGTCGTGCGTTTCGCCGAGCTTGTGGTTCACACCCGTGTAGAACAGGATGCGTTCCGTAGTAGTGGTCTTACCGGCATCGATGTGGGCCATGATGCCGATATTGCGGACCTTGTTTAGGTCGGTAAGCACGTCCTGTGCCACGATGTCTCCCTTTGTTGGTTATGCCCGCGACGTTGGCGGAACCGGTCTATGACCAATCCCGCCAACCGGACAAAACGCTTTTTACCAGCGGTAGTGGGCGAAGGCCTTGTTGGACTCTGCCATCTTGTGAGTGTCTTCGCGACGCTTGACAGCGGCACCAAGACCATTCGATGCGTCGAGGATCTCGTTCATGAGACGTTCGATCATCGTCTTCTCGCGGCGAGCCTTGGAGTAGCCAACGAGCCAGCGAAGAGCCAGCGCGGTGGAGCGTCCGGGCTTGACCTCAACGGGAACCTGGTAGGTTGCGCCACCAACACGGCGGGAGCGAACCTCGAGGGCCGGGCGGATGTTATCCATGGCCTTCTTCAGGGTCACGACCGGGTCGGTACCGTTCTTGGCCAAGGCACCTTCGAGTGCACCGTAAACGATACGCTCTGCGGTGGACTTCTTACCATCGACCAAAACCTTATTGATCAGCTGGGTAACAAGCGGGGAACCGTATACCGGATCCGAGACGAGGGGGCGCTGTGGCGCGGGGCCCTTACGAGGCATTACTTACCTTCCTTCTTGGCGCCGTAGCGGGAACGAGCCTGCTTACGGTTCTTGACACCCTGGGTATCGAGAGCGCCACGTACGATCTTGTAGCGCACACCCGGGAGGTCCTTCACACGTCCGCCGCGCACAAGCACGATGGAGTGTTCCTGCAGGTTGTGGCCGACACCCGGAATGTAAGCGGTAACTTCGACRCCACCGGCAAGACGCACACGTGCGACCTTACGAAGTGCGGAGTTCGGCTTCTTCGGGGTGGTGGTGTACACACGGGTGCATACGCCACGACGCATCGGGTTGCCCTTAAGGGCTGGGGCCTTGGTCTTAGTGACCTTCGGCGAGCGACCCTTGCGGATCAGCTGCTGAATAGTAGGCACTTTCGTGTCCTCCGGTTTCTTTGTTCTGCGGCGCCACCCACAATCAAACTGCTTGGAGACGCTGCGTTTATAGTCGTTTCATCACAGCGACTTCGGATTTGACCCTAGGCGTGCGAAAGTGTGGCATCTGTTGCGCAACCTACCCGCAACCCGGACCGTGTCCATTTGCCACACATGAAAAACAATTAGCTCAAGCTTAGCACGCGGATCACCCGCCCCCTGACACCGCGCCTCTTCCCGAGAAGCCCCCCATCCCCGCGGAATCGGGCCACGCTCCCCCGTCGCTCCAGGAACCACCGTAATTCCGCCATTGCCTCCCGCCACCAGACCTTCCCCGCGCGCCTGCGCTGAAACGCACATCACTTAATTTCCGCCTCCATTCGACCGCCCCGGGCAATCCCCTTCACTTCCCATCCGACCCCGGGGCCACCGCCACTTCACCGAAAGTTATCCACATATTCGCCCAGACCCAACATTTCGACGCGGCAAAGGTCCATGGTGGATGGCATGACGACGACGGCAACACTCGCGACCGCCGGATTGGCTGGTCTCCAGCAGATCCTGGCTCCGTCCACGAAGGACCTGAATGCAAACCCATCCGCAACCACCGTGGACGAGAAGTTGCGCCTGCTCGCCGTCCTGAACTCCATGCAAAAGATCCTCCTCGACGACGTCGCACACGCCGTCTCGTCGTCTCCTGCCAGGTCCGTGTTCCTGGCACTGCTGACCGAGGACCTGGCCCGGACAGCAGGTCGTGCCCAAATCGTTGAGGCGGGGAAACTCGAGGAAACCGAGGCCCACACGCTTCGGGAAGAACCCCTCGCCCTGCTTCACGAAGCGCACCGCGGCTTGGCTGCATTCATCGGGGGAAGCATCTCGCTGCCCGGTGACCATCGCAACGCTCCCGGGACCAAGATGCTGTTCAAGGACGCCACCGATCTGCTCAAGGACCAGCTGCATCTTTCCTTTGCCCAGGCCAAGCACCGGGTCATCGTCCACGACCTGCTGCTCCCCCGTGCAGGGTTCAACGGTGCCGTTCTCCCTCCGCACTTTGGACAGCTGGCCAGCGTGTTCAATGACGGTTCGGCCGACCCCCACGAGGTCGCACTCGCCGCCCGGCGAATGCTCGCGCTGCAACCAGGCATCGATGCCCARCAGGATCCCGCGGCAACAGCCGAGTCCATTGAGCAGCAGCTTGCCGAATCATTGGAGGACAGGAACCCCTCCGGCACCGCCCAGCTTTTCAAGCGTATCTCCGCGGAACTCGACGCTAGCGCGCTGGAACGCAGCGAGGCGGAGATGGAAGCCCACATCGGACTGCGTTACAAGGGCAAGCAGCCGCGCGGATTCATCTGGGAGCTCTGCACCGATCTCCGGGGACATGCGATGCTCCAGACGTTATCGGACCAACTGTCCAATCCGCGGTCCGCATTCGGTCGTGACACCACACCCCCCGATGGAGAGGGCAACGGGCAACAGTCAGGGGAATCTTCCGGTGAGCAGCCCGAGCTTCCGGGCCTTTCGAACGAGTCGCTTTTCCCGGTTGCACCGCCGGTCCCCGCGTGGGCCGTCGACCCCGACATGCCGGAAGACCAGCGGCCGCGAGCAGGGTTTGCCGACGTTGGACGGCCCGGAACCGCCGAAGACCAGATGCCCGGGCTGCAGCTCCAACCCGGCGAGGCGCCGGCGGCGGCCCGGGAACGGCTGAAGGCAAGGAGCTTGCTCCGGTTCCTGTTCGATTCCGCGCGCTTCGTTGCCGACGGCGACCAGGAAGCCTCGCCGGATCTGCCCATGAGACCCAATGTGGAATTGATCGTGACGATTTCCTGGGATTCCCTGATCGGGAAGCTGAACGACCCGGGTCTCACCAGTCACAACCATCTGGTTTCGGCCGGATACGCGCGGAGACTCGCCTGTTCCGCCAACGTCATTCCGGCCGTACTGGGAACGGAGTCGCAACCCCTGGATCTCGGCAGAACCCAACGGTTCTTCAATCGCGCACAAAGACGGGCCATGATGCTGCGGGACATCGGCTGCATCAATCCGGGCTGCAGCATGGCAGGGCATCGCTGCGAAGCCAACCACATCAAGCCCTGGTACCTAGGCGGCGAAACCAACCTGGCCAATAGCGCGCTTCTTTGCCCGGCATGCCATGCTTCCTTCCACGCCGGTCACTTCAAGATCGTAGTGGTGAATTCGATCCCCTACGTCCTGCAGAACAAGGCACTTGATCCCGAACAGCGACTCCGCCGTAATTGGATCTTCCACCCGAGCGCCAAGGCCATCGGCTAACCGTCAAACGGCTTGGCCCGCCGCTTCTCACGTTGCCTGCCTCCCAGAACGGAAGCGGCAAGGCCGCTTGGTTCCATGCAGGAGCGCACGGCACCAGCCGCCATTCCCCCGCCTGCCAAGACGGCACCAGGCAAGTTATCCACTAGGTGCATAATCCAATGGTCGCTCTCGTGCGCGTCCGAAATTCCGCATCATTCCGCGAAATGAGACCGCACGCACTGCACCGCAAGCGTGCGCGTCGGGGGACCACCAGTCCAACATCGGGTGCAATTACATCCAATGCCGCACCATCTTCCCACCGTGCCACCCTCGCGCCCCCCGGACACCTCCCGCCGTCACTTGCGGCCAGGCCCCGGTTCCCGAACCCCGATACGGCACCGACACCCTTGGGCATGAAAAAGGCCGGCCCGCACCGCACTCCCCCGCCTCCTCTTTCAAGGAGCGGGAAGTGCGGCACGGGCCGGCCTCGTTACGTGTTCTTCTTCCCGGCGATGCCGGGAAGAAGAACTACGCCTTAGCGGAAATCGTTGCCGAGATCGTAGTCATCCATGGCGATGGCGTGGAATTCCGGGCTCAGGCCCGGCTCCAGACCTTCGTAGTCCATGCCGGTGGAGAAGGCGGACTGCCCGGTGAACAGCGAAGCCTTCGCTGCCTCGGTCGGTTCCACGTTCACCTGGGTGTAGCGATCCAGGCCGGTACCGGCCGGGATCAGCTTACCGATGATGACGTTTTCCTTCAGGCCGAGCAATGGATCGGACTTGCCTTCCATCGCGGCCTGGGTCAGGACACGCGTGGTCTCCTGGAAGGACGCGGCCGAGAGCCAGGAATCGGTAGCCAAGGAAGCCTTGGTGATACCCATCAGCTCGTCACGACCGGATGCGGGACGCTTGCCCTCGGAGACGGCCTTGCGGTTCTCCGACTGGAAGCGTGCCTTGTCCGCCAGCTCGCCCGGCAGCAAGTCGGTTTCGCCCGACTCGATGACGGTGATGCGGCGAAGCATCTGGCGAACGATGACTTCCACGTGCTTGTCGTGGATGCCCACGCCCTGGGACTGGTAGACCTCCTGGACTTCGCGTACGAGGAACTTCTGTGCCTCACGCGGGCCAAGAACTCGCAGGACCTGCTTCGRATCGATCGCACCGGCAACCAGCTGCTGGCCAACGGTGACGGACTCGCCCTCGATAACCAATAGACGTGCACGACGCAGCACCGGGTAGGCGATTTCTTCGTCGCCGTTGTCCGGGGTGATCACGATGCGCAGCTGCTTCTCGGAATCCTCGATGGTCACGCGACCGGCAACCTCGGAGATCGGGGCAACACCCTTGGGGGTACGTGCCTCGAAGAGCTCCTGGATACGCGGCAGACCCTGGGTGATATCTTCCGCGGAGGCAGCGCCACCGGTGTGGAAGGTACGCATGGTCAGCTGGGTACCGGGCTCACCGATGGACTGTGCGGCAATAATGCCCACTGCTTCACCGATGTCAACGGTCTTGCCGCTGGCCAGCGAACGTCCGTAGCACAGTGCACACGTTCCGACGGCCGATTCACAGGTCAGCACGGAGCGGACCTTGATCTCGGTGACACCGGCGTTGAACAGCTCGTCGATGAGCACGTCGCCCACGTCCGAGCCGCCCGCAGCCAGCACCTTGCCCTCTGCGTCGGTCACATCGGTGGCCAACGTACGGGTGTAGGCCGAGTTCTCGACGGTTTCGTGCATGCGCACGGTGCCGATCTCGTCCGTGTAGGCGATCGGCACGGTCAGGCCGCGGCTGGTGCCGCAGTCCTGCTCGCGCACGATGACATCCTGCGAGACGTCCACCAGACGACGGGTCAGGTAACCCGAGTTGGCGGTCTTCAGCGCGGTATCCGCCAGGCCCTTACGGGCACCGTGGGTCGCGATGAAGTACTCAAGGACCGACAGGCCTTCACGGTATGAAGACTTGATCGGACGCGGGATGATCTCGCCCTTTGGGTTGGACACCAGGCCACGGATACCGGCAATCTGGCGCAGCTGCAGCCAGTTACCACGAGCCTTGGAAGTCACCATGCGGTTGATGGTGTTCAGCTCTTCCATGCCGGCCTGCATGGCCGCGGCAACCTCGTCGGTCGCCTTGGTCCAGATGTCAATCAGGTCCTGGCGGCGCTCGGAGTCGGCAATCAGGCCCTTGTCGTACTGCGACTGGACGCGACGCGCCTTCTCCTCGTACGGGGCAAGGATGGTGGCCTTGTCCATGTTCGAGGTGATGTCGGAGATGGCAACGGTGATGCCCGAGCGGGTGGCCCACTTGAAGCCTGCATCCTTGAGGTTGTCCAGCGTTGCCGCGGTAACAACCTTCGGGTAGCGCTCGGCCAGGTCGTTGACGATGTCCGAGAGGGCATCCTTGCCGGCGACACGCTCCACCCACGGGTAATCCGCAGGCAGGGTCTCGTTGAACAGGACCTGTCCGAGGGAGGTCTCGATGAGCGCCTCGGCGCCCTCGACCCAACCTTCCGGAGCCGGCTGGTCAGCGGACGGGACAAAGCCCGACACGCGGATCTTGACCGGTGCGTTCAGGTGCAGCTCTCCGCGGTCCATCGCCATGATCGCCTCGGCGGCCGAGGAGAACGCACGACCGGCGCCCTTCTCGTCCAGGCGCTTGGTGGTCAAGTGGTGCAGACCGATGATCATATCCTGCGAAGGAAGTGCAACCGGGCGGCCATCGGACGGCTTCAGGATGTTGTTCGAGGACAGCATCAAGATGCGTGCCTCGGCCTGGGCCTCGGGGCTCAGCGGCAGGTGGACTGCCATCTGGTCACCGTCGAAGTCGGCGTTGAAGGCGGCACAAACCAGCGGGTGGAGCTGAAGGGCCTTGCCTTCAACCAGCTGGGGTTCGAACGCCTGGATGCCCAAACGGTGCAGGGTGGGTGCACGGTTAAGCAACACCGGGTGCTCGGTGATGATCTCTTCGAGAACGTCCCAGACCTGCGGACGGTAACGCTCGACCATGCGCTTGGCGCTCTTGATGTTCTGTGCGTGGTTGAGGTCAACCAGGCGCTTCATCACGAACGGCTTGAAGAGCTCCAGGGCCATCTGCTTGGGCAGACCACACTGGTGCAGCTTCAGCTGCGGGCCGACCACGATGACCGAACGGCCCGAGTAGTCGACGCGCTTGCCGAGGAGGTTCTGGCGGAATCGTCCCTGCTTGCCCYTGAGCATGTCGCTCAGGGACTTCAGCGGACGGTTGCCCGGACCGGTCACCGGACGGCCACGACGGCCGTTGTCGAAGAGCGAGTCCACAGCTTCCTGCAGCATGCGCTTTTCGTTGTTCACGATGATTTCCGGCGCACCGAGGTCCAACAAGCGCTTGAGGCGGTTGTTGCGGTTGATCACGCGGCGGTACAGGTCGTTGAGGTCGGAGGTCGCAAAGCGGCCACCGTCCAGCTGCACCATCGGGCGAAGCTCCGGCGGGATCACCGGAACGGCGTCCAGGACCATGCCCAACGGGGAGTTGGTGGTGGTCAGGAACGCGTTGACGACCTTGAGGCGCTTCAGGGCACGGGTCTTGCGCTGGCCCTTGCCGGTCTCGATGATTTCCCGAAGGATCTCGGCTTCCGCTTCCATGTCGAAGCCCTCGAGGCGCTTCTTGATGGCTTCGGCACCCATGGAGCCTTCGAAGTACAGTCCGTAGCGTTCGCGCAGCGAACGGAACAGGCCTTCGTCACCCTCGAGGTCAGCGACCTTCAGGTTCTTGAAACGGTCCCAGACCTGGTCAAGACGCTCGATGTCGGCGTCGGCGCGCTTGCGCACCTGGGCCATCGTCTTGTCCGCGAGGTCGCGGGTCTTCTTCTTTTCCGCTGCCTTGGCGCCGTCGGCTTCGAGGGCAGCAAGCTGGTCCTCGAGGTCGCGGGCGATGGAGGCGATGTCGGAGTCGCGGGTGTCAACCAGCTGCTTGCGTTCCAGGTCATGCTGGGCCTGGAGGTTCGGCAGCTCGGCGTGGCGGCGCTCTTCATCAACGGCGGTGACCATGTAGGCCGCGAAGTAGATGATCTTCTCAAGATCCTTCGGGGCCAGGTCAAGCAGGTAGCCCAAGCGCGAGGGAACGCCCTTGAAGTACCAGATGTGGGTCACCGGAGCGGCGAGCTCGATGTGGCCCATGCGTTCGCGGCGGACCTTGGCGCGGGTGACTTCGACGCCACAGCGTTCGCAAATGATGCCCTTGAAACGCACGCGCTTGTACTTGCCGCAGTTGCACTCCCAGTCACGGGTGGGACCGAAGATCTTTTCGCAGAAAAGACCGTCCTTTTCCGGCTTGAGGGTGCGGTAGTTGATGGTTTCGGGCTTCTTTACCTCGCCGTAGCTCCACCCGCGGATCTCTTCCGCAGTTGCCAGGCCGATGCGCATGAGGCCGAATGAGGATTCGCTGGACATATGGTCCTTATCTCTCTTCTAAGTTCTCTGAAGTCTAATGTGGTGGGGTGTTCGCCGGTCCTTGCGGATCGGCGCCCACCGTTGGGTCTGGAAGTGATCCAGTTCCGTGGCCGTGGTTTCGTGCCGGGGGCGGGCGGACCGGCGTTGCCGGTGCACCGCTCCCCCTGGCACGAAAACCCACTGCGGGGAACTAGACCTCTTCGACGGAGTTCGGTTCCGACCGGGAAAGGTCGATGCCGAGTTCTTCCGCGGCCCGGAAGACTTCTTCATCCGAGTCTCGCATTTCGATGGTCTGTCCGTCGGTTCCGAGGACCTCGACGTTCAGGCACAACGACTGCATTTCCTTGATCAGGACCTTGAACGATTCCGGAACGCCAGGTTCCGGGATGTTCTCGCCCTTGACGATCGCCTCGTAGACCTTCACGCGACCGTGGATGTCATCGGACTTGATCGTGAGCAGTTCCTGCAGGGTGTATGCGGCACCGTAGGCCTCCAGGGCCCACACTTCCATCTCACCGAAGCGCTGGCCACCGAACTGTGCCTTACCACCCAGCGGCTGCTGCGTGATCATGGAGTACGGGCCGGTGGAGCGGGCGTGGATCTTGTCGTCCACCAGGTGGTGGAGCTTCAAGATGTACATGTAGCCCACGGAGACCGGATCCGGGAACGGCTCGCCGGAGCGGCCGTCGAACAGACGGGTCTTGCCGGAGTTGCCGATCAGGCGCACGCCGTCGCGGGTCACCGCGGTGTGGTCCAGCAGTCCGCGGATCTCGTCCTCGGAAGCGCCGTCGAAGACCGGGGTCGAAACCGTGGTCGAACCGACCTCGCGCGGCAAGTTCGGCAGATCCTTGATCCACTCCGGCTCGCCCTCGATCTTCCAACCCTGCTTGGCTGCCCAACCCAGGTGGATTTCCAGAACCTGGCCGACGTTCATTCGGCCCGGAACACCCAAGGGGTTCAGGACGATGTCAACCGGAGTTCCATCTTCCAGGAACGGCATGTCCTCGATCGGCAGGATCTTGGAAATGACGCCCTTGTTGCCGTGGCGGCCGGCAAGCTTGTCACCGTTGGTGATCTTGCGCTTCTGTGCCACGTAGACGCGAACCAGCTGGTTCACGCCCGGAGGCAGGTCGTCGTCGTTGTCGCGGTCGAAGATGCGAACACCGATGACCACGCCGGACTCGCCGTGCGGAACCTTCAGCGAGGTGTCGCGCACTTCGCGGGACTTCTCGCCGAAGATGGCACGCAGCAGGCGCTCTTCCGGGGTCAGCTCGGTCTCGCCCTTGGGCGTGACACGGCCAACGAGGATGTCGCCGGCTTCGACCTCGGCACCGATGTGGATGATGCCGCGTTCGTCGAGCTGCGCCAGGATTTCCTCGGAGACGTTCGGGATGTCCCGGGTGATCTCCTCGGCACCGAGCTTGGTGTCGCGGGCATCGACTTCGTGCTCTTCGATGTGGATCGAGGTGAGCACGTCGTCGGAGACCATGCGCTGCGACAGGATGATCGCATCCTCGAAGTTGTGGCCTTCCCAGGACATGAACGCCACCAGGAGGTTCTTGCCCAGGGCGAGCTCGCCCTTGTCGGTGGACGGGCCGTCGGCGATGATCGAGTTGTAGTCAACCCGGTCGCCCTCGGACACCATCACGCGCTGGTTGTATGCGTTGCCCTGGTTGGAGCGTGCAAACTTCATGATCGGGTAGGAGGCTTCGGTGCCGTCGTCGTTCATGACGGTGACCAAGTCGGCCGACACCTCGGAGACCACGCCGCCGGTGGAGGCGACGACGGAGTCGCCGGCATCCACGGCTGCGAACTTCTCCATGCCGGTGCCCACGAGCGGGGACTCGGATGCCAGCAGCGGCACAGCCTGGCGCTGCATGTTCGCACCCATGAGGGCGCGGTTGGCATCGTCGTGCTCGAGGAACGGAATCAGGGCGGTTGCCACCGACACCATCTGGCGCGGGGAAACGTCCATGTACGCGATCTCGGACGGCTCTACGATGACGGGCTCGCCGCCACCGCCCTTTTCGCGGACCAGGACGCCATCTTCGATGAAGTGTCCGTCTTCGCTCAGAGGCGCGTTGGCCTGGGCGATGAAGTGGTCCAGCTCGTCGTCCGCGGTCAGGTAATCGATCTGGCCGGTGACCTGGCCGTTGACGACCTGGCGGTACGGGGTTTCGATGAAGCCGAAGGCGTTGATGCGGCCGTAGGTCGCCAACGAACCGATCAGGCCGATGTTCGGGCCTTCAGGGGTTTCGATCGGGCACATGCGTCCGTAGTGGGACGGGTGGACGTCTCGAACTTCCATGCCTGCACGGTCACGGGACAGACCGCCCGGGCCCAGCGCGGAAAGACGACGCTTGTGCGTCAGACCGGCCAGCGGGTTGTTCTGGTCCATGAACTGCGAGAGCTGGGAGGTTCCGAAGAACTCCTTGATCGCTGCAACAACCGGACGGATGTTGATCAGCGTCTGCGGGGTGATCGCCTCGACGTCCTGGGTGGTCATGCGTTCGCGAACCACGCGCTCCATGCGGGAAAGACCCGTGCGGACCTGGTTCTCGATCAGTTCGCCCACGGCGCGGATGCGACGGTTGCCGAAGTGGTCGATGTCATCGATGCTGACGGTCAGGTCGACGGGCTTGCCGTCGCGGATGCCCGGGGTGGTCTTCTCGCCTGCGTGCAGGGCAACCAGGAACTTGATCATCGCGACGATGTCGTCGATGTTCAGCACCGAGGCGTCCGGGGAGTTCAGCGGGGTGTCGACGCCGAGCTTGCGGTTGMTCTTGTAACGGCCAACCTTGGCCAGGTCGTAGCGCTTCGCCTCGAAGTAGAGGTTCTTCAGCAACGCCTGTGCGGCATCGACCGTCGGCGGCTCGCCCGGGCGAAGCTTGCGGTAGATATCCAGGAGTGCTTCTTCCTGGGTATCGGTGGTGTCCTTCTCGAGGGTGGCGCGGATCGAGTCGTACTGACCGAACTCCTCGAGGATGCGGCCTTCGGTCCAGCCCAGGGCCTTGAGCAGGACGGTGACCGACTGCTTGCGCTTGCGGTCAAGGCGGACGCCGACCTGGTCGCGCTTGTCGATTTCGAGTTCGAACCAGGCACCACGCGACGGGATGATCTTCGCTGTGAAGATGTCCTTGTCACTGGTCTTGTCCGGGGTGCGCTCGAAGTAGGCGCCCGGGGAACGCACGAGCTGGGACACCACGACACGCTCGGTGCCGTTGATGATGAAGGTGCCCTTGTCGGTCATCAGCGGGAAGTCGCCCATGAACACGGTCTGCTGCTTGATTTCGCCCGTGTTGTTGTTCATGAACTCGGCCTTGACGTACAGCGGAGCCGCGTAGGTTGCGTCGCGGTCCTTGCACTCGGCCATCGTGTACTTGGGATCAGCGAACTCCGGCTCCGAGAAGCTCAGGGACATGGTCTCCTGGAAGTCTTCAATCGGGGAGATCTCTTCGAAGATCTCGGCCAGGCCGGAGACGTTGGCTACACTGGTGTCACCGATGGTCTGGGCGTATGCCAGACGGTTCTTCCAGCGCTCATTGCCGATGAGCCAATCGAAGCTCTCGGTCTGAAGCGCCAAGAGGTTCGGGACGTCAAGTGGTTCGTGAATCTTTGCAAAAGAAAGTCGGCCAGCATATTCCGCGCTGCGGGCCGAACTAGCGGTTTGGTTGTTAGAGGTGCTCGAGGCGACCAAGATGGATCCTTCCACAGACCGTCAGGTTTCCGGCGTCGTCTCCCCGTGACCAGTTTCACTGATCACAGCACCGCTGAGCAGGCCCACCGCTATATGAAGGCCGGAGATGAAAAGAGAAGACGCAAATCTCTACGCTACACCATGTGGCTTACCATGTCCACCGGCATGCGTGCAACCCGGCTACCCAAGGGCCGATTTGGCTGAGATTTCCATCACTATTCTTTGGGGGTCCTGTGGGCCAAACCACAGCGCGCTAGTGTAGAGGTAGCAGTTGTTTCACCGCAACCCCCGAAAGCGAGATCCACCATCATGTCCTCACCACGAGACGCAGTCATAGTTGCCGGAGCGCGCACCCCCTTCGGCCGCCTCAACGGCCAACTCTCCACCCTCAGTGCCGTCGACCTCGGCGCCGCCGCCATCCGCGGGGCACTGGAACGCTCGGGCGTTGCAGCCGCAGACGTGCAGGCCGTCATCATGGGACACGTGGTCCAGGCCGGTTGCGGCCAGAACCCGGCCCGCCAGAGCTCGATCGCGGCCGGGATCGGCTGGGACGTCAACGCCACCACGCTGAACAAGGTCTGCCTCTCCGGACTCGCAGCCGTCACCGATGCGGCACGCCTGATCCGCGTCGGCGACGCGGACGTCGTGGTCGCCGGCGGCCAGGAATCCATGTCACAGACCCCGCACCTGCTGCCGGGTTCACGCAAGGGCTGGACCTACGGGAACATCACCGCCATCGACTCGGTCGCCAACGACGGGCTGACCGACGCCTTCGACGGGAATTCCATGGGCATGAGCACCGAAACCAAGAACACCGAGCTGGGCCTGACACGGACCGAGCAGGACGAGGTTGCCGCGGCCTCGCACCAGCGTGCCGCAATGGCCGTCGAATCGGGCGTCTTTGCCGAGGAGATCGTCCCGGTCAGCATCCCGCAGCGCAAGGGCGATGCCTTGGTCATCGACACCGACGAGGGAATCCGGCCCAACACCACCCTCGAAACCTTGGCCGGGTTGCGCCCGGCCTTCGCCAAGGACGGCAGCATTACCGCCGGAAACTCCTCTCCCCTGTCGGACGGGGCGGCAGCGGTCATCGTCACCTCGCGCGCATACGCCGAGTCGCACAACTTGGAGGTCCTGGCAACCATCGGGGCGGCCGGACAGGTCGCCGGCCCCGACAACTCGCTGCATTCCCAGCCGTCGCACTCGATTGCCGCCGCGCTGAAGACCCAGGGCTGGACCACCTCGGATCTTGATTTCATCGAGATCAACGAGGCCTTCGGCGCCGTGGCCTGCCAGTCGCTGAAGGACCTGGACTACCCGCTGGAAAAGACCAACATCCACGGCGGTGCGATTGCGCTCGGCCACCCGATCGGCGCGTCCGGCGCCCGCCTGGCCCTGACCGCGGCACTGGAACTCAAGCGTCGCGGCTCCGGCCGGACCGCCGTCAGCCTGTGCGGCGGCGGCGGCCAGGGCGATGCCCTGCTGCTGAGCCGAGAGGCCTAGGCAAGATGGCGGATCAGCTGCCGGCAGGTGTGGAACGAATGATGCATGACGCATCGGCACGCGGCCTCGATGTGGAGGTCGTGTCGCGCCCTCCGGCCGGCAGCCTGGCCGAGGCAGCCGGCCTCCTGGGAATCCAGCCGCGCGAGATCATCAAGTCTCTGGTGGTCAAGCACAAGGACGGGTCGTTCTTCTTCGCCCTGATTCCGGGTGACAGGGTCATTTCATGGCCCAAGCTGCGCTCCCTGCTTGGCGTGAACAAGTTGTCCATGCCGCGCTCCGACGTGGCCTTCGATGCCACGGGATATGAGCGCGGCACGATAACCCCGCTGGGCTCGAGTACGCCGTGGCCGGTCTACGCGGACTTCGGCGTCGAACCCGGGCGGATCTGCATCGGTGCCGGCGCCCATGGGCACTCGGCGTTCGTGGATTCCACGGACCTGATCGCGGCACTTGATGCCACGGTGGCCGACATCAGTGATCCCGAGCCGCAGCTTCCAACTTCTTGGTGAGCCCGAGCCGGCCGCCCAGGTAGTTCAGGGACCTGGTGGTCGCGGCGGCCAACGGCTTGGCCAGCGGGCGTTCAATGAACCTCTGGACCAGGTAGGCGGCACCGAAAACCATGCCAATGACCAGGAACAGCGTCAGGTACTGACCCAGCACCGGGTTGAGGTGCTCGATCATCCACCAACCCCACACTTGGTGCAAGAGGTAGACCGGATAGGTCAGCGCGCCCATGGTGGCCAGGAATCGCCACTGCACGTTGCGCAGGGGCGTGAGCGACAGCAAGATCACCGCGGCAAAAAGCCCGGCAATGATCAGCCAGTAGTGCCAGGCAGGAATGACGTAGCCGACCAGTTCCAGGGCCTCGGCCGGTCCCTTCACCCCCGTGAAGAACCCGGCAATGACGACATTGAGCGCCAGCAGGAACCAGCGCATCGGGCTGTGTCCGAAGCGGTAGATGAGGAAGAGCATGATCCCGCCGCAGAAGAGCGGCGCATATTCGCTCATGAGGAACTGTGCCGCGGCCTCGCGGTTCGCGATGTGCAGCGCCAATCCAATCACGGGCCAGGCCGCGGCCAAGACCGTCATGGTCCGAACGGTCAGCAGGCGCAGCATGATCAGCGCAAGTATGAGCAGGTAGAAACGCATTTCGACCCACAAGGTCCAATAGACCCCGTCGATGTGCCGCAGGCCCATGGCCGGGTGGAACATCGTGAGGTTGGCCAGCAGCTCCCTGATGCCCAGCCCCGAGCCCATCTGCGGCCACACGAAAATCACCAGTGTTCCGGTGGCCAACACGGCGAACCAGTAGGCGGGATACAGCCGGCCGATCCGCGAACCGACGAAGCGGCCGGCGCCTTTTCCGTAGGCGGAGAGCAGGATGACGAATCCGCTGATGATGAAGAACAGCTGCACACCCATGTTGCCGTATACGGTGACCTTGGAGAGCAGCGGCCAGGCGTCCCTGGCCTCGGCGGTTCCCCAGAAGCCGTGGTGCCACGCGGTGTAGTGAAAGAGCACCACCAGCACGGCTGCGCCGAGTCGCAGTCCGTCGAGCAGGGCCAGGCGCGGGGCCTTCTTCGGAGCAGTATCAGCCCTATGGGCGGGTTTGGTTTGGGTTGCGGCGGCCGGGGCGGTGATGGTTGCCGTGGCGTTGTGCGACATTGCTGCTTCCCCCTGCGCTTGACCTAGTTCGTTATATATCCGTTATCTACGGTATCAAAGAACATTAGTCGCAGTACCCCAAAGATCAACAAGAGATGCATGTCACAGCAAGTCATAAGCTTTTTCGCCGGAAGCTCGGGGCTAAAGACCTCTGGCCCGCAAAACCAGGGGTTTTGCGGGCCAGAGGTGGTGAAGCGAAGAGTTACTTGACAGTAACCGTTGCGCCGGCGGCCTCCAGGGCCTCCTTTGCCTTCTCTGCAGCTTCCTTGGTGGCAGCTTCGAGGATGGCCTTCGGAGCGGCGTCAACCATATCCTTGGCTTCCTTCAGACCCAACGAAGTCAGGGCACGAACTTCCTTGATGACTGCGATCTTCTTTTCGCCGGCCGATTCGAGGATAACGTCGAATTCGGTCTGCTCTTCGGCTTCAGCGGCACCAGCGGCCGGGCCGGCAACTGCGACAGCAGCTGCGGAGACCTCGAAGGTCTCCTCGAAGGTCTTTACGAACTCGGAGAGCTCGATGATGGTCATTTCCTTGAAGGCTTCCAAGAGCTCTTCGGTGGACAGCTTAGCCATGGTGGGCAGCCTTTCCGTCGGCGGCACTTATGTGCCGCAAGTTACTTGAGTGAGGGGTTGAAGAAAGCTTAGGCTTCTTCGGTGGCGGCTTCGGCAGCAGGTGCCTCGGCCTCGGCAGGTGCTTCAGCAGCGCCACCGTTTGCTTCTTCGAGCTTTGCACGCAGTGCTTCGATGGTGCGGACTGCGGCGGAAGCCGGAGCCTGCAGCACACCGGCAACACGTGCCAGCTGAAACTCACGCGATTCAAGGGCTGCCAGTGCGGCAACTCCGGCTGCGTCAAGGGCCTTGCCCTCGAAGAAACCGGTCTTGATGATGAGCTGCTTGTTGTCCTTGGCGAAATCCGTGAGGCTCTTAGCGGCAGCGATTGCGTCGCCCTTGATAAAGGCGATTGCAGTCGGGCCAGCAAGCTGGCCTTCGAATGCTTCGATGCCGGCTTCCTTTGCTGCGATACCAGTCAAGGTGTTCTTCACAACCGCGTACTTGGTCTCCTGACCAAGTGAGCGGCGAAGCTGCTTGAGCTGCGCAACAGTAAGCCCACGGTATTCGGTCAGGACAGCGGCGGTCGACTCCTTGAAGTCGGCGGTGATTTCCTCAACTGCGGAAACCTTAGTCGGCGTTGCCATAACACTCCTTCCGGGGTATAGATCTGAAACCTGTCAATCTGGCCCGGTCAGGAGTACTGACATAAAAAACGCCCCATGCAGATGCACGGGGCGGAAAGAACGCAACAGTATTGCGGAAAATTCACTTCGTTCACCTGCGCAGGTCGTCCTTTGTGGGACTTTCGGAGTCTTACCGCATAAACAGCAATCCTCGACCGACGGTCTTCGGTAGTCCCAAGCCTAACAGCGGAACGCCACCGGCTCCAAATCGAGTACGGGGTGTTCCTTGCAACAATGCCAGGACGGTGCCCGGATACGGCTTGCCGGGAAAAAGCGACGGGCCCCTCAGGTTCCGCAACTTGGGGGAAAGCGGAAGGGAGGGGCCCGTCTGTGCAGCAATGCAACTTGGGGGAACGCATTGCTGCGGTATCACGCTCGGGGCGGGGCTTGGGGTCTCCGCCGTGGAGCGCGTGGTGACATAGTCACCGGTCGCAATCAGATCGCGACCACTTAAGCTTATCAGGAATGTGCCATCCAACAACTCACTGGGCCGAAATCTTTCCCAATGCCTCGCTGATCAGGCGAAAGTCCCTTCTATTGCTAGCCGGCCGCCCGCCGACGCGTCGGGAAACCATGGAATGCCGGGGATTCCGGCGTGGTTGCACGTCGGCACTCGACCGCGGCAGCCCACAACATGGATTGTGAGTGGCAACGGCCAAAACCAGGCCGGCTTCCACGGAACTCGGCAGCCAGCTGCCAGGGCAAGGACTCGAGCATGCCTTTGGTGGCGCTCCCCCGGCATCGCCCCCCAGGTGTCCTTCGGGCCGTTCTCTCCGGCCCACGGCCAGATCCAAGTTCATGGGCCTCTGGCTGGCGCGGTCGGTGGCATCCGGCGCTGTTGGTTCACCTTGCCCGCTACCAATCCGGTGTTCGCCCATGGTCGTTGCACAGGCTTGTTGACCCGTGCCCTCCGGCGTCCGGGCAAGTACCCGATGTCCGGCGGGCGACGACATGCCCGTTAAACGGACTGACCCGGTACCAGCACCCCTGAGGGGCTGGTACCGGGTCAGCGACGTGGACGCGTAATTAGGAAGCGTCAGGCAGAACTCGGGTGACGTTGGAGTCAACCGCGATGCCCGGGCCGAACGTGGTCGTCAGGGTCGCCTTGGTGATGTAGCGGCCCTTGGAGGAGGAAGGCTTCAAACGAAGAACCTCATCCAGTGCTGCTGCGTAGTTCTCAGCAAGCTTCTGCGCATCGAAGGAAACCTTGCCGATGATGAAGTGCAGGTTCGAGTGCTTGTCGACGCGGAAGTCGATCTTGCCACCCTTGATGTCGTTGACGGCCTTGGCGACGTCCATGGTGACGGTGCCGGTCTTCGGGTTCGGCATCAGGTTACGGGGACCCAGCACCTTACCCAAGCGGCCAACCTTGCCCATGAGGTCAGGGGTTGCAACCGCTGCGTCGAAGTCGGTCCAACCGCCAGCGATCTTGGCGATCAGGTCGTCCGAGCCAACGAAGTCGGCGCCGGCTGCGATTGCAGCCTCTGCCTTGTCGCCGTTCGCGAACACGAGGACGCGGGCGGTCTTGCCGGTGCCGTGGGGAAGGATCACGGTGCCGCGAACCATCTGGTCTGCCTTGCGAGGGTCAACGCCCAAGCGGAAAGCGACCTCAACGGTCTCGTCGGCCTTCGAGAAGGCGACCTCCTTGGCCAAGGCAATTGCCTCAACCGGAGCGTAGAACTTGTCTTCTTCGATCTTCGCCGCGGCGGCTACGAATGCTTTACTGCGCTTTGCCATCTGCTTTTTCTCCTTATGCAGTCGTGGTCATGTTTGGGTCGCGCGCGACCCTGCCACTTGCAATGCGGTGCACCGGTTAGTTCCGGCTGGTTCCGCATCGTCTGGTTGTTTTGGGTTTGCGTTCCTGGCTGGCCAGGTGCGCGGTTGTAAAGGGCGTTACTAGCCTTCTACGGTGATGCCCATCGAACGGGCGGTGCCGGCGATGATCAAGGCAGCAGCCTTGATGTCGTTGGCGTTGAGATCTTCCATCTTGGTGGTGGCGATCTCTTCAACCTGGGCCTGGGTCAGCTTGGCAACCTTGACGGTGTGCGGGGTGGCTGAACCCTTGGCAACGCCTGCGGCCTTCTTGATGAGCTCGGCTGCCGGCGGGGTCTTCGTGATGAAGGTGAACGAACGGTCTTCGTAGACAGTGATTTCAACCGGAACCACGTTGCCGCGCTGCGACTCGGTGGCGGCGTTGTACGCCTTGCAGAATTCCATGATGTTGACGCCGTGCTGACCAAGCGCCGGGCCGATCGGCGGTGCCGGGTTGGCGGCGCCTGCCTGGATCTGCAGCTTGATGAGTCCGGTGACCTTTTTCTTGGGGGCCATGTCGGGTCCTTCTTCTTTTGCGTTGCCCCGTTGCACAGGAGCGTGCCTCGGGGGGTTGGCCGCCGTGGCGCGGCGACCGAAACCGTGCCTGTGCCCGGTAAAGCATCCGGGTGGCAGGCACGAAAACTAAATGTTACTGGATCTTGGTGACCTGGCTGAAGGACAGGGTCACGGGGGTCTCTCGTTCGAAGATCGAGACCAGCACGACCATGGTCGAGGATTCCAGCTTGATCTCGCTGATCGTTGCCGGCAAGGTCTCGAACGGGCCGTCATTGACGATGACCGATTCGCCGACCGCGAAGTCGACGTGGACCTCGGTGATCGGGGCGCGGCCGGCCTTCGAGTGCTCGCCGGCTTCCTCGGTCACGATGGTGTGCTCAAGCATCGAGAAGACTTCCTCAAGACGCAGCGGGACCGGATCGTGGGCGTTGCCGACGAAGCCGGTGACACCTGGGGTGTGGCGAACCGCACCCCACGAGGCGTCGGTCAGTTCCATGCGAACCAGCACGTAGCCGGGGATGCGGACACGACGCACGATCTTGCGCGTGGTGTTCTTGATCTCGACGACTTCTTCCATCGGGACCTGGATTTCATAAATGAATTCCTCCATGCCCAGGGTCTGGATACGGGTCTCGAGGTTCACCTTGACGCGGTTTTCGTAACCTGCGTACGAGTGGATGACGTACCAGTCGCCTGGCTGGCGGCGAAGCTTGGTGCGGAATTCTTCAATGGGATCCACGGCCGGGGCTTCCTCGGCTGCTTCATCCTGCTCGGCTTCCTCGGAGGCCTGCGCGGCGTCTTCGGTTACCTCGGGAGCCTGCTCGGCGTCCTCGGAAACGACGGAATCGGCCGACACCTTATCGGTATCGACCTCTACTGCCTGGCCTTCGAGTTCTTCGGTGGCCTGCGGTTCGAGTTCCTGCTCGGACACTGCGGTTCCTGCTTTCTGTTACTGGTTCACCAGAAATGTGGGGCGTTTGGTCCCGGGTTACTGTTCGGGCGAATTGGTGAAGATCAGAATCGATCCGTTGCCGAACACGAAGTCCAGACCGGAAATGATCAACATCATCAACACCACGAAGCCGATGACAACCAGTGTGTAGTTGACCAGCTCACTGCGGGTAGGTGTGACGACTTTCTTCAGCTCGGAAATCATCTGGCGGAAGAAGAGGGCAATGCCTGCGAAGAAACCGGCTTTCGACGGCTTCTTGTTGTGCCCAGCGCCATGCGAATCGCTCGCAGTCGTTTCGGTCACCGATTCCTCGTTTCAGATTATCCCACTTGAAACAATCACGGTGTGCCGCAGCCGTATCGACCACAACACACCGTGACGTGAATATTCGCCGAGCAACCGTAGATGATTGCCACTGCGCAGGGCAGACAGGACTCGAACCTGCAACCTGCGGTTTTGGAGACCGCTGCGCTACCAATTGCGCCACTACCCTTCGAGCGTCAAGCTCGCGGACCATCAAATCCTCATCGGACTTGGTGATCCAGATGTTTTCCAACACCGAGGATCAAGTCTACGCAAAGATTGTGCCGATTGTCGAACCGGGGGCCCGGTAGGCGTTTTCCGGCCGATATTTGGCCCGGAAACATCCTGCTAGGTTGGTGGCATGTTCCCCACGACAGCCCGGCGCCCGCACCCCGGCTCCACCACCGCCCTGGTCTTGCTGGTCTTTGCCGGCGGCTCGGTGCTTGACGCCATCCTGCGCGCAACCTCGCGGTACTCACCGGCTGCAGGGATGCTGCCCCAGCTGCTGCTCGCCGCCGTGCCCATGTTCATCGCCATGGGCACCTGGATCTGCCTGCGTGGCCGGAAGGGGCTTTCCGGGAGCCTGTTCCTGCAACTGCTGCTGGCGATCGGAGTGGGGGTCCTGGCCATGGGCTCGGCGCTTCCGCTGTCCTGGTACCTCGGCATCGGCCTGGTGCTCTGGGCGATGCGCCTTGGCCGGAGCCTGCTGATGTGGGCGGGCACCAGCCTTTTGGTGCTGGCCGGAGGGGCCCAGTTCGGAATGATCGACTTCTCCGGGGTACTGTTCCTGCCCTTTGCCCTGACCCCGCCGCTGTTCCTCGGTGCCGCCGCCTACTACCAGTGGCACCAGGTGCGCCACAGCCAGCCGGAGACGGACATCGACGCGGAGCGGTCCGCGGAGCTGCTTCGGAATCGCTACGGCCGCGAGCCGGGCCACTAGGTCCCGAAGCCTTCCGGGAGCCCTGGCCGCACCGTCCACGGTGCCGCCGGGAGCCCTGGCCGCACCGTCCACGGTGCCGCCGGGAGCCCGGCCGGCGGCGGCCTCGGTCCGCCGGCCAAGTGCGGCTTCACACTACGACGGCGCGTCAACAAATAATCGTGCCGCCACGGCCGCGACCACTAAGCTTGTTCCATACGCACACCCACACCTCCCTTTCCAGGAAGCGACGACATGCCACGCATTTCCCGACGTATCGGGTCCATCGCAGAATCAGCCACGCTGGCCGTAGACGCCAAGGCCAAGGCACTGAAGGCGGCGGGCCGGCCCGTCATCGGCTTCGGTGCCGGTGAACCGGACTTCGCCACCCCCGACTACATCGTCGAGGCGGCCGTTGCCGCGGCACGCAACCCCAAGTACCACCGCTACTCCCCCGCCGCCGGCCTGCCCGAGCTGCGCGCAGCCATTGCGGAAAAGACCATGCGCGATTCGGGCTACCAGCTCGACGCCGCGCAGGTCATGGTCACCAACGGCGGCAAGCAGGCCGTGTACAACGCCTTTGCCACCCTGCTGGATCCGGGCGACGAGGTCATCGTGCCGACCCCCTACTGGACCACCTACCCCGAGGCCATCCGCCTGGCCGGCGGTGTCCCGGTCGAGGTGTTCGCGGGACCGGAGCAGGGTTACAAGGTCACCGTCGAGCAGCTCGATGCCGCGGTCACCGACAAGACCAAGGTGCTGCTCTTCGTTTCCCCGTCAAACCCGACCGGTGCGGTGTACTCCCCCGACAAGGTCGCGGAAATCGGCCGCTGGGCTGCTTCCAAGGACCTGTGGGTCATCACGGACGAGATCTACGAGCACCTGACCTACGACGATGCGGTGTTCACCTCGATCGCCACGGCCGCCCCGGAACTGGGCGACAAGGTCATCGTGCTCAACGGCGTGGCCAAGACCTACGCCATGACCGGCTGGCGCGTGGGATGGATGGCCGGGCCGCTGGACGTCATCAAGGCCGCCACCAACCTGCAGTCGCATGCGACCTCCAACGTCTCGAACATCTCGCAGGTCGCCGCGCTGGCCGCGGTCTCGGGCCCGCTGGATGCCGTGGCGCAGATGCGCACCGCCTTCGACCGCCGCCGCAAGGCGATGGTCTCGGCACTCAACGCCATCGACGGGGTCAACTGCCCCGTCCCGGAGGGCGCGTTCTACGCGTACTCCGACGTGCGCGCCCTGCTGGGCCGCGAGATCCGCGGCGTGGTTCCCACGACGTCGGCCGAGCTGGCCGCACTCATCCTGGAACAGGTCGAGGTGGCCGTGGTGCCGGGCGAGGCCTTCGGACCGTCGGGCTACATCCGCATGTCCTACGCGCTGGGCGACACTGACCTGGCCGAGGGCGTCGGACGCCTGGCCACCCTGCTGGGCGAGGCCAGGTAGCGCAACCGCCTGCCACGGCGAAGGCCGGTGTCCGGATTCCCCCGCGGGATTCCGGACACCGGCCTTCCTTGCGTTCCGGGTGGCCCCGGCGCGGGGGATGTCAGAGGATCCGGCGGTCCACGGCCCAGCGGGTGAGTTCGTGCCGGTTGGACAACTGCAGCTTGCGCAGCACGCTCGAGACATGGGTCTCGACGGTCTTGACCGAGATGAACAGGTCCTTGGCGACCTCCTTGTAGCTGTAGCCGCGCGCGATCAGGCGCATGACCTCCAGTTCGCGGGCGCTGAGCAGGTCCAGCTCCTCGTCGGCGCTGATCGCCGCCTGGGTGCCGAAGGCATCGAGCACGAACCCGGCCAGCCGCGGGGAGAAGACCGCGTCCCCGCCGGCCACCCGCAGCACCGCATCGGAGATCTCGGTGCCGGAGATCGACTTGGTGACGTAGCCGCGGGCCCCGGCACGGATGACCGTGACCACGTCCTCGGCGGAATCCGAGACGCTCAGCGCAAGGAACTTCACCTGGTCGAATACGTCCACGCAGCCGGTGAGCACCTCCGCGCCGCCGCCCCCGCGCCCACCGGGCAGGTGCACATCGAGCAGCACCACCGCGGGGAGCTGGGCGTGCACCACCGCGATGGCGGATTCGACGGTGGCGGCCTCGCCGACCACCTCGATGCGCCCGTCCAGGTCGGCCTTGAGCCCGGAGCGGAAGATCCCGTGGTCATCGACCACCACCACCCGCACCCGGTTCGATGCCGTGTTTTCGGTTGACTCAGTCATGTCCTTCTCCGTTTTCCGTTTCCAGCACCAGATGCACCTCGGTGCCCTCCGCGTCGCTCTTGATGCGGGCGCTCCCGCCGTTGCGTTCCATGCGCCCGATGATCGATTCGCGCACCCCGTGCCGGTCCGCGGAGACCGCGGCGGGGTCGAAGCCCGGTCCGCGGTCGCGCACAAACACCTCGACCTTGGCGGGGGATGCCTCCACGTACACCGAGATGGTGCCGCCGGCGTGCTTGGCCGCGTTGGCCATGGCCTCGCGGGTGGCCTGCAGCAGGGCCTCGTGCCCGGGGGCTCCGGTGCGCTCCCCGACGCCCACCACGTTGATGGACACCAGGTAGAGTTCCTCGATCTCGCCGGCGGCCGTGCGGATCGCCTCGGTGATCCCGTCCTCGCTGCGCTCGTGCTCGTCGTACAGCCAGGAGCGCAGCTCGCGTTCCTGGGCGCGGGCCAGGGTGAGCACCTTGGCCGGGTCCTCGGCGCGCTTCTGGATCAGCGCCAGGGTCTGGAGCACCGAGTCGTGCAGGTGCGCGGCGATGTCCGCGCGTTCCGCCGCCCGCACCCGGTTGGTGCGTTCGGAGACGAAGTCGCGCCAGAAGCGCAGCGCCCAGGGCAGCAGCACCAGTGCCAGCCCGGCGATGACCGCCACCGCCACCGCGAGCCCCGAGAGCAGGGCGCTAAGGCCCACGGCCCCGCTGAGCAGCAGCAGCACCCCGGCGACCACCAGCGAGACGCCCACCAGCAGCCGCGCCAGCCCGGCGGCGCCCAGCGCCCCGGTGTTCTTGCGCAGGTCCTGCCGTCCGCCCTCGTCCAATTGCGTCCAGGCCAGCACCGCGCCGGCCACCACCACCAGCAGCGGCCAGACGACGTTCCAGCGGATGGCCACCCCGAGCAGCTGTGCACCGGCCAGCCCCGCCACCAGCAGCAGGGCGATGCCGATGAGCACCTGGCGCAGCGAGGCCTGCCGGGCGCCGTCCCCCGGTTCATCCGACGCGCCGCGGGTGCCGGCGCCCAGTTCCTCGGCGAGGGTGAAGCGGCGAGTGCCGCTGCGCCGCTCGGCGTCGCGTTCGGCGTCGTTGGCGCTGGGCAGGAAGATCCACAGCCAGGCGTAGAGCACGACCCCGGCCCCGGCCAGCAGGCAGGCGGCCAGGAAGCCGATCCGCACCCATTTCACCTGCACGCCCAGGTGCGCCGCCACCCCGGAGCAGACCCCGGCAACGATGCGCGACGGTCCGCGCAGCAACTCGGGACGCAGGGGTGCTTGGCTCATGTATCCATCCAAGCATGCCCCGGGCCCCAAACGGGCCTTTGGCCACCGATCCCGGGGTAGGGCTCAGGGTTCAATCAGGGGCGACCCCCATAGCGCGGGGTGCAGCCGAGGCGCGAGGATTGAAGCATGAATGAAGCATCGATGGAACACGGGTTTTTCCGGTGGATACGAGAACTGGGGCTGCGGCGCGGCGAGGACCACTGGGTCGGCGGCGTCGCCTCCGGGGTTGCGACGCGCTTCGGCATCGCCCCCATCCTGGTGCGCGGCGCCTTCGTGGCGCTGTGCTTCGTGGCCGGGCTGGGTTTGCTGGTCTACGGCGTCGGCTGGGCCCTGCTGCCCGGGGCCGACGGGAAGATCCACGTGCAGGAGGCGATTGCCGGGCGCTGGAGCAGCGGGATGAGCGGGGCGCTGGTCTTCTTCGTCATCGGCGCGGTCGGCTCCCCGGCACTCTTTGGCTGGTGGGACGGCGGGTTCTGGACGCTGCTGGTGATCCTGGGCGTCTGCTTCCTGGTCTTCTCCCGGCGCGGACGCTTTGCCGAAAATGCCGGAGGCAAGCAACCCGCCGCATCGTGGGCCACGGGCACCGACAGCCCGGCCCCGGCCAACCCGGCAGGTTCCGGTGCCACGCAGGCCCCGGCCTCCCAGGCGGCGGCACCCACGGCGTCCTTTGCCGCGTCCACCGGCTCCTTGCCGGGGGAAGCAACCCCCGCCACCGCCTCGGGCACGGTGCCCGATGACGCTTTTGCCACCCACACAACGGCAGGTGCAGCTGCGGACACCTTCGACGAGGGCTCCACGAGGGACGATGTGCCCGCCTCGGATGCTTCGGACGCGGACGCCACCAAGGCGGACGACGCGGAAACCCCGGCCGGGGCCGATGCCCGGACCTCGGGCGGCGACCCCGCCGGACCCGGTGCCCCGGGATCCGAGGCACCCACCACGCCACTGACCGCCGCCGTGCCGGGGCACGGCCCGTTCCCGGAGGAGCAAACCATGCCGCAACCAACATCCCAGTCCCCCGCCTCCCCGACCGATGCACGGTCCGGCCACCGCGCGGGGCAGCCCTCGGGATCCGGGCCGACGCCTCCGTCGGGCTTCGAACCGGCAACGGGCTCCCCCGCGCCGGGTTCCGGCAAGGCTCCGCGGCAGGTCCGCGGCAGGTCCGTCCCCGGCTACGTGGCAACCATCGTGCTGGGACTGGCGGTGCTCGCCTTCGCCCTGGTCACGGGGCTCGAACACCTGGGCATGCTCCAGGTGCCGGCCAGCCCGCTGGCCGTGGGATTCGCGGTGGCACTGATCATCATCGCCCTGGGAGTCATCGGGGCGGCGCTGAGCAACCGCACCGGCGGGGCCCTGGTCGGGTTCGGCATCGTCGCCCTGGTCTTCGCCCTGGTCTGGGGCGGCGGATCGCTGCGCGATTCCGGGCCGATCTCCTCGTTCCGCGGCATCACCACCACCGATGGCGGGGGCACCACCAACGTCTTCCACTCCGGGGAACTGGACCTGCGGTCGTACTCCACCATCACCTCGGACACCACGGTGCGGATCGACAACGTCTTCTCCTCCACGAAGTTGATCGTTCCGGACAACATCCCGGTGGTCATCGACTCGCAAAGCGCCTTCGGATCCCAACGGATCAATGGCGCCACCGCCGAAATCCGCAATGGAAGCACAGTCCTGAATGCCGGGCTCGGCGGCCCCGAACTGCACCTGCAGATCGACGGGGCATTCAGCAGCATCGAAATCAACGTAGAGAAGGCAGAGGTTGCACCATGAGCCAGCACACCGCACAACCCTCCAGCCCCGCCGAAGAGGCGCCGGCTTTCCCCACCGGCACCCTGGTCTTCGGCCTGATCCTGCTGGCCATCGGCATCGCGCTGCTGGCCGGGCTGCTGCTCAGCTTCCAGATCAGCGCACCGCTGCTGTTCATCGGGCTCGTGGCCGGGGCCGGGCTGATCCTGGTCATCGCCGGGATCATGGCCGCCCGCCGCTCCCGGTAGGAAAACCCGAAGGGGCAAAATCCGCTCCCGCGCCCACAAACCGCGATCCACATGAAAGACTTTGACACCATGGACACCTTTTTCAATTCCCTTCGCTCAATCCCGCTCCGCCGCGGCCCCAAGCGCCTGGTCGGCGGGATCGCCGGCGGCATCGCCGACAAGTTCGGCTGGGACGTCACCCTGGTGCGCATCGGGGTGCTGCTCAGCTTCCTGCTGCCGTTCTTCGGCCTCGGCGCCTACGTGGTCGCCTGGCTGCTGATCCCCAACCAGGACGACACGATCGCCCTGCAGAAGCTGATCCGCTCCGTGCGCTGACGCCTTCCCCCCGCCCCCCATGCATTGCCCGCGGGCCATGCCGCCGAGGAAAAACCTCCCCGTGCGGCATGGCCCGCGGCGCGTCCGGCAGGCGCCAGGGCGGCGTACACTAGCCGGCACGGCGGCGTCATGCAGGGACCATCCAGCCGACGCGGTGTTGGCGATCACAACCCCGCCTTGGCTACACTTGTTCTCGGCGAGCTCAACGTCGCGCTCCAACACAACGCCCGGGCCGAAGGCAGGTCCATCGTGGGTGATCGAGCACGGAAATGAATTGAGTGAGCATGCGCATCGGGATCATGACCAGCGGCGGGGACTGCCCCGGATTGAACGCCGTCATCCGCGGAGCCGTCCTGAACGGCATCAAGAGCTACGACCATGAATTCGTCGGCTTCCGCGACGGCTGGCGCGGGGTCAAGGACGGGGACTTCATCGAACTTCCCCGCCACGCGGTCCGCGGCATCTCCAAGCAGGGCGGCACCATCCTGGGCACCTCGCGCACCAACGCCTTCGAGGGCGAAAACGGCGGGGCCGCGAACATCGCCGCCACCCTGGAGCGCCTGGGCGTGGACGCGCTGATCGCCATCGGCGGCGAGGGCACCCTGGCCGGGGCCAAGCGGCTGACCGATGCCGGGCTGAAGATCGTCGGGGTGCCCAAGACCATCGACAACGACCTGGACGCCACCGACTACACCTTCGGCTTCGACACCGCCAACCAGATCGCCGTGGAGGCCATCGACCGGCTGCGCACCACCGGCGAGTCCCACCACCGCTGCATGATCGCCGAGGTCATGGGCCGGCACGTGGGCTGGCTGGCGATGCACGCCGGCATGGCCACCGGGGCGCACGCGATCCTGATCCCCGAGCAGTCCACCACCATGGAACAGATCTACGCCTGGGTTTCCGAGGCGCACGACCGCGGGCGCGCCCCGCTGGTCGTCGTGGCCGAGGGCTTCGTGCCCGAGGGCGCCGAAGGCGCCTTCTCCGAGCGCGGCCTGGACGCCTTCGGCCGCCCGCGGCTGGGCGGCATCGGCGAGCAGCTGGCCCCGTTCATCGAGGACGCCACCGGCATCGAGACCCGCGCCACGGTGCTCGGGCACATCCAGCGCGGCGGGGTGCCCAGCGCCTTCGACCGCGTGCTGGCCACCCGGCTGGGGATGGCCGCGGTGGACTCGGTGGCCGAGGCGGCCTGGGGCTCGATGGTCTCGCTGCGCGGCACCAAGATCAACCGGGTGCCGTTCCAGGCGGCACTGAACAACCTCAAGCGCGTTCCGCAGGACCGCTACGACGAGGCGCGGATCCTCTTCGGCTGATGCGCCCGGCGGGCCGGTGCTGCGCAACGCCGAGGCGTTTTGCACGCATCCGGCGGCATCCGCGACCCTTCACCTGCACTAGGCTCGAAAACGTGAATCTTGAATTCGGCACCCGCGCCATCGTTGCCCTGTCCTGGGCACGCGAATTTTCCGTGCCCGACTCCGCGCTGCAACCCGACCGCCCGCCGGTGAGCCTGTTCGTCCCCGCGCTGGGCAGCGACCGCGTGGAGGTGCTGCACCTGGGCGACCACCAGGTGGTCCGCGCCCCGGCGGACATCCTGCCGCTGCTGCGCGATGCCGGGGACCAGCGCTTCGTCGATGACCGGGCGCTGCTGGGCCTGCTGCATGGCTCCGGGCTGGCCCCCTCGGTCCGCTCGCTGGGCGTGGATGCGCTGACCTACCTGGACGCCCCGTTCGAGATCGTGGACTCGGAGCACATCACGGTCTCCGTCGACGCGGAGGACCTGGCGGAGCTGCGCGAGCAGAGCCCTCGCGACGATGCCTCCTCCACCGAGCTGGCCGGCTGGGACCAATGCTTCGTGCTGTTTTCCGACACCCGGGAGGACCCGGTGGCCGGGGCCGGCTACTGGGCGCCGGGCGGGTTGCTGGCCGACACCACGGTGCTCACGGCGCCGGGGCTGCGCGGCCACGGGCTGGGCCGGTACGCCGCGGCGCTGGCCGTGGACGACGCGTTGTCCGAGGGCCTGGTCCCGCAGGCGAGGATCAAGGAGGGGCAGGACGCCGCCAACGCGCTGGCCACCTCGCTGGGATTCGAGATGGTCGGCTCGCTGATGACCCTGAAGCTGCACACCGGGCTCTAGCGCCGCGGGGCCAAGCCGGCCCGTCCACGCACAACGCCCGACCAGGATTTCCCGGCCGGGCGTTGTGCGTGTTGTGGCGCAAGCGGAGCGTTCCCGTCCCTTGCTGCTGTTTTCCGTTTAGTGCGGGGTGCGCAGGAACCCGGTGAAGCGCCCGGCGGTCTGGCCGGCGTCCGGGCTCACGATGGTTTCCTGCTTCGCGGCGTAGTGCTCGTCCCCGTCGACGACCTCGACGTCGGTGCCCGGGTCGATGTTGCGCTTGACGAGGGCCAGGCCGATGGGGCCGGCCTCGAAGTGCGAGGCCACCGAGGTCAGCGTGCCCACGGTCTTCTCCCCGATGCGGACCTCGGAGCCCAGGGCGGGCAGCGTGTGCATCGAGCCGTCCAGCTGCAGGAACACCAGGCGGCGCGGGGGCCGGCCGATGTTGTGCACGCGGGCCACGGTTTCCTGGCCCTTGTAGCAGCCCTTGTCCAGGTGCACCGCGGTGCGCAGCAGGTCCAGTTCCTGCGGGATGGTCTTCTCGTCGGTGTCGAAGCCGAAGCGCGGGCGCCAGGCGGCGATGCGCAGCGCCTCCACCGCGAGCATCCCGGCCAGCGGCGTCTGACCGACGGCGGTTTCCAGCTCGTCGGCCGGCACGATGTACTCGAACCACGGGCGCTCGGCACCGGGGTGCTCGGGCGCGGAGTAGGCGTAGCCGCCCTCGGTGACCCCGGGCCACGGATCCACCCACACCGGGTACTTTTCCAGTGAAGGCTGCGCCGCGCACGCCCCGAGGATCGCGAACCGTTCCGAGACGTCGGTGATCTCCACGCGCAGCATGAAGCGCATCCGGTTCAGGAACGCGGCCAGCGGCTCGGCCTGGCCCGGTTCCACCAGGAGCCAGAGCTTGTCCGTATCGGCCAGCACGCGGATGTCGAATTCGATGCGGCCCTGCACGGTGAGCAGCAGCGTCTGGGTGCTTTGTCCCGGACGCAGCCCGGTCAGCGACTGGCTGGAAAGCGTGTTGAGCCAGGTCAATCGGTCCTCGCCGGCGAGGGTCACCACCTCGAAGTGGGACATGTCGGCCACCGCGGAGCCGTTGGACAGCGCGCGTTGCTCCTTGTTCAGTTCCCCGTAGTGTGCGGCGGTGCCCGCGTCGATCCCTGCGCCGGCGACTGCGCCGGGTCGTGACAGTAACGGCGAATTCGCCATGGTCATCCCTGTTTCTTGAGGGCGGCCGACGCGTGGGCCTTCAGGTCGTTGCCGCCGGTGGATACGTCCCAGCGCCAGAACAAATCGCCGTTAACCAGCCCGTAGATGCGGGTGGCCGAGGCGTAGTCCTTGGCGTTGGTGCCGCGCATCACCAGGTCCGTGGCCAGGTGGATCTGCGGGCCCTTGATGACGCCGTAGTAGAGTTCGGAGATCGCCCCGGGGTGCGCGATGTTGGCCTGGATCTTGAACCCGCCCTCATCGGTGCGCAGCTCCTCGACGTCCTGCGCCGAGCGAAGTGCGGGAACCACGTCGCCGGGCACCATGCCCGGGCCGAGGTCCGCTTCGACCATGGGGCGTTCCAGGGACCAGAACCCGGTCTCCACCGTGAGCGGGCGCAACGTGTTGCCCTGCTCGTCGGTGAGCCAGGTTTCGGACCGGTATTCCAGGAACGGCAAGCCGTTCTGGGTGAAGCTCACGCGCTGGCAGAAGTGCTCGTCGTCGACTTCGCCTTCGCCGAGGCGGCCGGTCCCTTCCCAGGATCCGATCAACCACGACAGCGGCACCAGCTCGGGGGTCAGGTCGGTGGGAATCTCAATGGCCATCGTGTGTACTTCTTTGCTGCCGGGGGTAGGTTACTTCTGGCCCTTGAAGAGGCGCGCGACCACGAGCCCGGCGAAGCCGGCCATGCCCAGGCCCGCGAGGGTCAGCAGGGAGAGGAAGAAGATTTCAAGTCCAAGGTATTCGTTCATGGCACCATCCTAACCGCTTCGGGGCGCCGGTTGCCTCTTTCATGACGCCAGCCACGCATTGGGTGCGACACGCCGCAGCCGCTAAAGCAGCAGCAGCAACACGTACCAGGTGACCGATCCGCACACCAGCAGCGGGGCCAGCGCCGCGGCCGCCATCTGCACGGTTCCCTTGGGTCCGCCCAAGGACACCAGCATGGCCCGCGAGCCGACGACCACCAGCCCGCACGCGGCGCCCAGCACCAGCGCCGGGGCCAGCTGGACCGCCGGGTGGAGCAGGCTCGCGGCCCCGCCGGCCAGCACGGCCAGCACGAATCCCAGCGGGAAGACGATGCGGTCCGGCAAACGCAGCACCCCGGGCACCGCGGCGGCCAGGATGCTGATCCCGGCCATCAGCGCCACCGAGCGCCAGGCCGGTTCGGTGCCCAGCACCGCCCAGCCGGAGCCGAAGGCGGCGACAAGCAGGCCAAGCATGCCCACGGCTGCCGATTCCAGGCGCTTGGTGGCATCGGTGCCGCGCACCAGCTGGGTGAGGAACACCAGGATGACGCCGGCCGCCAGGGCCGGTGCCACCCATCCCAGCGAGGGACGCGGAGGGGCCCACAGGCCCAGCACCGTCGACCCGGCACCCACCAGGAAAATCACCGCGGACACCGGCAGCGGCGCCGAGAGCTTCATCAGCTTCGGCCAGCCGAGCGCGAAGGCGGCAATCAGCACCAGGGTCACGGCGGCCAGCGGCCAGTTGGTCGCGCCTTCCAGCTGGCCGGGCAGGTAGCTGGCCGTCACGAGCAGTGCCAGGGCAATGGTTCCGGTGGCCAAAACTTTGAGTCTCACAGGTTACATCCTGCCTTAACCACCCCCGGGGCCCCCATTCGGGCGCCGGGGCGCTGGGCGTGTTGCGTGGAGCGAAACATGTTCGAAACCCGTCGCAATCTATACTTCATGTTGTAAGCACCGTTTGTCCCCCCAGGGTGCGCCGCGCAGGCGGCGCCGCACGGGGACAAGCGGCAACCCAAGCACAGGGGGAGGTCCCGATGGCGATCATCGCGCTGCTGACCAACACCCCCGGCACCTCGGCCCAGATCGTCCCGTCGCTGGAGCTGCTCTCCCACCAGGTCCGCGTCCTGCCGGCCTCCGGCTCCGCGCTGCTGGCCTCCGACGGCGCCGAGGTCGTGCTGGTGGACGGTCGCAAGGACCTGGCCGGCTCCCGCACGCTGTGCCAGCTCTTGCGCACCACCGGCATCTCGGCCCCGCTGCTGCTGGTGCTCACCGAGGGCGGGATGGCGGCGATCTCCGCATCCTGGCAGGTCGACGACGTGCTGCTGGACACCGCCGGGCCCGCCGAGGTGGAGGCGCGGCTGCGCCTGGCCATCGCCCGCTCGGCACCCGCCGCGGGAGCCGCCGGCGCACCCATCCGCGCCGCCGGGGTCATCATCGACGAGGCCAGCTACACCGCCAAGGTCCACGGCACCCCGCTGAACCTCACCTACAAGGAATTCGAGCTGCTCAAGTACCTGGCGGCGCATCCTGGACGGGTCTTCACCCGCGAGCAGTTGCTGCACGAGGTCTGGGGCTACGACTACTACGGGGGCACCCGCACCGTGGATGTGCACGTGCGCCGGCTGCGCGCCAAGCTGGGCACCGACCACGAACAGCTCATCGGCACGGTGCGCAACGTCGGCTACCGCTTTGCCCCGGCGCGCCACGAAAACACCGAGGTCGTCGACGCCTAGGTGCCGCTGCGGCTATCTTAGGGATATGAACGCCGCACCGAATCCCGAAGTCAGCATCGAAGTCGTCACCGGCACCCCGGACCCGGAGGTGCTCGCCGAGCTGCATGCGCTGGTGGCTGCCGGCGAGGAAGCCGACGGCAACCCGCCGCTGAGCGAACAGACCCTGCTCGACCTGCGCACGCCCTCGGCCTCCGGGCTGCTGGTGGGGGCCTACGCCTACCTGGGCCAGGACGACGACACCGTCTCCACCGACCTGGTCGGCGCCGCGGTGGCGGTGCGCGGCACCGACGCGGCCCCGGGCACCCTGGAAATGGTGGTGCACCCTTCCTTCCGCGACTCGGGCATCGCCGGGGCGTTGGTCACCGCCCTGGGGAAGAACACCGAGCTGGGCACGCTGCGAGCCTGGGCGCACGGGAACCACGAGGCCGCCGCCAAGCTCGCCGAACGCTTCGGCTACACCCCGGTGCGCGAGCTGTGGCGCATGCGCATGGTCGCCGGAACGCAGGTGCCCGCCGCCATCGTCCCTGACGGCATCACCATCCGCGCCTTCGACCCGGCCACCGACACCGCCGGCTGGGTCGCGGCCAACGCCGCGGCCTTCGCCCACCACCCCGAGCAGGGGGCGCTGACGCTCGAGGACTTGGCCTCGCGCATGGCCGAGGACTGGTTCGACCCGGCCGGCTTCCTGCTGGCAGTGGACGAAGCCGGGAAGATCCTGGGCTTCCACTGGACCAAGGTGCACCCGGCGCTCTCCTCCCCCACCACCGGCGAGCACCAGGCCATCGGGGAGATCTACGTGGTCGGGGTCGTCCCCGAGGCGCAGGGCACCGGGCTGGGCAAGGTGCTCACGCTGGCGGGCATCGAGTACCTCGATTCCCTGGGCCTGGATGCGCTGATGCTCTACGTGGATGCGGACAACGCCCCGGCGGTCTCGCTCTACCGGAAACTGGGCTTCACCAAGTGGGATGTTGACGTCATGTACGCCCCGGCTTCGGTAAGGTAGTAAGCGACGCAAGGCCGCGTGCCCTTTCCACGGCCCGCCGTGAAAGCACGCACCACCACCAATATTTCATGCTAGGGGCAACGCTCATGGATTCGCACCCACCCACCTCCTCCCTGGGCATCACCGACGTCCCGGCGGCCCGCGCCACCCAGGACCGGATCGAGCTGCCCGACTTCGAGCCCTCGCCGATCCCCGACGGCGACTTCGCCGACGACAGGTTCCTTGACCGCGAGCTGAGCTGGCTGCACTTCAACGCCCGGGTGCTGGAGCTGGCCGAGGATGCAGAAATGCACCTGCTGGAGCGGGTCAATTTCCTGTCGATCTTCTCCTCGAACCTGGACGAGTTCTTCATGGTCCGGGTAGCGGGCCTCAAGCGCCGCATCGCCACCGGCCTGGCGGTGCCCTCGGCGGCCGGGATGAGCCCCATCGACCAGCTCGAAATGCTGCTGGCCGACGCGCACGCGCTGCAGCTGCGCCACGCGAAGGTCTTCGCGCAGCAGGTCCGCCCGGCCCTGGAAATGGAGCAGATCCTGCTGGTGGGCTGGGCGGACCTGGACGAGCGGGCCCGCGAGGAGCTGCGCCGCTGGTTCGTTGACCAGGTCTTCCCGATCCTCACCCCGCTGGCCGTGGACCCCGCCCACCCCTTCCCCTACATCTCCGGGCTCTCGCTGAACCTGGCCGTGGTGGTCCGCAACCCGGTGACCGGCAAGGAGCTCTTCGCCCGGCTGAAGGTCCCGGACACCATGGCGCGGCTGATCTCCGTGGACGGGCCGCGCGCCGGGAACTCGGCGGGCCGGGTGGCGCGCTTCATCTCGCTGGAAAACGTGATCGCCGAGCACCTGGAACACCTGTTCCCGGGGATGGACATCGTCGAGCACCACTTCTTCCGCGTCACCCGCAACGAGGACCTCGAGGTCGAGGAGGACGACGCGGAGAACCTGCTCCAGGCCCTGGAGAAGGAGCTGCTGCGCCGCCGCTTCGGCCCGCCGGTGCGCCTGGAGGTCGTCGACGACATCAACCCGAACATCCGTGCGCTGCTGGTGCGCGAGCTCGGCGTCGAGGACGACGAGGTCTTCGCCCTGCCGGCGCCGCTGGATTTGCGCGGGCTGGGAGTGATCGCCAACATCGACCGCTCGGACCTGCACTTCCCCAGGCACCTGGCGCACACCTCGCGCTTCCTCAACGAGTCCGAGACCTCCAAGGCCGCGAACGTGTTTGCCGCGATGCGCCGCCGCGACATCCTGCTGCACCACCCCTACGATTCCTTTTCCACCAGTGTGCAGGCGTTCCTGGAGCAGGCTGCCAACGACCCCAAGGTCATGGCCATCAAGCAGACGCTGTACCGCACCAGTGGCGATTCGCCGATCGTGGACGCGTTGATCGACGCCGCCGAATCCGGCAAGCAGGTGCTGGCCCTGGTGGAGATCAAGGCCCGCTTCGACGAGCAGGCAAACATCTCCTGGGCCCGGAAGCTGGAGCAGGCCGGGGTGCACGTGGTCTACGGCATCGTGGGCCTGAAGACCCACTCCAAGCTCTCCCTGGTGATCCGCCGCGAGGGCGAGCGCTTGCGCCGCTACTGCCACATCGGCACCGGCAACTACCACCCGCGCACGGCCCGCTACTACGAGGACCTGGGCTTGCTGACCAGTGACGACGCGGTAGGCGAGGACCTCTCGAGGCTGTTCAACCAGCTCTCCGGGTACGCCCCGCGCTCCACCTTCAAGCGCCTGCTGGTGGCCCCGCGCTCGCTGCGTTCGGGGCTGATCGACAGGATCGAGGCGGAGATCGCCAACCGCAAGGCGGGCCTGGCTGCCCGGGTGGTCATCAAGGTCAACTCGATGGTCGACGAGGCCGTCATCGACGCGCTCTACCGCGCCTCGCAGGCCGGGGTCGCGGTCGATGTCATCGTGCGCGGGATCTGCGCGCTGCGCCCCGGGGTTCCGGGGCTGAGCGAGAACATCAGGGTGCGCTCGATCCTGGGCCGCTTCCTGGAGCACAGCCGCGTGTTCATGTTCCACAACGCCGGCGAGCCGATCGTCTACATCGGCTCGGCCGACATGATGCACCGCAACCTGGACCGCCGCGTCGAGGCCCTGGTCTCGCTGAGCAGCCGCGAGGACACCGCCGAGCTGGTCGCGTTGCTGGACCGCTACATGGATCCGGGCACCGCCAGCTGGCACCTGGACGCCGAGGGCCAGTGGACCCGGCACCACAAGGACGAGGACGGCGCTCCGCTGGAAGACATCCAGTCGTGGCTGATTGAGTCGCGCACCCGCCAGCGGACCGTGGTCAGGCGCTAGGGGCGTGCATTTCGTGCGTTCAAGCGATTCGGAATCCATCCGCACCGGCGACTTCGCGGTGCGGGCGGCAGGGGCCCTCGTCTGGCGGGTCAACGGCGGCGGGCTCGAGGTCCTGATGATCCACCGGGACCGGTACGACGACTGGTCCTGGCCCAAGGGCAAGCTCGATCCCGGGGAGACCCTGCCCGAGTGCGCCACCCGCGAGGTCTTCGAGGAGGTCGGGCTGGACATCCAGTTGGGCATTCCGCTGCCGGCGATGACCTATGCGGTGGGCTCCGGCACCAAGGTCGTCTACTACTGGGCCGCGAAGTTCCCGGGCACCCCGCCGGTCCCGGACGGGAGGGAAACCGACGCGGTGCGCTGGGCCACCCCGAAGATGGCCCGCTCCTGGCTGACCAACCCCGGGGACCTGGAACCGCTGGAGGCGCTGGTCGCCGCGCACCTGGCCGGGAAGCTGGATACCCACCCCTTTGTGGTGGTGCGCCACGCCAAGGCCAAGCCGCGCTCCAACTGGACCCGCGAGGAGGGCAAGCGCCCGCTGGCTGCCACCGGGCAGCGGCAGGCGCTGGCCGTGGCCCGGCTGCTGGGTTCCTGGCGCCCGGCCAAGGTCGCCTCCAGCCCGTGGACCCGGTGCGTGCAGACCGTCGCGCCCTACGTGCAACAGCACCGCTTCATCGTGAAGATGCTGCCGGCGATCACCGAGCACGAGGCCCAGCGCCGCCCGGACAAGGCCCAGCGCGCCGTCGCCAAGCTGCTGGACAAGCGCCGCGCCCAGGCGGTGTGCACGCACCGCCCGGTGCTGCCGCTGGTGCTGTCCGAGCTGCGCGCCAGGATGGATTCGGCACTGTCCGCCTTCCTGCCCGAACGGGACCCGTTCCTGCGCCCCGGGGCGCTCGTCGTGGTCCACCAACCGGTCTCTGGCAAGCGCAAACTCGTCTCGGTGGAAGTTTACGACGCGTTTGAGGACTAGCGCGGACCCTTCGCGGTAGTCTCTAGGTAGGCGCCCGGACAGGCGGCGCCCCGGTTGCGTTTTTCACGGCTCAACGGTTCAAGGAGTGCATCATGGCCCGACACGATCCCCCCCCAGTCCACGGCAACGCCGGGGAAAAGATCGCGCACCAGGGGTTGCGGCTGGACCACGACGAGGACCGCGGCCGCTACAGCCTGTGGCACGGCGCCACCTACGTGGGATTCCTGGGCTACAGCGTCGAGGGAGATGTCGCCACGCTGCAGCACACCATCATCAACGAGGAATACGGACGCCGCGGCTATGCCCGTGCGCTGGTCACCCTGGTCCTGGAGGACATGCGCGCCCGCAAGCTGAAGATCGTCCCGGAGTGCTCCTACGTGCAGGACTACCTGCGCCGCTACCCGGAGTACAACGACCTGCTGGTCTGAGCCCCCTTTCCGTAACGATTTGGCCGCGCCGGGCCGAAATCCCTCGAACGGACGGACTTTGTCTCAATGGGTTGATACATTGAGACAAAGATCCAACCAAAGGGGTTCCTTATGATGGGCGCGCTCACCGCCATCGGTTCCGGCCTGGCCATCTCGGCGGCACTGCTCTATGTGCTGCTGCGCTTCCTGGTCGCCGAGCCCAACGCGTCCAACGCCACGGCCGCAATCTCACGCCACGCCTTCTGGACCGCGCTGATCGCCTTTCTCGCCTCCGGAACCTCCGGGCTGTCCAACTTGTGGGCCAACCCCGGCGAAAACCTGCTCCGCGAGACCGGCTTCGCGGGCACCAGCGTCCCGACGCTCATCATGCATGCCGCCGCCCCGGGGCTCTGGCTGGGCATCGTCTACGTGCTGGGCCAGTTCACCTGGCCGCGGCACCTGAAGCCCGTGCGCGCCGCCTCGCTGGAGGTGCGCCGGCTCAAGACCCTGGTCCCGCGGTTCCTCGCCGGGTTCCTGCTGCTGTGCACCATCATCAGCACCGTGCTCATCATCGTGGCCTGGAACGATCCCGGGGCCCCGGATCGGGTGGGCAACCAGGACTCCACCGGCATCGAACTGCCAATCTACGCCGGGGACACCGACGCGTACGGCAACCCCATCGACACGGACGGCAACCTGCTGGACCTCGATCACCCCGAGGAGTACCTCACCGAAGCCGAGGCCGACGCCGCCGCCAACGAGCCGGCCACCTGGCCCATCAACGGAACCCGGCCCGGCACCCTCGTGGGCCCGTACCTGCTCGGCGGGCTCGGGCTGGTGCTGCTCTCATCCCTGGGCGCGGCCACCGCGATCGTCCGCCGCCCGCCGCTGGACTCCCTGGACGCCGGGGACAACGCGGTGCTGCGCTCCATCTGGATCAACCGGCTGCTGCGCACCACGATCTTCGCCGTCACCGGCTTCGGCATGGCCGCCCTGGGCTACGTCACCGAGGGCATGCGGGCCCGCGCCGACTGGGCCATGCCCCTCGGCGACGCCGGGTACCACTTCGATTCAACGGCCCAGGACCAGGCCAACGCGCTCAACGGCATCGCCACGCTCTGGATGCTGCTGGTGCTGGTGCTCATTGTGGCGTTCGGGCCGCCGAAGCTGGCCGCCTCGGCCCAGTTCACCGGCCGCCGGCCCGGCGCCCCGTCCGCGTCGTATTCCCAGGGCCGGGATTTCCTGCTGCTGGCCCAGGGCGCCTCGATCGTCGCCGTGGCGATGCTCGGGTCGATCCCGGCCTGGACCGCCGAATCCGGCACCACTTCCCTGGACGAACTGGCATCCAACGCGCTGACCATGCTGCTGGCCATCGCCGGATACTTCCTGCTCCAGGCCCTGGCGGCCTGGATCGTGTCCCGCCGGCTTGGCAGCGGTGTTCTCCTGAATCGGCCGCGCACCGACCTGCTGCCCACCTGGTTCGTGGTCGTGCTGTGCCTGGCCGCGACCACGGGCGTGGCGAGCGTCGCCACGTTCCTGCTCACCGGACCGCCGGCGCTTGCCGCCGCCGCCTGGTGGCTGCTGGGCATCCTGCTGCTGGCCGCGGCGCTCGCCCGGGGCCTGTACCGCATGGCAGCGCGCCGCCCGGTGCTCCGCGGAGCCAGCGGCGCCGAAGACCGGCAGCTGCGCGTGCTGGTGGCCCAGCGCGGGGCCCGCACCTTCGGCGGGGTCTCGTTCATCATCGCGGGCATCCTGGGCACCCCCGGATACTGGGTCACAACCGACTTCGGCCAGGTGGCGGATTCGTTCCAGGACCCGGCTCCCTCCGGCTTCCAGGTCACCTGCCTGGTGCTCGGGGCGGTGCTGTGCCTGCTGCCGGCCTCCACCGCCTACCGCACCGCGCGCTTCGACGCCCCGGTCCCAAGCCCGAGCAACCATTGAGCGCCCTGGTCACCGTCGATTTGCGCGACGCCACTCCCCCGTTCGAACAGATCCGCACGCAGATCGCCTCGCTGATCGCCGTGGGGCAGCTGGCCGACGGCTCGCGCCTGCCCACCGTCCGGGCCCTGGCCTCGGACCTCGGCGTGGCCACCGGAACCGTGGCCCGGGCCTACAAGGAGCTCGAGGCGCTGGGGCTGATCGAGTCCCGGCGCCGGCTCGGCACCGTGGTGACCCACACCCCGTCGGGCAGCAAGCTGGAAGCCGAGGTGGAGATCCGGCTGCGGATCACCGAACTCATCGCCGCCTCGCGCGCCGCCGGCATCGAGGATGCCACCCTGCTCTCGCTGGTCCAGGGACGGCTGCGGGCCACCGACCGGGCCTGATTCCAGGGGGGCAACGCACGGGTGCGGGGCCCTCCGCGGCCCTGCCCGCGGCGGGTCCCTTCGTGGTGATCATGAGCGCATTTCCGGTGTCCGGGGCCAGTCGTTTCCCCCCGACCCGCGTGCCCGCGGCTAGACTGATGCGGTGACGATTCCAACTCCTTACGAAGACCTGCTGCGTGACGTCCTGGCCCATGGCACCGCCAAGGGCGACCGGACAGGCACCGGAACCTCGAGCGTTTTTGGCCGACAAATGCGCTTTGACCTCTCCGAATCCTTCCCGCTGATCACCACCAAGCGGGTGCACTTCAAGTCCGTGGCCGTGGAGCTGCTGTGGTTCCTGCGCGGGGACTCGAACACCGCCTACCTGCGCGAGAACGGCGTGAAGATCTGGGACGAGTGGGCCGACGCGAACGGCGAGCTCGGACCGGTCTACGGGGTGCAGTGGCGCTCCTGGCCCACCGCGGATGCGCGCCACATCGACCAGATATCCCAGGTCGTGGAATCGCTGCGCGCCAACCCGGACTCGCGCCGGCACATCGTCTCGGCCTGGAACGTGGCCGAGATCGAGAACATGGCGCTGCCGCCCTGCCATGCGTTCTTCCAGTTCTACGTGGCCGACGGCAGGCTTTCCTGCCAGCTCTACCAGCGCAGCGCCGACATGTTCCTGGGCGTCCCGTTCAACATCGCCTCCTACGCGCTGCTGACCTGCATGGTGGCCGACCAGCTCGGCCTGGAGCGCGGCGAGTTCGTCTGGACCGGCGGGGACACCCACATCTACGACAACCACGTCGCGCAGGTCGCCGAACAGCTAACCCGGGAACCGTACCCGTACCCGCGCCTGCGCATCACGCGCACCCCCGATTCGATCTTCGACTACACGCTCGAGGACTTCGTGATCGAGGATTACCAACACCACCCGACGATTAAGGCCCCCATCGCCGTATGAGCAACCCAAACCAAGGCGCCGGACACCGCGCCGAAACCACCGCCCCCGAACGCATCGGCATGATCTGGGCCGAGGCCGCGGACGGCGTCATCGGCGCCAACGGCTCCATGCCGTGGTCCCTGCCCGAGGACCTGGCCCACTTCAAGGCCACCACCAACGGCCACCCGGTGATCATGGGCCGGAAGACCTGGGAGTCGTTCCCGGAGAAGTTCCGCCCGCTGCCCGGGCGCACCAACATCGTGATCACCCGCGATGCCGCACGCCACGAAGCGCTGCGCAGCGCCGGGGCCGTGCCCGTGGCCACCGCCGAGGAGGCCCTGAAGGCCGCCCGCGCGGCCGAGGGCGCACAGGAAATCTGGGTCATCGGCGGCGGGGAGATCTACTCGATATTCGCCGGCCGGGCCCACCTGGCAGTGAAGACCGTGATCAATGCCTCCCCGAAGGGCGACACCAAGGCCCCGGCGCTGGAGAACGGCTGGAGCAAGTCGCTCTCGGAACCGGATGCCGGATGGCTCACCGCGGCCAACGGCACCCAGTACCGCGTCGAGGCGTGGGAGCAGAAGTCATGAAGGACGCCATCAAGGCGCTGAAGACCAGCCCCGAGGGCCTCTTCGTGCTCGGCTACATGCTCTTCCCGCTCTTCGCGCTGATCTTCGCCGGGCTGGGCCTGTTCATGGTCCTCACCGGTTCCAAGATCATGGGACTGGTGCTGCTACTGGTGTTCACCCAGATCTTCGCGTTCGGCTCGCTCAAGCTGGTGGGCATGCGCAAGGCGCTGCTGGCAGACGGCGGCAAATAGTCCGGCCGTTCGACCGGCCCGCCGGCCGAACACCACCGAACGCCCCCGCACGGACGTTGCTCCGGGCCGGGGCGTTCGGCGTTTATCGGGCCCATGCGCCGTTCGGCCTTGGCACGTAACCGAATCCCCGCGCGGGCCCGGCACCCCTTAAGCTTGAACCATGACTTCTTCCGTTGGCTTTGTCGGTTACCGCGGCATGGTCGGCTCCGTCCTGATGCAACGCATGCAGGACGAGGGCGACTTCGCGAACCTCGACCCCGTGTTCTTTTCCACCTCCAACGCCGGCGGCGCGGCCCCGGCCTTCGCCGAAGGCGCACCCGCCCTGCAGGACGCCTACGACCTGGACACCTTGGCCAAGCTGCCGATCATCGTCACCGCCCAGGGCGGGGACTACACCTCCGCCGTGCACGGGGACCTGCGGGCGCGCGGCTGGGACGGGCTGTGGATCGACGCGGCCTCCACGCTGCGCATGAACGACGACTCGGTGATCGTGCTTGACCCGGTCAACCGCAACGTCATCGACAAGTCGCTGGGCGACGGCACCAAGGACTTCGTCGGCGGCAACTGCACCGTCTCCTGCATGCTCATGGGCCTGGGCGGACTGTTCACCAACGGGCTGGTCGAGTGGGGCACCTCGATGACCTACCAGGCGGCTTCCGGCGGCGGCGCGCGGCACATGCGCGAACTGCTGACCCAGTTCGGCGACATCAACTCCCACGTCGCCTCCGAGCTCGACGACCCGGCCTCCGCGATCCTGGAGATCGACCGCAAGGTCCTGGCCGCGCAGCGCGGCGGCCTGGACGCCACCCAGTTCGGCGTGCCGCTGGCCGGCTCGCTGATCCCCTGGATCGATGCGGACCTGGGCAACGGGCAGTCCAAGGAAGAGTGGAAGGCCGGGGTGGAGACCAACAAGATCCTGGGCAACACCGAGGCCAACAAGGTCGTCGTCGACGGTTTGTGCGTGCGCATCGGCGCCATGCGCTCGCACTCCCAGGCGCTGACCCTCAAGCTCACCGAGGACCTGTCGGTGGCCGAGATCGAGAAGCTGCTGGCCAACGACAACGAGTGGGCCAAGGTCGTGCCCAACACCAAGGAAGCCACAGTCGACGCGCTGACCCCGGTCGCCGCCTCAGGCACCCTGGACATCCCGGTGGGCCGCATCCGCAAGCTGGAAATGGGCCCGACCTACATCTCGGCGTTCACCGTGGGCGACCAGCTGCTCTGGGGCGCCGCCGAGCCGCTGCGCCGCATGCTGGCCATCGCCCAGGGCCGGCTCTAGCCCCGGGCACCGGCCCCGCGGGCCGAAGACCCACGGCCGGCCGTTGTCCCCGTCCCCCTGGTTGCAGGGGGACGGGGGCGGCGGCCGGCTTTTTCATGCCCGCGGCGCCCCGCCTTCCTCGTCCGCCGCGGCCGTGTCACCTTTCCCCCGACCGGGCGGCTCAGCCGTTGCGGAAATCCAGGTAGGCCTGCAGCGCATGCCCGATCGCTGCCCCGTTGCGGGCCGATGTCACCGGGACAAAGAGCGAGCTTTGCGCGCGCAGGCTCCGCCCGCGGCCCTCCACGCCCCAGGTGCCCACCACGTGCCCGGAGGAGACCACGGTGCGCAGGAAGATCCCGTTCTTCCCCGGGGTCACTGCCTGGGCGTGTTCAGGGGCAAGCGCCGCCGAACGGTCCTTGTAGCCCAGCAGCAATTCGTCGAAGCCCGGCAGCGCCAGCGTCCCGCGGGCCCCGCGCAGGCCCGCCCAGCGGTTGGCATGCACCTCGGCACAGTGGAAGACCTCCCCGCCCAGCGAGCGCCCGGGCAGTTCCTGCTGCTGCGCGGCGAGGGCCGCACGCACCGGAACCAGCGGCAGGCCGAGCCACCAGGCGCAATCGGCTGCTGTCGCCGGCCCGTGGGAGCGGATGTACGTCCCCACCAGCAGCCGCAGCGCCGCCTCGGGGTCCGCGTGCCCGGCGGGCCCGCGGCCCGCAATCCACTGCTCGGTGGCCATGAACAGCTGGCGGGTGCTGCTTCCCGGCTCCATCGGGCCCTGCACGATCACCCCGCGCAGGCTCACCGCCACGATCAGGTGGTAGCCGCGCTGCCCGGCGGTGCTGGACCCTGCTTGGGCAAAGGCGGCGAGCAACTCGGCACGGGTGGCCCCGGCGCCGGAGCAGCGCTCGCGCGCCACCTCGGCCAGGCGCGCGATTTCGGGTTCGGTGATGTTTTCCGCCGCCCGGGTCCCCGCCATCGAGGCGTCCATCCGCGGTCCGGTGACCGCGAGCAGCGTGGCATGCAGTGCCGGGGAGATGAGCATCAGCGTGCCGCGGGCGCCCCAGCAGCGGATGACCGAGCCGTCGGCCAGGGCCGCGTGGATGTCGCTGAGCCCGGCCCCGGGCAGCCGCACCCCCACGGCCCAGCATCCCTGGGGCAGATCCTGGGCCTGGATCATGCCCATCCCGGATACGACCTCGGCCGGACTGGCGGCCACCGACGCCGCGGTGGCCAGCGGAAGATGCGGCAGCAGGCCCTGCGCGGCCAGGCGCATGTGGGCGACGGCGGTGCGCTGCGGGCTGCTGAGCTTGATCGGGTGCGGTGCCATGGTGCACCCCACGATTCCCTACAGGGCGCAGCCGATCAAGAGCGGTTCGTTGTGCAGCTCGATGCCGAAGCGCTCCAGCACCCCGGCGCGCACCGCGCGGGCGATGGCCAGCACGTCGGCGCTGGAGGCGTGTCCGCGGTTGGTGATGGCCAGGGTGTGCTTGGTGGACAGCGCCGCCCGGCCGCCGGCCAGCGCCGCCCCGGCGGTGCCTTCCAGGCCGAAGCCCTTGGCGAAGCCGGCCTTGTCGATCAGCCAGGCCGCCGAGAGCTTGACCAGGCCCGGGGTGTCCACCGGGAAGTTCGGGGCCCCGGCGGGCAGCGAGTCGAGCACCGCGGCCGGCACGATCGGGTTGGTGAAGAAGGATCCGGTGGAGTAGGTGTCGCGGTCCGCGGCGTCCAGCACCATGCCCTTGGAGGCACGCAGGGCCAGCACCGTGGCGCGCACCGCCGCGGCGTCGGCGCGTTCGCCCGCCGCCACGCCCAGGCTGCGGGCCAGCTCCGCATAGCGGATCGGCGCGGAATCGGCCCGGCGCTGCAGGGCGAAGGCCACCGAGAGCACCACGTATTGCGGGGAGCCGTTGGCGGTGGTGCGCTTGAGCAGCGAGTCGCGGTAGCCGAACCCCAGCCCGGCATTCCCGAAGTGGGTGGTGGTGCCGGTGGCGCGCTCGTAGACCTTGGCCTCGAGCAGCGTGTGGGCGACCTCGGAGCCGTAGGCGCCGACGTTCTGCACCGGGGTGGCTCCGGCCGATCCGGGGATCCCGGACAGGGCCTCGAGCCCGGAGAGCCCCGCGGCCAGGGTCTGGGCGACCGCGTCGTCCCACGGGTGCCCGGCGGCGATGTCCACGCGGATGCGCCCGTCGGAGAGCTCCTTGCCGATCGCCACCCCCCGGTTGGCGATCTGCAGCACCGTGCCGGGGTACCCGGCGTCGTCGATGACCAGGTTCGAGCCGCCGGCAACGATCAGCAGCTCTTCCCCTGCCGCGTCGGCGGCGGCCACCGCGGCGGTGATCCGTTCCTCGGTGTCCGCGCGGACGAACGTGCCGGCGGGGCCGCCGACGCCGGTGGTGGTCAGGGGTGCGAGCAGCTGGGTGTTCACGGTGGTTTGCGCCTTAGGGTTCGGTGGTGTTGGTTGCGGGTGCCGGCACGGCGGCCTTGCGGGGGCCGGCGGCCGGGGCCAGGAAGAAGGAGAGGACCACGAGGATGCCCACGTAGCCCAGGGCATGCAGCAGCCCGACACGGTCCGCCAGCAGGCCCAGCAGCGGGGGCCCGCCCAGGAACGCGCCGTAGCCGATGGTGGAGACCACCGAGACCCGGGCGGCGGCGCGCATCGGGTCGTCCGACGCCGCGGTCATGGCCACCGGGAAGCTCAGCGCCACCCCCAGGCCCCAGAACACCAGGGCCGCGAAGGCCGTGTGCAGGGAAGGGCCGAAGACGAAGAGCAGCAGTCCGGCCAGGGTGGACGCCGCGGAGATCCGGATGACCACCACCCGGCCCAGCCGGGCCAGGACGAACCCGCCGCCGAGCCGGGCCAGGGTCATCGCGGTGACGAAGACCCCGTAGCCGATGGCGCCCACGGAGTTGATGGCCCCGTAGCCGTCGGACAGGGCCAGGGCGACCCAGTCCCCCGCCGCGCCCTCGGCCAGCGCCATGCCCAGCACCAGCACGCCGAGCACCAGCGTGCGCGGTTCGCGCCAGGCGTCGGCCAGCAGCGACTTGTTGGAATGCCCGGACCCGGCGTTGGAGGCGTCGGGCCTGAAGGTCCTGGTGCCGAGGTGGATGATGGCCAGCACGGCCACGGACATGGCCGCGAAGTGCCAGGAAATACTCAGGTGCAGCGCGGCACCCAGTGCCCCGGCCGCGGCGCCCAGCACGGTGCCCACGGAGAAGAAGCCGTGCAGCACCGGCATGATCGGCACGCCCAGGGTCCGTTCCATGGCCGCGCCCTGGACGTTGGAGGACACGTTCCAGGCGGCGTTGCCGGCACCCAGCAGTCCCAGCGCGGTGCCCGTGAGCACCAGCGAGTGCAGCCCCGCCGCCGCGACGCCCACCACGGCAAGTGCCACGGCGGTCAGTGAGGCGGCGAGCACCAGGGTCCGCTTGGAACCCAGGCGCATGACCACGAATCCGGAGACCGAGACCGAGGCGAAGGACCCGGCCGTCATGCACAGCAACAGCAGGCCGACCTCGCCGTGGCTCAGCCCCAGCGCGTCGCGCACCGAGGGCAGCCGGGAGACCAGCGTGGCGAGCATCAGCCCGGAGGCCAGGTACAGTGCCAGCACCCCGTTGCGCCAGGGCATGACCTCGGGGTTGCCCCGGCGCCCGGGGGCGGGCGCTGCGGAATCCGGTGCTGGTTTCAGAGCTGCACCACGGCCTGGGCCTTGACCAGGACCTTGGTGCCCTCGACGCTGACCACCAGGTCCACGCGGGCGGTGCGGGCCTCGGCGTCCAGCGCGCCGATGGTGCCGGCGATCTCGATGGCGGTGCCGGCGGCGTCGGACGGGTTGGTGCCGGCCGGGTCCGCGACGGGGACGGGCTTGGTGAAGCGGGTCTGGTAGTCGACGATGGCACTGGGATCCTGCGCCCAGTCGGTGACCAGCTGCACCGCGGCCCCCATGGTGAACATGCCGTGGGCGATGACCCCGGGCAGCCCGACCTCGGTGGCGAAGCGCTCGTTCCAGTGGATGGGGTTGAAGTCCCCCGAGGCCCCGGCGTAGCGCACCAGGTCCGCGCGGTTCACGAAGACGGTGGTGGAGCCGATCTGCTGGCCCTTTTCAAGGGTGTCGAAGTCGATCATTACTGGTCCTCTCCGCGTACCAAGATGGAGGAAACGGTGGTGGCGACCTTCTGGCCGTCGGTGGTGGCGATCTCGGCGCGGGTGCTGATCATGGCCCCGCCGCCCATGGCGCGCACGGTGTCCACGTGAAGTTCGGCGACCAGCTGGTCCCCGGCCACGATGGGGCGGTGGTGGGTGAAGCGCTGGTCGGCGTGCACCACGCGGGAGAAGTCGATGCCGCTGTCGGGATCGTTGACCAGCAGCGCGTCGGCGCGCTGGGCGACGATAATCGCGAAGGTCGGCGGGGCCAGCAGGTCGCCGTGGCCCAGGGCCGCCGCGGCGTCCAGGTCGTAGTGGGCCCGGTGGGTGGCCTTCACGGCGGCGGCGAATTCGCGGATCTTTTCGCGGCCCACCGCGTAGGGCTCCTGGGCCGGGTAGACCCGGCCTGCCAAATCGGGGTTGATGCTCATCGGTTGTGCCGCTCCTGTTGTGGGACGAGTGCTGATGCTGGGGGTGGAAGTTGTGGGGCCCGGGGGTCCTGCTAGGGGGTGTCCCCGGGGGTGGTGTTGTTGCGCTTGCCGCGCTTGGGCGGCCGGGGCCGGACCAGTCCCTGGGAGACGCGCCAGGCCCTGGCGTCGCGGGCGCGGATCCCCATCCCGATCATGTGCGCCACCAATCCGATGCCGATGATGCCCATGGCCGTGTACATCAGCGGCCGGTTGTGCGTGTTGGCACCGATCAGGGCCAGGACGATGCCCGTGCCGGAAACCACCATCGACCCGATGGCCAGTTTCTTGTACAGTCCGGAAGAAGCTTCCCAGGGGGTATTGGTCATGCTCCAATCCTAATTCAGCGCCGCAAATCGGCTTAGAACAGTGCGCCCTGGACCGGTGGCGACTGTGTCACATGTTCGCCCGGTGCCAGCTTGCGCCCCTTCAGCAGTGCCGCATTGGCCACGAACAGCTCCGGTTGCCCGTCCAGTTCCACGCCCAGCACCTGCCCGGAGACCCCGGCCACGTAAAAGCCGTGGGATCCCTCGGCCAGGTTCCCCGGGTAGGGCTGCAGCCGGTGGGCGTCGAACCCGGCCAGCAGGACCTGTCCCTGGGGCGGCCGGTTCCAGGTCTCCTCGACGGCGCGGGAACCGGCCAGGGTCCCGGGGTCCAGCTGCGCCAGCAGGGTGCGCGCGGCCTCGGCCCTGGACGCGTTGAGCGCATCGAGATCCGCGGTGGTCACGTGGTGTTCCAGCAGGCCGCGGGCCTTGGAGCTGGCCCTGACCTGTTGGGTGAATCCGAGCTCGCGGGTCACCAGATCCTCGAGGTTGCGCACCGAGACCCCGTCGGGGCACCAAGCGACATAGCGGGCGCTGATCGCGCCCTGTTCGGCCAGGCGCCGCCATTTGCTGGGGTTCGCGGCCGTGCCGACCTTGGTGGTTCCCTGGGCGAATGTCGCCACGTAGAGCCAGTGCGGCTGGTCCAGGTAGTCGCGCAGGCCCGGGGAAGCGCGGCCCGTGCGGTGGAATTCATGCATCGGCCGGGATTGGTCGGCAGCCTCGCAGGGGGCGCACTGGGTGCCGCCGGCAATCAGCGAGCCGGTCGGGCAGGGCACCAGGGTGCGGTGGGTCCTGTCCTTGATCAGTTGGTGGCCCAGGCACCAGCGGCCGGGCAGCACCGTGAAGCCAAGCCGGGTTCCCGGTTCCAGCACCACGTCGCCGGCCTGAAGGCTCTCGTCATCGAGCACCAGCGACGGGGTTCCGGGTTCCGAGGGCCAGCGGATCCCGCGGCAGAGCAGGGCGGGGGCTTCCACCTCAGTCGTGCAGTGCCCCGGCGACCGCGGCGGTGGCGTGCAGCCAGGCCCGGCGCGTTGCCGGACGCAGTCCCTCGAAGCGGATCTGTCCCTTGACCAGTGCCGCGTCGTAGGGAACGGTGACCACGGAGCGGGCCAGGCGGCCGAAGCCGTGGGCGATGCGGTCAAGCTGTTCGCTGTTGCCGTGGGGCTGGTGCTGGGAAACGATGACGACGGCGTTCTGGGCCAGCTCCTTGTAGTGCCCCCCGCGCTTGGCCAGGGCCTCGAGCAGCAGGGCGCCGGCCTCGGCATGCTCCTCCACGGTGGTGCTGGCGATGACCAGCTGGTCGGTGTGGTCGATCATGCGCATCCAGCGTTCGGCAGACTCGTCGTTGCCGGAGTCCATGATGGTCAGCGCGAAGAATCGCGAGGCTATCGAGTGCAGCGCGTCGAAGTCCGCGGCGTTGACGAATTGCTCGCTGGCCAGCAGCGTCGGGTCGGTGCGCAGGACGCTGTAGCAGTCTTCGGGCTGGTAGTGCGTGTAGTTGTGGATGACCGGGTCCCCGACTTTCACGTCCTTGAGCCGCGGTGCGGCGGACAGCAGGTCCATGGAGTGGGCGGCGTGCGGCCCCTGGACGGTGCGCCAGCCCAGCGTTCCGCGGGTTCCGTTGTTGTCCCAGACCAGGACCGGGTCGCCGGTGTTGCGGCCAAAGACCGCCGACAGCAGCACGGCGGTGGGGGTCTTGTTGGCTCCGCCCTTGCCGTTGACCACGGAGATGGTCTTGGATTCGGTGAGCCGGGTGCCGACGATGCGGCGCCATTTGCGTTCCTCGACTTCCTCGGCAGAGGGTTCCATGTTGAAGCCCAGGCGCGTGAGGAAGCCGCGGAAACCGCGTTCGGCACGGAACGTGGTCTCGTCCTCGGGCCGCAGGAACGTGTCGCGGGTCCCGGCCGCCGGGTTCATCTCGCGGAAGGCCTGGCGGCGGCCTTCGGGCGTTGTGAGGTCCTCGGCCGGTGCGGAGGCGTCCGCTGCCTCGGCCGAGGTCGCGGCGGGCACTGCGGGGTTGGCGGCCTTGGGTTCGGCCGGCTTCGGGGCAACCGGCTTGGGCCCAGCGGGCTTGGCGGTTCCCGTCGGCGTCGCAGGCTTGGCCGGTGCAGCTGCAGGCTTGTTGTCGGTCGCGACCGCCGGCTTGGCAGGAGTTGTCGCGGGCTTCGCGCCCGGCGTGGCGGCCGCGGGAGCCGGCTTTGCCGCGGAAGGTGCGGGCTTGGCCGCCTCGGCAGCCGGTTTCGCTGTGGCTGCGGCCTGTGCGGGCTTTGGTGCCACGGGAGCCGGCTTTGCCACGGGGGCGGCCGCCGGCTTGGCAGCTTCCGGCTTCGCAGCCGGGGCCGCGGGCTTGGCCGGTGCGGCGGCTGCAGCAGGTTTCGGGGAAGCGGCAGCTGCGGGCGCCGGTGGCTTGGCGGCGCTTGCGGCGGGGGCCGCGGGCTTGGCCGGTGCAGCGGCGCCGGGCTGCGCCTCGGCCTTGGGCGGCACGGCCTTGGCCTGCGGCGCCTTTGCGGCTGCTGGAGCCGGGGCTGCTGGTTTGGCGGCGGGCTTGGCACTTGGCGGCGCCGATGCGGCGGCAGCGGGCTCGTTCACGCTCTTGGTGTCGTTGCCGCCCGTTTCCCGGGCCGGCGCGGCGGCTGCGGGAGCGGGTTTTGCCGGAGCTGGCTTCGGTTGCGGCTTCGCGGGGGCCGGTGCGCTCGACGCGGCCGTCGGTGCGGTCTTGGCTTTTGCGGCGTCCGCGGTGTTGACCGGGCTGGCAGGTCCGGGCTTGGTGGTTGCAGCCGGGGATCCTTCGAGGCCGGATTCGGGAACGGCATCGAATTCGTCCAGCACCCGGGGCTTTTCCGCGGTCTTCTTCGCTTCGTCCTTGGCCTGTTCCTGCGCTGCAACTTCGGCTTGGCGGGCGCGCCGCAGGGAAGCACGGGTCGGGAACTCTTGGTTGAAGTCCGCTTTCGGCATGTGCTTCGTCCTCTCCTGGAGATTCATGGTCGTCGAGAGCGAATCACCCCAACGAGTCCAACCTTCCAGGTCGGGCACGCATGATTGCGGCTTTCGCACTTCGTCCATCCTATCGGGCAACCCACGTGAACCGCCGGATTGAGTCGGCTTGATCACAGACGCCACCAAAGTAGGAAATGGTATGTGTCGTGGTTAGCCTTGGAGATGGAAGCTCGCGTTGACCTAATGGGGAGCCCGGGACATTGAACGAACAGGATCTCTCTTGGACTTTTTCACCACGGCTTTGGACTCGCTAAGCGCCTTCATCTTCGCTGCTGCCGGAAACCCCCTGTCGTACTTGATGATTTTCCTGTTTTGCGCGATTGACGGCTTCTTCCCGCCGGTGCCCAGCGAATCGCTGGTCGTTGCGTTGGCTTCCCTGGTGCCAACCCACGGAAATCCGAATCCCTGGCTGCTGGGGCTGGTCGCCGGCCTGGGTGCCTTCGTCGGCGACAACGTGGCGTACCTGATCGGGCGCAGCATCGGAACCGACAGGTTTGCGTGGATGCGCCGCAAGCGGCTCCAGCACGCCTTTGCCTGGGCCGGGTACGAATTGCGGCTTCGCCCCGTATCCCTGATCCTGGTTGCCCGGTTCGTTCCCATCGGTCGTGTCGCAGTGAACCTGGTGGCCGGAGCCACGGGTTTCCCGCGCCGGACCTTCGTCATCCTGACGTGCTTCTCCAGCCTCGGCTGGGCGACCTATTCCGTTCTCATCGGCGTCCTGGCCGGCCGGTGGTTCGAGGAACACCATCTTCTGGGCATGGCGGTCGCAGTCGCGGTGGCCATCGGGCTTGGCATCCTCATCGACCGGATCGTTTCCAAGGTCAGCGGGAACACGTCGCTGCGCAAATAGATTGCGCCGGAGCAAAACAAAAACCGCGGTTGGACCCTTGTCTGGGACCAACCGCGGTTTTTTATCGAGCCCCCCACCGGAATCGATCCGGTGACCTCGTTCTTACCAAGAACGCGCTCTACCACTGAGCTAGGGGGGCAACGAGAAAATACTCTACCCAATGAACGACATAAAATGCACATCGAAAACCTCGGACATGACCAACGCCACATTTTGGCGTCCTTCAGCGCACGCTTCCGCTCCCCCGAAAGGCGCAGTTCCTCCATGCGGCCCCGCAGCAGCGGGGGGCCGCGCCGCCCCCGATTCCGGGATGCGGGTCAGTTTTCGGGTGCTTTGCGACGCCCGGCCTTCAGCAGCTCAAGTGCGACGGGGACGAGCGAGATGAGCACGATCACGATGAAGATGACATCTATGTTTTCGCCGACCCACTCGTATTGGCCCAACCAGAAACCCAGAAGTGTCACCCCGACGCCCCACAGCAGGGCTCCCAAGAGGTTGTAGAGCACGAAAACGCGGTACCGCATGTGTGCCACGCCTGCGATGACCGGGACGAACGTCCTGACGATCGGAACGAATCGGGCAAGCACCACGGCCCTCCCGCCGAAGCGTTCGAAGAAGATGTGCGCCTTGTCGACGTATTCCTTGCGGAAGAGCCTCGAATCGGGCTTCTTGAAGATTGCGGGGCCGGCCTTGCGGCCGATAAGGTATCCGGTTTGGTCACCAGCGAAGGCCGCAATGAAGATCAGCAGCGCAAACAGCGGCAGGCTGACATCCAGGGCGCCGGTAGCGACCAGAAGCCCCGCGGTGAAAAGCATGGAATCACCCGGCAGGAAGAAACCAACCAGCAGTCCGGTCTCCGCAAACACGATGCCGCAAATCAGCAGGATCACCCACGGGCCCAAGGCGGGATTCCGCAGGAATACGTCGGGGTTTAGCCAGTCCGGCAGGAAGCTCGCCGACACCGGCCGCACCGCAATCGCTGCCAGTGTCGCGTGCACATCAAGAAAGGGAATCACCGATAAAACCCTACGGCACCGGGTTCTCCCCGGACAGGATCGACCCCGGCGCGCACCGGTTTCCCAGCGAATTCACGGCCTGCACGCGGAAACGTCCCGTGGGGCCGGACAACGGGCGCCGGCACTGCGTCGTTCCATCGCCTCTGGATCAACCGTGCCGCTCAAAAGGCACCATGCCGGACGGGCATCAGTCACGGTCATTGCAGCTCCTGTGCTCAAAGCCTCGTTGAGCGCCACCACTGCGGTATTTTCTCCGCCTGGATTCCTTGATCTCGGGCGGACGGGTGGCCCCCGTCTGGCAGACCACAGCCAAGCAATGCCCGCATCGCCAACCCAGCCGATCGGTGCGCCGAATTTCAGCGGTTCGGCCGCATGGAAATGGGCCGGTGGCCCGCTGATCCAACGGCGGCGGCACCCGGGCTGCTTTTGGGCACAAAAAACCCCGGAAACCGTGGGGATTCCGGGGCCATTCTTGTGTAGCGGCTCCGGGACTCGATCCCGGGACCTCACGATTATGAGTCGTGCGCTCTAACCAGCTGAGCTAAGCCGCCACGAATGGTAAGACCCGCGTCCGCGTCAGGTTCCCTTGCGGGCTGACTCAGGCGCGGGCCATTCCATCCAGAGCCCCCCACCGGAATCGATCCGGTGACCTCGTTCTTACCAAGAACGCGCTCTACCACTGAGCTAGGGGGGCAACGAGTAAGAACTCTACCAGCAATTTTCGACGCTGTGAAATCGGAATGGCACTTTGTGATCGACCGCACAAAATCCATCGAAAACGGCACGTCAGGGTGTCATTCACCCAAAATCTCAGTGACGCAATTCACCGAATGATCGGTGCGGGGTGATGGCGCGGAATGCTCCGGTTCCAGTGATGCCGGCGACGGTGGCCCAAGGTGTCGCCTTGGAGCACGGTGGCCGGGAGGCCCACTCGTGCGGCGGTCCCGAAACGTGCCTGGCTCCCCTTCGGCATTCTCCCCGCGTCGGGACTGGTTGCCGTTGGCGGAAACGGTCGGGCCAGGGCTCCGGGTTGTTGGGCCGCTGCATGAATTGGCCCGCTGAAGCCTTCGGAACCGCCGGGAACCGTCCGGGCGGGCTCACCTTCCGGAGGCTCCGTGGCTTCCTCGCGGGAGCCGACGCAACAGAAAAGTGGACGAGCACTCGCGCAGGGATCCCGCAAACACCCATACGTGCAACCCGCTTTGGCGGGAGCTGAGGGGTCCCGCCGCGCGCACCGCGGCAGCCGCGCCGGGAGTGCTCCCGTCTCGGATCGGCGATCCGTCGCCGGCCACCTCGCGGGACCCTCCCGGAATGGCAGGCAGGGGCCGCTGCGCCCCCGCCAAGGCGGCCGTGGGCCGGGAACGGCCTCCGGGGCCGGGGCCGTCGTCCGGGGCTTCCTGGCTGCCGCGCACTGCACGTCCCGGTGTCCCGCGGGGTCGGCACGATCTCGCCCCCGGGAAATCAGCCGCTTCCGTGACGGCGCCTTCCCTGTTCGCATGGCACCCGGGGTGCAGGTGCTCACCCAGGGGCAGGCTCGCATCGGGTTCCAGGCCTGCGGGGTCCTCGGCGCACGGTCGGTGACGGGCCAGACGCGTAATGCGGCCGGGACCCGGGAAAAGCAAGACCCCCGGCGGGAGTGCCCCTCCCTTTTACGGAAGGACACCCCTCACCGGGGGTCTTGGCTGTTTAGTGCTTAGTAGTCGCGACGGCGCGGGCCGCCGGTGGTGCGGGGCTTGCGCGAGGAGCCGCCGAAGCTGCGCTCACCTGCACCGGCACCGGCGTTGCCGCGGTATCCACCGCTGCGCTCGCCACCGGCGTTGCGGTCGTATCCGCGGTCGCCCTCGGAGGAGCCGCCTTCGGTGCGACGGTCGTTGCCACCGCGGTAGCCACCGCCGCCACCGCTGCGTGCGCCGCCCTGGTAGCCGCCGCCACCGCCACGGCCACCGCTGTAGCCGCCGCGTCCGCCGCCACCCTGGTAGCCGCCTTCGCGGTCGGACTTCGGGCTGCGGCCGTTGTCCAGCTCGAGGTGGATCAATTCGCCACCGATGCGGGTGCGGGACAGCGAGCGGATCTGCTCCGAGGAGAGGTCGGCCGGCAGTTCCACCAGGGTGTGGTCGGCACGGATGTCGATGCCGCCGATCTGGGCGGAGGTCAGGCCGCCTTCGTTGGCAAGTGCGCCAACGATGGAGCCGGGCATGACGCGCTGGCGACGGCCCACCGCGATGCGGTAGGTGGCGTTGCCTTCGGTCAGGGAGCGGGACGGGCCGCGGGAGTTGAATCCGTCGCGTCCGCCACTGGCCAGGCGTGCCTGCTTGGCCGGTGCGGCCGGCATTTCCTGCATGAGCAGCGGGCGGCCGCCCTGTGCCATGTGGGCCAGCGCCGCGGCGATCTCGACCTCGGTGATGTCCTCGTGCTCGGCCGAGTACTTCTCCACCAGGTTGCGGAAGACCGTCAGGTCCTGCGAGGAGATGGTCTCGCCGATCTGGTCGGCGAACTTGGCCAGGCGCTTGTCGTTGACGGCGTCAACGCTCGGCAGGTGCATGTGCTCCACCGTCTGGCGGGTGGCCTTTTCGATGGCACGCAGCAAGTACTTTTCGCGCGGGGTCATGAAGAGGATCGCGTCGCCCGAGCGGCCGGCACGGCCGGTGCGGCCGATGCGGTGCACGTAGGACTCGGTGTCGTGCGGGATATCGAAGTTGATCACGTGGGACACGCGCTCCACGTCGAGGCCGCGGGCCGCAACGTCGGTGGCCACCAGGATGTCGATCTTGCCATCGCGAAGGTTCTCGATGGTGCGCTCGCGCTGCTGCTGCGGGATGTCACCGTTGATGGCTGCGGCGGTGAAGCCGCGGGACTTGAGCTTGTCGGCCAGGTCCKCGGTTGCCATCTTGGTGCGAACGAAGGCGATAACGCCCTCGGACTTCTCCGACTCCAGGATGCGGGTCATGGCATCGAGCTTGTGGGCTCCCATGACCTGCACGTAGCGCTGGCGGATGTTGGTGCCGGTCGAGGTGTTCGACTTGACCGAGATTTCCTGCGGGTTGCGCAGGTACTGCTTGGAGATGCGGCGGATCGAGGACGGCATGGTGGCCGAGAACAGCACGACCTGCTTCTCTTCCGGGGTGGCTTCGAGGATCTTGTCGACCTCTTCGGCGAAGCCCATGCGCAGCATTTCGTCGGCCTCATCCAGAACCACGTACTGCAGGTCCGACAGGTCCAGGGAACCCTTGTTGATGTGGTCGATGACGCGGCCCGGGGTGCCGACGACAACCTGGGCGCCGCGGCGCAGGCCTGCAAGCTGCGGGCCGTAGGCGGATCCGCCGTACACGGGAAGGACGGTGAAGTCCCCCATGTGCTTGGCGTAGGAGGTGAAGGCCTCGGCGACCTGGAGCGCGAGCTCGCGGGTCGGGGCAAGGACCAGGACCTGGGTCTTGCGGGCGGTGCCGTTGAGGTCGGCCAGTTCGGCCATCTTCGACAGTGCGGGAAGGGCGAACGCGGCGGTCTTGCCGGTGCCGGTCTGGGCAACGCCCACGACGTCGCGGCCTTCGAGCAGCAGCGGGATGGTGGCTGCCTGGATCGGGGAGGGCTTTTCGTAGCCCAGATCGGAGACGGCGGCGAGAACGCGGCCGTCGAGGCCCAGATCGGTGAAGAGGATCGAATCTTCTTCGGTCTTGGTTTCGGCGGTGGGCTGGTTTTCGGGCATGTCAGAAGACAAAGGGAATTACCTCATTCATAGGGGCGGATGGACCCCGTATCAACGAGGTTCCGCAGCACAATCGGACTCAATCACTTTGGTCCGGCGACTCCCCTATGAAAGGAACAACCCGCATCAGATGGCGGGCTCACACACGACAGCTTCTGCCTCAAGAATTGGGCAGAATGCGAGGGAAGCCGGATACAGTGAACACCTAATCTTATCGCCCTTGGCGCAACATGGGGTACTTAATGCCGGTGAGGTTGCGCACACGGGGTGGCAAACCGGACTATGATGTGCCCGTTCGCGGCTTGAATCCGCCTATTTGCCGGGCCCGGACCTTCCGGGCTACTGCCCGGCGGCACCGGGCAGCGTGCGCAGGACCTTGTCCGGAAGCCGGTGGCCGGTGGCCGCCTGGTCGGCCAGCAGCGCCTGCGCCTGCGCGGGCGTGGGGCCGAAGAAGACATCGCGGATCCGCACCCCGTGCCCCGGACGCGACAGCACCACCACTTCGTCGCCCGCACGGATCTTCCCGGTGCGGACTACCCTCAGGAAGCAGCCGACATCCCCGCGTTCGGTGAACCGGGGCACCCAGTTGTCCTCCTCGAGGTGCCGGGCAAAGGTCGAGCAGGGAATCCGCGGGCAGGTGACCTCGACAACGACGGAGGCGCCGATCCGCCACCGCTCCCCCACCACGGCGTCGGAGGTTTCGATGCCGGAGACCCGCAGGTTCTCCCCGAAGAGCCCGGCGACGATTTCCCGCCCCAGTTCCGCACCCCAGCGTTCGGCCTCGGCCGTGGAGTAGGCGTAAATCGCCTGGTCGTAGCCGCCGTGGTGTTCGCGGTCCACCTGGGTGTCGGCGTACAGCCCGATCTTGCGCACCTTGACCGGKCCGGCAACGGGCCGCTTGTCGATGGCGGTGATGCCCACCGCGCCCGCGTCGGGCTTCAGCGCGTGCACGATGCACACCGCTTCCAGGTGCCCGCGGGCAATGTCGGCGGATTCGGGGTGGCCGGTGGCGGGGTTGGGGGTCATGGGAAAATCCTATGCCAGGGACAGGAAGAGCTTTTCCAGCTTGTCCCGGTCCAGCTGGGCGGACCCGGGCTCCCGGGCCTCGGCGAGCATGCAGGATTGCAGGCCGCTGGCGATGATGCTGAAGCCGGCCCGGTCCATGGCCTTGGAGGCGGCCGAAAGCTGCGTGATGACCTCGCTGCATTCGCGTCCCTCCTCGATCATCCGGATCACGGCGGCCAGCTGGCCCTGGGCGCGCTTGAGGCGGTTGAGCACCGGTTTCAGTTCCACGGGGTCGAGTTCCATGTCCACAGAATATACGCCCGGGGGTACGGTCCCGGTCCGCGCCGCGGCCGTGGGGCGAATCCGCGCACCGGCTTTCATCGGGTAACCTGCGGTGCATGGAGAAGAACCAAAACGCCGTCGAGGCTGCTTCGTGAAAACCGTGAAGGACGCGCTGCCGGCCTCGCTGCGCACCGCGCGCTGGTGGTGGGCCGCCGCCTGCGCCTCGGCGCTGGCATTCGCCGCCGGGTTCTTCCTCAACGCCGCCTCGCGCCCGGCCAATGAGGCGCCGGGTTTCTGGGGTGCGGGCATCGCCCTGGTCGGGCTGGGCCTGGTCATCGGGTATTGCACCTTCCAGCTCTGGCTGGGCAAACTGGCCGGGCGGATGTCCCTGACCTGGTGCGGGATCATCGTGGGCATCCCGCTGTTGACCCGCGGGGTGCGGTTGGGCATCTTCGGCGCGCTGCTGCTGGTGGGCGTCGCGCTGCTCTGGAGCCCGGGAACCACCAGGTACTTCGCCCCGCAAACCAAGGCCGCCCGGGCCAGGCGCCGGGCCGAACGCAGTGCCGAGAAGGCCCGCAACCAGCGCTAGGAAATCCCCTGTGCCCGGACATCGACCCATGTCGGAGCGCGGCAAACCATGGCAGAGTGCACCCATGAACACTTTTGCGATCACCAATGCCCACGTCGTCCCGATCATCGGGGAACCATTCACCGGGACCGTCGTGGTCAGCGGCTCGGTCATCACCGCGCTGGGCCCGCAGGCCAAGGTCCCGGCCGGCGCGCAGGTCCTCGACGCGGACGGCGCGTGGCTGCTGCCCGGGCTCGTCGACGCGCACGTGCACCTGGGCATGCACCCGGAGGGCGAGGACGGTTCCGGCTCCGACGTGAACGAGATGACGGACCCGAACATGGCCGCGGTGCGTGCCATCGATGCCATCGATCCCTTCGACCCGGGCTTCGACGACGCGCTGGCAGGCGGGGTGACCACCGTGAACGTGAACCCCGGATCGGGCAACCCGATCGGCGGGCAGACCGCCGCGATCCACACGCACGGGCGCTACGTGGATGAGATGGTGCTGCGGGCCCCCAGCGGCATCAAGTCCGCCCTGGGCGAGAATCCCAAGCGCATCCACGGCGCCAAGGACAAGACCCCCTCCACCCGGCTGGGCACCGCATTGGTGATCCGCCAGGGGTTCATCGAGGCGCAGAACTACCTGGCCGCCAACGACCCGGCCAAGCGCGATGCGCGGCTCGAGGCCCTGGGCATGGTGCTGCGTCGGGAGATCCCGTGGCGCCAGCACGCCCACCGCACCGACGACGTGGCCACCGCGCTGCGCCTGGCCGCGGAGTTCGGCTACGAGCTGGTCCTGGACCACGGCACCGAGGCGCATGTGATCGGCGACGTGGTGGCCGCCGCCGGGGTGCCGGTGCTGATCGGCCCGCTGTTCACCACCAAGTCGAAGGTGGAGCTGCGCGGCCGCTCGCTGGCCAACCCGCGCCGGCTGGCCGAGGCCGGGGTGGAGATCTCGATCATCACCGACCATCCGGTGATCCCGATCAACTTCCTCATCCACCAGTGCACGCTGGCCGTGAAGGAGGGCCTGGACCGGGAGACCGCGCTGCGGGCCGTGACCATCCACCCGGCGAAGGTGCTGGGCCTGGAGGCGCGCATCGGCTCGCTGGAAGCCGGCAAGGACGCGGACCTGGTGCTCTGGAGCGGGGATCCGCTGGATGTGATGTCCCGGGCGATGCGCGTGTGGATCGGCGGGGTCCAGGTCATGGAATACGATGCGTCCACCCGCACCCCGGTCGTGGCCTCCCGCAAGGTCGTGCCCGAATAGGCGCAGGCGGAATCCGGAACCCACAAACGCGGGGTGCGTGCCTGCCGGGATCTCCCGGCGGCACGCACCCCGCGTGGGTTGCCGCTGCGCGTGCGCCTACAGCTTGGCGAAGGCCTGCTCGAGGTCCGCGATGAGGTCGGCGATGTCCTCGATGCCCACCGAGAGGCGCAGCAGGTTCACCGGCACTGCCAGCTCGGTGCCCTTGACCGAGGCGTGGGTCATCTCCGAGGGGTAGTTCATCAGCGACTCGATGCCGCCCAGGGACTCGGCCAAGGTGAACACGCGGGTGGCCTCGGCCACGATTCGTGCTGCGTCCTCGCCGCCGGCGAACTGCACCGAGACCATGCCGCCGAAACCGCTCATCTGCTTCTTGGCCAGCTCGTGCTCCGGGTGGGACTCCAGGCCCGGGTAGTGCACGGCCTGAACCTCGGGGCGCTGCGCCAGCCAGGTGGCCACGGCCATCGCGTTCTCCGAGTGGGTGCGCATGCGCACGCCCAGGGTCTTCAGGCCGCGGGTGGTCAGGAAAGCGTCCATCGGGCCGGAGACCGCGCCGACGGCGAACTGGATGAAGCCGATGGCCTCGGCCAGCACCGGGTCCTTGACCACGATGGCGCCGCCGACCACGTCGGAGTGCCCGCCGATGTACTTGGTGGTGGAGTGCACCACCACGTCGGCGCCCAGGTCCAGCGGCTGCTGCAGCGCCGGGGAGGCGAAGGTGTTGTCGACCACCAGCAGTGCGCCGGCCTCGTGGGCGATGGCCGCGACGGCGGCGATGTCGGTGATGCGCATCATCGGGTTCGAGGGGGTTTCCACCCAGACCAGCTTGGTCTTGTTCGCGGCGATGGCCGCCTTCAGCGCGGCGTGGTCGGACATGTCCACCGGGGTGTTGCCGATGCCCCAGCCGCCCAGGACCTTGGAAATCAGCCGGTAGGTGCCGCCGTAGGCGTCGTTGCCCAGCACGATGTGGTCCCCGGGTTCGGCCAGCGCGCGGATCAGCGAGTCCTCGGCCGCCAGGCCCGAGGAGAACGAGTAGGCGTGGGTGCCGTTCTCCACGGCGGCGAGCTGTTCCTGCAGGGCGTCGCGGGTGGGGTTTCCGCCGCGGCCGTATTCGTAGCCGGCGCGCAGGTTGCCGATGCCGTCCTGGGCGTAGGTGGAGGAGAAGTGCAGCGGCGGGACCACGGCCCCGGTGCGGGGCTCGAACGCCTGCCCGGCGTGTACGGCGCGGGTGTTGAATCCTTGGATGTTTTCACTCATGTCTGGGAGCCAACTTTCTTAGTGGGTGAGGTAGGTGAGCAGGTCGTGGCGGGTGACGACCCCGGCCGCCGCCCCGTCGTCGGTGACCAGCAGGGCGTCGTGCGTGGAAAGTTGCTCCTTGGCCCGGTCGATGGTTTCGTGGATGCCGATCAGCGGCAGCGCGGTGGTCACCAGCGGGCCCACCGGGTCGGTCAGGGAGATCTCGTTGCGGAAGAGCCGCTCGGTCAGCGTGCGTTCGTCGATGTAGCCGCGGACCTCGCCCAGGCGCACCGGGGGTTCGGTGGAGAGCACCGGCAGGGCCGAGACCCCGTATTCGCCCATGATGCCGATCGCGTCGCGGACCGTCTCGTTGGGGTGGGTGTGGACCAGCGCCGGCAGGCCGGCAGGCTTGGCGGCCAGCAGCGCACCGACGGTGTCCGTGGCGTTGTCGCGCAAGAAGCCGTAGGAGCGCATCCAGGAGTCGTTGAAGATCTTGCCCAGGTAGCCGCGCCCGCCGTCGGGCAGGATCACCACGACAACGGCCTCGGCCGGAAGGTCCTTGGCCGCCTGCAGGGCGGCAACCACTGCCATGCCCGAGGAACCGCCGACCAGCAGGCCTTCCTCCTTGGCCAGGCGCCGGGTCATCTCGAACGCGTCCGCGTCACTCACGGCGATGACCTCGTCGGGGACCTTCGGGTCGTAGTTCCCCGGCCACATGTCCTCGCCGACGCCCTCGACGAAGTAGGGCCGGCCGGTGCCCCCGGAGTAGACCGAGCCGTCCGGGTCCACGCCGATGACCTTCACCGGGCCGGAGGCGCGGACGGCGGAGATGTCCTTGAGGTAGCGGCCGGTGCCGGTGATGGTGCCGCCGGTGCCGGCGCTGATGACCACATGGGTCAGCGTGCCGTCGGTGTCGTTCCAGATTTCCGGGCCGGTGGTTTCGTAGTGGCTTTCCGGGGCTGCGGGGTTGGAGAACTGGTCGGGCTTGTAGGCCCCGGGGATCTCGCGGACCAGGCGGTCCGAGACGCCGTAGTAGGACTCGGGGGAATCGGGGGCGACCGCGGTGGGGGTCACCACGACCTCGGCCCCGTAGGCGCGCAGCACGTCGCGCTTTTCCTCCCCGACCTTGTCGGGGGTCACGAAGATGGTCTTGTAGCCCTTGAGCTGGCCGACCATGGCCAGGCCCACCCCGGTGTTGCCGCTGGTGGGTTCGACGATGGTTCCCCCGGGCAGCAGCTGCCCGTCGGCCTCGGCGTTCTCGACCATCTTCAGGGCGATCCGGTCCTTGATGGACCCGCCGGGGTTCAGGTATTCCAGCTTGACCAAGACCGTGGCCTCGATGCCTGCGGTGACCGAATTTAGCTTGACCAGCGGCGTGTTGCCGATCAGGTCCAGGACTGTGCGCGCATACTTCATGGCGCCACTCTACCGGCGCGCCGTCACATTGAAGACGCCGTTCGTAGTGAATCTTCATGCACCGAAATGCCGCGGCCCGGTGGGAGTATGGAGGTATGCCCGATTCGAGTGCACCAGTCTTGCCGGGGTGCGATGCGCAGGCCTCGTGGAAGCCGCACGGCACCTATTCGCTGCGCCAGTCCCTGGGCATCCTGCAACGCGGTGCGGGCGACCCGACCGCCAAGGTCACGGATTCCGCGGCCTGGTTGTGCTTCCACTCCCCGCGCGGACCGGTGACGCTGCTGGCCAAGCATCCTGCCGGTCGCGGCACCGAGGTTTTCCTCAAGGCCTGGGGGCCGGGCGCGGAGCATGCGGTGGAGCGCGGGCTGCACCTGCTTGGCGCCTACGACGACTGGCGCGCCTTCGACGCCCCGGACACCTCGGCGTTGCTGCACCCGGTGGTGGCCCAAAGCAGGAAGTTCAACCCGGGGCTGCGGTTTCCGTCCACCGGGCGCGTGTTCGACGCCCTGCTGCCGGCCATCCTCGAGCAGAAGGTCACCGTCGTCGAGGCCCACTTCGCCTGGCGCTACCTCTGCCGCGCCATTGGCCAGATCCCTCCGGGCCCCGCACCCACAGACATGCGATTGCCGCCGTCCCCGGCGGCGGTCCGTGCGTTGCAGCCGTGGCAATGGCACCAGGCGCGCGTGGATTCCAAGAGAGCGGCCACCGCGGTTCGTGCGGCGGCGGCCGCCGCAAGCCTCGAACGCTGGGCCCTGCTGGAGCTGGGGGCCGTGCGGGAAAACGTGATGGGCGAAGGGACCCTGGCCGCCGCGCTGGGATCGATTCCCGGGGTGGGACCGTGGAGCATTGCCGAGGTGCTGCAGCGCACCCATGGCGCACCCGACCATGTGTCGGTGGGTGACTACCATCTGGCGGCATTCGTCGGCCAGGTGCTCACCGGGCGTCGGGTGGACGACGCCGGGATGCTGGAGTTGCTGGCGCCCTTCAGCGGGCACCGCCAGCGCGTGGTGCGACTGATCGGCCTTTCCGGGCAGCGCAAGCAGTCCTTCGGACCCCGGCTGGCGCCCATGGACCATCGACGCCGCTAGGCCGGTGCGGAAGCTACTTGGCTTCGGCTTCCTGCTGGGCGATCTGTGCGTGGACCTGCTGCATGTCGATGCCCTTGACGGCGACCACGAGGTCGTCCAGCTGCGAGGCATTCATGGCGCCGGGCTGCGAGAAGACCAGCACCTTGTCGCGGAACGCCATCAGGGTGGGAATGGAGGTGATGTTCGCGGCGCGCGCCAAGCCCTGTTCGGCTTCGGTGTCCACCTTGGCGAACTTCACGTCGGTGTATTTTTCGGAGATTGCGTCGTAAACCGGGGCAAATTGGCGGCAAGGTCCGCACCACGCTGCCCAGAAGTCTACGAAGACAATGTCATTTTCTTCCAGCGTCGTCGTGAACTCAGACTCGGTGATATTGATAGTAGCCATGTACCAACGGTACCGCGTGATGCCGTTGGCGCCGCAGTCGGCATCCGATTTTCGGCCGGCTTGGTTCCTGTTCACGGCGTCAGGGGCCCGATGTCAAAACTTATCCACAGATTTGCCGCTTCGGCCCCGCGGGCTTTCGCACGACCTTATGCTCGAAGGAATCGTCGTAACCACCCAAGGAGGCAGCCATCGACCGCACCACCATGGAACCCCCGGCTTCGCGGCCGAATCGGGTTTGACATGCAGCCCAGCTCCCCTGCCGGGAGCACCGGTTCAACGGATCACAGGAAGGATGCATCCGGAGTGCGACCACCCGAACGGGGACGCGACCGGACGCCAACAAGAACATGACACGCTGCACATTGTTGCTGGTCACAACGGGAGGGTCCGGACGCAAGGCGCTCTCAGAGGGAATGCTGCTGGCCGAGCGCTACGTCGATGCACTACCCATGGATTTGGCCATCGTGGAATCAACCCCGTTCGCTGTCGCTCCCGCGTTGCGGATCCAGGAACGGGTGTCTTTTCCCGTTCCGCTCGAAGACAGCACGGCCGCGGCCACATCCGTTGGCCCGTTGCAGGCCATCTGGAACGGGAATCGGTGGCTCACTCCCGGATCGTGCCCTCCCAAGCCGCTGGAAGACAACGGGGCCACCGAATGGCAGTGGGCGCACTATCACGCGGTGTTGTCGGCCCCACGCGATTCCATCATGTTGCTCTGGGACCTCTACGTGGTCCCGATGGGCCAGAAGTTGGCCGCCTGATATCTTGGGCGGCGGGTATCGCCCGCCTGAGGGATGTTGAGTGGGCCCACATTCCTGGACGAGGCCCGTCGCCCGACTTCCAATACGGGCTCCCACCTGTGGCAACGGGGCCGGGCACGAAAAAGCCCGTGTTCAAATCTTGTGGATTTGAACACGGGCTTTGTTCATTCGGTGGCAGATACTGGATTCGAACCAGTGAAGGCGTTGCCAGCTGATTTACAGTCAGCCCCCTTTGGCCGCTCGGGTAATCTGCCGAATTGTTCCCTTCGGAACGAGTAGAAACTCTACCCGAATTTTTCCCAAGAGTACAAATCGAGGGTTCGGCGGCGCGTCAGCGCACGGTTCCTCCGGGCTTTTGGGACGCCCCGGTACTCTTGTAGGCAAAGCACAATCACTACCCAAGGAGGCTCACATGGCGAGCGATTCAACTTTTGATGTTGTCAGCAAGGTCGACAGCCAGGAAGTGTCCAATGCACTGAACCAGGCGCAGAAGGAAATCGTCCAGCGTTACGATTTCAAGGGCATCGGCGCGGAGATCGACTTCAGCGGCGAGAAGATCCTGATGAAGGCGAACTCCGAGGAGCGGGTCAAGGCCGTTCTCGACGTTTTCCAGTCGAAATTGGTCAAGCGCAACATCTCGCTCAAGTCCCTTGAGGCGGGCGAGCCTTTCGCCTCGGGCAAGGAATACCGCATCGAGGCCGAGATCGTCGAGGGCATTGCCCAGGACGTGGCGAAAAAGATCAACAAGCTGATTCGCGACGAGGCACCCAAGGGCGTGAAGTCCACCATCCAGGGTGACGAACTGCGCGTGTCCTCCAAGTCCCGCGACGACCTGCAGACCACCATGGCGTTGCTGCGCGGCTTCGAGGAAGCAGACCTGCAGTTCGTGAACTTCCGCTAAGCGGACCTTCCGATCCCCGCGGCCCTGCCGCACGCAAGGGGAGGACGGGTGGAACCACCGTGGTGGTTCCACCCGTCCTCCCCTTTTGGCGTTCCCAACGGGTGCCGGGCCGGGCCCCGGGCCATCAGGCGAACAGGGACTGCCCCAGGAACTGGCCTTGGGAGATTCCCGGAGGGACCGCGAAGAGCCCGGAACCGGTGTGCTTCAGGTACTCCACGAGAGCATCGTTCTTGGCCATGGCGTTTTGCATCGGGACATAGTGCGTGCGCGGGTCAATGACGAAGGCGATGAAGAAAAGCCCGGCGTCCAGCCGGCCCAGGCCGTCGGATCCGTCGGTGTAGTTGAACCCGCGGCGCAGCATCTGCACCCCGCCGTTGGCCGAGGGATGGGCAAGGGCCACATGTGAATCCACCGGCATGATCGGTCCGCCGCGACCGGGCATGGCGAAATCCGGTTCGGAGAACTCCGTGCCGCCGGACAGCGGCGCCCCCTCGCTCTTGGTCCGTCCGAAGATGGTTTCCTGTTCGCCCAGGGACGTCCGGTCCCAGGTTTCGATGTGCATGCGGATGCGCCGGGCCACCAGGTAGGTTCCCCCGTTCATCCACGCTTCATTCCCGGTGTTGCCGCCGACCCAAACGTGGGTGTCCAGCGCCTTTTGCTCCTCGGCCTTCAGGTTTGCCGTGCCGTCCTTGAACCCGAAGAGGTTCCGCGGGGTCATCTGGCTGGTGGAGGTCGAGGAGGTGCGTCCGAACCCGATCTGGGACCATCTCACCCGGGCCCGGCCAAATGCGATGCGGGCCAGGTTGCGGATGGCGTGGACAGCGACCTGCGGGTCGTCGGCGCAGGCCTGGAGCACGAGGTCTCCCCCGCTGCGTGCTTCCTCCAGGGCGTCGCCGGGGAAATGCGGCAGGTCGATCAGCGCGTCGGGGATGCGCCCCTGCAGCCCGAAGCGCGGGCCGCGGGCATCCTCGAAGAGGGTCCTCCCGAAGCCGACGGTGACGCTCAGGTGGCTGGCCGAGAGCCCGATGGCCTCGCCGGTGTCTTCCGGCGGGGCATCGTAGCTGCCGCCGGTCGCGCCGAACTCCCCGACGTCCGTGCCCTGCATCAGGTGCTCGATGGCGGCCGTCCAGTCCTTCAGCAGGGCCACGAGCTCGTCCCGGCTGTCGACCGTGACGTCGAAGGCGGCGATGTGCATGCGGTCCTGCATGGGCGTGGCGATGCCGGCCTGGTGCTGTCCGTGGAACGCAACGACGTCGTCGACCTGTGCGCCTCCGGAGGCTTCGGCACCCAGGGCAGCATGTCCCAGCGCCCCCGCGGCCAGTCCGAGACCGCCGGCCCCGGCGGCAACGAGCAGCGAACGGCGGCTGGGTGCAGCCTTGGGCGCGGCCGCGTCCGTAGGGGTCCCCTGCCCAGGGACCTTGGCGCCGGTATTCTTCTTGCCGAGCATGCTTCCTACTTCACCACGGCGGCGGTCAACTTGGACAGCGGCTCGGCCAGTGCGTCAACCGCGGCGCTCAGTTCCTGTACCTGGGCTTGGTCCAATTCGTCGTAGAACACGAAGCCCTGGCCCTTCTTGTGCCCGTCGAGCAGCTTCTGCAGGGCGTCGAAGTTCTTTTGCAAGGTGGCGTCGAGTTCGGCGTCGGAGTCGGTCAGCAGCGGCTTGAGGTCCTCGTAGGCGATGCGGGCTCCGTCGACGTTGGCCTGGAAGTCCCACAGGTCGGTGTGCGACCAGATTTCTTCCTCGCCGGTGACCTTCCCGGTGGCGACCTCGTCGAGCAGTTCCTTGGCGCCGTTGGCGAGCTTGTCCGGGGTGTAGGTCAGCTCGCGTGTGCGTGCGTAGAGTTCCTCGGTGTCGGCGACCATCTTGGTGGCCAGGGCGGATCGTTCGGCGTCGCTCATGGCCTTGTATCCGCCGGCCGGCGGCCAGAGGTCCTTTTCCGCGCGGTGCCAGCCGGTCCATTCCTGTCCCTTTTCCAGGTCGGCTTCGCGGGCGTCGAGGATCGGGTCCAGGTCGCCGAACGACTCGGCGACCGGCTCGATGCGCTCCCAGTGCATGCGCACGGACGGGTAGAGGTCCTTGGCGGTGGCGGTGTCCCCGTCTGCGAAGGCCCGGGCAAAGTCCTTGGTGCCGGTGACCAGCTGCTCGGTCTGGTCCTTGACGTAGGCGGCATACAGCGTGACGGCCTGTTTCTGCTTTTCGGCCCGGTCGGTGCTGACGACCTGGCCCGCCGGTGCCGCACCCAGGGCAAGCTCGGCCCGGATGCCGTCTCCGACCATGCCCGGCTTGCAGGCGGTGATGTAGCTTCCTTCGGGAGCCACCACGACCAGGTCGCGGCTCAGGCCCGGGCCGATGTTTTCGACTTCTCCGATGATCCGCAGCCCGTCCTCGGCCAAAAGGTAGAACTCGGTGACCTGAGGCCCCTCGTTCTTGACGGTGAACTTGACCGTTCCGCCCGGGGCGCTGGTGGTGGACAGCGTGCAGGCGTCGGCGGTGCTGGTGACCGCAATGGCACCGTCGCCCTCTGCCGCGGGGGTGTTGGTGGTGCAGCCGGTGATGGACAGGGCTGCCACGGACAGTGCCGCCGTGATCTGGAGCGGGCGAGCGAGTTTCATGAAGGTCCTCGTGGTTGGGTGCGAGAGGGTGTCAGGCGGAGGCCGGCTGCGGGGCTGCTGCCCGCTTGGCTCCATTGTGGGTGTGGATCTTGCGGAAATAAAGGATCGTCACCGGCACGACGTAGGCGACCCAGGCAATGGCCTCGATCCAGGTGGTGGCGGGCGAGAAATTGAGGATGCCCTTGAGCAGGGTGCCAAGGAAGCCCGAGGGGGCGATGAGGTGCGAGACATCGAAGGCGAGGTGGTGCAGGCCCGGGAGGATGCCGGCCTCCTGCAGGTCGTGGACCCCGTAGGCCAGGACGCCGCCGGCGACGACGATCAGCGCGGCCCCGGTCCAGGTGAAGAACTTCGAGAGGTTGATGCGCAGCACGCCGCGGTGCAGCAGCGCGCCGAGCCCGACGGCGACCAGGATTCCCAGGGTGGCGCCCAGCAGCGGCTGCCAGGTTTCCCCGGTGGCCCGCGTCGCGGCCCAGAGGAACAGCGCGGTTTCCAGGCCCTCGCGCCCCACGGCCAGGGCAGCGACCAGCACCAGCGCCCAGCCCGAGCCTTCGGCGGCGCCATCGACCTTGCCGCGCAGGTCGCTGGCCAGCGTCTTGGACGCGCTTGCCATCCAGAAGACCATCCAGGTCACGAATCCRACGGCGAGGATCGACAGTCCCCCGCCGATGGCTTCCTGGGCCTCGAAGGTCAGCCCCCGAGGCCCGAAGGTCAGCAGCGCCCCGAATCCCAGGGAGACGGCGATGGCGACCGCGACGCCGGTGAAGATCCGCGGGATGAGTGCGGTGCGTCCGCTTTTGCGCAGGTAGGCCAGCAGGAGGACGACGATGAGTACCGCTTCGAGGCCTTCGCGCAGGCCGATGAGGAAGTTTCCGGTCATATCTGGGGTGCCTTCGTGGTTCACCGCCGGTCGCAAAAGGGCCTGCGGCTGCAGGCCCTTGGCTGGACTTAGGCGTGACTGGGTTCAATAGGCCATATGCCCATCGCCTAATGAGATTACGCCCGGCTTAGTTCCCCCCGCAAACCAAAATCCGCCCCGCTACGCACGCCGCGCACCGCGCCACGGCCGCCGGCGGGCAACAAAATGGACTTTCACGTGGGCGGATCAGCTCGAGACCGCGGAGATGCAGATTGCCGAAGATTGCGTGAAAAGTCGCGGCACGCCAAAGGCGGCTCCCCAAAGGGAACCGCCCTGTCGCTTGCTGGTTCGGTTGCGCCCGTCGGGTCAGTAGCCCAGGGACCGGCCCGCCATCTTCTCCAGCCGGGCAACACGGTCGTCCATCGGCGGGTGGGTGGCGAAGAGCTTCTTGGCACCGCCCAGGAAGGGGTTGGCGATCATCAGGTGCGAGGTGTTCACCAGGCGCTGGTCGTCGGCGGGCAGCGGTGCGCGCTGCACCCCGCTCTCGAGCTTGCGCAGGGCCGAGGCCAAGGCCAGCGGGTCGTTGGTCAATTTGGCCCCGTCCTCGTCCGCGTCGTATTCGCGGGTGCGGCTGATGGCCATCTGGATGACGGTGGAAGCCAGCGGCGCCAGCAGCGACATGGCGATCAGGGCGATGGGGTTGGCATTGCGCCGGTCCCCGCCGCCGAAGAAGAGCATCATCTGCGCCACGGAGGTGATGACGCCGGCCACGGCTGCGGCTACCGAGGAGGTGAGGATGTCGCGGTTGTACACGTGCATGAGTTCGTGGCCCAGCACCCCGCGCAGCTCGCGCTCGTTGAGCAGCTGCAGGATTCCCTCGGTGCAGCAGACCGCGGCGTTTTCCGGGTTGCGCCCGGTGGCGAAGGCATTGGGCGCGCTGGTCGGTGAGACGTAGAGGCGCGGCATCGGCTGCTGGGCTGCCACCGAGAGCTCGTGCACGATCCGGTACATGGCCGGCTGTTCCGCCGCGGTGACCGGGTAGGCCTGCATCGAGCGGATGGCCAGCTTGTCGGAATTCCAGTACCCGTAGGCGGTGGTGGCCACGCCGATGAGTGCGAAGATCCAGATGAAGCTGCTGCTTCCGGTTCCCGACGCCAGCAAGGCACCAATGGCCAGCAGCAGCGCGAACAGGCCGCCGAGCAACCCCGCCGTCTTCAGGCCGTTGTTGTGATTGTGCACTGCGGTTCACTCCTCGTTAGACGTTCCGGACGTGCCGGATCGATGCTTGCATCCAGTTTACGCAAACCTGCTGTGTGCCGGCTTTGTTCCCGCTGGTGCCCTTCTTTCAGGACCGTGGGTGCCGGGCGTCGTATCGCAGGAACCCCGGCTCCCAGCGCATCAAGGCGGCCGCAACCACGATGCACGCGACGCCGCCGGCCAGCAGCGTGGCGCCCTCGCCGAGGCCGGTGGCCACGGTCCCGGAGAGCATCTCCCCCAACCGCGGCCCGCCGGCGACCACCACGATGAACACGCCCTGCAGGCGTCCGCGCAGGTGGTCGGGTGTTGCGGTCTGCAAGATGGTGGTGCGGAAGACCGAGGAAATTGCGTCCGCGACCCCGGCCAGCGCCATGGCCGCGGCGGCGGGCCAGAGCCACACGCCGGCCGAACCGTCGGCCGGGACCGGGGTGCGTGCGGCCAGGATGACCACGACCCCGAACAGTCCGATGCTGGCACCCCACACGCTGACGCAGACGAACACCGCCACGCCCTGGCGGTGGATGCGGCCCACCGGCCCGGAGAACATTCCGGCCAGGAAGGCGCCCATGGCGGTTGCCGCGAGCAACAACCCCATGGTCAGCTCGCCCCCGCCGATCAGCACCGCGCCGATGGCCGGCAGCAGCGCGCGCGGCGCGGCCAGCACCATGGCCGCCATGTCGATCAGGAACGTCATGCGCACGTTGGGCTGGGAACCCAGGAACCTGAATCCCTCGATGACCGAGCGCAGCCCCGCCTTGGCCGGCATGCCGGAGGGCGGCAGCGACGGCAGCTTGTAGACGGACCAGACGGCTGCGGCGTAGGTGAGCACGTCGATGGAATAGGTCCAGCCGAAACCGACCTGGGCGACCAGCAGGCCGCCGAGCAGCGGGCCGACCATCTGGGCGATGCCAAAGGTGACCATGTTCAGCGAGTTCGCCGCCGGCAGCAGCTTCAGGCCCACGATGGCCGGGATGATGGCCCCGCGGGTGGGCTGGTTGATTCCGCCGGCCGCCGAGTGGATGGCCACCAGCCCGTAGAGCACCCAGACGTTGTCCACGCCCAGCCAGGCCTGGGCCGCGATGGCCGCGGTGGCCGCCCACAGCACCAGCGCGGAGCCCAGGGCGACCTTGCGCCGGTCGTGGGCATCGGCGATCGAGCCCCCGTACAGGCCGGTGAGCACCAGCGGCACCAGTGCGAAGGCTCCGAGCAGCCCGACGTGCAGGCTGGAACCGGTGAGTGCGTAGACCTCGAGGCTGACCGCCACCAGGGTGAGTTGGCCGCCGACCGCCGCGAGGGCATTGCCGATCCACAGCCGCCTGAAGGCGGGGCTTTCGCGCAAGGGGGTGAGGTCAGCCAGGAGTCGTGCCACGAATCGAGTCTAGCCACAGGCGCCACGCCGCAACGACCGCTATCTTGACATATTCAAAATAAGGAGGTGGAATGGATCACATGGACTATTCGGCGCAGATGCGGGACCTCGGCCTGCGGGTTACCCGCGGCCGCCTTGCCGTGCTCGAGGTCCTGGACGAACACCCGCACTCCTCGGCGGAGAAGGTTGTTGCCGCGGTCCACCACGCGTTGCCCGATGTTTCCATCCAGTCCGTTTACAACGTGCTTAATGATCTGACGGAGCAGGGCATGCTGCGCCGCTTCAGTCCCCCGCATTCGCCGGCCCTCTACGAGACCCGCGTGAACGACAACCACCACCATGCCATATGCACCAGCTGCGGCCGGATCGAGGACGTGGAATGCGCGGTGGGCCACGCCCCCTGCCTGACCCCCTCGGACAGCCACGGCATGGTCATCCAGATTGCCGATGTCCTTTACCAGGGCATCTGTGAAGACTGCAGGAAGACCGGCGCCGCCTAGCTGCGCTCCGGGACACCGGCAGAAGAGTTACCAACCCACAATGAAGGAGAATCTCTTGAGCGAGAACTTCACCACCACCCAGTCCGGTGCCCCGGTCGCCAGCGACGCACACTCGCTGACCGCCGGTCCCGACGGCATCACCGCGCTTCACGACCGCTACCTGGTCGAAAAGCTCGCCTCGTTCAACCGCGAGCGTGTCCCGGAGCGCAACCCGCACGCCAAGGGCGGCGGAGCCTTCGGTGAATTGGTTATCACCGAAGACGTTTCGAAGTACACCCGTGCAGCGGTCTTCCAGCCGGGCGCCAAGTCCGAGACGCTGCTGCGCTTCTCCTCCGTGGCCGGCGAGCAGGGCTCCCCCGACACCTGGCGCGACGTGCGTGGTTTCGCACTTCGCTTCTACACCACCGAGGGCAACTACGACATCGTCGGAAACAACACCCCGGTGTTCTTCATCCGCGACGGCATCAAGTTCCCGGACTTCATCCACTCGCAGAAGCGCCTGGGCGCCTCCGGCCTGCGCGATGCAGACATGCAGTGGGACTTCTGGACGCACTCCCCCGAGTCCGCACACCAGGTGACCTACCTGATGGGCGACCGCGGCCTGCCGACCTCCTGGCGCGAGATGAACGGCTACGGCTCGCACACCTACCAGTGGATCAACGCCGAGGGCGAGCGCTTCTGGGTGCAGTACCACTTCCACTCCCGCCAGGGCGTGCACAACATGTCCAACGAGGAAGCCGAGAAGCTTGCCGGCTCGGACGCCGACTACTACCGCCGCGACCTGTTCGACAACATCGCCGCCGGAAACTTCCCGACCTGGGATGTCTCGGTGCAGATCATGCCGTACGAAGAGGGCAAGACCTACCGCTTCAACCCGTTCGACATCACCAAGACCTGGTCGCACAAGGATTACCCGTTGATCCCGGTCGGCCACTTCACGCTGAACCGCAACCCGCAGAACTTCTTCGCCGAGATCGAGCAGGCAGCGTTCTCGCCGTCCAACCTGGTTCCGGGCATCGACATCAGCCCCGACAAGATGCTGATGGCCCGCGTGTTCTCCTACCCGGATGCCCAGCGCAACCGCATCGGCACCAACTACAACCAGTTGCCGGTCAACCAGCCGCATGCTTCCAAGGTCACCACCTACATGCACGAAGGCAGCATGCAGTACCACTTCAACGCCCCGGAGGCCCGCGTCTACACCCCGAACTCCTTCGGCGGACCGGAAGCCGACGCAGCTCGCGCCGGTGAAGGCAGCTGGGAAAACGACGGCGAGCTGGTGCGCTCCGCCGCGACCCTGCGTTCCGAGGACGACGACTTCGGCCAGGCCGGAACCCTGTACCGCGAGGTCTACGACGCAGCCGCCAAGGAACGCTTCCACGCAACCCTGCTGGGCCAGTGCGGCGGCATCACCATCGAGTCCATCCGCGAAGGCTTCTTCCAGTACTGGACCAACGTCGATGCAAACCTCGGCCAGATCCTGCGTGACGGCTATGCAGCCGGCGTCGCAGGCTCCACCGACGGTGCAGCTGAAATGGCCGGCAAGGCCTAACCCGCCCCTGGCATCCACCAAGTAATACCGGTTCGGCCCGGCCTCCCCACGGTGGGGAGGCCGGGCCGAACCGCTTCCAGGTGCCGCGCGGACCTGGAGGGCTTTTGGCCCGGACGGCATCCGAGTCGCTCGGACCCCGGCAGCGGACCCTCACGCCGGCAGCACCTTGAACGCCGGGTCCACGAACGTCGCGAAGCCCAACAACCCGCGAGGTTCCCCAGGTGTTGGCCCGGTCCCGGCAATTGCGCATCGACCACGAGGAGCGAACCACGTCCATGATGGCTGCGGACACGGGCAAGGCCTTCAAGGATTCGGTACCGGAGGCAGAGGCCACGTATCGCGGAAACCGCAGGCCCCGCTCGTTGAAACGGATCCGACCTCTTACCGCCGTTTCAATGCGCCGGGCTTGGAGCTCGAGCGGGCGCCGGAAGCCCACGGCGTCCCCGCACAGGGCCTGCACCTGGACGTCGAGCCGGTGCCAATGGACATCCGGACGCTTCAACGGCTCCCGGGAACCCCGTGGAATTAAGCAAAAAACAAGGGCCCATGTTCTCCGCTACTTCGGAAAACACAGGCCCTTGCGCTATACAGTCTAACCGCGGGAAATCTTGACCATTTCCTCGCGCTCCACAACCTTCACGCGGGCACGGTCAACCGGACCGTTTGAGGTCTGTGCCGGGGAGGCCGCTGCACCCAGGGAAATCTCGTGTGCGTCCAGCTTTTTCCAGCCGTCCCAGGTCGTGTACTCAACGCCGCGGGATTCCAGCAGCTTGATGATCTCGTCCTCGCCCGGGTGGCTTGCCACCGGAAGCGAAAGGCGGTCCTCGAGCAGGTTTCCAATGGTCTCGAGGGCATCGCCCTTGGTGTGGCCGATCAGGCCGACCGGGCCGCGCTTGATCCAACCCGTGGCGTAGAGACCCGGAACGTGGGCGCCCTCGGCATCAAGCACACGCCCACCCTCGTTGGGGATGACACCGCGTCGTTCGTCGAATTCGAGCTCCGCCAGTTCCGAGCCGAGGTAGCCGATGGCGCGGTAGACGGCCTGGACCGGGTAGTCGATGAACTCGCCGGTGCCGCGCACGTTGCCGGTGCCGTCGAGTTCCTGGCGCTCGAACTTGATGCCCGCAACCTTGCCATCCTCGCCCATGACCTCGACGGGGTTGTGCAGGAAGTGCAGGTGCAGGCGGCGCGAGGCGCCGGTGTCCTGCTCCTCGACGATCCAGTTGGTCAGCGTGTTGACCATCGTCTTGACCTGGTTGTTGGACTTGATCAGGGCGTCGGAGGCCTCGTCGAACTCGAAGTCCTCGGGGTAGAGCACGATGTCCACATCGCGGCTGTGGGACAGCTCGCGCAGTTCCAGCGGGGTGAACTTCACCTGGGCCGGGCCGCGGCGGCCGAAGATGTGCACGTCGGTGACGGGCGAGGCCTTCAGGCCCTCGAAGACGTTGTCGGGGATTTCGGTGACGAGGAGGTCCTCGGCGTGCTTGGAGAGCACGCGGGCCACGTCCAGGGCCACGTTGCCGTTGCCCAGCACCGCGATCTGCTTGGCCTCAAGCGGCCAGGTGCGCGGCACATCGGGCTGTCCGTCGTACCAGGAGACGAAGTCGGCCGCGCCGAAGGATCCCTCAAGGTCGATGCCCGGGATGTCCATGCGGGCGTCCTTGATGGCGCCGGTGGCGAAAATGACCGCGTCGTACATGTCGCGGATGTCGCGCAGCGTCAGGTCCCGGCCGTAGGTCACGTTGCCCAGGAATCGGATGTCGCCGCGGTCCAGCACCTTGTGCAGGGCATTGACGATGCCCTTGATGCGCGGGTGGTCCGGGGCGACGCCGTAGCGGATCAATCCGTAGGGGGCCGGGTAGGCGTCGAGCAGGTCGATGCTGACCTCGAACTCGCGCTCCGCCTTGGTGAGGATGTCGGCAGCATAGACTCCCGCCGGACCTGCCCCGATTATGGCGACACGGAGCGGGCGTACTGCTGAATCGGACACGAGGGGGGTTCCTTCCGGAGAATGATCACTGGACCGCGCAAATAGCGCACACCCAACTAGTCTAATTGGCACCGGTCGCCGAACGTGAACCATTGTGGGGATGCTCACGCCCTGGGCGGTCAGCCCCGGCTTGCCGTGGGCAATCAGCACGTTCCGACACTGCCGCCGGGCCTCCGGCGGGCGCGGGCCCGCGATAGGCTCACCTAGTAAGGGGCAAAACGTGCCCCAACACGACGCCAAACACCCATGCTACCCGTGAGCATCGCGAACCGGCGCCCGACCGCCCCAAGACCTGCGCGAATCCCTCACGGGATCGCGCGCCCGGAATGGAAACGATGCACGCCCTGTTGAGTCGATCATGACCCAAACGCCGTCCACAGCAACGACCACCGCCACGGCAGGCGCTGGCGGGCCAGCCGCCGAACGCACGACGGGCCTGATCCAGGGCTTGGGTGCGTACGGCCTGTGGGGACTGCTGCCGCTGTACTTCCTGACCATCGCCCTCGCCTCCCCCTGGGAGATCGTTGCCAGCCGCATCGTGTGGTCGCTGGTTTTCTGCGCGATCCTGTTGAGCGTGACCAGGAACTGGGGCCGGTTCCTCACGCTGGGCCGTGATCGCCGGGCAATGGTCCGCCTGTCGGTGGCCTCGGTGCTCATCGCGGTGAACTGGCTGACCTACACCTATGCGGTGCTCAACGGGCACGCGGCGGAGGCGGCGCTGGGATACTTCATCAACCCGCTGGTCTCCATTGCCCTGGGCGTGATCTTCCTGAAGGAAAAACTGCGCAAGCTGCAGTGGGTGGCCATCGGGTTCGGGCTGGCAGCGGTCATCACGCTCACCTTTGCCTACGGCAACGTCCCCTACATCGCGCTGATCCTGGCATTTTCCTTCGGCTTCTACGGCTTTGTGAAGAACCGCGTGGGCCGCACCGCCACGGCGCTGACGTCCCTGAGCATGGAAACGGCGATCCTCGCCCTCCCCGCCCTGGGGTTCCTTGTCTGGTTGGTCGCCTCGGACAACGACACCGTTCTTTCCGCCGGGCCGGCGCACTTCTGGCTGCTGGCCGCCAGCGGAATCATCACCGCCGTCCCGTTGCTGCTCTTCGGGGCCGCGGCACGACGCCTGCCGCTGACGACGCTGGGGACCTTGCAGTTCCTGGCCCCGATCCTGCAGTTCATCGTGGCACTGGTGGTGTTCAAGGAACCCATGCCGGTGGAGCGGCTGGTTGGTTTTGCCCTGGTCTGGGTCGCCGTGGCCATGCTGTGCATCGACATGGCCCGACAGCCACGCAGGCTCACCCCGACCAAGGTCTCCTAGCAGGCATCCGCACCCGGGATTTCGGCGTGGCCGCCGTGGCGGATCCGGGGGCGCCCGGGTACGGGACCACGAAAAGGGACCGATCCGGTTGTCCAAAGCCCTGGACGACCGGATCGGTCCCTTTCGTGGTGCGGCGCCAGCCCAGGGGCTAGGCGTTGGCGCGGATCGCGCCTTCGAGGACCTCGAAGGCCTCGGCCAGCAGCTCGTCGCCGATGACCAGCGGCGGCAGCAGGCGGATGACGTTGCCGTAGGTGCCGCAGGTGAGGATCAGTACTCCGGCGGCGAGGCAGTCGGCGGCGATCTTCTTGGTGATCTCCGCATCCGGCTCGGTGCCGCCGGCCTTGACCAGCTCGATGGCCACCATGGCGCCGCGGCCGCGGATGTCGCCGATGACCGAAACCTCGGAAGCGATCTTGCGCATGCGGGTGAAGAACTGCTCTTCGATCTCGCGGGCGCGCGCCGCAAGGTCGTGCTCTTCCATGTACTTGATGGTTTCCAGTGCTGCGGCGACGGCAACCGGGTTGCCGCCGTAGGTGCCGCCCAGGCCCCCGGGGTGGACCGAGTCGAGCAGTTCGGCGCGTCCCACGATGCCCGACAGCGGCATGCCGCCGGCGATGCCCTTGGCCACGGTGATGATGTCCGGGACGATCCCCTCGATGTCGGAGGCGAACCAGGCACCGGCGCGGCAGAAGCCGGCCTGCACCTCGTCGGCGACGAAGACGATGCCCTGCTCCTTGGCCCACTCGGCAATGCGGCCCAGGAAGCCCTCGGCCGGGACGATGAAACCGCCCTCGCCCTGGATCGGCTCGATGATGATGGCTGCGATCTGGTCGCCGCCGATCTGCTTCTCCATGGCCAGGATGGCGCGCTCGGCGGCTTCCTTGCCCGAGATGTTCGGGTTTTCCTCGCGGTACGGGTAGCTCATCGGCATGCGATAGATTTCCGGTGCCAGCGGGCCGAAGCCGCGCTTGTACGGGGCCGCCTTGGCGGTCAGGCCCATGGTGAGGTTGGTGCGGCCGTGGTAGGCGTGGTCGAAGGCGACAACCGCCTGGCGGCCGGTGGCCACGCGGGCAACCTTGATGGCGTTCTCCACGGCCTCGGAACCGGAGTTGAAGAAGACGGCCTTCTTGGCGTGGGTGCCCGGGGTGATTTCGGCCAGCTTCTCGGCCAGCTCGACGTATCCCTCGTACGGGGTGACCATGAAGCAGGTGTGGGTGAAGCGGGCGGCCTGGGCCGCGACCGCTGCGGCGACCTTCTCGTTTGAGGCACCCACGGACGTCACGGCGATGCCCGAGCCCAGGTCGATGATCGAGTTGCCGTCGACATCGACGATGATGCCGCCGTCGGCATCCGCGACGTACACCGGCAGGGCGGAGGCCACGCCGGCGGCGACGGCGTTGGTGCGGCGTGCCGCCAGCTCCACCGACTTCGGTCCGGGGAATGCGCCGTTGATCTGTCGTTTTTGTTCAATGCGGTAGGTGATGGCCATGAACGTTCAGTCCTTTCCCGGGCCGGGTTCCCCCTGGTTGCGCCGTGCGGCGGCAATGGCGACGAAGGCGCGCGGGGAAACCCGGTGATGTGGTGGTGTTATCTACCTCGAAGCCTATGTTGTGGCGTTCGGCGCCCGCCAGTGAAATTGGCACAGTTCCGTTCCCGCGGCGCAGTGCAGTTGCACAGAGCAGCACCGGCCCCGATACGAGCGCGGGCCCGTGCCCCGGGGTCTGTTCCCGGGGCACGGGCCCGCGTGTGGTGCGTTTGTCCGCAGTTAGAGTTCCGGCGCGATGTCTTCGGGCAGCTGGCCCTCGTCCTCGGGGTGCCGGGAGAGGTTGACCAGCGAGAGCGCAAGCCCTCCCCAAATGGTCAGCAGCGCGATAACCAACATGGTGATGGCGATGGGTGTCATGATACTTTTTCCTCATCTTCGTCGGCGGCGATCGCCGCGTATTCGGGGTCGTCGACCTTGGATTTGCGGCTCCAGGGCACGAGCGTCAGGATGACCGCCACAACGACTAGGGCTCCGGCCATGCCCCACCCGTAAATGGCCAGGAACTCCACCGGGTAGCCCTCGTACGGCTCGGTGATCTTGGTGACGAACTCGTTGTACAGCATGTAGGCCAATGCCAGCGGTGCAACGACGCCGACCAACACCATCCAGGTCCGGCGCATCTTGACCGTGGAGGTGCGGTTCAGGTGCTTCGAGAGCAGCGGGAGCTTGCGGAACACCCAGGAGATCAGCACAACGGCCACCAGGGCACCGGCGAGGATGCCGAAGCTGTTGACGAAGGCGTCGAAGGTGTCCAGCAGGTACAGGCCTGTCACCGTCGGGAAGAGCACTATCGAGATCAACGCAACCGGGACGCACACGGACACCGCCGAGGCGACACGGCCCCAGCCCGTCTTGTCCTGCACGGCCGCCACGATGACCTCGAGGATCGAGATCAGCGAGGTCATGCCGGCGAAAACCAGCGACCCGAAGAAGAGCACGCCCATCAGCGCACCGAACGGGGCCTCCGAGACGATCGTGGGGAAGGCGATGAACGCCAACCCGACACCTGCCGTGGCGACCTCGTCGATGGCGCTGCCGGCGGCCTGGGCCATGAAGCCCAGCGCCGCGAAAACACCGATGCCGGCGAGGATCTCGAACCCGGAGTTGGCGAACGCGACGACCATGCCGGAGCCCGTGAGGTCGGTCTTGCGCTTGAGGTACGAGGAGTAGGTGACCATGATGCCGAAGGCCACCGAAAGCGAGAAGAAGATGTGGCCGTAGGCGGCGGCCCACACGCCCGGGTCGCCCAGGGCTTCCCAATTGGGGGTGAAGAATGCGTTCAGGCCGTCAATCGCGCCGGGCAGGAACAGCGACTGAACCACCAGAAGGACGAACATGACCACGAGCAGCGGCAGGAAGATGCCGTTGGCTCGCGAGATGCCCCTGCGGACTCCGGCAACCATGATCACGATGATCACCAGCCAGACGACCAGCAGCGGCCAGAAAATACCCGGCACGTATTCGAGCTTAACCCCCGGGACGTCGGCGACTTGCAGGAATTCCCCCATCAGGAAGCCGGCCGCGTCATCACCCCAGGCCTTGGTGACCGAGAACCAGGTGTACATGGCCGCCCAGGCGATGATGACCGCGTAGTAGATGGCGATGATGAAGCACACCAGCACCTGCCACCAGCCCAAGACCTCGGCGCCACGGTGCAGGCGCCGGTATGCCAAGGGCGCCGAGCCACGGAACTTGTGTCCGATGGCGTAGTCAAGGAAGAGCAACGGGATGCCGGCACTCAGAAGCGCCGCCAGGTAAGGGATGAGGAAGGCGCCGCCGCCGTTGTCGTAGGCGATGTACGGGAAGCGCCAGATGTTACCCAGGCCGACGGCGGAGCCGATGGCGGAGAGGATAAAGAGTTTTCGCGACGAGAAGGTTTCCCGGCGCTCCTGGACGGGGTTTCCGCCCTGGACTGAAGATGGAGTGGTCATGTTTCAACGTTACCCAAAGAGTGCGGCCCTTTGTGAAGTGAATCCCTTTACCGGCCGCTTTCGGCCATCGCCATAGTACGAGTGCACAAAATTTCTCTTAGTATTAGTGCATGGCCATCACTCTGTTGAAACTTCTTGAGTCCCAAACCCTTGGACTCAAGGCCCACACCAACGTCGCCGGGGTGGGACACAAACCCATTGAGTGGGCGGCCGTCACCGAGCTGCGAGACCCCTCCCCCTTTCTCAGCGGAGGGGAAATCGTGCTCACCACGGGCCTGCGGCAAAACACGATTGCCAACCAGGAGGCCTTCGTCGCCACGGTCCACGGTGCTGGCGCCCTGGCGCTGGGTTACGGGACAGGGCTGAGCCACCGCAGCGTCCCGGCCGCGGTGGTCCGCAAGGCCACCGAGCTGGGACTGCCGGTCTTCGAAGTCCCCTACGAAACCCCGTTCATGGCCATCACCAAGCTCATCGCCGATGCGTTGAACGACGACCACCTCAAGCGCCTCGAGCAGCTTCTCCAGGGCCACCAGAAGCTCGCCTCCACCCTGCTGACCGGCGGCCTGCGCGCGATGCTCAGCGAGCTGTCCCGGATGCTGGGCACCGCCGTGGCCCTGACCCAATATGCCGCCCGGATCCACGGACCCGAATTGGGCGACGACACCTGGCACGAGGTGCCCATCGCCACCGGGCTCCGGGACAAATGCACCCTGTACCTGTCCGAGCCCTACGAACACGACGGCCTGGTGCACTACGCCCAGGGCCTGATCGGCCTGGAACTGGCCAACCAGGCCAGGCTGCGGGAATCCAACCGCCTGGTCGCCGGGCAGGTGTTCTCGGACCTCATGGCCGGAACCCTCAAGGGCTCGGAGGCCAACGCGAGGCTCCAGGGAATCGGGGTCGTCCCCAGCCAGCCGCACTCGGTGGTGCTGGTCGCGGCGTCCCCGGGGCAGGAAAATGCCCTGCGCACCCTGCCCATCCCGCCGCAATTCGAGCACATCGTCTCGGCCATTGTCGAGGACCGGCTGGCGCTGGTGGTGGCACGCAACGACGGCACCGAGGTGGCCGACGGGATCGACCGCTACCTCCAGGGTGCAGGCATCGGGGCCCGTGTCGGGTTCGGCGGCGGCTACACCCAACCCAACGGACTGCGTTGGAGCTTCTTCGAGGCCATCGAGGCGCTGCGCCACGGCGAACGAATCAACACCCCCTCCAAGCTGTCGCTGACCTCGCTGCTGCTGGCTGCCCGAGACGTGCCGCTGCAGGCCCTGGCGCAAGAGGCCCTGGAGCCGCTGCAGGTCTTTGACAAGAAACACTCGGCCGAGTTGTTGGGCACATTGCGCAGCTACCTGGAACTCGACGGCAGCGTCGGGGCGGTGGCCGAAGCCCTCGGGTTGCACCGGAACACCGTGCGCTACCGGCTGCAGCAAATCAGCGAGCTCTCCGGCTACGACCCCACGACCACCGCGGACCGGGTGCAATTGTGGCTGGCGTTGACCGCGATGGACCTGAACTAGGGCGCCGGCCGACTAAGATGGTTGGCATGGCTGAAATGTTCCTTGAGAAGTTCCGTTCGCTGGTTCCGCTTTACCTCGAGGACGAGTGGCAAGTTGAAGATGGACTGACCGAGTCCGAAATCGAAGATGCCCTGTCCGAGGTCGGCTCCCCCATCCCGCTGGTCCTGCGCGAGTTCTACCTGGCCCTGGGCGGCTGCGAGGACCTCATGGAGGCCTACCACTACTTCTTCGACCCGGACGAGCTCGAGATCGAAGACGGCTACCTCTTGTTCCTGGAGGACGAAGAGGAAAAGTACGTATGGGGCATCCGCGTGGACCAGCTCGAGGTCCCGGACCCGATCGTGTACCGCCGCCAGAATGCCCGCGGCATCTGGAAGTCCGAGGAAGGCACCTTCAGCGAGTACGTCCTGGACATGTTCAGCTGGGTGTTCGACGAGCTCTCCCCCGAGCTCAACAACTAACGCGCGGCCCATGGGCGGATTGTGGAAATCGCATGCTCCGCAGGGCTATGCCTGCCCGTTTTGCGAGCTGCTGGCCGGCGGCCCGCTTTCGGAGGGAAACCTCTGCGTACCCACCGACCTGATCTACCGCACCGAATCCGTCGCCGTGATCATGGCCTGCGACGGATTCGGCCCCTACGGCGGGCATGCGATGGTTATCCCGGTCCAGCACCATGAGGCGCTCTACGACCTGCCCGACGAGGTCGCCGCGAACATCATGTTCGAGACCAGGCGCATCGCCCTGGCCATGAAGCATGCCTGGAACCCGGAAGGGACCAGCACCCGCCAGCACAACGAGCCGGCCGGGAACCAGCACGTCTGGCACTACCACCAGCATGTCTTCCCGCGCTTCCCCGGCGACAACCTCTACGGGCACCTGCGCCACCGCGTATCGGTTGAAGAACGCGCGCAAAAGGCCGCCCAGTTGCGGGCGGCCCTTGACGAAGCAAATCTTTGGGGAGACTCCCCCGACGGATTCGGTTTTTAGTTCCTGGTGTCCGACCCGGCTTAGAGCTCGCGTGTGACCACAGCGTCGGCAAAGGCGGCCAGGGATTCCTTGACGGTTCCCTCCGGCAGCGGCGCCAGGGCCTCGATGGCGGCATCGGCCCAGTGCCGGGCCACGTCCCAGGCCTGGTTGGTCGCCGGGTTTGAGGCCACCGCGGCAACGGCTCTGGCCAGCGCGTCATCCTCGGTCAGGTCCCCGTCCACCAGCTCCAGCACCTTCGCTGCAGCGGTGTCTCCGGCCGCGGCCGCATCGCGCATCAGCAGGATCGGCAGCGTCGGGACGCCCTCGCGCAGGTCGGTGCCGGGGGTCTTGCCCGAACGGACCTGCGCGCCGGTGACGTCGATGACGTCGTCGGCGACCTGGAAGGCCACCCCGACCTTCTCGCCGTAGGAACGCAGCACCTCCACGTACTGCGCCACTCCGCCAAAGAGCGCGCCGAAGGCACCGGAGGTGGCCAGCAGCGATGCGGTCTTGTCGGAGATCACGTTCAGGTGGTGCTCGATCGGGTCGTCGTCCTCGCGCGGGCCGACGGATTCGTGCAGCTGGCCCAGGCACAGGCGCTCGAAGGTGCGTGCCTGCATGGACACGGCCTCCGGGCCCAGCTCCGCGCCGATCACCGAGGCGCGGGCGAAGATCAGGTCGCCGGTGAGGATCGCTACCGAGTTGCCCCAGACCTCGTGGGCGGTGGGGGCCCCGCGGCGCAGCGGCGCCGAGTCCATGACATCGTCGTGGTAAAGCGTGGCCAGGTGGGTCAATTCCACGATGGCCGCGGCCTTGATGACGTCCTCGGTCACGCCCTCGCCCAGCAGGGAGGTGAGGATCACCAGCAGGGGCCGGATGCGCTTGCCCCCGGCCTCGACCAGGTGGCGGCTGGTGGCATCGATCAGCGGGTCGGAATTGGCGATCGCATCGCGCAGCAGCTTCTCGACCCTGGCCAGCCCGGTGGCGATGGCGGGACCGAACTCGGGGTCCTGGGCGATGAGCCCAAAACCGCCGGGAAGGTTGACCGCGGCGGCCAGCACGCTGGTTTCCGGGTTCAAATCGAAGGAGTCGTGCACGCCGTGTCCGGCAGCTGTCCAGTTTGTCTGGGAATCGGTCACTGTTCTAAGACTTACTATCTCTCGACGGTCGGCTCCAGGGGCGGCGTGTGGCCGATTCTGGGTGCTGGTCGGTTGGCACCAGCTGCTCAAGTACAAGGTTCACTCTATCGCCATTCACCGCGCGGGCTCCCTTTGTGCCGGGATCGCGGCAGGTCGAGGACCCCGGGAGGGCGCGATTGGCCATTCTCAGGCCTTCGGTTTGGTGGCCCGGTGCACCGCCACGATCCCTCCGGAGAGGTTTCGGTAACGGCAATTTTCCCAGCCGGCTTCCTCGATCCACGCGGCCAGCCCATCCTGGGTGGGCCAGGCGCGGATGGATTCGGCCAGGTAGACGTATGCGGCGGGATTGGAGGAAAGCTTGGTGGCCACCGGCGGCAACGCCCGCATCAGGTACTCGGAGTACACGGTGCGGAACGGGGCGAAGGTGGGGTGCGAGAACTCGGCTACGACCAGTGTTCCGCCGGGCTTGGTCACGCGCAGCATTTCCGCCAGCGCCTTCTTGGGCTCGTTGACGTTGCGCAGCCCGAAGCTGATGGTGGAGGCATCGAAGCTGTCGTCGACGAAGGGCAGGTTGGTGGCGTCCCCGGCGACGAAGTCGATGTCGGGGCGGCGGCGCTTGCCGACCTTGAGCATGCCCTGGGAGAAGTCGCACGCCACGACGCCGATTCCGGCATCCGCGTACGGTTCGGAGGAGGTGCCGGTGCCGGCAGCCAGGTCAAGGACCCGCTGGCCGCGCTTGGCACCCACCGCGTCGACGACGACCTTTCGCCATCGCCGGGTCTGGCCCAGGGAGAGGACATCGTTCATCACGTCGTAACGCGGGGCGACATCATCAAACATGGCTTGGACTTCTTCGGGGCGCTTTTCCAGCGATGCACGGCTCACCGTTTCATTGTTGCAAAGTTCACGGGCATCGGGAAAACCCTTGCTGCTCCGGCGCCCGGGTGAGCGGGGCCACTACCGCCCCATGGGGCCCGTTCCGCGGCGGTAAGCTAGGCAGATCATGACTTCGCAACTTTCCGCCGCCTTGGGGACCCCGGTCCCGGGCACCGTCCCGCTCCTGCGTTCGATCACCGTCCAGCGGCCGGCCATGAGCGAACACGGCCTGCTCGACTACATCACCCGCGACGATTCCCTGGTGTGGTCCCGACATGGCGAGGGAACCATCGGTTTCGGCCAGGTCGCGAGGTTCGAATCCACCGGCCCTGAGCGCTTTGCCCTGGCACACGCGTGGTGGGATGCGGTTTCCGATGCGGCGCAGGTAAGTGACCCGCTGGATTTACCGGGCACCGGCCTGATCGCCTTCGGGGCGTTTGCCTTCTCGTTTTCCAGCACCTACTCCTCCCGCTTGATCGTGCCGCGGATCGTGGTGGGCCGCAACGAGACCTGCAGCTGGATCACCTACACGGTGTCGGACCCCGAAACGGAACTGAGCGCGGAGGCGGCCGAGGCGGAACTGGCTGCCTTGCTGGAGGACTACTCCCCCGAGCACGAGCTGGGCGAGGGCCTCGACCGGCTCGTGGCCGGGCAAATCTCGGAGCAGGAATACAAGGACTCGGTGCGCAAGGGGGTTGCGGTCATCGAATCCGGTGCCGCGACCAAGCTGGTGCTCGCCCGCGACGCGGTGGCCGAGCTCGCTTCCCCGATCGCCGTGGCCCAGGTCCTGCGCCAGCTGGTGCTGCGCTACGACGACTGCTGGACCTACTCGGTGGACGGGCTCATCGGAGCCACCCCCGAAATGTTGGTGCGCGTGCGCGGGGACATTGCCGAGGCCAGGGTCCTGGCCGGGACCCTTGACCGAGCCACTGCCCCGAGCGGGGATTCCCGCTACGCCCACCGCATGCTGATCGAGGACGAGAAGCAGCGCCACGAGCACCAGTTGGCCATCGACTCGCTCACCGAGCAGCTCGGCCCGCTTTCCTCGGGCATGGACGCCCCTGACGAGCCCTTTGTCCTGCAGCTGCCCAACGTCTGGCACCTGGCCTCTGACGTCAAGGCGTCCCTCGCGGCCAGGGCCGATGGTTCGGTGCCGAGCGTGCTTGATTTGGCCGAGGTCTTCCACCCGACGGCCGCCGTGTGCGGGACTCCCACCAAGGAGGCCGGCCGGATCCTGCGCGAGCTCGAGGGCATGGACCGCGGGCCGTACGCAGGACCCGTGGGATGGATCGATACCCGCGGAAACGGCGAGTTCGGCATTGCCCTGCGTGGTGGAGTCATCGAATCGCCCACCTCGGTTAGGCTCTACGCCGGGTGCGGCGTGGTTGCCGCTTCCGATCCGGCGGCCGAGCTTGCCGAGTCCTGGGCCAAGATGCGCCCCATGCGCGAGGCACTGGGCATCTAGGTTTTTGGGCAAGCCCACGTCGTACAACGATTGAACAACGAAGCTTGTTTACCATGAGAAAAACAATGTAGCCTGTGAGGCACATCTCACAAGGGCTGCGCTGCCGGTTAGAATGAACTTCAACGCAAAACCTGCGAGCGATCACCTAGAGAAGGATCACACTCCATGCGGATTACATCAACCGTGCTCAAGTCATTGGCAGTAGCGGCCGTGGGGGCCCTGGCCCTGACTGCCTGCGGCAGCAGCGAAACCCCTGCTGCATCGTCGACGGACGCCAACGCGCTCAAGCTCATCAATGCCGGCAAGCTCACCGTTTGCTCCGATATCCCGTACGAGCCGTTCGAATTCGTCAAGGGCGGCAAGAACGTCGGCTTCGACATGGACATCGCCGCCGAAATCGCCAAGGACATGAAGGTCGAACTCACCGTGATCGATTCCGGCTTCGATGCCATCGAGTCCGGGCTGTTCAAGACGCAGTGCGATATCGCGATTTCCTCGGTGTCCATCACCGATGCGCGCAAGGGAAACATGGACTTCTCCACCCCCTACATGGATGACGACCTGACCCTCGTCGCCAAGGAAGGCTCGGGCGTCACCGACCTCGAGTCCGCCAAGGGCAAGAAGGTCGGCGTACAGCAGGCCACCACCGGTGCGAAATTCGCCACGGAAAACGGCCTTGACGCCATCGGCTACGAGGACTCGGGTCTCCAGCTCGCTTCGCTCAAGGCGGGAACCACCGTTGCAACTCTGGGAAACCAGTCGGTGCTGGGCTACGCCATCAAGGACGACCCCACGCTCAAGCGCGTTGCCGATTTCAAGACCGGCGAACAGCTGGGTGTTGCAGTCCCCAAGGGTGCGGGCGCAATGCTCGACCAGGTCAACACCACGCTCAAGCGCCTGACCGATGACGGTTCACTGGCCAAGTTCACCGAGACCTGGTTCGGCGCAACAAACTAACTTCAGTCCCATTTGATGCAGGCACTCAGGCGAGGCCCTGGCTCCCGATCGGAACCGGGGCCTCGCCATCTTTCACGGAAGGCTTCAATCCCATGGCCATGACCACTCGTCAACGCGCCCGATTAAGCAAAATCATTCAGATCGTCATCTTCGTCGGCGTCATCGTGGCGGTGGTGCTCCAGGTCGACTGGAAGATCCTCGGCGACAACTTCTTCGCGTTCGACAAGCTGGGCCCCATCTTCCCCGAGCTGATCACGGTCGGCCTGAAGAACACCCTGTACTACACGGTCATCTCCTTTGCCTTCGGATTGGCCCTGGGTCTGCTCCTGGCGCTCATGAAGATGGCCAGCTTCGCTCCGTACCGCTGGTTCGCGACCGGATTCATCGAGTTCTTCCGCGGGGTTCCCGCAATCCTGGTCTTGATCGCCTTTGGCTACGGTGTGCCCACCGCCTTCCCCGGCACGAGCTGGCCGCAACCGGTAGTGGTCATGGTTTCCCTTGGCCTGGTTTCAGCCGCCTACATCGCCGAAACCCTGCGCGCGGGCCTGCAAGCCGTCCCCAAGGGGCAGATTGAAGCCGCCAGGTCGCTGGGCATGCCCGCGTGGCGCGCCATGGTCACCATCGTGATCCCCCAGGCCTTCAAGATCGTCCTGCCGCCGATGACCAACGAAATCATCTTGCTGACCAAGGACTCGTCCCTGGCCTTCATCTTGGGGGCGAGCATGGCACAGTACGAAATGACGAAGATCGGCCGAGACGGGATCACCTCCCTGGGCGCCGGCATCACCCCCTTGATTGTGGCCGGTGCGTTCTACCTCGTCATCACCATTCCTTTGAGCCTGATCGCTCGAAAGTTTGAATCCCGTTCTGCACGGACGAAGCGTTAGGGAAGTACCTCATGTCTGACAACAACACCCCAACCACTTTCAAGGCATCAGGCGTGGATATCCGCGGCCTGCACAAGTCCTACGGCGACAACGAAGTCCTCAAGGGCATTGACCTGGAGGTCAAGCCCGGAGAAGTCGTATGCCTCATCGGACCCTCGGGTTCGGGGAAATCGACCTTGCTGCGCTGCGTCAACCTCTTGGAGAAGCCGAATGCCGGCGTCATCCACGTCGGCGGATTCGACGCCACCGACCTCGACGTGAACCTGGACAAGATGCGCCAGAAAGTTGGCATGGTATTCCAGCAGTTCAACCTGTTCCCGCACCTGACGGTGCTGCAGAACTGCACGATCGCGCAGACCAAGGTGCTCAAGCGCCCTGCCGCCCAGGCCCAGGAAACGGCCCGGAAGAACCTGACCCGCGTGGGGCTCGGGGACTTCGGCGACCGCTACCCCGACCAGCTCTCCGGCGGCCAGCAGCAGCGGGTGGCCATCGCCCGTGCGCTGTCGATGGATCCGACCTTGATGCTCTTTGACGAGCCGACCTCGGCGTTGGACCCGGAGACCGTTGGCGAGGTGCTGGCGATCATGCGCTCGCTGGCCAAGGGGGGCATGACCATGCTGGTGGTGACCCACGAGATGTCCTTCGCCAAGGAGGTCGCAGACCGGGTGATCTTCATGGACGGGGGCGTCGTCGTCGAGCAGGGGCCCGCCAAGGAGGTCATCGGCAACCCGCAGCAGCCGCGCACCCAGGACTTCCTCAAGCGCGTGCTCGATCCCACCCACGTGGAGATCGCAGAGTAGGTCCCGCACACCGGAAACCCCGAGGGGCGGTTTGGTATCCACCCGGATGCCAAACCGCCCCTCGGTCCTTAACCGCACCGCAAGCGGCGCTCCTGCGGCCGTAGTTGCCCCTTCAGCCGAGCTTTCGCGAACGGGACCCGCCCGGTTAGACGATGGGCCAAGCTTGCCCCAGCAAGGGGGCCCGTACGTTTCCGGCGGCTCCGGTCTAGCGGATTGGTGGCCAGGCCAGTTCTCCGGTCCGTGCCGCGATGCCCGCATGCAGGGCACGCAGACCGGACCTCGTCACGGCCACCTCGATGATGCGACGGGTCCCGGGGCGCTGCAGCACGTCCCGCAACTCGTCCACGGTGTCCACGGCCAGGTATTCCCAGCCGTAGGCCTGGGCCAGCGGCTGGATTTTGACCCGGTGCGGTGTGGCAAAGAGACGCTCAACGGCGTTGGCGTAGCGCCCGGATTCGGCCACCGCACCGTGTTCCAGGGTGGAAAAAATGGCCCCGCCCGAATCGTTGAGGACCACGACATCCATCTCCGGTGCGGCTTCACCCTCGCCGATCAGCAGCGCTCCCACGTCATGCAGGAATGTCACGTCCCCGACCAGCAGCGTGGTCTTGCGCCCGCCGCGCGCCKGGGCGATGCCCGTGGCGGTGGCCAGCGTTCCGTCGATCCCGGCCAGTCCCCGGTTCGCGTAGACCGTTGCGGAGGGATGGGGTGCAGGGCGGCCGCAGAGGTCGGCGTCGCGGATGACGTTGGAGGATCCCAGGACCAGGTTCCCGCGGGACAGTGCCCAGGTTTCGCGTGCGACCGCCGGTCCGTCCAGGACGCCGTCCGCCGCAAGGACTTGCTCGATGGCCTCTTCGGCTTGCCGCCCCAACTCCTGCCACTGTCCCAGCCAGCCGGCGGGACCGACCCCGGCGAACTCCGCCAGTGAGGCGGGATCTCCGATGGCCTGCTCGCGCCGGCGTCCCGGTTCAAACCACGGGGCTGGGGCCGGGGCCCACAGCGCCGAAACGATGTCCGGGTTGGCCAGCAGCATGCCCACGGGCCGGGTCAGGGTGGGACGGCCGAACAGGACCACGCGTTCGATCCGTGCCATGTGACTGCTCAGCAGCGTCCGGTACGGGCCAATGGCGTTGGGTCCGAATCGCGCATTGGAACTCGGCTCGGCAAACAGCGGCAGGCCCAGCGCCCGGGCGAAGCCCTCGGCCTCGGGGCCGGCACCGTGGCCGGCGACCACCACGGTTCGGCGTTCGGTCACCGCTTTGTGGTTCCGCCATCCCGGCTCGTTGTCGGAGGCGAGCGCGACGGGCGGATAAGTGACGTTGGCGCCGAATTCCGGCAATCTGTCCCCGGGTGCCGGAACCAGCGGGTCCCGGAAGGACACATTGATCTGCACCGGGCCCGGCGCCACCGCAGCGGTGCCCCGCGCGAGGGCCAGGGCCTCGGCCACCAGGGCATCGGGGCGTGTACCGGCGGGAATGGTGACGCTTCCGCGCACATGCACACCGAACAAGTCGATCTGGTTGGTGGTCTGGTTGGCGCCGGTCCCGTGGAGCTCGGCGGGACGGTCGGCCGAGAGGACCACCAGCTTGGCTCCGACATGGTTGGCCTCCATGACTGCCGGCAGCAACTCCCCCACCGCGGTGCCCGAGGTGGTCAGCACCGGAACCGGCCCGCCGCCGGCCAGGGCCAGCCCCAGCGCGGTGAACCCGGCAACGCGTTCGTCGATGCGCACATGCAGCCGGATGGCTCCTGCGGCTTCCGCCTCGGCCAGGGCGTAGGCCAGCGGGGCGCTGCGTGATCCGGGGCAGATCACCACGTCGCGGACCCCGTGGGTCTGCAGCGCGGCAAGCAACAGGCGGGCAACTTCCATGGAGGAAAGTTCGGGAACGGAATCGGAGGGCATGGGTACCATCCTAATTCCGTCCCCGACCAGAACCGTTTTCCGCCTATTCGGAGATGGCGATGTAGCGGGTGACCATGCTGGCGTCAAAGTCGCCCCGGGCTTCCGGGTCGTCGTCGGCCACGAACTCTTCCATGTAGTTCGTCAGCCGCCCGGTCTGCGGATTGAACATGAGCATGGTCCGGTAGGTCCCTCCTTCATTGGGTGTTTCCACACCAAAGGCGACGGCTTCCCGGTCCCATCGATCGGTGGTGGTTCCGATGACTTCCAGCCCTTCGAGCTTGGCCAGCGCTCCCAACAGCGATGCGGATTCCACCTGATCGAGTTTTCGGTCCATCATGGTAAAGCCCATGATTTGCAAGAATCCCTGGGGACCATCGCCAACCATGGCGTCGTGTGGGCCCAACTTGTTGTGGATGTTCGTGTAGAACTCTTCGGCGGTACGTCCCGGTTCGATATCCCACATGTTCCTACGCTCGCCTGGAGCGAATTCAAAATTGTTCACCGTTCCCGGCTTGTCCATCAGGTTCTTGCGGTTGTACTTGACGGACTCGCCGGTCAGCGAAAAGGGCTCTCCGACGGTTTGTCGGATGGAGCTGCTGCCATCCGGGTTCACTCGATGTTCGTTGAACGTCGGGATCGACAAGCGATCATCGAAGTCCCCACCGTCGCCGAAGGCCCCTCCCTCCCAGTGCCCGACGTCGATCCGGCCCGGATCAAAGTCGGCCGGGTCCGGATGGGATTCCGCTGCCTGGATCAGGTTCACCAGGGCTTCCTTGGTTCCCACGACGCTTGGAGTCATCTTTTCCACGGGCATGGGTGATGCGGTGGCCTTGGTGGTGCCATCCAAAGCGGATCCCAGCGGCACTGCCACGAGCACGCCGGCGGCGACGGCGGCCAGGGCTCCCAGTATCCACCGGCGCGTGGTCCTGCGGGTGGCGTCCAGCGCCACGACGTTGCTGGGCGCCGGCTCCCCAGGCTCCCCTGCGGCGGGCTCCACAGCAGAGTCGGTTGAAGCCATCGTGGCGGGTGGCGCGGCAAGGATGGAGGCCAGGTCGTCCAGGGCGCGCTGATCCAGCTCCTGGACCTGTTCGACGGGGAACGGGTTGGCATTCCGGATCCCTGCGTCGAGCGTGCTGTCGTCCTCGAAAAGTTGCTTAGGCATGGTGAACCCCGCTTCGTAGGATGTTCTTGAGGGACTTGCGTGCGCGGCTGACCCGTGCCCAGGCCGCTTCCTGGGAACAGCCCAGGACGTTGGCCAGTTGTTGGGCGCTGAGCTCTTCCCAATAGGTCAGGTACAGGATCTCGCGTTCGGCATCCCGCATGCCCAGCATGGCCTCGCGCAGCTGGAGGGAGTGTTCGTCCCCGGCATGGCGTTCGGGACAGTGCTGCAGCTTGACCTCGAGGGCGGCGACACGTAGCTGGCGCCGGTACTCGTTGCCGATGAGGTTCTTGCAGGTTTGGTACAGGTAGGCCAGGCCCAGGTGCTCGGCCTGCTCGAACTTGGACCATGCCACCCGGAAGGTCTCGCTGGCCAGGTCCCGGGCTGTCTCGTGGTTGTTGATCCGGCGTTGGGCATAGGCAAGCACCAGCCAATAATGCTGCCGGTAGAAGTCGCTGAACCGCTCTTCGGGTGCGCTTGGGGTCTGCTTTCACCCTCCAGCAACCTTGCATCCGGTTGCATGGGCCTCCCTCGATCTCGTTGGTAAGTCTTACAGTTCGTAATTGCATGGAAGTCTATGGAATTCCGGCTCTTACCAATCAGGCGGGTTGAACCGCGTGGCCGCCCGGGTCCCCTGCAAGGCCCGGGTCCGCTCCTGAAGCCGGTCTGAGGCCCCAGCGTTGCCGGTGCCGTTGATCGAGCTTTCGGAGGGTGGTGTTCCGCCCCGGCTTGCTGCCGTGATCCTGCAGCGGGAACGAACGTCGTCCCCGGATCACGCGTGCGGCGTTGATGTCGGCGTGGAGTTTGAGGCCGCAAAACCGGCACCCGAAGTGCTTGGCCTTGCGGTTGGTTTGTGAGGTGTACCAGCATCCGGAGCATTCCTGGCTCGTGTAGGCCGAACCGATTTCGGTGACGGCGATCCCGTGCTTGGCGGTGAGTGCAGCCAGCCGGGTCTTGACGCAGGCGCGTCCGGTGCGGGTGATCAGCCGGTTCATGCGCCGGGACATTCCGCCACCGCGAAAGTCCAGCTTCTCCACCACGAGCTCCATCACCCGTTCATCCCCGCCGTCACGGGCAAGGATGTTCAGCAGCCGTCCGACTTCGTTGGTGACGTAGTCACGGATGCGCTGGTTCAACCGCCGGTATTCGGAGTTGTCGCGGAGCCTGAGTCCACGGGATTGGGTGGCGGCGGCGATGATGTTCAGCCGTTCGTCCCACTTTCTCAGGGTGTGGAGCATGGCTTGGCCCAGGAGTCGTCCGTCGCTGGTGGCGAAGAGGGCATTGGCCATCCCGAAGTCCAGGCCCAGCACGGTTCCGGTGGTGCGCTTGTGCCCGTCGGGCGTGTTGAGCAGCAGAGAAACCGAGGCGCCGGAGGGTTGTCCGTGGTTGTCGGTGTCCAGGTGGAGTTGGATGGCCCCGGCCAGCTCGGCTCCGGGTGCGGCGAGCAGCTTTTCGAAGTAGGTGTTGGTTTCCAGCGGGATGCGCTCGGGTTTGCCGCGGGTGAGGGTGGCGACCGTCACCCACCATGCGTATTCGTTGGCGGTGGTGGCGCGTTCAGGCTTGGCGATGATCCCGTCCAAGATCAGGGTGCGCACCCGGGAGAGGTCCGGGTGCCTGGCCTGCCGCAGGGAAACATGCTTGGCCAGGTGGCGAGCCAGTTTTAGGTCATCCGGGGCCACAGGCACCCACACACATGCTTCGGGGTGCTTTTCCGCGTAGGCGTGGGAGACGTGGACCAGTTCCCCGCTGCTGGTTTCCTGCCAGGGCAGGGTGAGGTCGGTGGCCCACCATGCGCGGCGCGAGTTGATCCGGTACAAGGTGGCCAGCCGGTGCCCCTGAAGGGTGGAGGCCGTGAGATTTTGGCGGATGGCGGCCTCGAGCAAGGCGAGCCAGGCGGCGTGGGCGGCGTGCATCTGGTTTTGGGCGGACTTGACCTGCCGGGCCGACAGCCGGGTGCCGAAGGGTAGGTCGGTGAGGATCCGCCATTTGGCCAGGGGTGCCCCTTCCTGCAATTCCCGCAGCGTCATCGATGAGAGGTTCGCCAGGGTGTCGCGAAACGCCGGGAACAGGGCTGCGAGGGCTTGTTCCTTGCCGGTGTTGGCCGCCAGCCGGTGGCGGTGGGCGGTGATCATGGCAGGACCCGGGTGGCCATCGAGTGGGTCACGCCCTGCACCACAAGGGTGCAGAGCAGCTCGGTGCAGCCATTCGCGGCTTGGGTTCGGGCGGTGGGGTGCGGGGTGCCATCGGGTGGCTGCCGCCGGAGCTGTTGCGCGACGTGATGTCGTTGCGTGATCTCTTCCGTGTGCATGCATTCACTCTAGGTGTGGGCCCCGACACTTTGGGCTCGCCCGAATAGATGATGGATCGGAAGTCCTCCATGAGGTCCGCGGTCTGCTCTTGGGCGGCGTTGGCCACCAGGATGCGCCGGCCCTGCATTTCCGGGAGCACCTCGAACCAGCCGAAGCCCGCCCGGGCGAGGCGGTCCTGGTGTTCGACCACCGGGGTGCCCCAGGAGTCGTCCTGCGGCAGCTTGGTGCGTTTGGGTCGGCTGTCGTTGACGCCGGAGGTCACCTCGGTGGCGACCGCGGTGACCCCAGGCCTGGAGGCATTGGTGAAGGCGACCATTCGATCGGATTGACGGGCCAGGTCGTCCTTGTGCTTGTGGGTGGACACCCGGGCGTAGATGGCCGCGGATTTCAGGTTTTCGGCCACAGGGTCCGGGACGTAAATTTGTCCGGCTTCGTCCTTGTAGGCGCCGGGGATCTTGCCGAGGTTGAAGCGGTTCCAGGCAGCACGGTATCCAAGGTTGCGGCGCCGCGCGTACTCTGTAAGCTTCATGCGTCACATCGACGCATGGGCTTGCATGGTTTGGGCGAAATTCCACACATATAGGAAACTAGTTCCAACATCCTATCTATTTCCGCCGGTGGGGCGTTCCTGACATGGGGAAACCGAAAACCTTCCGGGCAGGCAAAAGCGCCCTTGGCGGCAACGAAACTTTTCGTTGCCGCCAAGGGCGCTTGGTGGTGCATCGACGCCGCACGCATGCGGCGAAGCGCGGCTACTTCTTGGGACCGTGGCCCTTGGCCGAGGTGAAGACCTGGACCACCGAGGGGCGGGGGCCGTAGACCTCGCCTCGCTTGGCCTTGGAGGGGTTCAGCACGTAGTCCGGGAAGAACGAGATCGGGTCGGCAAAGGTGCCGCCCTCACCGGGGTGCTGCACGGCCACGAACACCGAGCCGTCGCGGTCGTGGATCAGCGGGCCGCAGGTCTCGGCGCCGGCCGGGACAGCCAGGAACTGTTCGACGCGGCCGCGGTCCGCTCCGGTCAGGGTGACCTTGTGCAGGGCGTCGCAGTACCCGATGGTGCCCGGCTGCCCGTCGGTGGAGATCCACAGGTTGCCCTTGGAGTCGAAGGCCAGGTTGTCCGGGCAGGAGATCGGGGAGACCTTCTCCTTGGGGTAGCCGGAGAAGTAGGTGCTCGCGTCCTTGGACGGGTCCCCGGCGACCAACAGGATGTTCCAGGCGAATGCGGTGCCCGTCGCGTTGTTGTTGGCCTCGGTCAGCTCAATGACGTGGCCGTCGCGGTTCCGGGTGCGCGGGTTGGCCTCGTCCACGGTTGCCTTGCCGGTGGTGTCACGCTGGGTGTTGTTGGTCAGGGCGATGTAGAGCTTGCCGGTGACCGGGCTCGGCTCGACGTCCTCGGGGCGGTCCATCTTGGTGGCCCCGACCTTGTCGCCGGCCAGGCGGGTGTAAACGAGCACCTCTTCCAGGCTCATGCCCGGGACCTGGGAGGCGCCGTCCTTGACCAGGGGGATCCAGGTGCCGGTGCCGTCGAAGGAACCGTCGGCGGGAACGGCGGCCGACCCGTCGATCTGGGAGGCCGGGGAGTTGCCGGAGAACTTGGCGACGTAGAGGTCGCCTTCCGAGAGCAGGCTCATGTTGTGCTTGCGGTCCCCGCGGCGGTACTTGGCCTTGGAGACGAACTTGTAGACGTAGTCGAAACGCTCGTCGTCGCCCGAGTAGGCCACGACGCGCCCGTCGTTGGCAATGAGGACGTTGGCTCCCTCGTGCTTGAAGCGGCCCAGCGCCGTGTGCTTCACCGGGGTCGAGTCCGGGTTCTGCGGGTCGATCTCCACGATCCAGCCGAAGCGGTTGATCTCGTTCTCGTAGCCCGGGTTGTGGGCGGAGAAGCGCGGGTCCACGTCCTCCCAGCCGCGCTCGGTGGCCTTGTCGGAGATGCCGTAGCGGGCGTCGGTCGCCGAGCCGGTGCCGCGGAAGTACTGGTTGAAGTTCTCCTCCCCCGAGAGCACGGTGCCCCACGGGGTGGTGCCGCCGGCGCAGTTGTTCAGGGTGCCCAGCGCCTTGCTGCCCGTGGGGTCCGCAACGGTCTTGAGCAGCTCGGACCCGGCGGCCGGGCCGTCGATGGCAAAGGCCGTGGTGGCGGTGATGCGGCGGTTGCGCTCGCCCCCGCGGACGTAGCTCCAGGGCGTTCCGGCCTTCACGCGCTTGACCTCGACCACGGAGAACCCGTGGGCGGCCATGGCGATCTTCGCGGCCTCGGCCTTGTTCGCCTCGAACCAGGCGGGGTCGAACATCAGGTCTTCGTTGGTGTATTCGTGGTTGGCCACCAGCACGCCGGAGCGTCCGGAGTACTTGTCCACGATGATGTTCAGGTAGTCGTTGTTGTAGCCGAACTGGCCGGCCTGGCGCTTGGCGCTCTGCTTGGTGATGTCGAACTTCGGTGCGTGGTTGAACAGCGGGTCGCCCCAGCGGATGATCGGGGCCCAGTCGTAGCCCTCCGGTACCGTCATGGCATCGACCGTGCGCGGCACCGGGGCGATGGCCTGGAAGGACAGCTTCCCGCCGCCCTGCGGGGCCACGATGATGTCCGCCTGGGCTCCCGGTGCCCCCAAGGTGTCGACGCCGATGACCAGTGCGGCCGAAGCCACGGCACCGATGCCCAGGATGGAGCGGCGGCTCAGGGCTGCGTCGGCGATGTCGCGGAAGTAGCTGTTGGAGCTGGTGTTGCACACGTCCTTGGCGCAGGCGTTGCCGCACTTGAAGTGGCAGGTGGCCGCGTCGCGGTTGCCGCGGGTGTGGCCGAGCATGGGAAGGAAGGTACGTGTAAGGCTCATGGTTTTCTCCGTGCAACGCTATCGAGTGGATGACTTCGATTCCCAGCGTTCCAGCCACCGGTGAGCGCCCGGCCGCCGCAAGGTTAACGGCAGGCAAGCGGTGGGTGTCCGTTTCGAGGTGCGGGAGCCGAATCGTGGCACGGGTCACGAAGCCGGCGGAGATCCGGCATTTGCGGCGGGGAGGTACCCTGCACCGGCTACCGGTTGGGCGCAAGTAATTCCCGGTGGCAGTCGGCCAGTCGCTGCTGCCACCAGCTGCGGCGTTCGGCGTTGACCTCGTGTTTGCGCAGCAGGTCGGGATCGGCGGCGATGTCCCGCAATTGCAGTTCCCCGCCCACGGCCAGGAACCTGTCGGTGGTGATGTCGGAGGAAAAAAGCGAACCGGTGGCCAGCCCGCAGGCGTAGGGCAGCTCCGGCAGCGCGGCGGCCAGAGCGGCGCCCTGGCGCAGGCCGATGGAGGTGTCCAGGGCGGAGGAAACCACCGCGGGCAACCCGGCATCGCGAACCACTTGGAGCGCCCGACGGACCCCGCCCAGCGGCTGGGCCTTGATCACGATCAGGTCGGCAGCCCCGGCACGGGCCACCGCGAGCGGGTCCGATTCCTTGCGCACCGATTCGTCGGCGGCGATCAGCACCCCGAGTCCGCGGCGTGCGACTTCCTCGCGCACCCGCGCCAGGCCGTCGATTCCCGCCACGGGCTGTTCGGCGTATTGCAGCCCGAATCCGGCCAGCGCTTCCAGTCCGGCCAGGGCTTCGTCATGGGTCCAGCCCATGTTGGCGTCGATGCGGATGGCGGCCTCGGGAAACAACCGGCGGACCTCGGCCACGCGGGCCACGTCCTGGGCAAGGTCCTGGCCGGTTTCGGCGACCTTGACCTTGATCGTGTGCGCCGCGTCGTAGGAAGCCAGGACGGCAGCGACCCTTTCGGGGCCCACGGCCGGCAGGGTGGCGTTGACCGGAACGGATTGGCGAACCGGATCCGGGTAGCCTTCCCACGCAGCTTCGATCCCCGAGCGCAGCCAGGCCGAGGCCTCGGCCGGACCGTATTCCAGGAAGGGTGAGAACTCGCCCCAGCCCGCCGGGCCTTCAAAGAGCATCGCCTCGCGGTGCCGCACGCCACGGAACTGCACTGTCATGTGCAGGGAAACCACATGTGAGGCGTTGATGAGCTCGTCAAGGTCGGGCAACTGGGTCATGGGCTTCAGCCTATCTTCCGTTGATGCTCAGCCCTGGTAGGCGGCGTCGAGCGCTTCCTGCCAGGCCGCGGTGTTGGCCTGCGCATCGGCGCCTGTGGCGAAGTCGTGCACCGTCAGCCCAACGGGGCCGCCGAAGGCGTTGCGGCCGAAGATCCGCACCAGTGCGTCGGAAGTGCGCAGACCCACGAAGTTCTCGTTGCGGAAGTCCACGGTGACCCGGGTGGTTCCGCGCCCGGGCAGTTGGAGTTCCAGTTCGGCGCCGGCCGCGGCGTCGTCCAGGCCCAGGGCCGAAAGCCAGGTTTCCAGTGCGTCCGGGGCCTTCGAGGCCTCGGGTCCCTGGATGGCGCTGAAGGCCACCGGGAGCCCATCGAAGTGGCGCAGGTACTCGCCCAGGGTATGCAGGTAGAAGGCGGTGTGCTTGGAGGCCCCGTCGTATTGGTTGTCCCAGTCGTCGACGAAGATTCCCGAGTGGACGTAGCGCAGCGCGGTGCCGTTCTCCCCCGGGGTCAGCACGTGCTCGAGCTGGTTGAACCAGCCGTCGGGTCCGTCCATCCGGGTAACCAGGTGCGTGGGGTACTCGTCCACCGTGCGCACGGAGGGCCATTGGTCCGTGGGGAACATCCAGGCTGCGGTGCCGTTGGTGACAGCTTCCCAGATCCGTTCCGGTGTGCTGTCGATCGCCAGTTCTTCGACGATCTCGAATTCCTTGCTCATGGCGTACCTTCCTTCAAGGTGGGGTGCAGGGCCACGACCAGGCGGTGGGCCCGGGCAGCGGGTGCGTTGGTGTTGTCGTGGTACTTGGTGGCGAGCCGGGCGACGGCGAGGCCGAGCTCGGCGCTGAATTCCGCCCGTTCGCGGGCGGATGCGAAGACGATGTCCGCATCGATGGCGAAGGTACCGAAGCCCTTTCGCACCTTGCGTGCGCCGATGAGAAGGGCGCCGACCTCGCGGATCGTTCGTGCGGCCAGGGCAAGCAGCCAGGTTGCGGAGAATTCGTTCCGCAGGACCGCGGGCGCCGGGGTGAGCGACGCAAGACTTTGCGGCGAGATCACGTAGGACGCCGCGGTTGCCTGCATGAGCCGTTCGGTCATGATGCCCTTGTGGCGCAATTCCACCTGGGCCAGCAGCCCGAGTTCGGCCATCTGGTTCAAGTGGTAGGTGATTTTCTGGCGCGGGATCTCCAGCCTGGCCGCCAACATGCTCGCCGAGGCGGGTTCGGCCAGCTCGGCCAGCAGCCGCTGGCGCATCGGGTCCAGCGTTGCCGCCGCGGCCCGCGGGTCTTCGATCACTTCGAGGTCCAACATGTTTCCAACAATCTCACTGACAAATTAATTTGTCAATGGATCGTCGAGGTCCGTAACCCGCTGCGGCGTTGCCCTCTCCTCGTGCGCGGGCTTGGCGGATCCATGGGAGAAAGCCCACGTTCCGGGCCACCGGCAAGGATTGTGTGAAACCCTGTTGGCAATGAGTTTTTCCTCCAAGCCCCCGCCCAGCCAATCAACGGGCAGCGCCCTGCTCCCCTGGTACGGCGCGTTGGTGCTGCTGGCTGCCCTCTTTTGGGCCTGCTACAGCTTCTTCGTGATGGCCAAGCTCGGCCAATGGATCGACGAGGCGGCGTTGCTGGGCGGCGAGGCGTTCCTGGCTGCGGACAAGACCCGGGGCCCCGCGCTGGCCTTCCTGGACCACATGCCGGCGGCCTCGGCGCTGCTGGCCGGCGGATTCATCGTCTTCGCACTGGTTCGCAGGCGCGATTTCCTGCGCCCCGCGGTGGCCGGGGCCCTGCTGCTGGGTGCCGCCGGATCCACCCAATTGCTCAAGCATGTGTTGCTGGTGCGGCCGGATTTGAACATTTCGGGCGCCTCGATGAACTCGTTCCCCTCGGGGCACACGACGTTCGCCGCCGCGGCCATGGCCGCGATCTTCATCGTCGCCCCCGTGGCGCACCGTCCGCCGGTGGCCCTGCTGGGCTGGGCCTACGCAGCGGTGGCCGGGGCCTCGACGCTGGTGCTGGGCTGGCACCGCCCCAGCGACGTGCTTGCCGCCTACCTGGTGGTTGCCTGGTGGAGCGTGCTGGCCGGGCTGTTCCTGCGCCATGCCCACGGGAGCGGTCCCGGACCCCGCACCGCGGCCGCCGGCTCCAGGTCGGTTCCCGAGCGGCTCTTGCGCGCCTCAGCGGTGGTGGGCGCCGTGGCTGCGGCAGCGGCACTGGGACTCGCGCTGGCCATGGACCACCCGGCGATCGGTACCGTGGGGAACGGCGCCCTGTTCGTCTTCCTGGCCGTGGGCCTGGCATTGGTCCTGGGCACCGCCATGGTCACGGGCTGGTTCATTCATGAGCTTTTTGCCCGTTACGGGGCACCCATCCGCCGCCGGTTGGTCCGGGGAATGAAATAACCGAAGATCCCCGCGCCCAGCAGCGAGATCCCGCCGATCGCCATCACCCCGGCGCCCAGCGTCGCCACGGCCACCAGGACCGAGAGCAGCACCGGTCCGGCCATGGCGCCGGTGTCGGACATCAACCGCCACAGCCCCAGGAACTTGGGCCGTCCGGCCACCGGCGAGTAGTCGGCTCCCAGCGTCATCACGATTCCCGAGCCGATGCCGTTGCCGAATCCCAGCACCATGGCCACGGCCAGCATCGTGGGCATGGAGTGGGTCAGCGGCAGCAGGAACAGCGCCAACGACATCACCGCCATGCAGGGCACCGCGACCCAGGCCCGTCCGCGCTTGTCCATGACCTTGCCCGCGGGGTAGAAGATCAGCATGTCGATGGCCCCGGAGAACCCGTAGACCAGCGAGATCGTGGCCGCGTCCAACCCGATGCTTTCGCCCCACAGGGGAAGCACGACCTGGCGGGTTGAGCGCACCGCGGAGATGCAAACGATGCCCAGCCCGATCCCCAGCAGGATCCGCCACTGGTCCTTGGCAATGGAGAGCATCGATCCCCCGGCGCGGCTTTGGCCCGCTTCAACCGGCGCCCGGGTCTCCAGGTCCGGAATCCACAGGCACACGACCGTGGCAATGGCCATTGCCACCATGCCCACCCAGTAGGCCCCGGCGATGCCGAGCCACTTCATGGCCAGGGTGGCGGCGAAGGGTCCGATGAACACCCCGATGCGCATCACCCCGCCCAGGGTTGACATGGCCCTGGCCCTGAATTCCAGCGGGACGGCCTCGGCCAGATAGGTCTGCCGGGCCAGGTTGAACACGGCCCCGGCCATGCCCAGCATCGTCACGCCCACGGCAAAGAGGCCGAGGTTCGAGGGGACGATGCCCAGCACCATGCCCAGGGCCGCCCACCCTGCAGCGAAGACCATGGCCAGCCGTTCACCCACCTTCGTGGTCAGCACCGCGGCGGGGACATTGGAAACCAGGGAGCCCACGCCGACCAGCGTGACGACCAGTGCGGCCGTGGCCAGGTTGGCCCCGCGGTCCAGGGCGGACAGGGCAATAATGGGCGTGACCGCACCCAGCCCCAGTCCGTACAGCAGGGAAGGTGAATACACTTTCACCGCGATCCTACGCAGGCTGAAAGTTTGTGCACTCATGTGTTCATCCTACTGAACGGGCTATGGCATGGTTTTACTCAGCCTTTGCAGGAAGATCGTGGATTGTTCGGGGCCGTAGGGCAGCACTTCCAATTGGTGGGCGGTGGGGTCGAAGCTTCCGGTCGGCCAGGAGCGCACGATGGTTTCCCCTTCCAGGATTGCGGCCAGCATTTCGCGGTGCTGCCGGCGCACGAATTCCAGGTCCACCGGGTTTCCGTGCCCGGGCACCACCACCACATCGTCGTCGCATTCGCGCACGAGCCGGCCCAGCAACTCCGCCCACAGATAGGGGTTCGAATCCTCGAAGTTCGGTGGTCCGCCCTCCTCGACCAGGTCGCCGGTGAACAACACCTTGCCGCAGCGCACCAGAAGGTCTCCGCTGGTGTGCCCGGGGCCCAGGCCAAAGAGCTGCGCGGTGACATCGCCAAGCTCCAGCGTGCCCCCGGTTTCCGCGACGATGTTGCCCGGCACGACGATGCCCGAGTGGTCTCCCTGGCGCAGGGCCATTTCGGGTTCCAGGAAGCGCACCAGCTGGCGCTCGAACTCCCCGTTGCGGCGCAGGTGCTCGATTGCCGCTGCCGTGGCGTGGAAGTTCTCAACGCCCTGCGCGGCAAAGTAGCCGTTGCCAAAGACGTGGTCGCCGTGGGCATGGGTGTTGACCACAAGCAAGGGGAGGTCGGTGATCTTGCGGATGGCCGCATACAGGCCCTCCGCTTCCCGCGGCCCGGAGCCGGTGTCGATGACAGCGGCGCGGTCCTGGCCCACGATCAGGCCGGTGTTCATGGAAAATCCGTGGTTGAGCAGTCGCCAGCAATGCGGGGCAAGCTGTTCCACGCTGGGTACCAAGGGCTGCTTCATGGCGGTTCCCCGTTTCCTCGGTGCCGGGCGGTGCCGGTGTTTTGGCGATATCCACATTCTGCATGAAAATCGGTCCGGGCAAAACCGATTCCCCGGAGGCCGCAGGGGCATGCCGGGGAATCGGGTGGCACCACCGTGGAACGGCAGGTGCTAGGGAACGGTGATCTTGATCTTCCCGAAGGGGACGGTCTCGTCAACGAAGGCCTGTTCGGAATGGCCGCCGAGTCCGCGGATGTGAACCCCGTACTTGCCTTCGGCCATGGACTCCCGGAAGATCGGCATGACCGTTTCGATGTGGAGTTCGTCCTTGCCTACAAGGTAATGCTCGTATTCAGCAGGTAGCTTTTCCATGGCATCAGGATAGTTGGTCGCCGCCGCTTTCAATAGGGGGTGGTGGGAAGCTGATCCGGGCCTCGGCCAAGGCGGTTGGCGATGGCGAGGCGAATCACGTGCCAGCGGCAGCATCCCTGCGCCCCGGCGGCGGATGCGCAGGTGCCCGCGGCGCGGTTCCATGAGGAACCTCTCGCCGCGGGCACCTGCTAGGCCGCGATACGGGAAACCGCTACAGGTCCGCCAGGACCGAGGCCGGGTTTTCCATTGCGTCGGCCACGAAGCGCAGGAAGCCGGCGGCCGTGGCGCCGTCGCAAACCCGATGGTCGAAGGCCAGCGTCAACTCGGTGACCTTGCGGACCGCGAGCTCGCCGTCCACGACCCAGGGCTTGTCGATGATCCGCCCGACGCCCAGGATCGCAACTTCCGGGTAGTTGATGATCGCCGCGGAACCGTCGACGCCAAAGACCCCGTAGTTGTTCAGGGTGAAGGTGCCGCTGGTGAGCTCGGCGACCGTGGCCTTGCCGGAACGGGTGACCTCGGTCAACCGTGCCAGTTCGGCATTCAGCCCGCGGGCGCTGAGCAGCTGGGCGTTGCGGATGGACGGGACCATCAAGCCCCGTTCTGTCTGCGCGGCAATGCCCAGGTTGATGCCCTCGAAGCCCACAATCTCGGCTTCACCCTGCGCGTTGTGCTCGATGCGGGAGTTGAGCGCCGGGTACTTCTGCAGCCCGGCAACCACGAAGCGCGCAATGAAGGCCAGCAGCCCCGGGGTGTTGTCCGGGTCGGTTCCCTTCATGGCCGAACGCATCCGCACCAGGTTGGTGGCGTCCACGTCCACCCAAACCGTGGCCTCGGGGATCTCGCTGCGCGACCGGCTCATGGCCTGGGCGATGGTCTTGCGCACGCCGTTGATCGGGGTCCTGGTGGAAATTCCCAGGCCCGAGCGCGCATCGATTCCGCCCTCGGCCCCGGATGCCGAGGCAGCCTCGCGCGCCGGTTCGGCGGTCGGTGCCGCGGCCTGCGCCACCGGCGCTGCCGTGGTTGCGGCGGCAGCCGCCTCGATGTCCGAGCGCAGGACCAGCCCGCCGGCACCACTGCCGTTGAGCGTGGCGATGTCGATGCCGTGGTCCCGGGCCAGTTTGCGCACCAGTGGCGAGATCACCAGAGGGGCGCGGCGCGGCACGGCGGCGGGCACCCCGATGGCGGTGGCCGGTGCGGTGCCGGCATCGGTGCGCGGGCGGCGCTTGCGTGCCTTGGCCGAGAGCCCCTCCGGGGTTCCGTAGCCGATAAGCACGTTGCCCGAACCTTCGCTCGCCGGGGCCTTGGTTCCGGCTCGTTCCTCCTCGCGGTAGCTCTGGGCGACCTCGCGTTCCGGGATGCCGGACTTGGGTTCCACGGCGGGCGCCGCCGGGGCGACCGCGCCTTCCTCCAACACCGAAAACAGCGGGGAATCCACCAGCACCATTTCGCCGACGGTGCCGTGGAGCTCATGGACGGTTCCGGCGTAGGGGCTGGGCACCTCCACCATCGACTTGGCGGTTTCGACTTCCGCGACGGGTTGGTCGATGACGATGGTGTCGCCCACGGCAACCAGCCATTTCACCAGCTCGGCCTCGGTCAATCCCTCGCCAAGGTCCGGCAACAAAAAGGTCTTCACGCTCATGCCCCTTCTTCCCATTGCAATGCATCCACGGCATCCAGGATGCGGTCAACGGATGGCAGGTAGTACTTCTCGAGTTTCGGGGCCGGGTACGGGGTGTCGAATCCCGTCACGCGCAGCACCGGAGCAGCCAGCGAGTGGAAGCACCGCTCCTGGATCCGGGCGACGATCTCGCTGGAGACCGAGGCGAAGCCCGGCGCCTCGGCGATAACCACCGCGCGCCCGGTCTTGCGGACGGACTCGCAGATCGTTGCGTCGTCGAGCGGGACGATGGTGCGCACGTCGATGACCTCGAGGCTGCGGCCCTCCAGGGCTGCTGCCTCGGCCGCGGCCATCGCGGTGGACACCGAGGGACCGTAGGCGATCAGCGTCGCGTCGGTGCCCGAGCGGGCCACCGCGGCGCGCCCCTCGGTCGGTGGCACCGCATCCGTCTCGTGCGAGAGCCGCAGCGCCTCCAGGTCCACCTGCTCCTTGGTCCAGTACAGCTTCTTGGGTTCCATGAAAATGACCGGGTCCGGGGAGTCGATGGCCTCGCGCAGCATCAGGTACGCGTCGCGCACCGTGGCCGGGGTGAAGACCTTCAGGCCCGGGGTGTGGGCGTAGTAGGACTCGGAGGAGTCGCAGTGGTGCTCCACTCCCCCAATGCCGCCGGCATACGGGATGCGGATGACCATCGGCAGGGGCATCCTGCCCTTGGTGCGGTTGTGCATCTTGGCCACGTGCGAGGCGATCTGCTCGAAGGCCGGGTAGGCGAAGGCGTCGAACTGCATCTCGATGACCGGGCGCATGCCGTTCATCGCCATGCCGATGGCCATGCCCACGATGCCGGACTCGGCCAGCGGGGTGTCGAAGCAGCGCCCGGTGCCGAAGCGCTTGGTCAGGCCGTCGGTGATGCGGAAGACCCCGCCCAGGACCCCGACGTCCTCGCCGAAGACCAGGACCGAATCCTCCAGTGCCATGGCGTCGGCCAGGGCGCTGTTCAGCGCCTTGGCGAAGGTGACCGGCTGGGTCCCGGCGTCGGCGGTGCGTGCCGCGGCTGCGGCGGTGGCGGCTGAAACGTTGCCGTTGGCCGCCGAAGATGTGGTTGCCGTGGGGCTCATTTTGCGTCCTCCTCGCGGGCGAGTTCGTCGGCGAGCATCGCAGCCTGCTCGGCCATCTGGGTGGTGGGTGTCGAATAGACGTGGGCGAACAGGTCGGCCGGGTCGGGAACGTTTTCCGAGTTCATGCCGTCGCGCAGGGCCGTGGCGACGGCCTCCGCATGGGCGGTGATCCGTGCCTCGGTGTCCTGGGGCAGCAGCCCGGCATCGGCCAGGTAGGTGCGCATGCGGGTGACCGGGTCCTTGTCGATCCAGCCCTGCACCTCGGAATCCTCGCGGTATCGGGTGGCGTCGTCGGCATTGGTGTGCGCCTGCATGCGGTAGGTGTGCGCCTCGACCAGCAGCGGGCCGTTGCCCTCTCGGGCCAGGCGGACCGCACGGCCCAGCACGGCCAGCAGGGCCACCAGGTCGTTGCCGTCCACGCGCTCGCCGGCCATGCCGTAGCCGACGGCCTTGTGGGCCAGGGAGGGTGCAACCGACTGCTGGGACAGCGGCACGGAGATCGCGTACTGGTTGTTCTGCACGAAGAAGATCACCGGAAGGTTGAAGACCGCGGCGAAGTTCAGTGCCTCGTGGAAGTCGCCCTCGGACGTGGCGCCGTCGCCGCACATCGCCAGCACCACGGTGTCCTCGCCGCGCAGCTTGGCCGCGTGGGCCACGCCCACCGCGTGCAAAAGCTGGGTGGTCAGCGGCGTGGATTGGATCGAGACCTTGTACTGCTTCGGGTCATACCCGCTGTGCCAGTCCCCGCGGAACCCGGCCATCACTTCCATGGGCGCCACACCCTTGGCCATCACCGCGACGGTGTCGCGGTAGGTGGGGAACATCCAGTCGTTCTCGCCCAGGCACAGGGCAGCCGCCACCTGGCAGGCCTCCTGCCCGTGGCTGGAGGGATAGACGGCCATGCGGCCCTGGCGCACCAGGGCGGAATTCTGGTCGTTGACGCGCCGGCCAATGACCAGTTGCTCGTAGGCGTCCACCAAGGCCTTGGGGCTTGGCAGCGGGTATTCGTGGCCGGGTTCGGCCCCTTGCTGCCCCGAGGGGTGCAGCTTGCCGTTGATGTCGAGCATGTGGATTTCGGTGCGCGCAGGGAGCATGTAGTCCTCGGGGGTGATCCCGAATTTGCTGCTCACCTGCTCGATTGCATCGCGTGGTTCGGTGGTCGTCACGGTTCACGCCTTTCTGGTTTTTCGGGACAAGGGCATTGGGCCATGCCCACCCAAGCGTCAGTTCTTGCCTTAAGTATGGGTATTTGGCATGAAATGTATCCAGCTTCTTGGAATATTCTGGAAAAGTGCGCATAGGATGACTACTCTTGGAGACAGATTGAAAGTGTGACCGTCGCTACATGACGGTTTTTGGACAAAGTGGAAAGAGGCATTTGATGGAGACTCCCTCGGTTCGGCTCGATGAGGTGGATCGACGGATCCTGGAGGAACTCACCAAGGACGGTCGCCAGTCAGTGACCACCGTCGCGCAAAAGGTCCATGTCTCTCGTGCGCATGCCTATTCCCGGATCAACCGGCTCCAGGACGAGGGGGTCATCACGCGCTACACCGCAGTCATCGATCCGCTTCGCGCCGGCCTGCGGGCCAGCGCCTACGTCACGCTGAAATTGCGCCAGCACTCCTGGCGCGAGCTGCGCGAGCGCCTCGCCGCGATGCCCGAGGTCCACCACATCGGCCTGGTCGGCGGGAACTTCGACGTGATCCTCCTGGTGCGCGCCCGCGACAATGTGGATCTGCGCAGGGTGATCTTTGAACAGCTCCAGGCCATGCCCGGCATACTGGACACCCAGACGTTCCTGGTCTTCGAGGATGTCGACACTCGCTAAATGCCGAAGCACCCATAGACTCTTCCCAATGGCTTGATCCGAGACGGGAGAACGGGGAGTTTCGTGGACGAGGAAACGGTGGACAAGGCGGGCGGCACCGATCCCCTGGCAGCCGAACCCGTCCAACTGCTGCGACACCGCCCCGGGTTCCCGACCTTGCTGCTGTCCATCGCGTTTGGCTCCGTGGCCTCGGGCATCCTGAACGTAGCCAACGACCTGGTCGCCATCTATGCCCTTGGCGCCACCGCCACCCAGATTGGATTCCTCAACGCCTCCGAGTCGGTGGCCTTCCTGTTTCTGGCCATCCCCGCGGGCATCATGCTCGACCGCGTCAACCGGGTGAAGACCATGATGTGGGCACAGCTGGCCTCCGGGTTGGCGATATTCTCGGTGCCGCTGGCCTGGTCCGCCGGCGTGCTGACCTACCAGCAGCTGGTGATCGTGTCGTTCCTGGTCGGAGTGGCAGGCATGTTGTGGGGCATGGGTGCCGGATCGGCGATCCCGGGCATCGTGGGACGCGATTTGGTTTCCAGCGCCTACGCCCGCAAGGAAACCGTGGACACCTCGGTGGGAATCATCTCCCCGGGAATCGCCGGCGTCCTTGTCGCCGTGATGTCGGCGCCGTTCACCCTCATCGTGGCAGGGGCCGCAAACCTGCTGGCCGCAGCAACCCTGCTGCGGGGCTTCAGGAAGAAATCCGGATCCGTCGCGTCCCCGGAAGATCCCGCCCCACGGGTCGGATTCAGGGAGTCCTTCGCCGAAGGACTCCGGTTCACCCTCAAGCACCGAACCATTCGTGCCCTGGTTTCCTCATCCGCGATCACCAACATGGGCCTGGCATTCGGTTCGGCGTTGGAGACCCTCTATTTCGTCAAGGTCCTGGGTTTCAGCCCCCAGGTCATCGGGTTGGTCATCTCGACCATCGCCGTCGGCGGATTGCTCGGCTCCCTTGCCGTTCCCTCGCTCGTCAGGAGGCTGGGCGAGAACGGGGTCTTGGCACTGTCGATCCTCAGCCTGCCGCTTACCGTTGCCGTTCTCCCCTTGGCCGCGTCCGTCCCGGGTGCAGCCATTGCCATGGTGGTGTGCCATTCGGTTCTTTACAACGCGCTAATGGTTTCCTACAACGCCACGGCCTACGGCTTGCTGGCCAAGTTCACCCCGGACGAGATGATGGGACGACAGCAAGGATTCCGGCTGGTGTTCACCATGGGGCCGGTACCCGTCCTTGGCATCGTGGGCGGATTGGCGGGCGACGCGCTGGGCCTGCAGTTGGCAATGTGGATCTGGGTGGGCCTGACCGCTTTTGCGGCGTTGCCGCTGATCTCATTGTTGCGAAGCGGGAATCGGCCCGGGAGTTAGGTTTCGCTTCCGCCCTTCGATCCCGGCGCGTAGCTAAAGACCTGCGTGAGTGGTTTTCCCAGGACATGGGCGATGAGGAAAGCGGTTTCCAGAGATGGCGAGTATTTACCTTGTTCGATGGCAATGATGGTTTGCCGGGTCACGCCGACCCGGGCGGCAAGCTCAACTTGGGTCATGTTGTTTTTTCTTGCCCTGAGCTCCCGGATGGAATTGCCGAGCTGGCCACGATTCACCACGTTTGTACGCCGCGGCGATAGCCGCCGATCTACAACCCGGCGCCCACGAGATCGGAAAGACTGGCAGAATACCGGCCTCAGGACGCTTGGTCGGCACCCAGGCGGAACACCCCGTTCGGGGCGATGCGTCGATTTCAATGGCAAGGCGGCGGCTAAAAACACGGAGCACGGAGGATGCGCTCCCGCGGCATCGGACCGCGTAGGTGAGTGCCGGGCCGGCGCCTGAACGGGCATTGTTCGATATTCATCATATTTGACGTAGATCGAAATAAGGCGAAGAATGGACGAAGCGAGGCACGGTGCCCCGCCCACACGATAGGACACATATGCGCGCCTGGATGCTAGACGACTTCGGCCTCGAGAACCTCAACCTGCACGAGATCCCGACACCCCAGCCGGCTGCCGGGGAACTTCTGGTCAAGGTCTCGGCCGTTTCGCTGAACTACCGGGACAAGGCCCTGGTGGATGGCATCTACGCACCGGAAAAAATGCCGAAGGGGCTTATCCCTGTGGCCGACTCCGCAGGAGTCGTGGCCGCCGTCGGCGCAGGCGTGACGAAATACAAGGTCGGGGACCGCGTGACCTCGCACTTCTATTCCACCTGGCACGACGGGCCGTGGTTGAACGAATACGCCGATTTCCAGACCGGCGGGCCCATCAACGGCGGGCTGGCCGAATACCAGATCCTCGGCGAGGACAACGTCGTCCCCACTCCCCGGGACATGACCGACCTTGAAGCATCGACCCTGCCCATCGCGGCGCTCACTCCATGGTTCGTCCTGCGCGAGTACCGCAAGGTGAAAGCCGGCGACACCGTCCTGGTCCAGGGCACCGGCGGCGTATCCATCTTCGCCATCCAACTCGCCTCGGCCCTCGAAGCCCGGGTGATCGTGACCTCAAGCAGCGACGAGAAGCTCCTGAGGGCTCGCGAGCTGGGGGCGACCGACACCATCAACTACCGCACCACCCCGGACTGGGCTGCCGCCGTCCTGGAAATGACCGACGGCCAGGGCGTGGATGTCGTGCTCGACGTCGTCGGCGGCGACGGGCTGCGGGATTCGGTCCGTGCCACCAAGGGCAACGGCCTGGTCGCGGTCATCGGCTTCCTCCAGGGCCAGAGCGCCACCCTGGACCTGATGGACGTGATCTGGCACCAGGCCCAGATCCAGGGGATCGCGGTCGGGCACCTGCGCGCCTTCCGCGACCTGGCCACGTTCCTCGACGCACACACCATCCACCCGGTCATCGACACCGTCTACCCCTTCGAGGAAGCCCACGCCGCCTACGACCAGCTCTCCCGCGGCGCGTTCGGGAAGATCGTCATCCAGGTCAGCTAACCGGCGGACGGCGGCGACTAGTAGGATCGAAGGCTGACAGGAGGACAACCATGGCAAGAACCACCAAGATCTCGGACGAACCCGACATCGCCGACTTCGATTTCCCCCGCATCCTCGCCGCCGTCGCAGACCCCGTGCGCCTGAGCATCCTCAAGCAACTGGCCAACGCGCAGGAAGCACTGAGCTGCGGAGCCATCGAACTGCCCATCAAGGCATCCACGGCAACCCACCATTTCGCTGCCCTGCGGCAGGCAGGTGTCCTGCACCAGTACTACGTCGGCACCTCCAGGATGAACCTCCTGCGAATCGACGACATGGAGCGGGCCTACCCCGGCTTCCTGCCCTCGGTCATCGCCGGCCTGTCGGCCCACGGCACCAAGTAGCACCCGCACGCCGGCCGCCGACCGAGGCAGTGAGCGGACCGGCCACACGTGTCCAGGGCGCCAAACAAAGAACCAAGGCCATGCAACCGTTCCCCTCGGGGGCCGTCCGTGGGACACACCATGGCGGGCATTCCTCGTCCAGGTGCCAGGGTATGGCGTCCCGGAATCCGGCCTCTTCAAGGGACTGCTGCAGGATCAACTTCAGCGACCGAGGAATCCGGTCCCGCCCCAGTCCTCGTGGCGGAGGATGGGTACCGCCGCCGCGGGCCCGGGAGCGTCGTCACCGACGCGTAGCCAGGGCCGCGGATCGCTACACTCGAGTCATGGGTGAAAAAGCGAAGAACGTCGAAGAGTATCTCAAGGCGCTCGACCCCGCGGTCCGAGCCGAACTCGAACGGATCCGTGCGCTCGTCACGCAGCTCGTGCCGGACACCGAGGAAACCATAAGCTACGGGATGCCGACGCTCAAATACAAGAACCGGGCACTGGTGTACTTCACCGCGTCCAAGAAGCACATGAGCTTCTACCCGTCCTCGTGGGCGATCGAAGCGTTGAGGGACCAGCTCAAGGGCTACAAGACCACCGAACACGCGATCCAATTTACGCTGGATAAGACGCTGCCCGGCCGCTTGGTCGAAGACCTTGTTCGCGTCCACGTGCGCGAAATCGACGCCAACAGGCAATAGCCCGCTGGCGTCCCACGAGCCAGCACCGTGGTCGCGGCAAGAGCCGAACCACTGCGGGTGACCGCCCCCGGAAATTTCCCCAGGGAGGCCAAAGGGAAGATCAGTCTCTTTCCGCCAAGGAGCGCGCACCACTTCGATCGGCCACCGGGAGCACCGTTTTGAGATGGCTACCGCTGGGCAATGGCATCCGCGATAAATTGCGACTTGCCGTCGTTGTAGGCAAACCGATCGTGGCCAACCTGACCGGCGAGACTGCGTTTCAGCGCGGCGTATCGGGCGGCAAGAGCGGGATCGGCTCGAAGCCGGTCGCGGAAACGCAAGTGGTCTCGCTCCCAAGCTGACCCGCTCCCGCAGACGTGCACGTGCACTGTCCGAGGTTCTCCGGCCGGCGGGCGGAAGAAACGGTGCTCGGAAGCACGCTGCCGGAGCACGAGGCCGAGCGATTCCAGGCCGGGACGGTAGGCAGCCTCGTGGGTTATGTCGGGCACTGCTACTTGGAGGTCGAGCACCGGCTTGGCAACCAGCCCAGGGACCGCTGTCGAGCCCACATGCTCCACTGTCGCGAGCGTTGGCAAGATCGCGCTTCGGATGCGGACCGCCCATTCCGCCGCCGCTTCCGGCCACAATGGATCGCCCGCACACAGCTCCACGGGTTCCCCACCTGGCCTATCGAACCACTCGGGATGCATCGTTCAATCCTGCCACAGGCCGGCCGACACAGGCCTCCCAATCGGTCCGGATGCACCTCACCGTTCAGACCTTGACGCGCAGAAGCCTTGGCTTTGGTTCGACCCGCCGCTAGCGGAACCTGGCGAAGACACGCACCGGTCGACCGCTGAAATCGGCGCCTTCGGTCAACCCCATGGACTCGTAGAAGGCACGTTGCTGTGGCTCGTCGTCCGTGATGAGCACCATTTGGCGTACGTGGTCGTATCGCTCCAGCACCTGCTCAAAGAGGGCACGCCCCACGCCGGTTCGGTGAAGGTCCGGATGAACCAGGATGTCTTGGAGGTAGCAGATCGTTGCATCGTCGGAAATCGTCCGGGCGAGACCAACCAGCTTGCCGCCCTCGCTCCAGGCAGATACGACAAAGGAAGAACTCTTGATCGCCTGGAGGAGCACATCCGGGCTCTTGGTGTAGGCCGTCCAGCCAACAGAGTCGTACAGCGAGAGGATCTCGGCATCGGGGATGACTGGGGACGTGGACAAGGCGAATGGTGACATTGTTCCAATGTTGCACGAAGAACGATCACCTGCACCTATGTGACCGATCATCATCCCCGCCAGGATTCGGTTCGAGCCCACACCCTCCACGAAGACTCCCGTCCCACAGGCCGCTGCCCACGTGCGGAGGACGGGAATCCAGGATGCCCTGTGGCACGGTTTCTGGCGCTTCCCGCGAGAGGCCTTGGTTCTTTTCGAACTGCCGGGAGGAGTTCTCGGCGGCTTCCTCCCGGCGAGGCCGCCGAGTCGGAATAACCTGGTCCCGGGGACCCCTGTTGGAACGAAAAAATCCGACACAACTCCCACAGGGAACGCGGCGGGCCGATGGGCTGCGAAGTTCAAGGTGAGGTCGGGGACGACGTTTTCGTTCTACACGGCACCCGACGGATCCGTGGTCGCCACCGGGTCGAGGACGTTGCGACGCTTCGACCTCGGCATGCCCGCTCCTGGAGGTTTGTTCCGTCGCCGACCTACGGGCGGTCCAATGCATCGTTGTTACGCCGGCTTTTCCGGCGTTGGGACCACTTGCTCAGTGCGAGGGTGGCGAGCAGCCCAAGGCCAACCGATAGAGTCCAACGAATCAGCATGGGAACATCCGTAAACGTGTCCAACGCGATGTTTGCGGCAAGGGTGACAACGATGCTCAGGATGACGATCGGGTTGGGACGCATGGCATTGAGCATGTCAGTTCGACCGCGTTGGTGGCAACCCGGACCGTTCCACAGCGGGTTTGGTTTTCGGAAGCCCAGGCCCGGCGCGACTGCCTCTGGGTACAACCCCTGGATGGTCATAGACGCATCCGCATGACGGATTGAGAGCCACTCTGCAGGTAGCAGCACCGCAAGGCAGCCGTCCCGCCTGTGGCCAGATCGATGGCTTGCGGTAGTGCCGCTTGATTGAACCTGGATGGCGTGGTGCGCCTGCTTGCAGGTGCCACCTACCTTGCTTCCCATACCTTCCCGACCTCGAGAAGGCATGGGTTGTCTGCCACATGGCGCTTTCCATGGGCTCCCGCGGAGGCCATGTCCATGTCTCCAAGGTGGCCCACCTGGTTGCCGCAGTGGGCAAGCGCCGCGTCCAGCGCGAACATGGACATGGCGCAACCAAACCAATGTCTGGTCGCCTATCCATGGCTATGCTGCGTTGCTACTCTGAATTTTTCCAAGCGACCTCGTCCGGTGACCGAGTACGGCTTCCGGTGTCCCGATGAGGCATGCATCTGCCACGAGTACCGGGTTCACCGGGCCAAGGCAATCATGGCGATCAGAGCGTGCCCTGCCGGACAAAGCGACGCCCCCCGTTCGTCGCAGGGGCACCGCTTCGATTCAATCCGGAAAATCAGCCCTTGAAGGCGGGCTTCCGCTTTTCCTGGAAGGCCGCGAATCCCTCGGCGTAGTCCTCGGTCGCGCAGAGGTCGGCCTGGGCCTGGTTCTCGTTGGCCATCGAGTCCCACAGTCCCAGGCGGGCGTCGCGGATTTCGGCGACCAGTTCCTTCGAGGCACGGAACGCGCCGGTGGCTCCGGTCGCGACCTTCGCGACGATCTCGCGCGTGGTTTCCAGCAGGGACTCCGCCGGCATGGCCCGGGAGAAGAGCCCGGAGGCCACGGCGTCGGCGCCGCTGATGAGCTCGGCGGTGTAGATCAAATCCAGCGTGCGGTGCGTGCCCAGTCGCTCGGTGAACAGCCAGTGTCCTCCCGAATCCAGGGTCGCGCCCAGGTTGGCGAAGGGGGAACCGATCTTCGCGTTCTCCGCTACGTAGACAACGTCGGTGGCGATGGCCAGGCCCAGCCCGACCCCGAGGCAGGCGCCCTGCACGGCGGCGAAGGTGGGTGCCGGGAAGGAGGACATCTTGGCCAGCAGCGGCTGCACCTTCCCGCCGAGGTAGCCCATGACGTCGTCGTCCGCCGGGACGACCCCGGAGATGTCGCGCCCGGCGCAGAAGCCGCGGCCCTCGCCGCGCAGCAGCAGGGCGCGCACCTGGCCGGTTTCGACGCCCTCGGCGGCCTTGTCGTAGGCGGCTTCCAGTTCCGCCAGCGCGGCTTCGTTCAGCGAGTTCATCTTTTCGGGGGCATTGAGCACGATCTCTGCCACGCCGCCGGTGATGTTCAGTTCAATCATCTTCGGTCCGTTCACTGGGGTTTCTCGGGTCCTGCGGCAAGGATCCACCCGCGCCTCGCGGATGGATCCTTGCCGATGTGGTTATTTCTAGGCGTCGTAGTCGACCAGCACGCGTTCGGTGGTGGGGCGGGACTGGCAGGTGAGCACGTAGCCCTTTTCGACTTCGTCGGGTTCCAGTGCGTAGTTCTCGTCCATGTCCACCGAACCCTCGACGACCTTGGCGCGGCAGGTTCCGCAGACCCCGCCGGCACAGGCGAACGGGACGTCCGGGCGGACCCGCAGCGCGGCGTTCAGGATGGTTTCGCGCGCCTTGACCGGGCTCTTGACCTCGCCCTGCAGCCCGTCGAGCTTGAACGCGATCTGGTAGGTCTCGTCGGACTCGTCGATCAGCACCGGGCGTCCGATGTTTCCCTCGGGGCGGTGCGGCTCGCCGGTGGTGAACAGCTCGTAGCGGACCTTCTCGGCCGGGACGCCCTGGGCGGCGAGGTTGTCGCGCACCAGCTGGACCAGCTCGAAGGGCCCGCAGAGGAACCATTCGTCGACCTGGTCGGTGCGGATGACCGCGCCGAGCAACTTGTTCAGCTTCTCGGCATCGATGCGGCCCGAGAGCAGCGGGGAGATTCGCTGTTCGCGGCTCAGCACGTGGTGCAGGGCAAAGCGGGCCGGGTAGCGGTCCTTCAAGTCGGCCAGTTCCTCCAGGAACATCACGTCCATGGCGGCCTTGTTCGCGTAGATCAGGTCAAAGTGGACGTTCTTGTTGGCGGCCAGCACCGTGCGGGCGATCGCCATGACCGGGGTGATGCCCGAGCCGGCGGCAACCGCCACGAAGGTGTCCTCGTTTTCCACGTCGATGTCCCCGGGGTCGTTCATCCCGTTCATCTTGTGCTTGGAGATGAAGCCGCCGGTGGGGCTCATGACGTCCATGGTGTCGCCGGCCACGAGGGACTCGTTGGCCCAGGTGGAGAAGATGCCGCCGATGTCGCGCTTGATGGCCACATGAATTTCCCCGGCGGTCGGCTCGGCGCAGATCGAGTAGCTGCGGCGCAGCTCCACGAGGTTGCCGTCGGCGTCCTCCAGTTCCTTGCGCAGGGCCACGTACTGGCCCGGCAGGTAGTCGTACTGGCCCTGCAGCGCCGCGGGGACCGCGAAGGTCACTTCGATGGCGTCGGCGGTGAGCCGGCGGACCTCGGAGACCTCCAGGGTGTGGAAGGTGGTCCGGCGTCGGCCCGGGACCTCTGGATCGATGCCCTCGTTGGCGGGCAGGGAGGCAGTCGTGTCTGTCATGAGAGCACCTTGAAGTAGTCGAAGGGTTCCAGGCAGTCCTTGCATTGGTACATGGACTTGCAGGCAGTGGAACCGAAACGGGAAAGTTCCTTGGTATTGAGCGAATGGCATTGCGGGCACTTCACGGCCAGCCCCAGGGTCACCGGGCCGCGGTGGCCGGTGCCCGTGGGCGGGGCAATGCCGTAGGCCTGGAGCTTGGATTTGCCCGACTCGGTCATCCAGTCGGTGCTCCAGGCCGGGGACAGGACCAGGTTGACCTTCACGTCCCGGTACCCGGATTCCCTGAAGACGGTGCCGAGGTCCTCGGTGATTGCATCCATCGCCGGGCATCCCGAGTACGTGGGGGTGATGGTGACGACCACGGTGTCGCCCGCCAGTTCCACGTCCCGCAGGATCCCCAAATCCGCGATGGTGAGCACCGGGATTTCGGGGTCGGTGACGCGCGAGGCGATCTCGCGAAGCTCGGTGATGGTGGCAGTCATTTCTTGTGTCCTTTGCTTACCAGGTGGCGCCGGGGTGCTTGCGCGCCAGCACCTGCATCTCGGCCAGGATGAAGCCGAGGTGTTCGGAGTGCTCGCCGCGCCGTCCTCGGGCCATCGCGAACGGAACGGTGGGCAGCTCGAGTTCGGCGTCCTTCAGCACGGCCGTGAACTCTTCGTCCCAGGCGGCGCGCAGCGAGGAAGGGGCCACGGCGACGTCGCCCAGGGCGGTGTGCAGTTCCTCGTCCTCGAACATCTCCCCCACGTAGGGCCAGAGGATGTCCAGGGCATGGCGCATCCGCCGGGCCGATTCCTCGGTGCCGAGGCCCAGACGAAGGGTCCAGGCGATGGCGTGGTCGCGGTGGTAGTCGACCTCCTTGACGGCCTTGGCGGAAATCGCCGCGATGGTCTCGTCGCTCGATTCCAGCAACGCCGTGTAGAGCAGGTGCTGGTAGATGGAGATGATCAACTGGCGCACAATGGTCACGCCGAAGTCGCCGTTGGGCTGTTCGACGATGTGCAGCGAGCGGAATTCCTCTTCCTCGCGCCAGTAGGCCAAATCGTCCTCGGTCTTGTCCCAGGCCTTGGCGGCGTAGGAAAGGAAGGAGCGGGCGTGGCCCAGCTGGTCCAGGGCGATGTTGCCCAGGGCAATGTCTTCCTCGATCTCCGGTCCGCGCGAGATCCAGTGCGAGAGCCGCTGGGCCAGGATCAGGGCGTCGTCGCCCAGGCGCAGCGCATATTCGGCGACCTGCTCGGATGGCTTGTCCTGCGCGATGGCAATGTCCTCGGGGCGCAGCGCGTTGCCCGGGGTGACGCGGGTGGCCGAGGCCGTGGAGTCGCCGAAGGAGTCCAGCGAATGGTCGATGTCGTGTGCGCTCACAGGTGCTTCACGCCCTCACTCTTGGTGTAGTACGTTGCGTGGCGGTAGTCCTTGCCCTGCGGGGACTCGAAGTACATGCCCTTGGCGTCGGGGTCCGAGGCGATGATGTCGGTGCTGGCCACGACCCAGAGCGAAATGCCCTCGTTGCGGCGGGTGTACAGGTCCCGGGCGTTCTTCAGCGCCATCTCCGCATCCGGTGCGTGCAGCGAACCGGCGTGGACGTGCGAGAGTCCGCGGGAGGAACGGACGAATACTTCCCAGAGCGGCCAGGTGCCGTGTGTTTCGGTCATGATTTATGCAACCTCGGTCTTTCGAGCCATCTTTGCCGCGTACGCCGCGGCAGCTTCGCGCACCCAGGCGCCTTCGTTGTGGGCATCGCGGCGGCGCTGCAGGCGCTGCGCGTTGCAGGGCCCGTTGCCGGCGATGACGGCCTTGAACTCGACCCAGTCCAGTTCCATGTGGATCCAAGTCCCGGTTTCCGCATCAAAACGCAGCTCCGGGTCGGGAAGGGTCAGGCCCAGGACCTTGACCTGCTCGGCGATCATGCCCACGAAGCGCTGGCGCAATTCGTCGTTGGAGAAGCGCTTGATCTTCCACGCGGTGGACTGGCCCGAGTTCGGGGAATCGGAATCCGGTGGTCCGAACATCATCAGCGACGGGGCGTAGAAACGGTTGATGGCATCCTGTGCCATCTTCTTCTGGGCTTCGGTGCCGTTGGCCAGCTCCAGCAGGATCTCGAACCCCTGGCGCTGGTGGAAGGATTCCTCCTTGCAGATGCGCACCATGGCCCGGCCGTACGGGCCGTAGGAAGCGCGGCACAGCGGCACCTGGTTGGCGATGGCTGCGCCGTCGACCAGCCAGCCGATCGCGCCCATGTCGGCCCAGGAGCGTGCCGGGTAGTTGAAGATCGAGGAGTACTTGGCCTTGCCCGTCATCAGCTGCTCGTTGAGCACGTCGCGCGGGGTGCCCAGGGTCTCGGTGCCCGAGTACAGGTACAGTCCGTGGCCCGCTTCATCCTGCACCTTGGCCATCAGGATTGCCTTGCGCTTCAGCGACGGTGCCCGGGTGATCCAGTTGGCCTCTGGCTGCATGCCAATGATCTCGGAGTGCGCGTGCTGCGACATCTGCCGCGTCAAGGTCTTGCGGTATGCCTCGGGCATCCAGTCGCGCGGTTCGATGCGCGAATCGTCGGCAATGATCTGGTTGAACCGATCCTGCCCTGCTTGCTCCTCAGGAGAAAGTACCGCGGATAGCGATCCGCCGCTTTCTTGCTGTGCAGCCATAGTGCTCACCTCACTGTGACAAAGAATTATTTACTGACCGTTCGTTCAATATATGCGTCCTGCCGTCTTTTCGTCAATCGCTGGCGCGGTTTTGACTGCTTTTGTCCTGTCTCATTACAGGTGGGGCAATCTCACTACACCCGAGGCAAACACCTTTCCGTTTCATTGCATCCGAGGCATTAGCCCTCTCCTCGATTGGATGGAACCAAACGAGGGCACCTGAATCAACGATTCCAACACCAGCCGACCTCAACAAATGAACATCAACTAAAAACACCCTCGAGCCAACGGATCCTCCACTTTGCCTCACTTGCAATGAAACGGGACACCTGCCGCCGCGGCCTTGAGCACGCCAACGCACAACGCCGCCCGAACATGACGAAGAAAGTCGGCAACCAGGCCGCAGCCGCCTGGCGGATGAAGGCGCGGCGCAGAATCCCCACGCGCAGATGACGCAAAAAGTCGTTGCATGCCATCCTGTGACCGACCCGTCGCGCGGGCCCTTTCCGACGGAACACAATGGTTCATCACCGGTCGCTATCGCCCCCATTGAGCAGTTCGCCGGCGCGAGAGCGCAATCCCCCGGTTCCCGAGCAGCCAGTACTCGCACATTCCCGCACCAAAAGGAAGCCTTCCCCGTGACCAGCACAGATCCCGACGCCAGACCCGACACCGACGACCTCACAGCCCGAAAGCAAAGACAGTGGCCATGGGTCCTGGGCGCCATCGCCCTGGCCGCCGCCATCGCTGCGGGTGCGATCATCGGTTCCAACGCAAGCACCAAGCCACCGCACGCTGCTACCGGGGCAACACTGTCCGCGGGGACCGCGAGCGCTGCGGGCGCTGCGGGCGCTGCGGGCGCTGCGGGCGCTGCGGAAGGCCATCACCCCGAGCAAACACCGGCAAACGTCGCTGCCTAGGAAATCACCCTGGCACCGCATCAGGGCGACATCCAGGGCGCTTGCCGATTCGACGGTGCCGAACCGCGCAGCATTCACCGGCAAGGTCGCCAGGCCCGCTTTCCGGCACAAGCCCTGGCCCTCCCGGTGCCGGTCGGAGCCACACAGCGATCGGACGCACCGGCCAGGGCCTGCCGATTCCGCCCCGCGCCCCCGGTCCGCGGGCGGGAATAGCATGGAGCTATGGGCGTTCAAGGCATGAGCGGGACCGAGCGGTTGCTGCGGATACCCGTGGTCGTGGCGATCGTTGGCGGGCCGCTGGGTTATCTGCTCGGAGGCCTTCTGGCGCCGGCCATCCACGACTCGGGACCTGCCACCATAGCTGCGAATGCAGCGGCGAATCCGGCGGGCAACGCGATGCACCTGGCGGCATTCGTGCTGGCCTCGTTCCTCCTGCCGGTCGGCGCTGCGGGCCTGGGTTACTTGGGGTACCGGCGCAACCCGCGGCTCGCCCTCGGCGCCGGGCTGCTGGGGGTGCTGGGATGGCTGCCGTTCTCGGCGCTCACGGCCCTGGACGACCTGGCCCGGGCCATGACGCGGCATCCGGGCGCCAGGGAAAACGGCGCGTTGCTCGATACATTCACCAATGATGCGGTCATGTCCACCTACCTGGTCGTCTACGTCGCCTTCCACCTGGTCGCGTACGTGATGCTTGGCGTCATCCTGGGCCGGGGCCGGATCATTCCGCGGTGGGCGGCCTGGATGATGGCTGCCAGCAGTCCTCTGACCATTGCCGCCTTCGCTTTCCATTCAAGCGCCAGGACGGCCGTGGGCGTCGCTGCCCTGGCGCTGTTGCTCGCCGGGTCCGTGCCCGCAGCCCGGGCCATGGCCGCGCCGGCACGGGCCCGGACCTAGCGCTTGCCATACCTTGGCAGCACGCAGGAACGCCCCGGAGCACCGGGGAATTCCGGTGCCCCGGGGCGTCCCGGGTGGATTGGCGAATGCCTGTTAGGCGGCAATGCGGGACGGGATGAACCTGTCCACGGAAAGGCGTCCCGGGCCCACCAGAGCGATGGCTGCTGCGCCCGCGGCCAGGGCGAGCACGAGCTCGAAGCCGCCGGCCTCGACGAACACGCCTGCCGGGGCGTGCACCAGGAACAGTGCGCCGAGCATGTTCACGGTCAACAGCGCGGCAAAGATGCGGGTGAGCACACCGAGGACCAGGGCGATGCCGCCCACGATTTCAAGGGTTGCCACCACGGGTGCCACCACGCCGGCCGCGGGAACGCCCATCTGGCCGAACGCCGCGGTGGTCCCATCCAGGGTGAACTGGAAGTACTTCTGCCAGCCGTGCGCCGCGAAGAGGAAGCCGATGACGACGCGAAGCATCGTCCGTGCGGCGATGGCCAAGGCGGGGTTCTTTGCTGCAGTATCCATGAAAATCCTTCTGTCGTTTCGTAGCAAACCAGACATCGTCGTGGATGTCGGTCGCGTCGGACCGGTTCATCCGGTCCGCAAGCTCAAATCCACCATGACACATCTTTACTTGAATCTTCAAGTGATGTGAGATGCGCCTCGCGTCACAAAAGGAAACACCCAACCGTGCCATTCGCTCGTCCCCCGGGAAGCCGCGGCGCGGCGGCCCGCAGCAGGGGCCCTTTGCGCATTCTCGCAGGTTGGTTTGAGAGGATGGCCAGCATGATTTCTCGCTCCACGGCTTTACGTTTCATCCTTGCTCCGGCACTCGCCCTCACCTTGGCCGGTTGCGGCGCCCCGCTCAGTGCGCACTGGCAGGGGCTTCCGGGGAAAGCGCCGTCGGAACAGGGTGCAGCCACGGAATCCCCAGAGGTGACCGGCACCCCGGAGGGGCCGGACTGCGCCGAGGTCAAGTGCGTGGCCCTGACTTTCGACGATGGGCCCGGTCCCTACACCGAGTCGCTGCTCGATGTCATGGAGAAGCACAACGCCAAGGCATCGTTCTTCCTCATCGGCAAGGACGTCGCCAAATATCCCGAAGTCGTGCGGGAGGAATTGGCCAACGGCCATGAAATCGGAAACCACACCTGGTCGCACCAGGACCTCGCCAAGCTGTCCCCGGCCGCCGCCCAACGCGAACTCAGAAAGGCGGACGAGGCCATCAAGCAAGCGACAGGGGCCGCCCCGACGCTGATGCGGCCCCCCTACGGCACGATTACCGAAAGCCTGAAGAAGGCCCAGCCAGTACCCGTGGTGCTGTGGAGCGACGACACCCTGGACTGGAAGACCCGCAATACCAAGAAGACCGTCAAGGCTGCCGAGGACATCAAGCCCGGCTCCATTGTCTTGATGCACGACATCCACAAGTCCACGGTCGATGCCGTACCGAAGATCCTCGAGGACCTGGGGGCCCAGGGCTACCATTTCGTCACCGTCAGCCAGCTGATCGGCCAACCCAAACCCGGGGTCGGATACGAGACCGGCCAGAAACCAGGGACGAAGAAGTGACCCATCCGGCCAACCGCCGGTGAAAACACGAAAGCCCGCGTTGCCGCGCAGGATCCCGGAAAGGGAACCGCAGGGGCAGCGCGGGCTTTCGTCCTTATGCGTGAAGGACTCCGCCTAAAGGACCTTGGAGAGGAACTCCTTGGTGCGGTCCTGCTGCGGGTTGCCGAACAGTTCGGCCGGCGGGCCCGATTCGCAGACCACGCCATCGGCCATGAAGACCACCCGGTCCCCGATTTCCTTGGCGAAGCCCATCTCGTGGGTCACCAGGACCATGGTCATGCCCTCGGCGGCCAGGTCGCGGATGACCTGGAGCACCTCGCCGACCATTTCCGGGTCCAGTGCGCTGGTGGCCTCGTCAAAGAGCATGATGCCGGGGTTCATGGCCAGCGCGCGGGCGATGGCCACACGCTGCTTCTGGCCGCCGGAGAGCGATGCCGGGCGGGCGTCCGCCTTCTCCTTCAGGCCCACGCGCTCAAGCAGCTTCATGGCCTGGGCCCTGGCCTCGACCCTGGTGGCCTTCTTCAGTTCCACCGGGGCGAGCATGATGTTCTCCGCCACCGACATGTGCGGGAAGAGGTTGAAGTGCTGGAAGACCATGCCCACGTGGCGGCGGACCTCGTTGATGTCGACCTTCGGGTCGGTGACATCGAATCCGTCGACGATGACATGGCCGGCGGAGATCTCCTCCAGCTTGTTCAGGCAGCGCAACAGCGTGGACTTGCCCGAGCCCGAGGGACCGATCACGCACACCACCTCGCCCTCGGCGATTTCCACGTCGATGCCCTTGAGCACCTCGTTGGCGCCGAAGGACTTGCGCAGTCCCTTGACGGTGATCTTGGCTGGCTTTTGTGTTTCAACCGGTGATGCACTCACTTGTTGAACCTCCGATCGGCGTAGTTTGCCAGTTTGGTCAGGGCCATGACGGCCACGAAGTAGATGACGCCCACGATCAGCAGGGTCTCGGTGACGCGGAAGTTCGCCGCGTAGATCTGCTGGCCCTGGTACAGGAGCTCGGCAAAGCCGATGGCCAACAGCAGCGAGGAATCCTTGAGCATGATGATCAGCTGGTTGATCAGCGACGGGGTCATCATCTTGAACGCCTGCGGGACCACGACCTTCTGCATGGACTTGCCGTAGCCCAGGCCCAGCGAACGCGAGGCCTCAAGCTGCCCGGGGTCCACGGACTGGATGCCGCCGCGCACGATCTCCGCTACATAGGCGCCGGAGTTCAGCGACAGCGTCAGCACGCCGGCAACCCAGATGTTGATCGGCTGCCCGGTCAGCTGCGGGAGGCCGAAGTAGAACATGAAGGCCCACAGCAGCAGCGGGGTGCCGCGGAAGATGTTGACGAAGGTCGTGGCGATGCCGCGCAGCACGATGTTGTGGGAGATCTTCATGAATCCGGCCAACAGGCCGATCGCCATGGCCACGGCGAAGGAAATGATCGTCACCACCAGTGTGTTCTTCAGGCCGCTCATCAGGGCCGGGAAGGACTTGCCCAGCAGGTCCAGGAAGGTGGTGGGTTGCGCGGCGGTCGGATTGGCCAGGTACTTGTCCAGGATCTTCTGGTAGTCGCCGTCGGCCTTCAGCTTGGCCAGCCCGTCGTTGAAGGCGGCCAGCAGTGCGGTGTTCTTGCCCTTGTTCACGGCGAACCCGTAGGAGCCGCCGGGGACCTTGTCGGTGACGGTCTTCAGCCCGTTGTTCTGGGCCACGCCGTAGGCGAGCACCGGGTAGTCGTCGAAGACGGCCACGGCGGAACCGGACTTGACGGACTCGTACATGGTTGCCGACTGGTCCAGGGACTTGACGGTGAAACCGTACTGCCCGGCAATCGACTTGGCGTAGGCCTCGCCCTCGGACCCGGTCTTGGCGACCACGGTCTTGCCCTTGAGGTCCTCATAGCCCTTGATGGTGTCGTCGTTCTTGGCGACCGCCATCTGGATGCCGGACTCGAAGTAGGGTTCCGAGAAGTCGTAGACCTGCTTGCGTTCGTCGGTGATCGACATGCCGGCGATCACACCGTCGACCTGGTTGGAGGTCAGTGCCTGCAATGCCGCGTTGAATCCCAGGGAACGGATCTCGACCTTGAAGCCTTCCGCCTCGGCAATGGCGCGGACCAGGTCCATGTCGATTCCGGTCAGTTCCCCGTTCTCGCGGAACTCGAAGGGGGCGAAGGTGGTGTCTGTGCCGATGACAAAGGTCTTGCCTTCGACACCGTTGTCGGCAGGGGCCGCCATGGCGGCGCCGGCACCGCCGAACACCAGGAACATGCCCATGATGGCGGCAATCACCGCCCTGGGCCAGGTCCTTGGACCTCGAGTCGTTCTGGACGTCTTCAAGAGTCGTTCATCTCCTTGATTGCAGGTTCCGCCGCCGTGGTGCGAGGGCGCTAACACGGGTCATAGCCTAGATGCTGATGGCCGCGCGCGGCACCATCCACGCGGAAGGAACGCCGGATTGCTCCGGCATTGTTGCCCGACCGTGACACCGCGCCGGGCTCCATGTCCGAGGCGGTGGAGTAGAAGCCCATGGCGGCTCCCGGCAACCGGGCGTGGACGTATTCGATCCGGGTGCGCCCCGCCAGGGCACCGTGTTCTCCGGCGAGCGCGAGCGTGCCGTACCCGGAGGCCAGCTCCCCCGCACGTTCGTCGAGGTCCTTGGTGGCTTGCTGCCCGCCGGTCCCGTGCGCTGTGCTCATGGAGCCGTCCTGCCACCGGGCGGCAGGTGGCCGACGTATTGGCTCCGCATGGCACGGCGGCGGGCCGTTCCGGCAAGGTTGGGCGGTCGTTAACCGCGGAGCAAGGTTCCGGTTTCCGGGGTGCTGTTGGCTGGAACCCATGGATACCTCCCCGCTCCCGGATCGCCGCTCGCTGCTCAAGGGCGCCGCGGCGCTCTCCGCCCTCGCCGCATCCTCGTTCGTTGCCCCTTCCGCCCTGGCCTCCCCGCGGCCCTTCGCCGTGCCGCTGGCGGCCCGCCGCCTGAGTCTGCCCTCGGGCATCTCCACCGGGGATGTCTCGACGAATTCCGCCGTCCTGTGGTCCCGTGCCTCCGGACCGGGGCGCCTGCACGCCACCCTGCGCGCCGCCGACGAGCAGGGCGATCGGCTCAAGGGGCGCTTCGCCCGCACGGTGACGCTTTCCGGATCGCAGGCGCACGCCGGTACCGACTTCACGGCCAAGATCAATGCGCGCGGGCTGCCCGCGGGCACGCGATTCAACATGGAGCTGTACTTCGAGGACGAGTCCGGCCGGCGCAGCGAAACCGGGACCGGGTCCTTCAGCACCGCCCCGGCCCCCGGCAAGGGGCGCAACCGCGAGTCGGCGGCGCAGAGCTTCGTCTGGACCGCAGACACCGCCGGGCAGGGCTACGGGATCAACGAGGAGATCGGCGGGATGCGCGGCTACGCGGCCATGGCCGCGACCAAGCCGGACTTCTTCCTGCACTCGGGCGACACCATCTACGCGGACGGGCCGATGTCCGCCGAGATGACGGAGCCGGACGGGAACATTTGGCGCAACGTCATCACCGAGGAGGTCTCCAAGGTCGCCGAGACCCTCAACGAGTACCGTGGCCGCCACCGCTACAACATGATGGATGCCAACCTGCGGGCCATGTATGCCCAGGTCCCGGTGATCGCCCAATGGGACGACCACGAGACGGTGAACAACTGGTACCCCGGCGAGATCATCGACGACCCGCGCTACACCGTGCGCGAGGTGGACACCCTCGCTGCCCGCGGACGCCGGGCCTGGCAGGAATACATGCCGATCGCCGATGTCCGTGCGCTGCGCCCGGGCACCGGGTTCGAGGCTGCCCGCATCTACCGGCAGGTCCGCCGCGGGCCGCACCTGGACGTGTTCGCCCTGGACATGCGCTCGCACAAGGGCCCCAACACCGCTGGCCTGGAGACGCAGGAAACCGCCCTGCTGGGCGAGGAACAGCTGCAGTGGCTGATCCGCTCGCTGCGCGACTCGGACGCAACGTGGAAGGTCATCGGCAACGACCTGCCGCTGGGGCTCATCGTCCCCGACGGGAAGGCGCAGGAGTCGATCTCCAACGCCGAGCACGGCAAGCCGCTGGGCCGCGAGTTGGAACTGGCGCGCCTGCTGTCGGAGATCAAGAAACACGACATCAAGAACGTGGTGTTCCTGACCGGAGACGTGCACTATTGCGCGGCCCACCACTACTCCCCCGAGCGCGCCGCCTTCAAGGACTTCAACGGGTTCTGGGAATTCGTGGCCGGGCCCATCAACGCCGGCTCCTTTGGACCCAACGCGCTGGATGGAACCTTCGGCCCGCGGGTCGACTTCCAGCAGGCGGGGCCCACCATGGCTTCCCCGCGCTCGGGCGAGCACCAGTACTTCGGCCACGTGGAGATTCCCGGCGACGGCTCCGCCTTCACGGTGAAGCTGATCAACGCCAACGGGAAGGTGCAGTACACCAAGACGCTGACCCGGCAACGCTGATCCATGGCCGTCGCACGAGCCAGGGGTCCAGGGGCCTCACGGGCCCAGGGACCGCTGGCTCGTGCCGTTGCCTCCCTCCGGTGTGGTTTTGTCCGCGTTGGGCGAAGCCATGGGCCCAATGGGCGGCAAGTCGGATTGAATGGAAGCATGAGCCACGCCGAGCACGCACCCGTCCCCCCGCAGACCCCCAAGGTCCCCACCGTTCGCACTCACCACGGGGATGCCTTCACTGACGACTACGAATGGTTGCGGGACAAGGACAGCCCCGCGGTCCGGGCCCACCTTCAGGACGAGAACGCCTACGCCGAGGCGGTCACCGCCAACCAGGCGCCGCTGCGCGAGGCGATCTTCAACGAGATCAAGGCCCGCACCGTGGAAACCGATCTCTCGGTCCCCGCCCGCAAGCGCGGATGGTGGTACTTCACCCGCACCGCCGAAGGCTCCCAGTACGCCATCCACTGCCGCGTGGCGGCCACCGACACCGGGGACCTGGCCGCGGACTGGACGCCGCCGGCCATCGAGGCGGGCGTGGCCATCGCCGGCGAGCAGGTGCTGCTGGACGGCAACCGGGAGGCCGAGGGCAAGCCCTTCTTTTCCCTGGGCGGGATGGCCGTCAGCGAGGACGGGAACCTGCTGGCCTACGCCCAGGACAACGCCGGGGACGAACGCTTCACCCTGCGCCTCAAGGACCTGTCCACCGGGCAGCTGCTCCCGGACACCATCGAAAACGTGTTCTACGGTCTGGTGTTCTCCCCCGACGGAACCCGGGTCTTCTACACCGTGGTCGACGATTCCTGGCGCCCCCACCAGATCAAGGTCCACACCCTGGGCACCGACCCCGCCGACGATACCGTGGTCTTCCAGGAAGACGACCCGGGCATGTGGCTGGGCTTCGACCTCTCCGCGGACCGCACCGAGCTGCTGATCTCCATCGGCAACTCCGAATACTCCGAGACCCGCACCCTGGACCTGCTCGACGAGCAGGCGGTCCCGGCCATGCTGGTCTCCCGCGAGCACCGCATCCTGCACACCGCGGACCCCGTCACCCTGGACGGGCAGCGCGCCTACGTCATCACGCACGACCGCCAGGCCCTGAACAACATGGTCTCGCTGCTGCGCGCCGACCAGCTTGCCCTGCCCTACGCGCAGCAGCGCTGGGACACGGTGATCGAGCACCGCGACACCGTCAAGGTCGAAGGCACCGCCGCCACGGCCACCCACCTGGTCATCTCCGTGCGCCAGGACACCACCGAACGCATCCAGGTGCTCCCGCTGGCGGGCCTGGGCACCGCAACCCAGCTCCCGGCCGTGGAACCGGCGTTCGACGAGGAGCTCTACACCTGCTCGCTGGCCAACGCGGAGCTCGAGGCGCCGATGATCCGGCTTTCCTACACCTCGGACTTCACCCCCGCCCGCGTCTACGACTACACGCTCGCCGACGGCACCCTGACCCTGCGCAAGCAGACCCAGGTCAACAACTACGACCCGGCCAACTACCGCGCCACCCGCGAGTGGGCCACCGCGGCCGACGGCACCAGGATCCCGCTGACCATCCTGCGCCGCGCGGAGATCACCAACGAATCGCCCAACCCGGTGCTCGTCTACGGCTACGGCAGCTACGAGATGTCCATGGACCCGGGCTTCGGCATCCCGCGGCTCTCGCTGCTGGACCGCGGCGTCGTGTTCGTCATCGCCCACGTGCGCGGCGGCGGAGAACTGGGAAGGCAGTGGTACCTGGACGGGAAGAAGCTGGCCAAGAAGAACACCTTCACCGACTTCGTGGACGCCACCAAGTACCTGCTGGAATCCGGATGGGCAGACCCGAAGCGCATCGTCGCCCTGGGCGGTTCGGCCGGCGGGCTGCTCATGGGCGCGGTGGCCAACCTGGCCCCGCAGCTCTACGCCGGCATCATCGCCCAGGTCCCCTTCGTCGACGCACTGACCTCCATCCTGGACCCGGACCTGCCGCTCTCGGCCCTGGAATGGGAGGAATGGGGCAACCCCATCGAGGAGAAGGAGGTGTACGACTACATGAAGTCCTACACCCCCTACGAGAACGTCGCGGCCCTGCCCTACCCGCGGATCGCCGCCGTCACCTCGCTAAACGACACCCGCGTGCTCTACGTGGAGCCGGCCAAGTGGGTGGCGAAGCTGCGCGAGGAGACCACCGGCACCGCACCCATCGTGATGAAGATCGAGATGGACGGCGGGCACGGCGGCGCCTCGGGCCGCTACGAGGGCTGGAAGACCCGCGCCTGGGACTACGCCTTCGCTCTGGACACCCTGGGCCTGAACCCCGAAGGCGCATGAGCACACCGGAAATAACCAGCACGTCCGGCGCGGGGTTCGCCACGAACCCCGCGTTCCGGGCGCTGCTCACCGCGGCTTCCGGCGCCACCGGCGCCGACCTCGACGCCGTGGTTGAGGAAATCAAGGACCTGGAGCTGCTCGTTGCGCCCGATGCGGGCGGGGAACCTGCGGCGCTGGCCGCCTACCGGCGCATCGACGGTTTCGCGGTCGAGATCGAATACCTCGCCGTGGCCCCGGCACTGCAAAACCAGGGGCTTGCCACCGCGCTGGTGCACCGGATCCAGGGCGACGAGGCCGCCATGGTTGTAGCCCGCACCGATGACGACGCCATCGGCTTCTACCGGGCCGCAGGGTTCCACGCCGGCGATTCACCGCCCGATTCCCGCTGGCCCGGTCGCCGCCGCTACCTCTGCGTGCTGCCCCACCTGCCGTTGCTGCGCAGCCCGCAGTCCGATGACGGTGGCGTCGAGTGGATCCATGGGGAACCGTCCCCTGCCCCCGTGCATGTGGTGCCCGCCTCGCCGCACTGGGCCGGCGACTTCGACGCGCTCGCCGGGCGCCTGCGCGACGCGCTGGGTTCCCGGGCCCTGGCCCTCGAGCACCTGGGTTCCACCTCGGTGCCGGGGCTTTGGGCCAAGCCGGTCATTGACGTGGTGTTGACGGTCGAGGACCCGGACCTTGAGGACCACTACGTGCCCCTGCTCGAGGCGGCGGGATTCGTCTTCCGCCTCCGCGAGCGCGGCTGGTATGGCCACCGGCTGCTGGTTTCCGGCCCGGGCTCCGGGCTGCCGGCAGCCAACATCCATGTCTTTGCGCCGGGCTGCCCCGAGACCGCACGCATGCTCGCGTTCCGCCAATGGCTGCGCACCCATCCGGCGGACCTCGATGCCTATGCGCGCATCAAGCGGGCGTCCGCCGAACGGATCAACGAACGCGGCGGCGGTGCCGGGCTGGTGATGGACTACAACCGGGCCAAGGAACCGTTCATCCGCGACCTCTACGCACGGATCCTGCAAGGCCATCCGGGGCCGGAGGAACGCTAACCGTCGTCCGGCTCCCGGCGGCACCGACGGCTAACACACGATGGCCAACTACCGGTAGCCTGCCGGGCCTTGTGGCCTGGCGATCCTGGAACATGCGGCCCTGCGGCCCCGGGTCGCTCAGCCTTGCTCTCGGGGCCTTGACGGTTTGCCCCCTGCGGCCCGATTGCTGCCGGGCTGCTTGAACCTTTCCCAGGCCGATTGCCTGGTCATGGCCAGGGCCTCGCCCACGCGTGCCCAGCTGGCACCCTTGCCCCGGGCGACGCCCACCCACGCGGCCAGGCGTTGCTCGACCTGTGCGGCCACCGCGGAAATCCGCGGCAGCAGTTCCAGCACCTGCTCTTGGGTCATGTCAAGCCACGGTTCGGAGGCGACCCCGCCGGCATGCAGGGAAGCGCAGTTTTCCGTGCAGTCCGAGCAAATGGCGACGCCCGGCCCGTAGGCAAGCTTGCCGCAGGCCTCCCGGTCACGCCCGCAAAAACTGCACTGGCCGGTATCCGCCATCCGGTCGGACGGACTCATCATTGCCCCTGGTTCGCTCACAACCCAACACTACGTGATCAACGGGGTTGCGCTGTCAGGATTAACCTGACAATCTGTCAGGAATCACCTGACACGATCGAGAGGTCCCCCACCGTGAACCCCGCACCAACACTGACAACGGCGAAGCGACAGGGAAATCCGGCGGCCTTCCGACGGCTCCTGGCATCCAACGCCTTTGAAGCCGTCGCCGACAACGCCACCCGGACCCTGCTGCCGGTGATCGCCGTGGCAAGCCTCGGCGCAGGAACGGTGGAGGTCGGCCTGCTCAACGCCCTGGGGCTCGGGGCGTTCCTGGTCCTCGGACTGCCCATAGGCGCCCTGGTCGACCGGCTCCCCAAGCTTCCGGCCATGCGCGCGGCAGACCTGGCCCGGGCCGCACTCATCCTGGCGATCCCATTGCTCTTTCTCCTTGGTTCATTGGACATGTGGCACTTGCTGGTGGCCGCCGCACTGCTGGGCATCGCCGACGTCTTCTTCACTTCGGCCAGCGGGGCACTGGTCCCGTCCCTTGTGGGATCCAACGAACTCGGTGGCGCCTACGCCAGGCTCCAGCGAGCCTCCAGCCTGGCCTCGATCGGCACCCCCGCGGTGGCAACCGCGGGGCTGAAGGTCCTCGCCGCGCCGCTGGCTTTGGTCCTGGGCGGCTTCGGCTACCTGTGCTCCGCGCTCCTGCTGCCCCGAGCCTCCGGCCATGCCACGCCCCCGGCGGCCGGGCCAAGGCCGCGGTTTTGGCGCTCGATCGCCCAGGGGTTGTCGATGGCCGTTGGCCATCGCACAATGCGCGCGCTGCTGCTGTCGAACCTGTTGCTCAATGCCGCGGCAATACTGGGCAACTCGGTCCTCGCCGTCTTCGTGATCTCATCGCTGGGGTTTTCCGCGGCAACCTTCGCCCTGGTCGGGACCGTCTCGGCAAGCGGCAGCCTGGTTGCCTCGCTGATCGCCCCGCGGCTGCTCGGGCGCTTGGGCATCGGAAGGCTGAAGATCGCCGCATCGCTGGGCTGCGTGCCGGCCGTTGCTGCGCTGGCCCTGGCCGAAATCCTGCCGGGCCCCGCCCTGGCCTGGGTGGCCGCACAGTCGTTTTTGTGGGCATTCATGCTGGTGCTGGCGACCGTGGCCGGCGCCGGGGTCATCCCGCAACTGTGCGAGGAATCGCGGCTTGGCACCGTCATGGCCGGCAACCGCTTCTTCACACTGGGGATCATGCCGGTGGCCAGCATCGCCGGGGGCATTGCGGCTTCCGCCTTCGGGATCCAACCGGTGCTGTGGGCGTGGGCGCTGCTGGCAGGGCTATCCGCGGTGCCCATTCTTTTCTCCCCGCTGCGCAGCTGGCACCTGGGCCCCGAACCGCGCGGAACCAATGCCTAGGACGCAGGCTTCCGCCGGCACACGGTTGTGCCGGCGGATGCACAGGCGGCCGAGGCCGCGCCTACCCCTCTTGGTGGTGCAGTTTTTCCGAGACGTCGATGCTGGGCTTCATGGCCAGGAAGGTTGCCAGCAGGGCCAATCCCCCACCGATCCATGCGGTGAGCGCCGGGACATTTGTCCCGTTGAAGTGGCCCAGCCATGGCAGGATGATGGCCAGGATGGATGCCAGGACCTGCCCGACCTCGATCCCGTACAGGTTCGGCCCGGCCAGGTTGACCAGCCCGACGGCCAGCAACAGCACCCCGGAGATGATCAGCATCGACACCGAGTTGCCTGTGCCTTCCGACCAGATGGGAGTCAGCGCCATCACGAGCCCGACGACCACGACGACCCAATCTTCCCAACGCCTGAATCTACGCATTGGACTTCAACTCCTTTGCTGTCACGCACTTGATCCTGCCTTCAGTCTGGGCCGGGTGCGCCGTGGCGGGTAGGGGCTTTCGTCCCACCGCCGCCTTGGGACCCGACCCGGCGGGCACCTTGGGCAACCGGCCCGGTTGGGACCTTGATGACGAATGGATGTCGCCCGAAAACCCGGGCTTCGGCTCCTCCCGTCTTGACTTATCTCACATTTCAGGATTACCTAATGATCGTTCGGTAAATAACTGAGAGGCTCCCCATGAGCGACACTGGCGTCGATGCACCGCTGATGCATCCCATCCTGGAAAACGACTATGCGGCCAAGTGGTTGGGCATCGAGGTGCTGAAGGTGGCAGACGGGCACGCAACCATTTCCATGGAGCTGCGCCGGGAAATGCTCAACGGCTTCGGCATCGCCCACGGCGGGATGGTTTTCGCCCTCGCCGACACCGCGTTCGCCATGTCCTGCAACCCGCACACCGGCTCGGCCGACACCATCACGGTGGCCTCCGGCGTCGACATCAACTTCCTCAAGCCCGGCATCCCCGGCCGGACCCTCACCGCCGTGGCCAACCGCCGCCAGCAAACCGGGCGCAGCGGGATCTACGACATCCAGGTCCTGCAGAGCGTCCCGGGCGCCGAGGACGAGGTGCTGGCCGAGTTCCGCGGCCGTTCCCGCACCATCCCGAAGCGTCCCTGACGCCCCCCTCCCCCACCTCCCGCAACAACGCACGTAAGGCCACATCATGACCCAGACCTCCACCCGGATCGAACTGCCCAACCCGCTGGACCCGGAAGAAAGCATGAGCCGGGACCAGATCGAATCGATCCAGCTCACGCGGCTGCAGGACACCCTGGCCTACGCGTACGACCGGGTTCCGCTGTACAAGGAAAAGTACGATGCCGCCGGGGTCCACCCGAGCGACCTGAAGGAACTGGCGGACCTGTCCAAGTTCCCGTTCACGGAAAAGGAAGACCTGCGCAAGACCTACCCGTTCGGCATGTTCGCAGTCCCGCAGCACGAGGTCGCCCGCATCCACGCTTCCTCCGGCACCACCGGCCGGGCCACCGTGGTCGGCTACACCCAGCAGGACCTGGACGACTGGGCCAAGATGGGCGCACGCTGCCTGCGCCTCTCGGGCGTCAAGCCGGGATGGAAGGTCCACAACGCCTACGGCTACGGCCTGTTCACCGGCGGCCTGGGAGCGCACGCCGCGGCCGAGCGCCTGGGCACCACGGTGATTCCGATGTCCGGCGGCCAGACCGAAAAGCAGATCACGCTGATCCAGGACTTCGAGCCGGACGCGATCCTGTGCACACCCACGTACCTGCTGACCATCGGCGATGCCATGCAGCGGGCCGGGATCGACCCGCGCAAGACCTCCCTGAAGACCGCGGTCCTGGGTGCCGAGCCGTGGACCGAGGAAATGCGCCACGAGCTCGAGGTCATGTTCGACATCGATGCCTGCGACATCTACGGTCTGTCCGAGGTCATGGGCCCGGGGGTGGCCGGCGAATCCAACGAGACCAAGGATGGCAGCCACATCTGGGAGGACCACTTCCGTCCGGAGATCATTGAYGCCTTCGACGAGACCCAGGTCCTGCGCGACGGCGAGCACGGCGAACTGGTGTTCACCTCGCTGACCAAGCAGGCCCTGCCGATCATCCGCTACCGCACCCACGACCTCACCCGCCTGCTGCCGGGCACCGCACGGCCGGGGCACCGCCGCATGGGCCGGATCACCGGGCGCAGCGACGACATGATCATCCTGCGGGGCGTGAACCTCTTCCCGTCCCAGATCGAGGAAATCGCGTTGCGGGTGCCGGGCCTTTCCCCGCACTTCCAGCTGGAGATCACCCGGCCGGGCCGCATGGACCAGCTGGCGGTGCGCATCGAGCGCCGCGAGGACTGCGACGCCGACCGGGCGATCGCCGCCGGCAGGGAACTTGCCCGGGAAATCAAGATCCATGTCGGTTCGTCCTGCGAGATCGACGTCGTGGACCCCGGCTCCCTGGCCCGTTCCTCGGGCAAGCTGCGCCGCATCTACGACCTGCGCGAGAAGAAGTAGGCCGATCCCCTCCGCCTTGGGGGCGGGCGATGGACACGCCACCGCCCGCCCCCAAGGCGGCATCCCGGGCCGAATTTACGGACCGACCGTTCGTGAGAGAATGAGGAATCATGACTGCCAGCGTTACGAACTCCTCACCGACCAAGCGCGGTCGCCCCGGATACGACCAGGAATCCGTCCTCTCGATTGCCGTGGAGGTCTTCAACAAGCACGGCTACGACGCCACCTCCATGGGCAAGCTCGCCGAGAACCTGGGTATCAGCAAGTCCGCGATCTACCACCATGTTCCCTCCAAGGGCGACTTGCTGCGCTTGGCCCTTGACGAGGCGTTGGTGCCGCTCGAGGCCATCGCCGAGGACGAGCGTGCCAGCGTGGGCACCGCCGAGGAACGCCTGAAGTTCTTCCTCCGCTCCACGATCCGGGTCCTGGTCAAGCGCCAGCAATACGTGACGCTGCTGCTGCGGCTGCGCGGCAACACCGAGATCGAGCGCGACGCGCTCCAGCGCCGCCGCGCCGTGGACCGCAAGGTCTCTGACCTGGTGGTCGAGGCCCAGCGGGAAGGCTCGCTGCGCAGCGACATCGACCCGCGAACCACCACCCGGTTGCTGTTCGGCACCATCAACTCCCTGGTCGAATGGTTCAGGGAAGATGGAAACGTCACGGCCGAACAGGTCGAGGAGCACGCCATCACCATGATGTTCGATGGATTACACCAGAACGGCCAATAGGGTTCACCACGTCAAGTCGCGCTACGATCGATAGCTGAGGCACCGCACCGCCCCCACCGATTTTCTTTGTGAATAGGCAGCATTCTTCGTGGACGAACTTTTCTACAATCTCTTCACCCAGGCCCCCGGAACGGATTCCGGAACCCAGGTGGCACTCTTTGCCCTTTCGGCACTGCTCAGCTGCATCGCCATGGTGGTGCTCGCCCGGCGCAACGACCTGGGCTGGTGGGCACAGATCCTGGCCGTCTTCGCCGGCCCGTTGGTCATCGCCCTGCAATTCGAGGCATCCCTGCTCGCCTATGCCGTGCCTGCCCTGCTGGCGGCGGCCTTCGGCCTGTGGCGTTTCTCCAAGTTCGAGATCTCCGGGAAGTTCGGACGCAAGGTCATCCAGCGCGGGTTCAGCGTCAAGTCCCTGCTGGTCGGCGTGCTGCTGGTGCTGGTGTTCACAGCCCTGCGCATGGGCCGCATGCTGACATCCGGGTTCATCTTCACCGAGGGGACCGCATCCTTGTGGATCTCCTTTGCGGCCGAGGCCGCACTGATCGTGTCCCTTGTCGGCATCGCGTGCGGTTACCGCTGGGCCTGGCTGGCCAGCACCGCATCGGCCATCGTCTATGTCGCCCTGCTCTTTGACACCAACCCCGCACTGGCCCTGCTCGGCGTCACGGTCTTCCAGGCCCTGGCCGGAATCTACGGCTGGTTCGCCTGGCGCAACCTGCCCACCCAGGCCTCGATGGATGCCGATGCGGCACCCGGGGCAAAGTACCCGCCAAGCCCCTACACCGCATAGGCTGCATCGGCACAGGCGCGTTTTTCCGTCATGGCAATGGCCCGGAACCTTGTGGTTCCGGGCCATTGCCATCCAACGTCGATTCCCGGTTTACGCGGCTCCCGCAGGGGCGAGCGGCAGCGGAGGAACCAGTGCGGGGCCGTCGCTGCGCAGCCGGGCGCAGGTTTGCACGTCGTAGCGCACCGCGTTCCCGTGTTCGTCCAGGTAGCGCAGCTTCGCGCGTTCCAGGCCCTCGATGCGGAACCCGGCGTTCCTGGCCACGCCCGCGGAGCCTGGATTGTTCACCCGGTAGGCCAGTTCGAGGCGAAAGAGCCCCAAGGACCCGAAGCAGTGCTCGGCCAGGCCGGCTGTCGCCCGCGAGGCCAATCCCGTGCCACGGGCTTCGGGTGCGACCCAGTACGAGACCCATGCCGTGTCGTGGCGACGGTCGATCGCGCCGGCCATCACGTGCCCGACCGCCCTGCCCGCCACGTCGATGGCGAACGCCACGGCGCCCTGGTTCCCGGGGCCGATCCACTGTGCCACCCAACGCCGCGCGGCTGCCTCGGTCCCGAGCGGTTCCCCGGCCTGCGCCGCCATGTCGTCGCTGTCGAAGGCCTCGAGAATCGCGGCAAGGTCTTGTCCGGAGTCAGTCCAGGGACGCAGGCGGCCGGCGGTCGGCGAATTGTCAGCTGTGGTCATCCGCCCATCCTAGCTGCGCGGATGCGGCGCGGAACCATGAGCCAACCGACCAATCCAGCCAACGGAGGGACGGCCACAAGCACCGTCAGCGGCGCCAACAGCCGCGGATCCACGGTTCCCTCCATGACGACGAGCAGCAGTAGCACCGGCATGGCCCCGAGCAGCATTCCCAGCACCGTGCCAAGCAGCGCGGTGAATCCGGCCTGCGCGGCCCCGAAACGGCGGCGGGTTTCCAGGGAAGCGCCGACTCCCGCCATGACCCGGGCATCACGCCGTCCGTCGGCGAGCGCCAGGCCGGTGGTCACCGCCACGGTGCCCAGCACCAGCAGCCCGGCGGCGATGCCCAGCAGCCAGGGCAGCAACACCATGAGCCGGTCCATTCCCGAGGGCTCGATCCTCGTTTCGAGGCTGACGCCCAGCCGCTCCAGGTCCTTGTTCACGGCCCGGATTTCCTCCGTGTTCAGGCTCTTCCCCAGATCGACCAGCAGGGTCGAGTCTGCGATGAATCCCCCGGTGCCGATCATCGCTTCCTTGGACATCATGACCGGCGGCACGTTCCGGTGGGGGACGCGCACCTCGAGGGCGTCGATCTCGAAGGCATCCTTCACCGGAATGCCCAGCAGCGCCCCGGCGGGACTTGCATAAAAGTATCCGCGCTCGACTTCCGGAAGCCCCATGTCCGGAATTCCCAAGGCCACGCGCTGCTGGTCGGTGACGAATTCGGGCACCGTGACGATGGCTTTGCCCTTCCCGAAGGCCTCGCCTGCCGCGGGCGTGTAGGACTTGTCCAACAGGAGCTTGAGCCCCGCCAGGTCGGTGATGGTTGCGGAGTTCTCGGCATGCACCGAGGCCCCGCTTCCGTTGCCGTCCACCCCGCAGTACCGTGCAGTGAATCTGTCCGACTCCCAAATGCTCTGCGCCACGGCTTGCGTGCGTGCTTCCAACCCCGCCAGGTCCGGAGCGGTGCTGCTGTCCATGTCCTGGTGTCCGTAGCGGCAGATGCTGCTCGGTGCCAACAACGCGACCCACGGCCCCCCGGAGGAATCCCCGGTGCCCGGCTGCCGTTTGCCTGCATGGAACGACCCCTGCCTGGCACTGGACAGCGGAGCATGGCCAGAGCGTTCGAGTTGCTCGATGACCTCCGCGGCCTTGGTCCGGGCATCATTCTCGTTGACAGACAAGTCTTCTTCCGTGCCGGACATGAGGAAGATCGCTTGGAGGTTCGGGGGCTTGGTGGGCTCCGCAAACCCGGCACCGGACACCGTGTGCCCGGCAGCCAGGGCCAATGCCGTGGCCAGCGCCGTGCCGGCGATCACCGCGGCAACCGCGGGCACTGTGCGCCCGTGGTTGCGCTGGATGTCGCGCACCGCGAGCCGCCCGGCCAGCGGCAGCCTGTGCCCGGCGTTGCCGAGCACCCTCAGGATGAACCCGATCGAGAGCATCAAGCCCAAGGTGCACAGCACCATCCCGGCAATAAATCCGCCCGCCACCAGGCTGCCGCGCTCGTTGAGCACTCCGTAGCTGCCGGCTCCGAACCCCAGCACCAGCGCCACGGACCAACAGGCTGCACCCAACCCGAGGAACACAAACCCAAGCACCGGGATCCTGGGCCGCGCCGAGGGGCTCGCCTCGGCGCGCAGCGCGGAAAGTGCCGCATTGCGGGACACCGACCGCGCGGGCACCAGGGCGGCGACCACGGCGCTGGCCAGGCCCAGCAGGACAAGTGCGGCGATGATGCTCCAGGGGACATGCCAACCGGGGAAGCCCCCGGCGTTCGCCTCGCTCCACCAGGTCACGCCCCGGGCCCCGGCCAGGCCCAGGCCCGTGCCCAGCAGTACCGCGCTCCCGCCCAGGAAGAGCCCCGAGTACCCACCGATCCACCTGATCACCCCGGCGTCGGCGCCGTTGGCGCCCAACAGCGCAAAGGTCCGGCGTTGCCGCTTTGCTCCCACGGCGAAGGCGGCACCGGCCAGCAGCCCCACCTCCAGGAAGACGAAGAACCCAACGGTGGAGATCGCCATGAACCTGAACAATGCCTCGGCCCTCGCGTCGTCGCCCGAGGATCCCGTCCACAGGCCACTGGCGGGAGGGTCGATGATGAAGTCCCTGGCGTAGCTGCCGATCCCCAGGGCATTGAGCGCTGCCTGCCGCTCCAGGTCGATCTCCATCCCCTCCACGAAGACCGAGAAGTACGCGTGTTCCGCCTCCTTGGCCATCGGGTGTCCCGGGGCAAGGAACACCGCCGGGGATTCGAACCCGCCAATCCCCAGGCTGAGCCCGAGTCCGCTGCCGCTGAGTCCCATGCCGACTGACTGCTCCGCAATCCCGTTGATCGGGTACCCGGCGTCCCCCAGCACCAGCCGCCCTCCGATGCCCAGCCCGGTGGCATCGGCAAGATCCCGGTTGATGGCCACCGACTCCCCCGTGCCCCAGGCACCGGCCGACAGCGTGTAGCGCCCGGTGAAACGCGGGTCCTGAAGCTCCCCGACCGTTACCTCGGTTTGCACCTCGCCGTCCGCGCCCGGGAACTTGAGGTACCCGTTGCGCACCACGGTGCTCGAGGCGCCCTCGTCGAGCTGTTTCAGGATCGCCGGCACATCCGCTGCACCAGTTGTCTCTTCCTCGGGGCCCGGATCGCCATTGCTGGCGGACTGGAAGGGGTCGTTCGGGTTCTGCACGGCACCGAGGGGGTACTCGCTGCCCAGCAGCTGCAGGTCAAATCCGCCCAGCTGCCTGCTCGCGTTTTCCGGTCCCGTGGGGACGGCGCTGTCGATGAGCGTCACGGCCAGCACCATCAGCATCAGTGGCAGAGCGATCAATGACAGCACCAGTGCCGAAGTCGATTTGTTGGCGCGGATGTCGCGCAGCGCCATCCTGCGGGCCAGGGCGCGTCCGCCGGCTTGGCCGGTGGGTCCCTTGGTTCCGGAGCGCGGCTTGAACATCATCGGTTCACCAACAGCGAGGCCGGGTCGTTTTGCAATGCGGTCTGGTCCACGATGCGCCCGTCCTTGAGGAACACCACGCGGTCCGCCCATCCCGCATGCCGGGGCTCGTGGGTCACCATGACCACCGCGGCCCCGGCATCCGCGCGCTGGCGCAGCACCTCGAGGACACCGTTGCCGGTCACCGAGTCCAGGGCCCCGGTGGGTTCGTCGGCAAGGATCAGTGAGCGCTCGCCAATGATGGCGCGGGCGATGGCGACCCGTTGTTGCTGGCCGCCGGAGAGCTGGTCCATGAACCTCCCGGCCAGGTGTTCGATGCCGACCTGGCGCAGGGCGTTGCGCGCCGCCCGGTGCGCCTTGGCCGGCTTCCAGCCGTCGAGTTCCAGCGGCAGTGCGGCGTTTTCCACCGCGGTCAGCGTGGGTATCAGGTTGAAGTCCTGGAAGACGTACCCCACGGCCCGGCGGCGCAGCCGGGCCAGGTCGGCCAGGCCCAGCGAACCCAGCGGCGTGTCCTGGATGAACACCTCCCCGCTGGTGGCGGTGTCGAGCCCTCCGGCCAGGGCCAGCAGCGAGGACTTGCCCGAACCCGAGGGGCCCATCACCGCGACGAACTCCCCCTCGTCGACGCTGAAGGAGACATCGCGCAACGCGGCAACCGAGGTGTCCCCGGTGCCGTAGGTCTTGGTCACGCCCGCCAGCTCCAGCAACTGTCGGTTCCCCGGCGCGCTCACGAGAGTTCCCGGGTGCGCGCCGGTGCGGCCACCGAGGCCGCGATGCCTGCCCCAGCCACGGAGGGCTTGGCCATGGTCAGCATTTTCTCCTCGCAGTGGTCCAGCCACTTCAGCTCGGCCTCTGCCGAGTAGATAAGCGATTCCAGGACCAGCCGCCAGGAAAAGTCCTCTGCCTTGTTGGCCTTGTCGGCCTCGCGCCGGGAACGCACGTATCCCTGCATGGCGTGGATGGTCGAGAGCCGTTGGGTCTGGATGACCGCGGCGACATCGACCCGCGGTGTTCCCAGTGCCAGGGCGAGCTTGATGGCCAACTCGTTGCGCGGCGGGGTGCTGGGGGCCACCGGGGTGGAGAACCAGGCGGCGACCTCCATCCGCCCCGCCTCGGTGATGGCGTAGTAGCGGTGCCCGCGTTCGTCCGTGCCCAGGTCGCTGACCAGACCGTCGCGTTCGAGCCGGTCCAGTGTCGTGTAGACCTGCCCGATGTTCAGCGGCCAGGTGCTTCCGGTGGAACGCTCGAACTCCTCGCGCAGCTCGAACCCGTAGCGTTGCTGCTGTTCCAGCATGACCAGCAATGAATGCTTGATTGACAAATCGACCCCTAAATACTCAGTATGTTTCCGACCATCTTACATACTCGGTATTCAGACGACGCGAGGCCAAACCCGGGATCCCGATTTCACCGGGAGGTTCGATAGCAAAAACAAGTCATAGTGATCAACAACCCATTGTGACAGAAGCATTTCGTACCATACTTAGGGTCGGTCCCGAGCATCATGTACATTTGCTGGAACTTCAGAATTCGTTCGACCCGACGCGGCACAATGACGTGACCGCCGTGCAACACATGTCGCCGTTCGCCGCGGTGACAGCAAGGAGCAATGACGCATGAGCACCCAAGTACTGCAAGAACCCGCCGAGGTCCAGGTGCCGACCAAGAAGTCGGCCGGACACATCATCGTTGACACCCTGGTGGCCCACGGTGTCGAGCGCACCTACGTGATTCCCGGGGAAAGCTACCTCGACGTCCTGGACGGACTGCACCGCTCCCCCATCGAAACCGTCGTGTGCCGCCACGAGGGCGGCGCCGCCTACATGGCCGAGGCCGACGGCAAGATGCACCAGCGCCCGGGCATTGCCATGGTGACCCGCGGACCGGGTGCCGCCAACGCGCACGTCGGCCTGCACACCGCATGGCAGGATTCGACCCCGATGGTGCTCTTCGTCGGCCTGATCCCCTTCGCCCACCGGGACCGCGAGGCCTTCCAGGAATTCGACATCAAGGGATGGTTCGACACCGGCGCCAAGCGCGTGATGGTCCTGGACCACGCGGAGCGGGCCTCGGAAATCGTGGCCGAAGCCATGTTCGCAGCCATGAGCGGACGCCCCGGCCCCGTGGTCGTCGGACTGCCCGAGGACGTCATCCGGGAAATGGTCGACCCCGCCCTGCACCCGGTCATCCCGGTGGCCACCGGCGGCATGACCGTGACCGACTGGAAGGAACTCAAGAACGCACTCGAGCAATCCTCCAAGCCCCTGTTCGTCCTGGGCGGCAACGACTGGACCCAGGAAGGAACCACCCAGCTGACCTCCTGGCTCGAGGAACACCACCTCCCGGCAGCCGTCGAATGGCGCTGCGAGGGAAACATCCCCTTCAGCTCCCCGTCCTACGTGGGTCCCATCGGCTACGGCCGCCCGAAACCCACCTACGACCTGCTCGAGGAAACCGACCTGCTGATCTTCGTCGGCACCGTCCCGGGCGACGTCATCACCGACGGCTTCCTGGTGCGCCAGGACTGGTCAAAGAAGAACTTCCTGGTCACCATCGACCCGTCCCTGCGCGGCCGCTCCGGCCCGGTCTCCCACCAGATCGTCTCCAAGCCCGATGTCTTCGTGCGGGACCTGGTCATGATGGAATTCTCCGGCAAGCCCGAGTGGAGGTCCTTCACCGAACGCATGCGCGGCGAACAGGAAAAGTTCGCGGCCCTGCCCCCGGCCACGCCCTCGGCGGGGCCTGCACGCATGGACACGCTCATGGCCAACCTGGTCCCGTCCCTGCCCAAGGACGCCATCATCACCCTGGGCGCCGGCGAGCACACCAACTGGGCGCACCGCTACTTCCCGACCGAGGAATACGCCTCGATGATTTCGGCCCGCAACGGGTCCATGGGGTATTCGGTGCCCTCCGCCATCGCGGCCTCGCTGAATTTCCCGGGCCGCCGCGTGGTCACCATCGCCGGTGACGGCGAGTTCCTGATGAACGGCCAGGAACTGGCCACCGCGGCGCAGTACGGCGCCACCCCGCTGGTCATTGTCATGGACAACCAGGAGTACGGAACCATCCGCACCCACCAGGAACGCCACTACCCGGAACGCATTTCGGGCACCCAGCTCAAGAACCCGGATTTCGCGTTGATGGCCCAGGCCTTCGGCGGTTTCGGCATCCGTGTCGAGAACGACGCCGATGTTCCCGCCGCCCTCGAGGCAGCACTCTCGGCGATTGACGAGAAGGGCCAGTTCGCCCTCGTCCACCTGATCGTGGAGCAGCGCGTCAAGGCCTACTGACCCGGCTCCGCGCCGAAAACCAACGGTGCCTGTCGCATCCCCGCCTGCGGGGAAGCGGCAGGCACTTGCCGTTTGCTGCGGGCCGGCCGCCTCAGCCACCGCTCGAACGGCGGTCCTGCAAGACCTCGAGCAGGAACTCCGCCCAGTGACCGTAACCAGCCACCGAGGCATGAAAACGGTCGGTGGCAAAGAAGGCCTCCCCGAGCGGCGGATCATCGGCAAAGGAGACGAAGTCCAGCCCCAGTTCCGCGCACACTCCCGCCGAGACTGCATCCAGGCGGCTGGCCCGGCGTTCCAGGAACTCGTTCAGCGGTGTCGGAAGTGCCGGGAAGTACCGAAACGGCGGGACCCCTGCCACCACGATTTCCCGGTCCCTGCCCGGATCCAGGAAGGCCCCCAGCACCGCCCGCAGGTCACTGCCCCAATGCGCGGGGCTCCGTCCGGACATCGCGTCGTTGGCCCCTGCGACCAGCACGACGATGTCCGGGTCGTGTTCCTGGATGAGTCCGAGCACTTCATGCCGGATGCGTTCCAAGGTGGCGCCGTTCGCGCCATCGGCTTCCCAGGCCACCGGGCGGTGCCGCCGCGCCGAAAGGCGCACCGCCAGCTGGCCGGTCAATGCCACGGAGTGTGTGGGAGCCCCGGTCCCGGCAACGTTGGAATCCCCGATGACCAGCAACCGCAGCGGCACCCCGCCGCTTCCGGCCGCATCGACCAGGCCCCAGTTGGGTCCGGCCGCTTCCTCGAGTCTCGGGATGTTCCTGGCGATCCGGTGTCCCTGCAGCAGGGAGGGCCCCGCCTGGACGGCATCCAGCCAAACACGCCGGATTCGTTCGATACCAACGAAGCCGCTCATCGTGGTTCCCTTCGCATAGCCCTGCCCCTGAACCAGCCAACGCTCCCCCCGCCACGGTTTCCCGTGCCGTCCCAGTCCTCAGGGTCGACCTTCCCCGTTCCCCTGTCAATGCGCCGGATGCGGGGAAACCGCATCCACCTTGTTGCACGGGCTGGCCGGTTGCCGGGGGCTTGCTGCGGGAAACGACGCCGACATGGGCTCCCTCTCATTTGGGTCTCATCAATCTCGGCCATACTTGGGTTCATGGGATTGGGAAAGATCGGCAAGATCGCGGCCGCGCTGGTGGCGCTCTTGGCACTGGGTTTCGGCGCCTACGTGGTTGCCCTGGAACTTTCGGCTCCGCCGGCGGTGAACCTGGGCCCGGGGATCACGATCGAGCAAGGCACCGCACCGGCCACTCCGTCATCGACATCCGCGACGCCCAGCCCATCGGCCGTGCCCACGCCAACGCCCAAGCCCACGAAGTCGACTACGCCCAAGCCCACGACCAGCCCCCCGTCCAAGAAACCCACCGTCCTGCCCAGCAAGTCGGCGCCGGTCAAGCCGCTGCCGCCCTCCAAGGCCTACGACGACGATGATGACGACGACGACGATGATGATGACGGGGACGACGGGGACGACGGGGACGACGATGATTAGGATCCCCGAGCTCGCCCAACAACTGGCCTCCGCGCCCGAAGGCACCCGTTTTGCCCGCCGCGGGTTCTCCGTCCGCACCCGGGTGCTGGCCGGGATGCTCGGGTTGATGACGCTTGCCTTCGCCGTCACCGGAACCGTGGTCTACCTCTTGCAGGTCAAGACCATGGACGCCCGCATAGACGACTCGCTCAAGCGCAGCGTCCAGGAGTTCCAGGTGCTCACCGCGCGCAGTTCCGAACTGGCGACCGCCGCCGAACCCCTCACGGCCGAGGTGCTGCTGTACACCGCAATGCAGCAAACCCTGCCGGCACGGCACGAGGGGATGCTGAGCCTGGTCAACCAGAAGGTGCGTTGGACCGCCCCCGAGGTCGTGCAGACCCGTCTGGAAAACGACCCGGGATTCGTCGCCTGGGCGGTGCACGACGCACCGGACGAGCAGATCATGCTGCAGACCGTGCCGACCAGCCAGTCCACCTACCGCGCGGTGAGCATACCGCTGACCGTCACCCAGCCCCGGACCCCGGCCCACCTGGTGTTCGCCTACGACTACACGGCCGAGAAGCAGGCACTGAACCGCGGCTTCGTGATGTACATGGTGGTCGGGATGGTCATCCTGCTGGCCGCGGGAACCGCCGGATGGCTGCTGGTGGGCAGGTTCCTGCGCCCCGTGGCGCTGCTGCGCGACACGGCCCGGAAGATCTCCGAATCCGATTTGTCCCAGCGCATCGAGGTCGTCGGGCGCGACGACCTGGCCGAGTTGACGATCACCGTCAACGCCATGCTGGACCGCGTGGAAAACGCCATGGTCTCCCAGCGGCAGCTGCTGGACGACGTGGGCCACGAACTACGCACACCGGTGACCATCATCCAGGGTCACCTCGAACTCATGGACGCCAACGATCCGGTGGACGTGAACCAGTCGCGGGACATCGCCCTGGCCGAACTGGACCGGATGTCCCTGCTGATCAACGACCTGGTCACCCTGGCCACCTCCAACAGCGTCGATTTCGTCCAACCCGTGCCCACGAACATCGGCACGCTGCTGGACGACTTGCTGGACCGGGCCCGCCCGCTGGGCGAAAGGGCCTGGCGGATCGGGCACCGCGTGGAGGCCGTGGCCAACGTCGATCCCCAGCGGATCACCCAGGCCATGCTGCAGCTGTGTTCCAACGCGGTGAAGTTCTCCGCCGACGGGTCCACGATTACCATGGGAACCAATGTCACCCACGGCACCAACGAGGAATCGGTGCTGCGCCTCTGGGTGCGCGACGAGGGGGTCGGCATCGGGGTCGAGGACCAATCGCGGATCTTCGAGCGCTTCGGGCGTGGCCGCAACTCCAAGCGCACCGAGGGTTCGGGCCTGGGCCTGAACATCGTCTCGGCCATCGCCGAGGCGCACCACGGGTCCGTCGGGGTCAGCTCCGACGTGGGCGTCGGGTCCACCTTCGTCATTGAGATCCCCACCAGCCTGGAAAGAGAAGAAGATGAGCCGGATACTGATCATTGAGGACGAGGAGCGCATCAGCTCCTTCGTTGCCAAGGGACTGAAGTCCTCCGGCTTCCAGCCGACCGTCGCCGACACCGGCAAGGAGGGCGGCTACCTGGCCCAGACCGGGGACTTCGAGCTGATCATCCTTGACCTCGGGTTGCCCGACGAGGACGGGTTCTCGGTGCTGTCACGGATCCGCTCCACGAATGTCGACACCCCGGTCATCATCCTGACCGCGCGTTCAAGCATCGACGACACCGTCGCCGGGCTCGAGGGCGGTGCGGACGACTACATGGCCAAGCCCTTCCGCTTCGAGGAGTTGCTGGCCCGGGTGCGCCTGCGGCTGCGTCCGCAGGCAGCGGTGCCCGAGGACCAGGTGATCCGCGTGGGGCCGTTGGAGCTTGACGCCGCCAGCCGCCGCACCCGCCTGCACGGGCGCGAGATCGACCTCTCGGCCAGGGAATTCGGGTTGGCCGAGGCCTTCATGCGCAACCCCGGGCAGGTCCTCAGCCGCGAGCAACTGCTCTCCCGGGTCTGGGGCTATGACTTCGACCCGGGTTCAAACGTCGTGGACGTGTACGTGCGCTACCTGCGCAACAAGCTGGGCGCCGAATGGTTCACCACGGTCCGCGGCATGGGTTACCGCTTCGAGGAACCGAGCTAGCCGGGCAGCGGGCCCGGGCGGCCGGCGAGGTTGCGGCAGCGGGTCCCGCCGGACGCTCCGGCACGGTTTGCGCACCTGACGCGCTCCGGCCGGATGCCCGAAAAGGGCACCCGGCCGGAGCGCTTCCTTGCTTGCCTACTTGCAGGTGACATCCACCCAGTAGGTGTGGTTGCCGTCGGCGTGGTCCGCGACGGTCACCGCCACGTCCGAGGTCGTGCCCTTCACCTTGGCCGCGGATCCGTCGGGCGCCTGGACGGACACGATGGTGCAGCCGGGCTGGCTGGCCACGCGGATGGAGTGCGTGCCCTGCTCGGTTGCCTCGAAGTGGGCCTCGTGGAAGGCCAACACCGCCGGGTTCCATTCGGAGAACTTCACGTTGTGGGCGCCGTTGGTGTCGGTCCACGTGGCGGCGTAGCCGTCCATGGCCACCCCGTCCTTCCAGAACCTCACGTCGATCTCGACGATCATGTCGCTGAGGACCTTGTAGTTGTCCACCTTGCTGTAGCGCGGCACGAAACAGTTCTTGCTGCCCCGGTCCGAGCAGTCCAACCTGTCGGTGGGGGTGACCCAGACCTTGTAGACCCCGCCGTTGTTCGGGGTGTCGGCGTACGGGAACAACTGGACGGTTGCCCCTCCGTCTTCACCGTCGAGCCCGGTGGCGTGGGCGCAGGCCCCCGAGGGCGAGGTGTCCTGGATGACACCGCTGGCATTCACCGTGAACTGGCGACAGGCAACCGGGTCCGAAGACAGCAGCACCTTTCCCGAGGGATCGGTGACCTGGAAGGAATAGGTTCCGGCGGGCAGTCCCGCCGCGTCGTCGGGAGCGTTGATGCCGGGCCCGCCGTTGAGGTAGACATCTTCCTTGGCGTCGTAGACGTTCAGGTTGACCGGAGTGCCGGTGACATCCGAGGTGAAGATCGCCCCGGAGAGCTGGGTGCCTGCCGGCGGTGCCGCGGTTGCCGGGGCCACCAGCATGGTCGCGCAAGCGATGAAGATTGCGCTGGGAATGGCAAAGATCTTGTTCATGGGATCCCTCTGATCGACGAGTTGGATACTGCATCCGGCACCCAACAGATCGATTGCACTCCCAGCAAGCACGAGCCCCACCTTGTGTTCCCCACAAGGACCCTGTGGATATGCTGCGTTCCAGATGTACGAAGAGTACGTCCGCCACAACGGGCGGACAACAGGTGGGGCTACCAGTTAACTACCCGAACTTGCGTGCAGCACTCGGATTCGGCTCCCCATGACTACGCATGGAACTCGGTTTCGGGCTTGTCATTCCCCGCCCGGATCAGGTGCCGGCTGCTTCGGGTTCAATGCCGGCAGGTGCCGGTGTCCAGGCAATCCGGAAGCGTTCGAAAACGATCGGGTCGTCCTCGCTCCAGCTCCGCCCGCGGGCGGCCTCCGTGCGCTGCCAGTACCTGCGGTGTTCACGCCGCCAGCTTTCCAGGGACAGGTCATCCTCGCCCTCGTCCCTGGCAAAATCGGCGTCGGCGTCGTTGAAGGTTCCCAATCTCAGTTCGATGCTGCGCAAGATGACCCTTGGGGTTCCCTCGCCGTCGCAGGCAATCCAGTGCGAGCCAACTCGGGGCAGGGATGCCCCGTCGTCCAGGAATTCCCGGGCCAGGGTCGAGGTGGCGCGCTTGCTGCCATGGATAACTTCCCGCAGCAGGGCATCGGCCAGCTCGGCCGAATCCCCAAAGCGTTCGACCGAATACTCGGCGCAGAGGCGCACGGCATCCGGGTGGGCTGCTGCGTACGAATCCCACATCCGGGCGGCGGCTTCCGTGTCCAAGCGGCTTGCATTGGCGTCTTCTGGTTTCACAAACCACAGTATGCCACCGCGGTCCCGCAGTGATCAGGCAAGACATCGCGTGGGTACGAAGACGTGCCCTGCGCTGCCGGGCGCATGAACGCGGCGGGTGCCGGTTCCTGGAACGGAACCGGCACCCGCCGCGTGTCTTCTAGTCTTTTGTCCGTTAGGCGGCGCTGGCAGCCGAGGGAGCGGACTGCGGCGACATCGGGGACACCGGGGAGACAGCCGACTTGGCCGACACCGGGGAAACAGCGGACTTCGCCGACACCGGCGAGACGGCCGACTTCGCCGACACCGGGGAAACGGCCGACTTCGCCGACACCGGGGAAACAGCGGACTTCGCCGACACCGGCGAGACGGCCGACTTCGCCGACACCGGGGAAACAGCGGACTTCGCCGACACCGGGGAAACAGCGGACTTCGCCGACACCGCAGAGACCGCGGACTGTGCCGAGTCGGCCACCGCGGCCGAGGTTTCGGCCTTTTCGGCGACGCGCTCCACGGAGGAGAATCCTTGCTGCGCCGCGCTTTCCTGCATGATCACGGTCTCGTTGACCGGGACGATTGGCTGGGCGACCGCAACGCCAGCGCCGATGGCGACTACGCCCAGCGCACCGGTGATGGACCAAAACGTACGTGACTTCTTCATGGCTGCGAACCTCTCGTTCATTGTCTTGCTCTTGATCTGCTTCAAGCATGGCCAATGAATGTGAGCCGAAGAGGAGAGCCGGATGAGAAAGCTCTCATCTTCGCCGCCGGGGGCCTATTCGGCGCGGGCCAGCAACTGTTCCACCAATGCCAACCGGGCCAGGGCCACGGCATGCCAGTCGGGATTCGCCTCGTCGCGGGCTCCTGCCACGAGCGACAGGACCACGCACGCTGCCCGGGCATACAGTCCATTGGCCGAGACCCCGCGGTTCCCGAGTTCGGTCTCGAAGGCCGCGGCATAATCCTCGAAGTAGCCGTTGACGCGCCCGTAGCGCGCGTCCAGGTCGGGCAGGACCGCCAAGTGCCCCAAGAAGCAGGCCAGGTCGTCGACCAGGTACCCTGGGCCGGCCGAATCAATGTCGAGCAGCCCGGTGATGTTCCCGTTCTCGACGAAGATGTTCGCCTCGTAGAAGTCCCCGTGGCTGGGCACCAGGTCACCGCGGTGCGCGGTTTCCAGGATGCGGGCCAGGCGTGTGAGCAGCTCACCGATAGGTCCGGCCTGGTCGGGGACGGCGGTTTGCGCGGCATGCCCGTACCAGCCCAGGCGGTCGGACCAAGCCGGCCGAGCCGGGACCTCCAGGAGTGCTTGCGGCAGCGCGTCGAGCAGCCCGATGATGTGTTGCGGTGCCAGCGGCAGTTCCGGGGCGTGCATGAGATCCTCGGCCAGGGGCACCCCGTGGGCGCGGTGAAAGGCCAGGACCCCGTCGATCGGCGGCCCCGCCGGTATCGGTGCCGGGATTCCGGCGGACAACAACGCCAGGTGTTTCTCGTGCAGCAGTTCGGCGTCCTTGCGCAGCACCTTGAGAAACAATTGCTGCCCGTCGCCGAATCGCGCCAGCATCACTGCCCGGCGCAACGGTCGATAGGCCAGGGTGCGCAGTTCCTCGATCACCCGGCCCCCGCCCCAGTGTTCCTCGACCAGCGCCGGGGTGGTTGCCAGGGGAAGTCCGGGCAGCAGCGGGTCGGCCGGGTGAAGCCAGACGACAATACTTCCCTGTCCGCTGTCCAGCTGCACCGTCCCCTCGGGAACCGTCTCGAGCTTTTCGGCCGTGGCCCCCAGGTACAGCGTGGAGGATCCATCGGTGGCCTCGAAGACCCCGGAGACCCCGGCGCCGGGCCGGTGGTGCAACTCGGCCACGGTGATCTTGGCATCCGCCAGCCCCATGGGCCGAACGACATCGGCCAGGATCCCGGCGAACTGCGGCGACCCAAGGAATTCAAGTTGTTCGCGTTCGGTCCAGGCGTTCGCATCCTTGATGACCGGTGCATTCATCGAATCCTCGTTCCTCGTGTGTGCTCGGGGGCTATCCGGCGCAGGGCCATGCGGAAGTTGGGTACCTTGCCCTGCCCGCTACCTTCTCACATCCAGGGCGCGGCCGACCACGCGGCCCGCCCGCATTCCCGGCCAACGGCAATGGCCGGCCGCCTGCACCCGCGAAGGGAGCCAGGCGTCCGGCCAATGGAAGTGTCCGCGCCGACGCGCGGCCCGGGGCTACTTGCCCCAGTTGGCGTAGGTGGTGTCTTCCTTCTCCACCAGGGTCAGCACATCGTAGGTGGCCACGATCTCGCCATCCTGGTTGTTGATGACCGCATCCCATGCGACCTCGCCGTACTCGTCGGTGACGCGCGGGGTGATCTTCTTGGCGGTCAGCGTGACCCGGATCGAGTCCCCGTCCGGCACCGGGGTGATGAAGCGCAGGTTCTCCAGGCCGTAGTTCGCCAGGACCGGTCCCGGGGCGGGCTGGACGAAGAGTCCCGCGGCCCAGGAGACCAGCAGGTACCCGTGGGCGACGATGCCGGGGAAGAACGGGTTGGCCTCGGCCGCGGCGCGGTCGGTGTGCGCGTAGAAGGTGTCGCCGGTTTCGTTGGCGAACGCCGTGATCTCCTCCAGGGACACCTTGCGCAGCGGCGAGGCGAAGGCGTCCCCGATCTCCAGCTCGGCCAGCGACTTGCGGAACGGGTGGATGGCACCGGCGACGGCACCGAATTCCGGATCCCCGGCAATCACGCGGTCGGCACCGGTGTGCCAGACGCCGGTGACGGCGGTGAGCATGTTGGGCGAGCCTTGGATGGCGGTGCGCTGCATGTGGTGCTTGACCGAGCGGATGCCGCCGAGTTCCTCGCCGCCGCCGGCGCGGCCCGGGCCGCCGTGGACCAGGTGCGGCACCGGGGAACCGTGGCCGGTGGACGACCGGGCGGTTTCGCGGTTGAGCATGTGCACGCGCCCGTGGTGCGAGGCGATGCCGGTGGTCAGGACCCGAGCCGTGTCCGCGTCGTTGGTGCAGACCGTGGCCACCAGGGAGCCCGAGCCCATGGCCGCCAGGCGGATGGCATCATCCAGGTCGGTGTAGCCGATCACCGAGGAGACCGGGCCGAAGGCCTCGCGGCTGTGCACGGCCTGGTTTTCCACGTCGTCCCAGGTGAGGATCAGCGGGGACATGAAGGCCCCGGCATCCACGGTCTTTTCCTCTCCGCCGGTGGTGCGGACCACCGGTGCGTCAAGTGTGCCGTAGGCGATCTCGCCGCCGGCGGCGATCATGTCCTCGACGGCGCCGCGGACGTCGCGCAGCTGTTCCAGGGAGGCCAGGGCTCCCATGGTGACGCCCTCGGCACGCGGGTCGCCAATGACCACGCGAGCATCGAGGCGCCCGCCCACGGCCTTGACCACGTCGTCGACCAGCGCTGCCGGGACGATGTTGCGGCGGATGGCGGTGCACTTCTGGCCGGCCTTCGACGTCATTTCCGTGGTGACGGCCTTGACGAAGGCGTCGAATTCCGGGGTTCCCACCACGGCGTCCGGGCCCAGGATCGCCGCGTTGAGCGAGTCGGTCTCGGCGGTGAAGCGCACTCCGCCGTCGATGACGTTCTTGTGGGCCTTCAGCGCCGAGGCGGTGGAGGCCGAACCGGTGAAGGAGAGCATGTCGCGGTAGTCAAGCACGTCCAGCAGGGTCCGGGCGGAACCGGAAATCAGCTGGATGGAACCGGCGGGCAGGATGCCGGATTCGACCATCAGGCGCACCATCGCCTCGGCGACGTAGCCGGTGGGGGTGGCTGGCTTGGCGATGGTCGGCACCCCGGCGATGAAGGCGGGTGCGAACTTCTCGAGCATGCCCCAGACCGGGAAGTTGAAGGCGTTGATCTGTGCCGCAACGCCCGGGATGCGGGTGTAGATGTGCTCGCCGGCGAAGGATCCGTCGCGCGAGAGCACTTCCATGGGTCCGTCGAGGATGACGTTGGAGTTGGGCAGTTCGCGCCGGCCCTTGGAGGAGAAGGTGAACAGCACGCCGATGCCTCCGTCGATGTCCACCATCGAGTCGATCTTGGTGGCGCCGGTGCGGTAGGAGATCTCGTAGAGTTCCTCGCGGCGTTCGTTGAGGAATGTGGCAAGTTCCTTGAGCTTGAGGGCGCGTTCGTGCAGGGACAGCTTGCCCAGTTCGCGCTGGCCGACGGTGCGGCCGTACTCGACGACCGCGGCAAGGTCCAGGCCGTCGCTGTTGACCGTGGCCAGGGGCTCACCGGTGTTGGCATCCAGCACGGAGGTCCCACCGTCGGGATCGGAGGGGGTCCACCAGGAGTTTTGGACGAAGCTGGGAACGAGTGGAGCCATGGGAGTTGTCGTCATCGACGAAATCCTTCCTGAACGATCGGTCAGTATTAGCAACCACAGTACAGTATGGGGAAGAACGCCACGAGCCTCGGGCGTCACACAGCCTCGAATTTCAGGAGAAATGCAGCATGAGCGCAGAGCGCCCCACCGCGCCCACCCCGGAAGCCTCCATCGACGGAGTCTGGCAAATTGCCCTGGGCGAGCTTGATATCAAGATGGGCGTCAAAATCATCGAGGAATCGGTGCAGAAGGTCGTGGCCACCATGCCGGTGGAGGGAAACCGCCAGTCATTCGGGTTGCTGCACGGCGGCGCCTCGCTGGCCGTGGGCGAGGCCGTCGGCTCCTGGGCCGCGGTGAAGCACGCCTCGACCATGGGCAAGTCCGCGGTGGGCGTGGACGTCTCGGCCACCCACCACAAGGGAACACGCGAGGGGATCATCACGATCACCGCAACCCCCATCAGCCTGGGCAGGCGCATGGCAAGCCACCAGGTCGTCATCGACAACGAGGCCGGCGAGCGCCTATGCACCCTGCGGATCACCAACCTGATCATCGACATCAAGAAGTAGTCCAGCAACGCCACCTACACAAGGTCGGCAGGCGAGCGTTGGCCTGCTACCGCTCCGGCACGTAGCTGAGCAGTTCCCCGACTTCACAGTCCAGGGCTTTGCAGATCGCCTGCAGCGTGGAGAAGCGCATTGCCCTGGCACGGTTGTTCTTGAGAATCGACAGGTTCACCACGCTGATATCCACCCGCTCGCCCAGTTCGACCAGCGTCATCGACCTTTCTTCAAGCAATTCCCCCAAGTGGCATCTGATCTCGGTGTGGTCCTCGGACTCTTCGCGAGCCACTAAATCAGTCCTGCCGTGTCTTTTTGCATTTCGAGTCCGCGCTTGAATATCTGCGCCGTGGTGAACAGTCCAAGCCCGGCCCAGAGCGGCCAGAAATTCACTTGAAGCGCGAACCCGCTTGGCTCCAGCTGGCCAATGATGTCATTCAGGCTTTCGCGGCCCATGCTGGCCGTATCCCAGTGCGCCCCGACAACTCCCAGCACCTGCTCGGATGCCTGCAACCCCGCAATGCCTTCGAGCACCTGCCAGACCAGCCCGCACACCACAATCACCACGGCCGCGGCGGAGAACCACTTGACGAGCGCCGGCCTGAAGCTCGAATTCTTGAGGTGTCCGTTGCACATGCTGATGACCGCTGCCCCAATGAAAAGTGCCGCAATCCCCTGAAGAAGCTCTCCCGCCCCGAGCAGCCACCGCGTTCCGGATGCCAGTCCCTGGACTTCGACGAGGGCCTCGGTGAATCCACCGGAAACCACCTGAGCGGTTGGCCCCTCCACACCCGCACTTGCGGGGATCTGCGGCCAGAACTCCTGCACCGGCATGCTGATTCTCAGATTGGGACTCATCGCGATCTCGGCAAGCCGGTAGATTGTTGCTCCGCCGGCAATCACCACGTAGGCGATGGCCACCCACCGAGTAAGTCCAACTTCCGGGGTCCCGCCCTTCCGGTGCACATACGGCGCCACAAGCAGTGCCACCAGAAGCGCCATAAGCAACATGACGATAGTTCCCAATATGGACATTGTCCCGGCTCCGCCCCGCTTGATGTAGACCGGGGAGGAAGCTCCCCGGACCTTCATGCAACCATAATGCTTATCGTTATGCTCGGCAATGGCACCCATCCCGACCCAAAGCCCATGATCCCAAGTGATTGACACACGCCAATGAGTTGTGGTGTCCTTGAAGCGACTGCAACAGTAACTACCTGAGGAGGAAACCAATGAGTGTCCCAGCCGTGACCCCGGATCCATGCTTTCCTTCCCACAGGAGTTACTCCAGCAATGCAGAATTACGTAGAAAACAGCTTTCCAGACACCTTTGAACGGCGATCCGCGGGCGCCAACACCAAGCACACCGATCGCGCGGATGACTGGAACTATCTTGACGACCAGCTCTCGGAATCACAGCGCTGGTCAACCTGGCCGGCCACCGAGAAACTCATGCGGGGGCCCTTGCCCTACCCCGAGTTCGTCATCGAAGATGCCGGTGCCATCGACACCGAGCTCGGCGTGCTCAAGACCGGCAAGGAGGCCGACGTCTTCTTGGTCGAGCGGGCCACCTCGGACCAACACGTGTTGTTGGCTGCCAAGCGTTACCGTTCACCGGAGCAGAGGTCCTTCACCCGGTCCTCGACCTACACCGAGGGGCGAAACGTCAGGCGCTCACGTGATGCCCGGGCCCTGAAAAACGGCAGCACCTACGGGCGGCTCGTGGAGGCCTCGCGTTGGGCCAGTTCCGAATGGCAATACCTCCGGCTCTGTTTCGAGGCAGGCGCCCCGGTTCCCTATCCGGTACAGATCATGGGCACGGAAATCMTGATGGAGTTCATCGAGGATCCCGAGGCCCCGGGCGCCGCGGCACCGCGCCTGCAACATGTGCGCCCCGACCCCGAGCGGCTGGTCCGCTACTGGGAACAAATCGTGGACGCCATGAAGGTCTTTGCGCGGCTGGGATTTGCCCATGGGGACCTCTCCCCCTACAACGTGCTCGCCGCCGGGGACCGTATCGTCGTCATCGACTTGCCGCAATTTGTCGACCTTGCGGGGAATGAACGCGGTGTCGGGCTGCTGCAACGCGACTGCCAAAACATCTGCGGCTGGTTCCGGTCGCGCGGCTTGGATGTCGACGGAGAGGAACTGCTGGCCGAACTCATCGCCGAGGCCTGGTAGGCATCCGGAGCCCCGACAACCGCTCCACACCCGCACGGGCTAAATTGGTTCATTCGCCGTGCTGGTATCGGGCACCCATCGGAGCTATCGTTAGCCATCAAAAACGCTTGGGCCGCGCAAACGACACGAAACCACTCGCACCATTCGGCAGGAAAATGCGGCCACGTGGCCACCGCTGGCCCTCACATTCGGTACCTTGAGCAATTCCCAGAAAGGACATACACGTTGCGTACCGCATACAAGGTTATTGCCCACATCATTGCCGCTGCCGTTGTTGTTCAGGCAGCACTGATCGCTTGGTCCATGTTCGGGCTGATCCCCTCGCTGGAATCAGGGACGCTCCCCACCGAGCCCCCGTTGTCAGCGATGCTGCACGGCATGATCGGGATGTACGTCGTTCCGGTACTCGTGCTGGCGCTGGTGGTCGTCGCTTTGCTGGGCCACGCCGGACTCAAGTGGGCCCTGTGGCTCCTTCTGGCCGTGGCAGTGCAGATCACGTTGGCCTTCGTGGCCTTCGAATCGGCATGGGTGGGGCTGCTGCACGGCGCCAACGCCTTCGCCCTCATCGCGCTGGCCGAGGTCGGTGCGCGGGCGGTCGCCCATGCACCAGAGCATGTGCCGGGCACCAAGCATGTCATGCGTCCGGCGACGTAACCGCCCGTTGCATCTCCCATTCACGATCCGTGGCCAGCGCGGCGAGGAATTCCTCGTCGTGGCTGGCCACAACCATGGCACCGCCAAACGACTCGAGCGCCGAGAGCAACTGCTCGATCGTGGCCATGTCCAGGTTGTTCGTCGGCTCGTCGAGCAGCAGGAGCTGGGGAGCGGGGTCGGCCAGCAGGATCATCGCCAGGGCAACCCTGAATCTTTCACCACCTGACAACTGCAAGACCGGTTCATCGACCCGGCTCCCCCGGAAGTGGAATGCCGCCAGCTTCTCCCGCAAGGTCCCCGGCTCCACGCCCGGCGCCGCCAGACGCAGGTTCTCCAACATGCCCAGCCCGTCATGGAGGCCTGCCCAGCCGTCGGATTCCGCTGCGCCAAGCCGCTGGCGCAGGAAACCGGTCGGCACCTTGGCCGCGGCCTCGATCTGGCCCAGCAACGTCGACTTCCCGACACCGTTGCCACCGGCCAGCCCAATGCGTTCGGGCCCCCGGATCGCGAGCACCGAGTCCTCCGCCAGGGGCTCGGCGTGTTCGAGCACGGCCCCGCGGGAGATCGCGGAGACCGGGATTTCGACGATGCCGCGTCCCGCCGGAACGCGGGTGTCCGGAAGGTCGATGGCGATACGCAGGTCAACCGGCACCGCCTCGCGTGCGGCAGCCAGTTCCGCTGCAGCATCCGCTTCATGCGATTTCATGATGCCCCGGTTTTTGGCGGCGGACACCTCGGCCTGGTTGCGCAGCGAGTTGGCCAGGATCTTGGGCATCGATTCGGCGGCCTTCCTGCCTTGCTTGGCCCGCCTGGCGATCTTTGTCTCGGCCTCGCGGCCCTGGCGCTTCTCGATGGCCAGTTTTCGGCGGGCGTCGCTGAGACGGCGCTCGGCGCTGTCCCCCTCGTGGCCCAGGGCCTCGGCCCTGGAATCCCAGTCCCCGAAGCGCACCAGGTCGAACTTCTCGGCCCGCAGTGCCCGGACATTCACCGGCCGCAATTCCGCCAGCGAGTCGAGGAGCCGCAGCAGCGTCTTGTCGTGGGTGGAGACCACCAGGGTTCCGGGATGGCGCTGCACCATGTCGTAGAGGCGGTGGCGGGCGGTCCGGTCAAGGTTGTTCGTCGGCTCGTCCAGCAGCATGATGCCGGCGCCGCGGAGTTCGACCCCCGCCAGGCCCACGGCCATGGTTTCGCCGCCGGAGAGCGTACCCACGGTGCGCGTCAGGAATTCCGGGGCGACCGGCACCTCCAGATATCCGTTCAGCAGCGCCGACGACCGCTCCTCCAGGTCCCAGTCGTCACCGACGGCTTCCAGGTCGAGTTCCAGGTTCTCGGTGGTGTTCGCCAGGACGCGCTGCAGCGCAGCGAGCTTGGTGGCGATTCCCATGAGGTCGGCCACGCTGCGGCGGGTGTCAAGGACGATGTCTTGCGCCAGGTAGGCGGGTTGCGAGTCAGTGTGGATGGCGCCCCGAACGGGTGCCAGTTCGCCGGCGATCAGCCGCAGGAGCGTTGACTTGCCCGAGCCGTTGGGCCCGATCAGCCCGGTGGTTCCGCGCGAAAACGTGGTGGAGAGCCCTTCGAAGACGGTGCCGCCGTTGGGCCAGGAATAGCCGAGGCGGTCAATGACGATGGGGTTGTGGTGCTGCATGGTTGTTCTCGTTTCGACGGTGGATGCGCCGAAACATCACCATGGCCTCGATCTTGCCCCGGCATCGGGGTGGAGGGCATGGGGGTCCTGGCGCGGTTAGGCGAAGGCGAGAACTACAAGCACGTCATGTCCGTTCGTAGACAATGGGACCATTCAATCCTGCTGCCCACCGGTGCCGGGTGTCAAACGTCCGCGCCCCGGGCACCGGGACGGAGCCGGATTCTCAGCGAGCCAGGAGCCGCTGTTCTTCCGCCGCGGTGAGCCCGGAGCTCAGCGAATCCACATCGGTTTCCCCTCCGGAACGGACGATGTCTTCAAACGTCTGCCGCAGGCTCCGCCGGCGCAACCCCAGCTGCAGGGCACGGGCATCCGAGCGGCGGGCAAACCCTGCATATCCGTCGCCCGGCGGCAGCAGAAGCGGCAGCGATGTGGGACCCGCCCACGGATTCACACCGTCCGCCGCCATCCTGGACACGTCGTAGCCAACCACTTGGTGTTCGGGCGCCGGCCGCCCGTTGGAGGCTGCCACGGTTGCGGCCGCTTCCCGGGCCATCTCCAGCGCCTGGCCCAGGCGGTGCGCCTCGCCCACGGCGTTGACGTATCCGTGTTCCCCGGCCAGGCCCGCGTCGAGGATGAAGGCGGCGAGGTCGCGCACATCGATGATTTGCACATGGGCTTCCCCGTCGGGTGCCTTCGGGACGAGGACCGGATCCCGGCGTTCGGCGAAGCGCAGCGGCCAGTAGGTGCTGCGTCCACTCGGGTCCCCGGGACCGCCGATCAACCCGGGACGGACAACCAACGCCCCGCCGTTGCGATACCGGACGCTCACTTCCTCGCATGCGGACTTGGCCCGCCCGAAATCCGCATCCTCCCCGTCCTCCGCTCCGGGCAGCGGTTCGGCGGTCCTCGCGGTCTCGTCGGCGCCGGGTTCGGACTGGAGGTCATAGACCGAACACGAGGATATGAAGACCCAGTTCCCGGCCGATCCGCCAAGGTGTTGCACCGCCTCCCGTGCGAAAGGCGGCCTGTCGGTGAGCTCGATGACCAGGTCCCAGGCCCGGCCCGCCACCTGTTCGTAGGCGTCAGGTGCTTCGCGGTCGGCGATCACGGCGCGGACACCAGGGGTAAAAGGCTTGGTGCCGCGGGCCAGCGCGGTCACCGAGTGTCCGCGGTCCAGCGCCTGGAGGGAAATGGTTTGCCCCAGCCACCCGGTCCCGCCCAACAACAGAATCTGTTTCATGCTTCGAGCCAACAGCGCGCCCGGTCCAGCGGCAAGGCCTCTTCGTTCTTGGCGTAGGAACGCCCCGAGGGAATCCGACACATTGCAAGGATGGGTTGCCGAAGCGAGCGGGTACCGGGCGGCGCAGATAAGGTGAGGCCATGAAGCGTTTTTCGGGATTGATCGCAGCATTGGCCGGCCTTGGCCTCTTGCTGGCGGCCTGCGTGCCGATTGACGGGAACACCTCCGTCCCGACACCCGACGAATCCACGAGCTCCACCGGCGACACCTATGTGCCGCCCGTCGAAGCGCCGCGTGAGGATCTGCCGCTGCAGGAATACAGCACCATCGACCTCGACCAGCGGATCGCCAAGCTGCCGCACTCGATGGCCGCACCCCAGATCCAACAGGGATTGCACCCCATCGACTATGGAGTCCCGGGCAGCGAACAGGTGCTTTTGGCAGAGCAATTGACCGCAAGCAGCCGTTTTGCACTGCCCCGGGAAAACCCGGGCGACATGGTCCTCATCGAGGTGGCCTGCTCGAAGAGCATCGGCTTCGAGGTCATGCTCTTCGACATTAACGGGGCCCCGCTGGGCGGCGGCTCGTCATCGGAGTGTTCGCCCGGCGGGCCCAGCGGCTTTGGGATCGGCATCCGGGGCAACCCCCAGCTGGGCCAGGTGCAACTCGCCTTTGACCGGGAATCCGGGATGGAACTCAGCGTCGTGACCCTCACGCGCGCTGAAGGGCAGTGAATCCCGAATGATGCGGGATCGAACCCACTAAACCGCCCACACGCCGAAGCATGCGTATAGGGTCAGGTCATGAACCGTTTTTCGATGGTGGTTGCGACCCTGGCCGGGCTGGGGCTGTTGTTGACGGCCTGCATGCCGATTGACGGGAGCAACGATGCCCCGGAGCCTTCCTCCTCGAGCGGCGGAAACCACGATGCACACCCGCTGCCCATCCAGGTGACCGAAACACCGGTGCCCCTGCAGCCGTATTCCGCGGACGGGCTGAGAAAGCGAATCTCGCAGCTGCCGCCTTCCATGGCCGCCCACCAGATCCAGCAGGGCCTGCACCCGCTCGACGATGGCGAACCGGGCAGCGAGCACGTGGTGCTGGCCGAACGCTTCTCATCCAGCATGGACTTTGAACTGCCCCGCAATCTCACCAGCGACCGCATCAGCGTTGAATTGACCTGTTCAAGGTCAGTACCGCACGCTTTCTCGGTCATCGACGGCAATGGGCGGGAAACAGGCGGCAGCAGCAGCGTGGGCTCATGCGGTTCCGAGGGTCCCAGCGGCATGCGTGCCGGCCTGCGGGAAACCCAGGAAGCCGGGCAGATACAGGTCCGCTTCGAGGGTGAATCCGACATGGTGCTCAGCGTGGTCGCCTACACCGGTACGCAAGAGGACTGAAGAACCCCAAGGCCGCACCCGGTCTCCGGGCGCGCATTCCATTCATGGTGGACGCGCGCAACCTTTGAAGGTGCCGCTTCCCGACGCCGCCATGCCTTGTCAACGCCAGGCCTCTTCCTTGGTTCCTTCCGAATTGTTACACCCGGCAATTGGCGTCCTGCGGTCATTTCCGGGCACGCAGAAACACGACGGCCACTTTGGGCCGTCCGACATGGAATTTTTGGTTGCTTGTTGAACTTAAGTTGCATTAGCTCCCGCCACTGTGTCTTTAATATCTGGTCACGAGTTAGGTAAGCATAACCTTTCCATCTCGCATCGTGGCAGTCACCGATATTGAAGGAGCCCCATGACGCCCCAACGTCAACTGGCGCAATCCCTGTCCTCCCCTGCTGACCTTGCTGCCGGGCAATTGCTCACCAGCGATACCGCCGAAAGAATGGCCGAGGAGTTCGCCTCCGCAGCCCGGCTTGCGGCCCGAACGATTGCCGGAGCCACGGGCCCCACCACCGGGCCCCGCCCGGAAGCCCTGCGCGCCCGGCTCGACGCCGTGGACCTGCGCACACCGCTGGGCAGCACGGCCGCAGCCCTGGAAGAGGCCACCGAGCTGTACCTGCGAGATGCGGTCTACTTCCACCATCCGCGCTACGCCGCCCACCTGAACTGCCCTGTCGCCCTGCCAGCAATTGCCGCCGAGGCCCTGGTCACCACGGTGAACACCTCGATGGACACCTGGGACCAAAGCGCCGGCGCCACCCTCATCGAACAGCGGCTCGTCGACTGGGCAGCCGGCCTGGCCGGGCTGGGCCCGGACGCCGACGGCGTGTTCACCAGCGGCGGCACCGCCTCGAACCTCCAGGCCATGCTGCTGGCCCGCAACACCGCGGTGGCAGGGGCCCCGGGGTCGCTGCCCGAGCGCCTCGCCGGACTGCGCATCTATGCCTCCGCCGACAGCCACTTCAGCATCTCCACCTCCGCGTCCCTGCTGGGGCTGGGCGCCGAGGCGGTCGTTGCCATCGAGTGCGACGCGCTCCACCGGATGGACGCCTCCGCCCTGCGGCGCGCACTGGAAAAGGACAGAGCGGCCGGGCTGCGCGCCATGGCCATCGTGGCCACCGCCGGGACCACCGACTTCGGCTCCATCGACCCGCTGGTGGCCATCGGCTCCCTGGCCGCCGAACACGGGGCCTGGTTCCACGTCGATGCCGCCTACGGTTGCGGGCTGCTGGCCTCGCGGCGACACCGCGGGATGCTTGCCGGGATCGAGGCAGCCGATTCGGTGACAGTCGACTTCCACAAGTCCTTCTTCCAGCCCATCGGATCCAGCGCAATCCTGGTCCGCAACCGGGCGGCCCTTGCGTTGGTCTCGCACCACGCCGAGTACCTGAACCCCGCCGCCGAGGCCGGGCGCACCCCCAACCAGGTCGACAAGTCCCTGGCCACAACCCGCCGCTTCGACGCCCTCAAGCTCTGGGTGACGCTGCGCGCGCTGGGCACCGAGGCGATCGGGCAGATGTTCGACTCGGTCATGGACCTCGCGGCCGCCGCCGCAGCGATGGTTCAAGCGCACCCCGAGCTCGAGCTCGCCGCCGAGGTGCAATTGAGCACCGTGGTCTTCCGCTACGTGCCGTCTGGCCCCGAAGCCGCCACGGACACCGCGACCGAGCCGCTGGCCAACGCCATCCGCACGGCACTCTACGACTCCGGGGCAGCCATGGTCGCTGCCACGACCATCGACGGGGTGCGCCACCTGAAACTGACGCTGTTGAACCCGAACACCACGCACGGTGACGTCGCGGGAATCCTCGATGCCGTGGTGTCCCGCGGCCGGGCGATCTGCCAGATGCGCACCGGGATGGCTGCCGCATGAGCGCGCCGATTCACGACCGAATCTGGGATGCCGTGGGCATCGGCGCCGGCCCCTTCAACCTCGGCTTCGCGGCGCTGGCGGACACCGCGCCGGGGCTCGAGGTGCTGGTGCTTGAGCGCGCCGAGGAATTCGCCTGGCACCCGGGCATGATGCTCGAGGGGACCCACCTGCAGGTTCCCTTCATGGCCGACCTGGTCACCATGGCCGATCCCGCCCACCCGCTCTCCTTCCTGAACCACCTGAAGGACACCGGACGCCTCTACCCGTTCTACATCCGTGAGAACTTCTACCCGCTGCGCGAGGAATACAACAACTACCTGCGCTGGGCGGCCGCCCGCCTGCCCTCGGTGCGCTTCGGTGCGCACGTGGCCGCGGCCCGCTACGCCGACGGCCTGTACGAGCTCGACGTGCACACCGGCGACGGCGTCTCCACCGTGCGCACCCGCCGCCTGGTGCTGGGCACCGGCACCACCCCGCACCTGCCCGCTTCCGTCCCCGCATCCGTGCTGGGAACCGGGGCCGCGGTGCACAGCAGCGGCTACCGTCCCGCCCGCGCAGCGATCGCCGCGGGCTCCCGCATCGCGGTGGTGGGCAGCGGACAGAGCGCCGCGGAGGTCTTCGCCGACCTGCTCGGGACCCTGGGTCCGGAGCAGCACCTGCAGTGGGTGACCCGCTCCGCGCGCTTTTTCCCGCTCGAATACACCAAGCTGACCCTGGAGATGACCTCACCGGAATACATCGACCACTTCCACGGGTTGCCGCAGGGCACCCGCGACGCGCTTTCGGCCAGCCAGAAGGGCCTGTACAAGGGCATCAACGCCGAGTTGATCGACGAGATCCACGAGCTGCTCTACCGCCGCCAGGTCTCCGGGCACGCCCCGGCCACCCTCCGCGCTGCCACGTCCCTGCAGGGCATCGAACACCGCGACGGCGCCCTGGAGATGCTGCTGCGCAACCAGGACGACGGCGGGGAGTTCTCCACCGTGGCCGACACCATGGTGCTGGCCACCGGCTACGCCTACCGCGAGCCGGCCTTCCTGGCCGGGCTCGGGGAGCGCATCAACCGATTTGCCGACGGCCGGCTGGATGTTGACCGGAACTACGCGGTCAACAACGACGGCGACGTGCTGGTGCAGAACGCCGAGCTGCACACCCACGGCTTCACCGCCCCCGACCTCGGCATGGGCGCGTACCGCAACTCCGTGATCATCAACCGGATCCTGGGATACGAGCACTACGCGGTGGAAAAACGCATCGGGTTCCAGTCCTTCGGCAGCCCCGCCACCGCCCCCGCATCGCCCTCCCCCACGCTCGAAGGAGCCCACGCATGATTTTCACGCCCGCCATCGTCCTTCCCCCGGCCCGCCGCACCGCGCCGGCGGCCACCGACTTCACCCTCCGCCGCTTCGATCCGGGAACCGACGCCGCCTTGCTGCACGGATGGGTGAACACCGAGCGGGCCCGCTACTGGGGCATGATCGGCACGACCGTCCCCGAGGTCCGCGCCGCCTACGAGCAGCTCGACGGCTCGGCGCACCACCACGTGCTGCTGGGCCTGCTGCCCGCCCCGCGCGGTGCGGCCGAACCGGAACCGATGTTCCTGCTCGAGCACTATGCCCCGGAACACTCGGCGCTGGCCGGCCGCTACGCCCACCGGCACGGCGACACCGGCATGCACCTGCTGCTCGCCGGCCCCGGGGACGGCAAGGCCCTGCCGGGCTTCAGCGCCGCGGCCATGGAGGCGGCGCTCGCCCACCTCTTCGCGGATCCGGCGGTGCTGCGGATCGTGGTCGAGCCCGACGCCGCGAACACCGCCGTCCACTCGCTGAACTCCCGGCTGGGTTTCCGCCCCGCCGGCCGGATCGAGCTGCCGGGCGGGGACGACACCCCGGCCAAGACCGCGCTGCTTTCGATCTGCACCAGGGCGGACTTCGCCGCCGCGACGGCCCGCCCCGCAAGTGCCGCCGTGCACTTGTCCCCCGGCCGCTGGGAGAACGCCAACCGCCACCTGCTGGCCAAGGCGATTGCCGAGTTCACCCACGAGCGGCTGCTGGCCCCCGTGCCCGCGGACGGCGGCTGGTCCGTGGGCACCGGAACCCACACATACCGCTTTTCCGCGACCGTCCACGCCCTGGAGCACTGGGTCATCGACCCGGATTCGCTGGAAGCCACCGTCAACGGGGAGCCTGCGGCCCCGGACGCCGCCGCCTTCGTGCTGGCCTTCCGCGACACCCTGGGCATGCCCGACGCCCAGCTGCCGGTGTACCTCGAGGAAATCACCAGCACCCTGGCTTCGCACTGCTACAAGCAGCTGCACTCCACGGCGAGCGCGGCAGAGCTGGCCGCCGGGACCGGGGACGCGGTCGCCGACTTCCAGCGCACCGAGGCCGCGATGACCGAGGGGCACCCGTGCTTCGTGGCCAACAACGGCCGGCTGGGCCTGGGCGCCACCGGCTACCTGGACCACGCCCCGGAGACCGGGGCGGCCCTGGCCCTGCAGTGGATTGCCGCGCACGGCTCCCGCGCCAGCTACAGCACGCTGCCCGGGCTGGATGTCGAGACGCTGCTGCAGGACGAGCTCGGTGCCCGGCAGCTGGCGCGCTTCCGGGCACGGATCGCCGAGGCCTGCGCGGCCAGCGGCCTGGACCCGGAGGACTTCGTGCTCATCCCGGTCCACCCCTGGCAGTGGGAGCACAAGCTCTCCGTCGGTTTCGCCGGGGATGTCGCCAGCGGGCACCTGGTGCATCTGGGTGCCGGGGCGGACCTCTACCAGCCGCAGCAGTCGATCCGCACCTTCTTCAACCGCAGCGCGCCGACGCGCCACTACGTGAAGACCGCCCTGTCGGTGCTGAACATGGGCTTCATGCGCGGGCTCTCGGCCGCCTACATGGAGGGCACCCCGGCCATCAACGCGTGGCTGACCGGCATCTTCGCGAACGACGCGGAACTGGCCCGCGGCAACGTGGGGCTGCTGCGCGAGATCGCCGCGGTCGGCTACGCCAACCCGCTCTACGAGGCTGCCGGCCCCGATGCCCCGCAGCGCAAGATGCTGGCCGCGCTCTGGCGCGAGTCCCCCGCCGGGTCGATCGCGCCCGGGCAGCAGCTGGCCACCATGGCCTCGCTGCTGCACGTGGATTCGGCCGGCGCCTCGCTGGCCGCCGCGCACATCCGCCGCTCGGGGCTCGCGGCCACCGACTGGCTGGCCCGCTACTTCGACGCCTACCTGGTGCCGCTGGTGCACTGCCTGTGCCGCTACGACCTGGCGTTCATGCCGCACGGGGAAAACGTCATCCTGGTGCTGGAGGATTCGGTCCCGGTAAAGGTGCTGCACAAGGACCTGGCCGAGGAGGTCGCGGTGCTCGGGGACCGGCAGCCGCTGCCGCCCCAGGTCGAGCGGATCCGTGCCGCGGTCCCGGACGCCGAGCGCCGGCTGGTGGTCTTCACCGACATCGTCGACTGCTTCCTGCGCTTCCTCGCGCCGCTGCTGGCCCGCGAGGGGATCTGCAGCGAGGATCGGTTCTGGGACACCGCCGCACGCAGCCTGCGCGACTACCGCGACCGGCACCCGGAGACGGCCGCGGCGTTCGATGCGCTGGACCTCTTTGCCGCGGACTTCGAGCTCTCCTGCCTGAACCGGCTGCAGCTGCGCAACAACGCGCAGATGCTGGATCTCACCGACCAGTCCGGCGGGCTGATCTACGCCGGCACCCTGGCCAACCCGCTGGCCGGCGCGGGCGCTGAGACCCGGCCGGGGCCGCCTTCGGGCGGTCCCGGCCAGCCGCCGCCGTCCGTTCCCCTCCGCCCAGATGATGCCCAAACGTTATTGTGCGCTTGCCGCTTGGCCCGCTCCAACGGCTAGGCTCAAACGATGAAACGGTATCTGACCACTGCGTTGGCGGCAGCGCTTCTGGCTTCGGCGACAACCGGCTGCGTCCCGCTGGAGCTGCCGCCACCGGCCTCCTCCCCGGTCGCCGAGCCGCTGCCGCTCGAGCCGGTACCCGGCACCCCGGTCCCGGACCTGAAGACCTACTCCGCCGAGGGACTCGCCGAGCGGGTGTCGGGCCTCTCGAAAAGCTCCCCCGCCCGAGCGATGCTCGAGGGCACTTTCACCTACGACTCCGCCGTTCCCGGGTCCGTGCAACTGCTCTATGCCGAAAAGTCCGACGGCGGCCAGCGTGCCATCATCCAACTGGACGACGAGGCCAACGCCATCGGGCACTACGTCTGGTGCGCCGAGGACGCACGGTACAGCCTCGATATCGCGGACGGCACCACGGGCAGCGACTACGGAGGCGCTTCCAGTACCTGCAACACCAGCGGTTCCTCGGGAGGCTCCGGCGGCCTGCCCGACGGCGTCGGGTCGGTCTTCGTCGATTTCGCCCCCTCCGCCGAGGTATCGGCGGAGGTCATCGTGTTCAGCTACACGCGGGCGCCGTTCGACGGCTGACCGCCGGCTGCCGGGGTCGCGCTTCCCGTTCCCGCGGCGGGACCCGGTGGTTCCGTCCTCCGCTGCACCTGGTTGCCCAGGTGCCTGGCCAGCCGGTGTTCGAGTCCGGCACGGACCTGGGGCCATTCGGGGGCGATGATCGAGTACACGCAGGTGTCGCGCAGCGATCCGTCGGCCGTGCGCCGGTGCGCGCGCAGCACCCCGTCAAGCTTGGCACCCAGGCGCTCGATTGCGGCGCGGGAGGCCATGTTCATCCAATGCGTGCGGAACTCCACGGCCGGGCAGCCCAGGACCTCGAAGGCATGGGTGAGCAGCAGGAGCTTGGAGTCGACGTTCGTGCCGGTTCCCCGCACCGAGGCCCGGTTCCACGTCGAGCCGATCTCCACCCTGGGCAGCACGGGGTCGATGTCCATGAAGGTGGTCATGCCCAGCACCACGGAATCGGCATTGCGCCGGGTGACGAAGGGCAGCATCGAGCCGGCCTCCTGCAACGCCAGCCGGCGGTCGATCTCCGCGCCCATCTGCTCCGGCGACGGTACCGCCGTATACCAAAGTTTCCAGACCTCGCCGTCGCGCACGGCCGCCACCAGTTCGTCGTGGTGGGATGGGGCCAGCGGTTCGAGCGTGACCAGCGAACCGGCCAGCGTCACGGGAACAATCTGAGTCATCTATTCAGCCTACGGCGCGCGGGCTCCGGATGCCGGGAAATTCAGGTGAGCCGGTTCTTGATCGCTTCGAGCTCCGTCTCGCTGAGCCCGTGCTCCCGCAGGAAGTCTTCGACGCGCAGCGAGGCGACGAACTCCCCCAGCGCCCGGAGCCGTTCGTGCAGCGGGCCGAGGAGGTCTTGTTCCTCGAGGTAGGACTCGTGAGGGTGCTTGTAGGCGCTGATCCTGTGCCAGTCGTTGATCCCGCGCAACGCTGCCTCGTATTGGGGTTCGAGCAGGTCTTCGCGGCCCACCAATTCGAGCAGCATCGAGACGATCAGCCCGGTGCGGTCCCGTCCCGCCGAGCAATGCAGCACGATCTTGCCCTCGGCCGCGGCGATCTGGTGGAACACCTCGGCAATCCGTTCGGGGAAGAACGCGAGGTTCTCCGGATACATGCGCGGGTGGTTCATGTAGGGCACCGCGAGCGCCTCGAACTCCGGGTGGCCGGGCTCCTCGGTGGGGGAATTGATGATGCTGATCCCCGCCTTGGCGGCCTCGTCGACGTCGGGATCGGTGTGCCGGCGGGTCCGTTCGCCGGGATTGCGCAGGTCGATGACGGTGCGCACCCCGTCGGCGTAGGCCTGCTGCCACCCGGTGGTGGTCAGCCACTCGCTGCGTCCCATGCGGTAGATCTTCCCCAGCACCTGGCGCGCGTTCACGGCGCCTTCCCATCTCGGCTGGTCCATCGAATTGCTCACTGATTCCATGCTCCATCCTGCTCCCGGAAGCCGAACTCCGGCACCACCGCGTGGCGGGCCTGCCCGTCCCGGGGAAATTCCAGCTCCGCCGAGACCAGCCCGAAAACGTCCGCGAAGGCGGTGCACAGGTGGTCGATGAAGCGGCTTTCGAACTCCGGCGCGTCCCCGGCCGGGACCCCGATACGCATGGTCAGCGCCTGCATCTGCGGATCTTCCCCTCCCCCGGACGACAACCTGATGGCCCGCCGTGCGGGCCTTGTTCCACGCTACCGAAGATCTCCCGCGGTTTCCCGCATGGCCCGGCCCACGGGCAGGCAAGGGCCGGTGCCCGGAGGGGCGATGGAACGCCTCCGGGCACCGGCTGCGCGGTTCGGCGAACTACCTGGCGTCGTTCCAGTCGTAGAAGCCCTTGCCGGTCTTGCGGCCCAGGTGGCCCGCCTCGACCAGGTCGCGCAGGATCTGCGGCGGGGCGAAGCGGTCGCCCAGGGTCTCGTGCAGGTATTCGGCAATGCCCAGGCGCACGTCCAGGCCCACGATGTCGGTGGTCTTCAGCGGCCCGGTCGGGTGCTTGTAGCCCAGCACCATGGCGTTGTCGATGTCCTCGGCGCTTGCGACGCCCTCTTCGACCATGCGCATGGCCTCCAGCGCGATCGCCACGCCCAGGCGAGAGGAGGCGAAGCCGGGGGCGTCGTTGACGACCACCGCGGTCTTGCCCAGGGCCTTGACCCAGCCGCGGGCCGCCTCGATCACTTCTTCGGAGCTCTGCTTGGCGATGACCACCTCGATCAGGGTCGAGGCCGGCACCGGGTTGAAGAAGTGCAGGCCCAGGAAGTTTTCCGGGCGCTGCAGCTCGGCGGCCAGTCCGCTCATCGACAGCGAGGAGGTGTTCGAAGCCAGGATCGCATCGGGCGCGAGGTTTTCCTCGACCCTCTGCAGCGAGGAGACCTTCAGGTCCCAGATTTCCGGGACCGCCTCGACCACGAGGGACCGGTCGGCGAAGTCGGCGTAGTCCACCGAGACGTGCAGGCGCGAAGCCATCTCGCCGAGGTTCGCATCGGTGGCGCCGCGCTCGATCGACTTCGCCGCGGCCGATTCGACGCGCTCGCGCGCCGCGATGGCCGAAGCCTCGTCGCGCTCGACGACCAGCACATCGCACCCGTTGACCAGGAACGCGTGGGCGATGCCTGCGCCCATGCGTCCGCCGCCGAGCACACCGACCTTGGCGGGGAGTGAATTGGGGAGGGTTGTCATTGCTTCTTCTTCCTGTCCAGGAATTCCTGCATGCGGTCGAACTTGGCCTGGGACTCGAAGAGCATCCCCTGGGCCAGGGTGTCGATGACGGGGTGCGCCTCGCGCGGGGCGTGGAACACCGACTTGGTGATGCGCACGGCCAGCGCGTCCTGCTTGCCGATGCGGTCGGCCAGTGCGGAGGCGGCCTCCAGCAGGTCCTTGCCCTCGACGAGTTCGGTGATCAGCCCGACGCGCAGGGCCTCGTCGCCCGTGAGCACCTTCCCGGCCAGCAGGATCTCCTTGGCGACGGGTTCGCCCACGAGCTCCTTCAGCCGCCAGGTGGCTCCGGCTGCGGCCATGATGCCGAGCCCGGTTTCGGGGTTGCCCATGCGCAGCTCGGGGGTGCCGATGCGGAAGTCCGCCGCGTACGCCAGTTCCGCCCCGCCGCCCAGCGCGAACCCGTCCAGGGCCGCGATGACCGGCATCGGCAGCTTGGCGAGCCTGTCGAAGATGCCCGAGTTGATCCCCGCCAGCGCATCGTCGCGCCGGCGCATCCGCAGCTGGGCGATGTCGGCGCCGGAGGCGAAGATGCCCTTGGTGCCGGTGCCCGGGTCCGCCGGGGTGCCGGAGAGCACCAGGACCTTCGGGGTGGCCTCCAGGTAGGCGCACACCGCGTGCAGCTCGTCGACCATCAGCTGGTCGATGGCGTTTTTGACCTCCGGGCGGTCAAGCCGGACATAGAGCCGGTCGTCGAATTCGGTGAGCTTCAGGGTCGTGAAACCGGAAGGCTCCAAGCGCTCCGCCATGCCTAGACCCCCTCGATGAGCAGCGCGGCGCCCTGGCCGACGCCCACGCACATGGTGGCCAGGCCCAGCTTGGACCCGCCTTCCTGGACTTCGCGCTGCAGGCGTCCCAGCAGGGTGATCACGATGCGGGAGCCCGAGGACCCCAGTGGGTGGCCCAGCGCGATGGCCCCGCCGTCCCGGTTCACGATTTCCGGATCCAGCCCCAGTTCGCGCATGGAGGCCAGCGACTGCGAGGAGAAGGCCTCGTTGAGCTCCACGGCGGCGAGCTCCCCGACGGTGCGGCCGGAGCGCTCCATGACCTTGCGGGTGGCAGGGACCGGGCCGACGCCCATGATCTCCGGGGCCAGGCCGGCGGAGGCGCCGTCGATGATGCGGGCGCGCGGGACAAGGCCGTACTTCTTGATGGCGGCCTCGGAGGCGACGATGATGGCCGAGGCGCCGTCGTTGAGGGTGGAGGCGTTGCCGGCGGTGACCACGGTGCCGCCCTTGACGACCGGGCGCAGCTTGCCCAGCACCTCCATGGTGGTCCCGGGGCGCGGCCCCTCGTCGGTGTCCACGACGACCTCGCCCTTGCGGGTCTTCACGGTGACCGGGACGATCTCGTCCTTGAAGCGGCCCGCCTCGATGGCGGCAAGCGCGCGTTCGTGGGAGCGCACGGCAAAGGCATCGCAATCCTCGCGGGAGGTGCCATAGACGCGGGCGACTTCCTCGGCCGTTTCGGGCATCGAGAAGGTGGCCTTGCCCTCGCGGGACAGCTCGCCGGAGAGGAATTCGGGGTTCGGGAAGCGCCAGCCGATGGAGGTGTCGTAGCTGGCGCCCGGCTTGGCGAAGGCCTTGTCGGGCTTCTCCATGACCCAGGGGGCGCGGGACATGGACTCGACGCCGCCTGCGACGACGATGTCCGCGGCACCGGCCTTGATCATGTGGCTGGCCATGGTGATGGCGCTCATGCCGGAGGCACACAGGCGGTTCACGGTGATGCCCGGGACTGAATCCTCGAAGCCGGCCAGCAGCCAGGCCATGCGGGCGACGTTGCGGTTTTCCTCGCCGGCGCCGTTGGCGTTGCCGAAGATGACCTCGTCGACGTCGGCCGGGTCTATGCCGGCGCGCTCGACGGCGGCCTTGATGGCGATGGCCGCCAGGTCGTCCGGGCGCACGCTGGACAGCGCCCCGCCGTAACGTCCCACCGGTGTGCGGGCTCCGCCCACCAAGAATGCCTCGGTCATAACAACTCCTTTGTCATTCGGTGCACGCCCAGGTCCGCCCGATGGTTTGCCCAGCGGAAGGAACCGTTCGTACACCGTTTTTTGGCCCCGATTGCCGCTCCCTGAGCGGGAACGGCCGAATAACCGACCATTCGTTCACTAATACAATCCCATCTTGCCACAAGCGGGGTCAACCACCCGGCAAGCAAACTTTTCGGGTTGACCACGCCAAATCCCTGCCGTATCGTCTTCCACTTGACCGACTCCGGGCCCTGCCCGGATCGTGGACCGTCACCGTCCAGGCCTTGCACATGGATTTGGACGGGCATCCGGTCGACGGAAAGCTGAATAGCAAACGGAGCAGTAATGCAGCCGGAAAACAGCCAACCCAACCAACTAAATAACACCACACCGGTGGCATCCCAGGCCACCAACCCGGTGGATTTCGGCGAAGACATCGGCCCGGATCTGTCCACCACCGCCGGCCGCAGCGAAATCCGCAAGGCAACTGCCGCCTCGGCCATGGGAAACCTCACCGAATGGTTTGATTACGGCGTCTATGCCGTGGCAGTGACTTACATCACCTTCCACTTTTTCCCCACCGAGGGCGGAACCCTCATGGCGCTGGGGACCTTCGCGCTCTCATTCCTGGTCAGGCCGCTCGGCGGCCTGGTGTGGGGACCGCTGGGCGACAAGCTGGGCCGCAAGCACATCCTGGCCCTCACCATCCTGATGATGTCCCTGGCAACCTTCTTCATCGGCATCCTGCCGACCTTTGAACAGGTCGGCATCCTGGCACCGGTAATGCTGGTCCTCCTGCGCATGGTCCAGGGCTTCTCCACCGGCGGGGAATACGGCGGTGCCGCAACATTCATGGCCGAATACTCCCCGGACAAGAAGCGCGGCTTCTTCGGGTCGTTCCTGGAATTCGGGACCCTCGGCGGCTTCGCCCTGGGCACGGCCGTGATGCTGGGCTTCCAGGTCGCGCTGAGCGACGAGGCAATGATGGACTGGGGCTGGCGCGTACCGTTCATGATGGCCCTGCCCATGGGCCTGATCGGCCTCTACCTGCGAAACAAGCTGGAGGACACCCCGGTCTTCCAGGAACTCGAAGAGCGCGGCGAGGTCCAGGAATCAAGCTCGCTGCGCACGCTCATCCGCGGCTACTGGCGCCCGATGCTCATCATGAGTGGCCTGGTCATCGCCCTGAACGTCGTGAACTACACGTTGTTGAGCTACATGCCGACCTATCTCGAGGGCCAGCTGGGCCTCGACCCGAAGGCGTCCCTGATGGTGATCTTGGTCGGTGAGGTCGCGATGATGGCCGTCATCCCCTTTGCCGGATCGCTCTCGGACAAGGTGGGTCGAAAGCCCCTGTGGTTCGCGTCGCTGATCGGCCTGTTTGTGCTGGCCCTGCCGCTGTTCTGGCTGATGGGCAGGAGTTTTCCGCTCGCAATCCTCGGCTTCGCCATCCTGGGCCTGCTCTACATCCCGCAACTGGCCACCATCACGGCCACCTTCCCCGCCATGTTCCCGTCCCATGTCAGGTTCGCCGGCTTTGCCGTGACCTACAACGTGGCAACCGCGATCTTCGGCGGCACCGCGGCCATAGTCAACGAGGCAGTCATCAACGAGACCGACTTCCTGCTGTTCCCGGCCGTCTACATGATGGCGGCCTGTGCCATCGGTCTGGTCGCCACGCGGTACCTGCCCGAGACCGCTGGTGCCTCGCTGCGCGGAACCGAGCTTCCGGACGCCCACCAGACCGGCATCCTGGCCGACACCGACGCAGAGGCCCTCGCTCGCCGGTCCTAGCTTGGCCCGGCCCTTCCCCCGGGCAACGGCGTCGGAAACAACGGTGGGTGGGTGGTTCCCAAGATTTCCTTGGGAACCACCCACCCACCGTTTTGCCGTTTGCGCTCCGGCGTGGACGAGGCCCTACGAGTAGAGTTCGCTCTTGGCCGTGTTGTGCTTGGCCTTCTGCCAGCCGATCCAGAGGCCGACCGCGATCAGCGGGATGCAGCCAATGGTGTAAAGGCCCAGGTGGAAGACCTCCCCGTCCGTGCCGACCATGGTGTCAAAGCCGATCAGCACCGTGATGATGGCAAGCGCCACCAATCCCGCCCAGCTGGTGTACGGGGAACCGGACATCGGGAGCTTGGAGACCTTGCCCTTCTTCCTGCGCAGCATGATCTGGCAGGCAAAGATCGAGGCCCAGGTGAACAGCACGCCGATCGAGGCGGTGTTCAAGGCGAGGTCGAACGCGTACGATCCGCCAAGCCAGATGTTCAGCATGACGCCAACGAAGTAGACCGCGGCAATCGCCCAAATGGCGGCGTAGGGCACGTAGCGCTTGTTCATCTTGGTGAGCCACTGCGGCGCGTGGCCGTTGTTGGCCATCGCGCGGAAGACGCGGCCGATCGAGTAGATCCCGGAGTTGCAGGAGCTCAGCGCGGCGGTGATGACGATGAAGTTCATGGCGCTGCCGATCCAGCCCCAGCCCAGCTGGTCGAAGACCGTCACGAACGGGCTCTCGCCGGCCTTGTAGTGGTTCCACGGAAGGATCATCGCCAGCAGGGTGACCGAGCCGACGTAGAAGACCACGATGCGCACCACCACTGCGCGGATGGCCGCGGGGACCTCCTTTTCGGGATCCTCCATTTCGCCGGCGGTGATGCCCACCAGCTCAATGCCGTTGTAGGCGAAGATCACTGCGTTCAGGACCAGGATGGAGATCAGCACGCCACGCGGGAACATGCCACCTTCGGAGGCGAAGAGGTTGCTCACCGCTGCGTGTCCGTCGCCGATCTGCGCATTGGTGACCACCAGGTAGATGCCGATCAGCAGGAAGAGCACGATCGCGGCAACCTTCAGGAAGGACGCCCAGAATTCGAACTCGGCAAAGGCCTTGGCGCTAAAGAGGTTCACGGCCACCAGCAGGCCCAGGGCGCACAGCGCCGCGGCTTCCACCGGGACGCCGGGGAAGAAGTAGGTGAAGTACAGGCCGATGGCGATCAGCTCGGCAATGCCGGTCATGACCCAGTTCAGCACGTACATCCAACCGGTGAGGAAGGCACCCTTGGCGCCGAACAGCTCACCGGCGTAGGAAACGAAGGAACCCGAGGACTGGCGGTACATGATCAGCTCGCCCAGGGCACGCATCAGGAAGTAGGCGATCAGGCCGGCCAGCGCGTAGGAGAAGATCAGGGCCGGGCCGGTCGAGGCCAGGCGACCACCGGCGCCCATGAACAGGCCCACGCCAATGGYGCCGCCCATGGCGATCATCTGGACGTGGCGACGGGTCAGCGTCTTCTTGTAGCCTTCGGCAGACAGTTCCGCGACCTTGGTGGACACGGGGTGCTGGTGCTCTCGTACGTTGTGTGGTTCCAACGTGTAACTCCTTTGGTGACTCAATCAACCCGCATGGGTAACACGGGGAGTACACCCGGTCAGACCCGTTTCAGGGCGCCCGATCACACACTTAAGCGGGGGTGCAGATGGCAAACTTACCGTATTTTTCATCACAACATGAAGTCGAATGTGGAGTGGAGCACAGCGGCGCAACGCGGTGCACACCATCCCGGTTAACACAAGCATCCAAGTGGGGGCGCACTTTGACGAAGGTCACACTGTCAAGGAAAACATCAATATTAATTGTTGAACAGTTTCACTGCCAATCCGCGACCAGTACCTTCACGCGACGGCATTGCCGGGGTGCACCCGACACCCAAAGCGCCGCCCATCACCGCCCTTTCGCCCCGGGGCCGCCCAGCGGATAGCATTCATGGTTGTGAGCACCGTTGAATCCACCCCCCAGTTTCCAGCCAAGGTTTCCGACATCTTCGACCCCGTGCGCTGGCGCGTTGTCGAGGGCTTCGACCTTGAAGACATGACCTACCACCGGCAGGTCGAACGCGACGCCGAGGGCGCCATCGTCCGCGACCTGCCGACCGTGCGCATCGCCTTCAACCGCCCGGAGGTCCGCAACGCGTTCCGCCCCGGCACGGTCGACGAGCTCTACCGCATCATGGACCACGCCCGCATGAGCTCGGATGTGGCCACGGTGCTGCTCACCGGAAACGGCCCCTCCCCCAAGGACGGCGGGCACTCGTTCTGCTCCGGCGGCGACCAGCGCATCCGCGGCCGCGACGGCTACCGCTACGCCGAGGGCGAGACCGCCGACTCGATCGACCCGGCACGCGCCGGGCGCCTGCACATCCTCGAGGTCCAGCGCCTGATGCGCACCATGCCCAAGGTGGTCATCGCCGTGGTCAACGGCTGGGCCGCCGGCGGCGGGCACTCGCTTCACGTCGTCTCGGACCTGACCATTGCTTCCCGGCAGCACGGCAAGTTCAAGCAGACCGACGCCACCGTCGGCTCCTTCGACGCCGGCTACGGCTCGGCGTTGCTGGCCCGCCAGGTCGGGCAAAAAAACGCCCGATCGATCTTCTTCCTCGCCCGCGAGCACTCCGCCGAGGACATGGTGGCCATGGGTGCGGTCAACGAGGCGGTGGACCACGAGCGACTCGAGGAAGTCGCCCTGGAATACGCGGCCGACATCGCACGCCAGTCCCCGCAGGCGGTCCGCATGCTCAAGTTCGCCTTCAACCTGGCCGACGACGGGCTGGCCGGCCAGCAGGTCTTCGCCGGCGAGGCCACCCGCATGGCCTACATGACCGACGAGGCCGTCGAGGGACGGGACGCCTTCCTGCAAAAGCGCGACCCCGACTGGTCCGGCCACCCGTACTACTTCTAAGGCCGAGGACCCCCACCACCCATGAATCCAGATTCCGCGCTCGCTGCCTTGTCCGCCTCGCTCAACGAGGACGGTCCCGCGGTGGAAATCCTGCCCGGCACCACGAACAACGACTATCGGGTGAACCCCGTGGACGCGGCGCAGCTGAAGGGCCTGGAAGACATCGCGGCGGTGGTGCGCACCTCGGGTTCCACCGGAACGCCGAAGCGCACCGCGCTCTCGGTCCAGGCCCTGGCCACCTCCTCCATGGCCACGGCCGAATACCTGGGGTTCGAGGGCCAGTGGCTCCTGGCCCTGCCGCTGCACTACGTTGCCGGGCTCGCGGTGCTCACCCGCAGCCTCTACGCCGGGACCCGCCCCTGGGCCATGGACCTGGACACCAGCTTCGATGCCGCCGGATTCAACGAGGCGGCCTCCGCCCTGACCGACGCCAGGCGGCTTGTTTCCCTGGTACCCACGCAGCTGCAGCGCCTGCTCACCGACCCGACCGATGAGACGCTGGCGACGCTCAAGCGCTTCGATGCGATCCTGCTCGGCGGGGCGCGCGCGCCGCGGGCCGTTCTGGACGCGGCGGCCAAGCACTCGCTGAAGCTCCACCTCACCTACGGCTCCAGCGAGACCGCCGGCGGCTGCGTCTACGACGCCCGCGCCCTGCCCGGGGTCCAGGTGAAAACCGTCGACGGACGGATCTGGCTGGGTGGGACCACCATCGCCTCAGGCTACCTCGGCAACCCGGAACTGACGGCGAGGCACTTCAGCGTCGATGATTCCGGCGTGCGCTGGTACACGACCGAAGACCTGGGCAGCTACACCGACGGCGTGCTGTCGGTGACCGGACGGGCGGACGACGTGATCATCACCGGCGGGGTGAAGGTCTCCGCCGCCGAGGTCCAGCACGTCCTGGAATCCGTGCCCGGTGTTTCGGCGGTGGCCGTGGTGCCGGTGCCCGATGCCCAATGGGGCCAGCAGATCGGTGCCGCCTATGCGGGCAACGCCGCCGCGGAGTCCTTGGCCGCCGCGGTGCGCCAGGCGCTCGGAGCCGCGGCGGTGCCCCGGCGGATGCTCAACCTGCCGTCGTTGCCGCTGCTGCCCAACGGCAAGGTCGACCGGATGCTGCTTGCCTCGCGCCTGGCTGCCGTCTTGGACCAGCCAGCCAGTTGATGCGGTTCCGGGGCCCGGATCCGCTCGATTCACTGTGGATCCAACCCCCGCCGGGCTCCCCGGAATTTCTCCCCTGCCCGCGGGCAAGGGAGAATGAGGGCTGCATGTTTTATCCAAGCAGCGAGAGGATTGATGGTGGCTACGATTGCCCAGTGGGTGGCGGGGGCACGCCTGCGCACCCTGCCCATTGTGATTGCCCCGGTGGTCATTGGAACCGCGGCCGCCGTGGACACCACGGGAAAGCTCGCCTGGCTCGAAGCCGTCCTGGCCCTGGTGGTGGGCCTGTTGCTGCAGGTCGGGGTGAACTACTCCAACGACTACTCCGACGGGATCCGCGGCACCGATGACGTTCGAGTGGGCCCGCTGCGGCTGACCGGCTCCGGTCTGGCCAACCCGACCACGGTCCGCAACGCGGCCTTCGCCTGCTTCGGGCTGGCCGGCATCGTCGGCGCATTCCTCGTGGTGTACACCGGTTCCTGGCCGCTGCTGCTCGTTGGCGTCGCGGCCATCGTCGCGGCATGGGGCTACACCGGCGGCAAGAACCCCTATGGCTACCGGGGACTGGGCGAGGTGTTCGTCTTCATCTTCTTCGGCCTCGTGGCCACCCTGGGCACCGCCTACACCCAGGCCCACCAGCTCACCCTGCCGGCCTACATCGGCGCCGTGGGCACCGGACTCATCGCCACCGCCCTGCTGATGGCCAACAACATCCGCGACATCCCCACCGACAAGGACGTCGGCAAGATGACCCTGGCCGTGCGGCTGGGCGATGAGGCGGCACGCATCAGCTACGTGATGATGCTGGCCGTGGCCATCCTGCTGCCGCTGGTGCTGGTGTCCACCCATCCGTGGATGTGGCTGATCCTGCTCACCGCGTTGCTGGGCGGCATGCCGAGCTGGACCGTGCTGCGCAGGCACGAGCCCGGCGCCCTGATCCCGGTGCTCAAGCAGACCGGCATCATCAACCTTGCCTACGCCGCGTTGTTCACCGTGGCGATCGTGATGGACAAGGCCCTGGCCTAGGGACCCCGAACGATCCACCAACCGAGGTGACGGGCCCGGCCGCGAAAGCGGCCGGGCCCGTTGCGTGCCACCGGCCGGTGCCGGCACGGGGTCATCCCCAGGTGGTTGGCCGGCGGAAGGCACGGCCCCTCAGGAAAGCCGCGGCCCTGCCGATGGCCGCGCAGGCACCCAGCACTGCCCAGAAGAGGAGCGGGTATGGTTCCACGATCTCGGCGTACCGGATCAACAGGCCCGCCGGCAGCAAGGTGAAGAAGACGAAGAACGCCGCCACGTGCAGCCAGGGAACCTGCACCCTGCGCAGCAGCCGGTCCAGCAGCAGTGCCAGCGGGAGCCCGGCCAACAGCGCCACGACCAGGCTCGCCACGGCAAACATCGGCCAGAAATCGACATTGTCCAGCTGCCCGCTGTAATGCTCGTCCGACCTCGCATCCCAGTCCACGGCCAGCGCCAAGGCCAAACCAAGCCAAAGTCCAACCGTGACAAGCCAACCCTTCCCGACGGCGTACCAGTCAAAGGAAGAGCGGGCCCGTTTGGAGCCCTTGGGTTGGTGTTTGACGTCCATCGGAAAATCGCCTCTCGGGAGCGGGTTCGGCGGAGGAACCGCAACCAGGGGGCCGGGCTGCGGTGGTGCCGGGCATTGTTCCATCGTAGCCGTGACATCGTTCCGGTGGACCGGCCAGGTCCGTGCCCGCCACATCCGCCACGGCCCCGGGGCGATGCCTGCAACATGTCTGCGGGCATCGCCCCGCGCTAGGGCCGGGTGGTGCGCTCCAGCAATTCCAGCACGTGCTCGTAGGGCTGCTCCGTCGCCCGGGTCATGCCCAGCTCGCAGGTCCTGTTGCACGAGGCGTGCGCGGTGGCACCGAAGGCATGGACCTCGGCTGCCTGCGCCTCGGTGGCGGAGGCGGTGAGCTCGGGGTGCAGCATCCCGCGGTCCCCGGCGAAGGCGCAGCACCCCCAGTTCTCCGGGACCTGCACGGTCTCGGCCACGGCCTCGGCGACGGTGTGCAGCGCCGGGTTCAGCCCCATGCGCGTGGAGGAACACGTCGGGTGCAACGCCAGGGAGGCCACCTTCCGCCCTGCGGGCAGCAGCGGCAGGATGTGTTCGGCGGTGTAGTCCACCACGTCGATGATCCGCAGGGCCTTGCCGCCTGCCGGGATCTCTTCGGCTTCGATGACGTGGCGCAGGCCCTCGGTGCACGAGGAGGCATCGCACAGGATCGGCAGCTCGCCGTTGCGGCTGGCGGCGCGCAGGGCCGCGACGGTGCGCTCCCCCATGGACGCATGTCCCGTTTCCATCCCCTTGGATGACCACGGGGTGCCGCAGCACAGCGAGTCGATGCCCTCGGGCACGAGCAGTTCAATGCCCGTGCGTTCGGCCAGGGCGCCGAAGCTTTCCTGGATCCCGGCCTGCCACGGGTCCGCGGGGCCGAACATGGTATTCACGCAGGCCGGGAAGTACACCGCGACCGGTTCCCCGGCCGGTGCCGGACGTGCCCGCTTGGTGCCGCCGGCGGGCAGCTCGGCGGAATACAGCGGCAGCGTGTCGTCCCCCAGCACCGCGCGGCCCACTTTGTTGGCGCCAAGAACCAGCGGAACCGGGACCTTGTCGGCCATGGTCAGCGCCGTGCCGGCGCCCCGGGTCACGGCCGACCAATGCTTCGCCGCGGCGTCCCAAACCGCGCCCTCGATCCTGCCGGCCTCCTTGGCGCGCAATTTCTTCACCAGGGTGCCGGTGTTGATATCCACCGGGCAGGCGGTCTGGCACATTCCGTCGACCGCACAGGTGTCCACCGACTCGTAGGAATAGTCCTTCTCGAGCTCGGCGACCAGCTTTTCGTCGCCGGCCTGCCGGGCCGTTTCGATGGCGCGCAGCGTGACAATGCGCTGGCGCGGGGTCAGCGTGAGGTTCCGCGAGGGGCAGACCGGCTCGCAGTAGCCGCAGGCCACGCAGCGATCGACCTCCTCATCCACGGCGGGGGTGACCTTGATGTGGCGCAGGTGTGCCTGCGGGTCCTCGTCCAGGATGACCCCCGGGTTCAGCAGGCCCGCCGGGTCGAGCAAGGTCTTGAGCTCGCGCATGACCGAGTAAAGTTCGTCGCCGTATTGGCGGCGCACATAGGGTGCCATCATCCGGCCGGTGCCGTGTTCGGCCTTGAGCGAGCCGCCCTCGCCGAGCACCAGGTCAACCATGTCCTCGGTGAATGCCGAGTAGCGCTGGATCTGGTCCTTCGTGTGGAAACCGTCGGTGAGCATGAAGTGGACGTTGCCGTCCTTGGCGTGGCCGAAGATGACCGAATTTTCGTAGCCGTACCGCTCGAAGAGCACCGAGAGCTCGGCGCAGGTCCTGGCCAGGGCCGGAACCGGCACGACCACGTCTTCCAGCAGCGCGGTGGTTCCCTGGGTGCGGGCCCCCGCCACGGAGGCGTAGAGGCCCTTGCGCAGCTGCCACAATTCGGCGCGGGCCTTGGGGTCCGGGCTGAACCTGGCCGGGGCGCTGAGCTCGAGCGAGTTCGCCAGCGCCATGCCCGCGGCTTGGCGTTCGGACAGTTCCTCGGCACTCGTGGCGGTGTATTCGACCAGGAACGCGGCATGCGACTGCACGTTCAGGTCGCTGACAATCGCCGGTGACCCGGGCAGCGCCTTCCCGACCTTCAGCGAGAGCGAATCCATGAGTTCCACGGTTGCGGCCCCGGAGCCCACCAGCGCCTCGAGGGATTCGTTGGCGGTAAAGAGGTCGTCGAAGACCAGCAGGGACGTGGTCACGTGCTTGTAGGTGGGCACGGTCCTGAACGTCGCCTCGGCCACGAACCCGAGCGTTCCCTCGGAACCGACGATCAGGTGGGCCAGTGTCTGGGCGGGATCCTCGTAGTCAAGGAATGAGTTCAGTCCATATCCCATGGTGTTCTTCATGGAGAACTGGTGGTTGATTCTCGCCACGGAGTCGGGGTTGGACCGCACGCGCTTCGTGAGGCGTTCGAGGCCATCAAAAAGAACCGGTTCAAGGGCCCGAAGTTTCTCGTTGGCATCGGGGGCACCTGTGTCGATGACGGTTCCGCTGGTGAGTACGATGACCAGGGATTCGAGGGTGCGGTATACGTTGTCCACGGTTCCGCAGTGCATCCCGGAGGAGTTGTTGGCCACCACGCCGCCGATGGTGCAGGCCACCTCGGAGGCCGGGTCCGGCCCGAACTTGCGTCCGTACAGCGCCAGCCGTGCGTTCAGTGCACGCACCGTGACTCCGGGCTGGACGCGCACGCGCATGCCGTTGTCCAGGACCTCGATGTCCTTGAAGTTCTTCCGCACGTCGACCAGCAGCGAGTCGGTGACCCCCTGCCCCGAGAGCGAGGTCCCGCCCGAGCGGAACGTCAGCGGCAGCTTGAGCTCGGCACTGGCCTTGAGCAGGGCGCCGACCTCGGCGGCATTGTTCGGGATCGCCACGGCTTGCGGTGTCAGCAGGAAGTGGGAGGCATCGTTCGCGTAGGCATGCAGGTCGATGGCGCGTTCGGTGAGCTGGTCGTTGTTGCCCAGCGCATTGCGCAGTGTGGGAATCAAGGTGTGGCTTTTCCGTTCCATCAGGTGAGAATACTCCGTCGGGCGTGGAGGGGGTCTTGAGTGTCCAAGCCACCAACCCTACAATTGTCTAACAAGTACACTTGTGCATCAAGCTCCCGTCGGAAAAATCTGTCACGATTGTTGTCCCTGTTGCCCGCCAATCAAAGGATCCCGTCTTCATGAGCCAACGCGTCTCCGCGCTTTCCATCATTGATGCCATCGCCGGGGATCTGCGCCGACGAATCTACGCGGGCGACCTCGTGCAGGGAACGCCGTTGACCGAGGCGGAGCTGGCGGCATCCTATGACGTCGCCCGCCCAACGGCCAAGGCCGCCATCGAGCGACTGGTGGCGGATTCCCTGCTGGAGCGCGGAGCCCACAAGACGGCAAGGGTGAAGACGCTGGGGGCCGACTCGGTCCGGGACATCTATTTCGCGCGGGCGTTCCTGGAGTCCGAGGTGGTCCGGCGCCTGGCCAGGACCGCCACCGTCCCGGACGCCGCGCGCAGCGCGAACACCGAAATCGAGGCCCGACTTTCGCAGCCGGCGACGGCAATCATCGACCCCGACATGGACTTCCACACGGCCTTGGTTGACGCGATGGGCAACCAGCGGACCAGCGCAATGTATCGCTCGCTGCTGGGCGAGGTCCGGCTCTGCATGACTCGCGTGCAGTCGCTGGAATTGCTCGATTCCGCCCAGATCGCCAGCGAGCACGCCACCATCCTGGAACGGATTGCGGCCGGGGACCCGGAAGGCGCGGCCGGGGCACTCGATGGGCACCTGGCCCACGCCAGGGAACTGCTGGCGGCCGAACTCGAAAGAAACGCAGGACAGCGTTCCTGACCAACGGCCCATTCTTCGCTTAAATCTAGAGGGGCTGCGCATTGCACACCTTGGCGTGCAATGCGCAGCCCCTCGGCCGCATGGATGCGAAGTTTACTGTCCGTTGTCGAGGAAGCGGTCTTCGGCTTCCTCGTCTTCCAGGTCGTGCCTGGTCTTCTTGGGTCCCCGTGCGTTGAACATTTTCTGCACATCGGCGTTAGCCGCCAGTCGCATCTTGTTCAGGAACAGGTAGCTCAGCGCAAAGGCGATCACCAGTGCGATGAGGCCGGCCGTGTACAACGGCCACTGCAAAAGGAAGACCAGTGGAAGGAAAACTACGAAGAAAAGGGCTAACCGGATCACGGTGTACTTGAAGAACTGCACCCCTCCAGTCTAGACGCAGCCAGAACACAGATAAATTCACTAGACTGTAGGCATGGTCAGGAACTTTATTTTTATGGCGTTGGTTGCACTCGCAGTAACCATCTATGCCTTGATCGAATGCGTGCGTACGCGTCCGAGTGATGTGCGTTCGCTGCCCAAGTCAGGTTGGGTGGCGGCAATTGTCCTGCTTCCACTGATCGGAGCAGGATTGTGGTTCTGGTTGGGCCGCCCGTCCTCCAGCAACTACGCGCAGCCCACCCAGGCCAACAGGCCTGCCACCGGTGCACCGGACGACGACCCGGAATTCCTCCGCAACCTGGAAACGCAGCGCCGCAACAAGGCCCGCGAGGACGAACTGCGCCGCAAGGAGGCCGAACTCGAAGCCCGCGAACGCAAGCTGCGCGAAGACGGCAAACCGCGGGATGAAGGCGGAAACCCCACCGAGGAAACCCCTCGGCACACGCCGTAGTCGCTTTCTCGACCCCGATACACCGGATGGGTGGTGGACCAAGTCTTCCTTGGGCCACCACCCATCTGCTCAATCCCCCTTGACGTTGATGATCTGGCGCAGCTTGTGCCTCACGTCCACCAGGTCGGCGGCATCCTCCATGACCTGGTCAATCGGCTTGTAGGCACCGGGGATCTCATCGATGAAGGCGTCGGTGTCGCGGTATTCGATCCCCTTCATCGCTTCCCGCAGCTGCTCGACGCTGAAGGTCTTGCGGGCTGCCGATCGCGAGTATTCCCGGCCGGCGCCGTGCGGCGAGGAATCCAGCGCCACCTTGTTGCCCTTGCCGACGACCACGTAGGATGCGGTGCCCATGGACCCGGGGATCAGTCCCGGATCCCCCTCGAGGGCCCGGATGGCCCCCTTGCGCGAGAGCCACACCGACTTGCCGAAGTGCGTTTCCTTCTCGGTGAAGTTGTGGTGGCAGTTGATCCGCTCGATTTCCCGCACTTCTCCCCCAACCCATTCGCTGAACTGGCGAATGACCCGGTCCATCATTTCCTCGCGGTTGAGCAGGGCGAAATGCTGCGCCCACCGCAACTCCCGGATGTAGGCATCGAATTCCTCGGTGCCCTCCACTAGGTAGGCAAGGTCGGGGTCGGGAAGTTCGATCCAATACTTCTTGGCAACCTGCTGGGCCACCTTGATGTGTTTGGTGGCGATCCGGTTCCCAACCCCGCGAGCCCGAGTGCAGGAACAGCCACACGTTGTCGTCTTCGTCCAGGGAGACCTCAATGAAGTGGTTTCCCGAGCCGAGCGACCCCAGCTGCAGTTCCCAGTTTCCCGCGTAGCTTGCCGGATCGAAGCCTGCACGCTGCGCGAGGTCCTTGAGTTCGGCGATGCGTGGCACCGCGGTGGCGACGACCTTGCGGTTGTACTTGCCGGCCGAGAGTGGAATGGCGCGTTCGATGTCCTCACGCAGCGGCTTGCGGTCCTTGGGCAGCTGGCGTGCGGTGTACTGGGTCTTCACGGCAATCATTCCGCACCCGATGTCCACCCCGACCGCCGCGGGAATGATGGCTCCCAAGGTGGGGATGACGGATCCTACTGTTGCTCCCTTGCCAAGGTGGGCATCGGGCATCAAGGCGAGGTGGGGGAAGATGAATGCCATCTTCGAAGCGGTGATGGCCTGCTCACGGGTTTTCTCATCCAGGATGGAAGCCCAGTTCTTGAGCCGGCTGTTGATGGTCTCCACGATTTCACTTTCTGGTGTTGTTTTCCTTGCCATGGAAATCCACGGCAAAGCTAGAAAGGTTCGGGGAAACGATCGGATCCAAAAAAGTAACCCCGAACCATTGTGTGGTTGCGGGGCTTGGCTTGCTGCTGGCGTGCAGAAGTCTATTCGCGGGGCAACCGACGGCCTGGTTCTTGCTTGTACTGGCGATTGGATACGCGCAGGGAAAGAGCGCCTGTGTGAGTCATTTGCGGATTCAGCACGGATCTTTCCCTTCAGTTCAGGACGTTTCCCATGGATCGGGATCTAGATTGAGTCGATCACAGTAAATGATCGACAAATGCCGATCCTAACATCGAGAATTGATTTTGAGCAAGAGATTCTTGATTTGTCCCGTAGTGCCGCTCCATTTCCTGCGGTCGCCATCCGGGCCTCCGCGGTGCCGACGGGCAGCAAGACGGATCAGGAAGCATATGGCCGCGCTCGCACGGCAGGCGCTGGGGCCCAAAGCATCAGGCGGGTGGCCCCGCTTGCCCCGGAAATGCAAGAAGCTCTTGTCCCGGGTCTGGGACAAGAGCTTCTTCTTTGTGGCGGGGACAGGATTTGAACCTGTGACCTCCGGGTTATGAGCCCGGCGAGCTACCGAACTGCTCCACCCCGCGTCGGTAGATACAACAATAACAGCGCTTTGCCCGTCGACCTAATCGGGTGGTGGATTCAGCGAATTCCATCGGAATCACGGCAGTTTTCGGCAGAAATCGATGGATTATTCGTGTTATTTGAGCCGAAACGCACGATATTCATGCACTTTCGCCAGTGATGTCGATCACCATTGAATTCCACTTCCATTTAGCGATTCGCACGGACGCCGGAGGCAAACTGGCTTCCTTCTGCGGTGGCCACTGCCATCGGGGGCCAAGGGGCACTGATATCGGACAGCCGTCTTCCACCCAATGCTGCGTCCCAGATCGGTCCGTGTGCCCTTGGCACGCCGGTGAAGCTGAGGGACGTGACGGTAATGCCGTCGCAGCGCACCGAACTGCCGTCAGGCTCGTTGCCTTGCCCTTCGAAGTCCTGGCCGTTGTGCGCCTCGGCGGAAAGGACGGCATCCGCGGCCGTTAAGCCTTGGGCCCTTCGCAGATACTGCCGTGGTCCCGGCTTGGCACATTCGAGTAGTCCACTCAGGCGCTGCATCGTCGGTGCCTTCCTGGTTCTGACCGGCACTCAAATAGACCAAAAGCGGACCACAACCTGTGAATGGACCAAGCCGGGAAGGCCGCCAGCGGCCCCTCGAGGGGCCTGTTAACGCGGCAGTGGCCCCGCGCCCGCAAATGCGGGAATGGGGCCACCAGGTGCAGCGTGGGGTCTTTACAGGCCCGCGTAGGAGTGCAGTCCGTTGAAGTAGATGTTCACGACTGTGAAGTTGAAGACGATGCACAGGTAGCCGATGATGCTCAGCCAGGCCGAGCGGGCGCCCGTCCAGCCGCCGGTGGCGCGGGCATGCAGGTAACCGGCGTAGACAACCCAGATCACGAAGCTCCACACTTCCTTGGTGTCCCAGCCCCAGTAACGGCCCCAGGCGGCTTCGGCCCAGATCGCTCCGGCCATCACGGTGAAGGTCCACATCACGAAGGCCACCGCATTGATGCGGTAGGCGAAGTTTTCCAAGGGAGCGGCACCGGGGACCAGCCGCATGAACGGCATCTTGTCCGGCTTGCCCGCGGCCAGGGCATCCATTCGCCAGTGCTGGACCAGCTGGAGCACGTTCATCGCGAAGGTGATGGTGAACAACGACGAGGCCAGCACGGCAATGGACACATGAATGATCAGCCAGTAGCTCTGCAGTGCGGGCACCAGGTGTGCGACCGGTGTCGGGAAGCCCATGGTGGCTCCACACAGCATCACGGTGACTAGGCCGATGACGAAGGTGCCCATGAAGCGCAGGTCCTTCTTCAACAACACGAGCGAGAACACGAGGGCCACCAAGAAGGAACCGGTGGACAGGAACTCGTACATGTTGCCCCACGGCACGCGGCCGGCAGCAATGCCGCGGGCGACCACGGCAAAGCCCTGCAACAGCACGCCAAGCCATGTCAGGGAGACAGCAATCTTGGCCGCCATGCGCTTGGCGGAGCTGGCCGTGTACGTCATGGAGTCGTTGACCAGCTCGTCTTCCGCGCCACTTGAGGGTGGTGTTCCCACGGCGCCGGCCGCGACGAGGACCTTCTTTTCCGATGCAAGCGTCGCGGCGTCGATTTCCTGGATGAGCTTGCTTGACTTCGCAAGATCCCACGCGAAGGCCACGAAAGCCGATGCATAGACAATTGCGGCAAGCAACATGAACAGGTCGCTGTACTGACCCAAGGCCACGTTGATCGTGGGCATGTTGTTTTCCATTCGGTCTCCTAGACTCCGGCTCGCTCAACGGCGGGCCACTGCTGCTCAAGAAGCTTGCGCAGCTCCTTGGCTTCGGATTCAAGTCCGTGGTCTTCACCGCGGGCCAGCAATCCGTATTCGATTATCCGCTCTTCACGGCCCGATCCGTCAACCGAGGTCTTGACCTTCACCCAGGCACGGCGTCGGGCAGTGAACAGTGAGATGCCCAGGCCCAACAGCGAAAGCGCTGCGAAGATCGCCACCGGGCGCTTGCTCGGGTCGTAGGCGATATCCACGCCGATAAAGCGCTTGAGTCCGTCAAAGGAAATGCTTCCCTTGCCGTCCGGCAGCCTGTAGGTCTGTCCTGCCGACAGCACGATGCCCCCGGCGTCGAGGTTTCGGTTGTTCAGTTCTTTCAGGTTGTCGGTTTCAAGAACATAGACGTTTTGCGGATTGCCGTCGTCCAGTCCCAGGTTTCCGTAGTACGAGTTCAGCTGCAATTGCGGGTTGATGGCATTGGGGTCGCCGGAAATCGCGAACCCCGTCTCGTCAGTCATCGCGGTGGGGAGCAGGAACCCCTGGAAGCCCAGCTGATCCGGCTTGGCGTCGGGAGCCTTGATCACCATCAGCGAGGTGTACATGCCGTCCTGGGGCACCGACACCACCGGTCCACTGAACGCGACGTTTCCAGCACCGTCACGGACGGTGACCACCGGTGCGTAGCCGTTGCCGACCAGGTACATGTCCGCGCCATCGATGCGCAGCGGATGGTTGACGCGGATCGTTTCCTTCTGGGGTTCGGCATCCGGGCTGCGGCGGGTTTCGACCTCGGCGGTGAAGTCGATCGGCTGGCCGAAGTGGGTCGTCGATTCGCGGTCGAAGGTGATGTTGAACTTGTCGAGCTTCACCGAATACGGGTCCAGGGAGTCTTCCTTGAACCAGGTGCCGGGCTTGAACGAATCGTAGGAAACCAGAGAGTTCACGAACGTCTCGCCCTCGACCAGGACGCGTTGCCCGTTGTACCCGAAGGCTCCGCCGATGCCCACCGAGGCCAGGAGCCCCACCAGGGAAATGTGGAACAGCAGGTTGCCGATTTCACGGATGTATCCGCGCTCGGCGCCCGCCGACGGGGTCGGGCCTTCGGTACGAGCTTCTGAACGATAACCGCGCTTCTTCAAGAGGGCGGCGGCCTGCCTGGCGATTTCTGCGTCGCTGAGGCCAGACTCCAACGCGGACTGGATTTCGATGGTGCCGTTTTGCGGCAACCGGTTCAGCCTTGAGGGGGTGCGCGGCGGAGGGGTGCGCAAGGCCTTGGCGTGCTTTTTCACGCGCGGCAGGATGCAGCCGATCAGCGAGATGAACAACAGCATGTAGATCGCCGAGAACCACACCGAGGAGTAAACGTCGAAAAGCTGGAAGCGGTCCAGCCACTCCCCGGCGGTTGGCTTGTTGGTCAGGTAGATGGTCACCTGCTCCGGATTCACCGAGCGCTGGGGAAAGAGCGACCCGGGCACGGCGGCCACTGCCAGCAGCAGCAGCAGGAAAAGCGCTGTTTTCATGCTGGTGAGCTGGGTCCAGGCCCAGCGCAGCATGCCAACGAGTCCAAGGGCCGGGACCGCTACGTCTTTTTTCATGTCATTTTTCGCCATTAGATGGGCAACCTGATCTCATTGGTGAACCAATCCTGCAATTGCGTAACCCAGGTACCCCACAGGCCAGTGGCCATCAGGATTCCCAGAAGAATCAACATGCCGCCGCCGAAGCGCATGATCGCCAACTGGTGTCGACGGAAAAATTGCATGGCTCCCATGCCGCGGCGTATTGCCATGGCGATGAAGAGGAACGGCAGTCCCAATCCCATGCAGTAGAAGAAAGTCAGCAGCGCGCCCTTGCCCGGATTCGGATCCACGCCGGAGCTCATCGCCAACACGGCGGCCAGCGTCGGGCCGATGCACGGTGCCCATCCCAAGCCGAAGGTCAGACCCAGGACCGGCGCTCCCCAGAGGCCCGCCGGCGGCTTGCGGTGTATCTTGGCTTCTCGCTGCATGAAGGAGAACTTCCCCATGAAGACAATGCCCATGAAGATCACCACGAGGCCCAAAAGCTGCGTAACCCACGCACCCTTGTAGATCATCCATCCGGCGATCTGTGAAAAGAGCACGCCGGCGAGCATGAAGATAACCGTGAATCCGAGGATGAACAGGCCGATTCCGGCGACCATCCGTCCACGTTTCTGCTCGGCGAGATCGGCGCCGGAAAGACCGGTGACGTAACCCAGGTAGCCCGGTACAAGTGGCAGCACGCAAGGCGACAGGAAAGAAACGAGGCCCGCCAGGATGGCCACGGGGACAGCGAGAATCAGCGACCCGTCCTGCACGATCTCGGCAAACTGGTTACCTTGGGCCGGCAGCATCAAGGCGCCGGCCAGCACGGGGTTGATCACAACGACTCGGTCAGAGCCGTATTGATCAGGGCCTTGAGCGTCGGCTTTTCGGCGACGCCGAGGATGCGTGCCGAGACCCGGCCACGTTTGTCCAGCACCAGCGTGGTGGGCACGGCCTTGAGCGGAACATATTTGGTCATTGCCAGCTGGATTGCACCCTGGGTGTCTTGGATCGAGGGGTACTTGATCCCGAAGGTGCGCTCGAATGCCTCGGCGGCTTCCTTCTCATCGCGCACGTTGATCCCAATGAATTCGACCTTGCCCTTGAACTCCTTGCTGAGTTCAACCATGTGCGGGGCTTCGATGCGGCACGGGGCACAAGCCGCGTACCAGAAGTTCAGGACGGTGGCCTGGTCGGCCCAGTCGGCAGAGTCGATCTTGGTTCCGTCGTAGGAAACGGCCTGGATCTCCACCGGGGCCGTACGCGAGTCGGGACCGTATTCCTGCACGGAGCCGTCACCGGCGATGTAATTCTTGTTGTTGCCCTCGCGGGCCTGCTTGGCCAGGGGGTCTTCGTCGCCGACGCATGCAGCCAGCGGCAGGACGGCAGCACCAATCAGGGCTGCGCGCAAGAATGTACGTCGGCCCAAGCGCTGTGCTTGGGCCGAGATGGGATCGGTCATGATCTCAAGCTCCAGGGATGTTCGCAGCGTTGGCCAAGAGGTCCACGCTAGGTTCTGCATAACGGACTGCGACCAGACTTTCACCTTCAAAGTCCAGGCTAGTCACGGAGGTGAGAGTGCACTCGCGTTTCCGCGGGTCATGCCACAGGGCTCGGCCCTCGGCAGAGCGGCGCGTGACCCAGATCGGCAGCTGGTGGCTGACCAATATGGCTTCGGCTCCACGGCCGCCAAGTTCAACCGCTCGATCGCGGTGTTCGACAATGGCGGTCATCATTCGTGCCACCTGGTCCCGGTAGGGCTCCCCCCAGGATGGACGAAAAGGGTTAACGACGTAGGACCAGTATTTTGGTTCCTTCAGCCGGTTTTTGATCTGCGAGAGTCCCTCGAAGCGGTTCGCGGCTTCGACGATCCGATCATCGGTCACAATTTCCAGGCCCAGCGCCTTGGAAGTCGGTTCGGCCGTTTCCTGCGCCCGAACGAGCGGGGAGGAGACCAAATGCGTGATGTTGGCTCCCGCATTTCGCTGCGCGGTGAAGTACTCCGCAGCACGATCGGCCATTTCGTGGCCAAGATCGGAAAGGTGGAACTCCGGCAGCCGACCGTAGAGAACCCTGTCCGGGTTATACACTTCGCCATGACGCAGAAGGTGAACGGTAGCAGTCGACATGGGTTAAGTGTCTCAAAACTTTGTTCCGATACCTAAACCGGAAACGTGACTTTGCCCTTGCGCCGACCGGAAAGCACGAGGAATCGGCTCCAATTTCTACAACTTGTACAAGTGTGGCCGTATTCTGCGCTGCAAGTGCCCCGGGCTTTGCCACCCCGTTGGACAAATCGTCCAAACGCTACGAAAAACCATCCTTAGGGAGGGTCAAAATGGAAACCGCACCCTATATCGTGAGGGGTAAGCCGTAGTTTTCCACCAAAAGGAGCAGGTTATGTCTACCCCTGAAAATGATCCCCAGAACCCGAAGCCGCCGTCCGGCGAACCGAACCCGCCGCAGTACGGGCAGCGCACGCCGCAGGATCCAACCGCCGCCGGGCAGCCGCCCTACGGCCAGTCGCCTCAGCATGGCGTCCAGCAGCCCAACCCCTATGGGCAGAACCCCAACCCGTACGGCCAGCAGCCGCCCGCCAACAATCCTTACGGCCAGCAGCCGCCCCAGGCGCCGTCGCCCTACGGCCAACAGCCATACCCTGGCGGCTTCCCGGTGCCTCCGCAGGGCAACTTTGCGGCACCCCAGATGCCAACGCACCGCCCCAAGGAACTGGACACGTCGTTCTGGGCCATCCTGGCAGCCGGTGTGGTCTTTGCCATCGCCGTGGTCACCTCGGTCTTTAGCCTGAACTCGGCAACGCTGAGCAGCGAACTCGGCGCCATGCCGGGCATGACGGAGCAGCTTGAGGCTTCCGGTCTGACCCTGGACGACGTCGTGGGGATGCTTCCGGCGATCCAGTCGACCGCGGTTGTCTTTGCCTTGATCTTCCTGGGCGTCTACGTGTTGATTGCGTTCATGGTCCGCAGGGGAAGCAACGTGGCACGCATCTTCGCCACGATCCTTGCAGCGCTCTCGCTCTTGAGCCTCGGAAGCGGAATACTGATCCTGCTCTCGGTCGTGCTCGGCGTCGTTGGCGTTGTCTTCGCCTGGTTGCGTCCGGCCAGCCAGTACATTGCCGCCCGCCGTGCGGCACGGGCAGCGGGTTACCGCTAAAAACCGCCCTTCATTGTGAATGGTCCGCGGGAACCAGCCGGTTGCGGCTGGTCCCCGCGGACCATTTTTGTTGGCACCGGTGCCTTTCGGCGTCCGGCCGGTGGAGTCTAGGAACCCAGGTTCTGTGCGTGGTAGGCCAGGATCTGGAGTTCGGTGGCCAGATCGACCTTGCGGAGGTTGACGCCGGACGGCACCTGCAGGACCACCGGGGCAAAACTCAGGATGCTGCGCACGCCACGGCCCACCAGCTTGTCGCACAGGTCTTGGGCGGCCGCTCCCGGAACGGAGAGCACCGCGATGTTGGCATCGGTGGCTTCAAGGATTTGGTCCAGGTCGGCAATGTCTTGGACCTGCAGGTCCCCCACCTCGGTGCCTATGACCTCGGGTGAGGAATCCAGCAGCGCGACGATTTCAAATCCTCGGCTTCTGAACCCGCCATATCCCGATAGCGCCCGGCCCAGGTTGCCGGCGCCGATAATGGCAACACGCCAATGCTGCATCAGGCCCATGGCCTTGGAAATGTGTTCGGTCAATTCGGTCACCACGTAGCCCACTCCGCGGGTCCCGTATGACCCCAGCAGGGACAAATCCTTGCGGAGGATGGCGGGGTTGACCCCCGCCTCTGCGGCCAGCACGCCCGAGGAAGTGCGTTCCGCACCGCGGGCCTGCATCGCGTTCAGCGCCCGCAGGTACTGCGTCAATCGAGCCAGGGTCGCTTCCGGAAGGATCCGGCCCAGCGATCCGGTATGCGGCCGCCCCTGTTCCATGCCGGGCTCGAGGTCCTCAGCGATCCGGTAGCCTGCAGCGGAAGCGTCCACGTCGCTGCCTGCGGGGTGGTGCTCAATGGGCATGGGTTCTGACTCGATTCCTTGGATGACTTCATAACGTACCAACCGGTTCTTCCGGGCCGCCGCACTGCCACCGGGTTTCACCCGGGCGGCCTGCCGCTGGCCGCGACGCTATCCTGCCAGCAAGGACTCAAGTCGCTGGGCATCGATCACCCAGAAGTCCCGCACCCGTCCGTCCACCAACAGCACCGGAACTTCCTCCGAATGCTGGGCCAGGAGTTCCGGGTCCTCGTCGATGTCAACGCTCTGCCACGTGTATCCCAGCCTGCTGGTGACCTCATCGAGGGTCTTTGTCGCGGCAAGGCACAAATGGCATCCTGAACGAACCAACAACTTGATCTCTCGCGGGGTCTGCACACTGCTCATGATCCAACGCTACAGCTCCGGTGAAAAAAGATTGCAATACACTGGGCGGATGCCCTCCAACCCTTTTCCCGTGTCCCACCTTGGGCAGGAGCCGGTGCTCTCCAGCACCTCGGCCGCCTTTTTTGATGTCGACAACACCATGATGCGTGGCGCATCGCTGTATGCGGTTGCCCGGAAAATGTATCAACACCGGGCTTTTACCTTGCGCGAGGTAGCGTGGTTTGCCCTTCACCAGCTGCGGTTCGTGACCCGGGGAGAAAACCTCGGTGATATCCACGCCATCCGCGACCGCGCGCTTTTGCTGGCTTCCGGGTTCTCCGTGGCAGACATGGTTGCGCTCGGGGATGAAATTTATGACGAGTTCATTGAGTCGAAAATCTGGCCCGGCACCCGGGCCATCGCCGACCAGCATATGCACGCCGGGCGCCAGGTCTGGCTTGTCACCGCCACGCCGCTGGAGGTTGCCACAATCATGGCCCGGCGGCTGGGTCTCAGCGGCGCGCTTGGAACCAGCGTGGAACATGTCGAGGGCGTCTACACCGGCCGCCTGGTCGGCGAGATCCTGCACGGGGCAGCGAAGGCCAACGCGGTCCAGAACCTAGCCCGGGAAGAGGGCCTGGATCTTGCAGAATGCTGGGGGTACAGCGACTCCCACAACGACATCCCCCTGCTCGAGGTGGTCGGCCACCCTGTGGCGATCAATCCGGACGGCAGGCTTCGCCGCCACGCCAAGGAGCGAAACTGGCCCGTCTACGATTTCCGGACCGGGCGCAAGGCCGCGACCTTTGGGCTGAAGGCTGCCGGGGTCTCGGGCGCGCTCTGGGGCTTGTGGCGCAGCGTTGGAGCACTTCGCCGCCGCCCCTGAGCGATCATCCGCCGCGTCCGTGGCGACTTCCGTGGCATGCAAAAAGGTGCGCTTCCCGTTCAAGGGGAAACGCACCTTTTCACATGCTCGATTCCGGGCAAGCCCGGAGCCGGCATTTACTTCTTATTACGACGCTGGTGGCGGGTCTTACGAAGCAATTTACGGTGCTTCTTCTTGGCCATACGCTTGCGGCGCTTCTTAATAACAGAGCCCATAATGGTTCCTCACAAACTGATTCGATTGCCGACTACTACTTCTTCGGCACCAAAGCACCAGAATAGCCAACGGGACGTTAAACGTTCCTTAACAGATTACCTGCTTCCAGAGCGGATTCTGACCACTCGTGAAAACCGTCGGCGCTAGCCGGTGCTGGAGTTCCGCCCGAACCCGGCCGCCCGCAGGTATTCCTGCACCGCATTCTCGGGTACCCGGTAGGAACGACCGAATCGAACGGCCGGCAATTCACCGGCGTGAACGAGGCGGTAAACGGTCATCTTTGACACGCGCATCACCTCGGCAACCTCGGCCACCGTCATGAAACGCGCGTTGGCAAAGTTTTGCGATTCGACCATTCCCTGATTCTCCTGACAATATTCACATAGCAGTCATGCATTGGCGCCAACTAGGGAGTGTTCCTTGCACACGCCAACACCCCAAGATACCCTATGTTCTTATGTCACACTTTAGTGGCTCGCGGGGCCAATGTGAACTGGGCAACGTCTAACAATGCGTAGGCCATAGTCCCGTCGTGGGTCGAACGAGCGTGCGCAACCCCTAGCGTGCCGCACGCACCGCAGCGGCCAAGGTCTCGAGCAGTTCCGCGCTGGTGTCCCAACCCATGCAAGCATCGGTGACGGACTGGCCGTAGGTCAGCCCCGAGAGCACGTTGGCTCCCTCCGCAACGGTGTCCGGATCGTGCTTCTGGGAGCCGGGGACCAGGAAGCTTTCGGCCATGATGCCGGCAATCTTCTGGTCACCCGCGGCGATCCGGGCGGCCAGTTCCGCAATGACCTCGCCCTGGCGCACGTGGGACTTTCCCGAGTTCGCGTGGGATGCATCGACGATCATCCGCGGATTCATGCCGGCGCTTGACATGGCCGCCGAGGCCTTGGACACCGGTTCAGGAGCGAAGTTGGGACCGTCCGCGCCGCCACGCAGGATCAGGTGGGCGTCCTGGTTTCCCGCGGTCCGCACGATGGCGGTGCGTCCCTCGTCACTGATTCCCATGAACGACTGCGGCGCACCGGCGGCCTGGCAGGCGTCGATCGCGACCTGCACCGATCCGTCGGTGCCGTTCTTGAAGCCCACGGGCATCGACAGACCCGAAACCAGTTGGCGGTGGGTCTGGCTTTCGGTGGTGCGGGCACCGATGGCTCCCCAGCTGATCACGTCGGCGAGGTACTGGGCACTGAGCGGTTCCAGGAATTCGGTGGCCAGCGGCAGCCCCAGGTTGCTGGCTGCCAGCATGAACTCGCGCGCGGCACGCAGTCCGGCGGCCATGTCGTGGCTGCCATCCAGGTGGGGGTCGTTGACCAGGCCCTTCCAGCCCACGGTGGTCCGCGGCTTTTCGAAGTAGCTGCGCATCACCACCAGCAGCTCCCCCTCGTGCTCCTTGGCCGCTGCGGCGAGCCTGGTGGCGTATTCAAGCCCCGCAACCGGGTCGTGGATGGAGCAGGGGCCGATGATGACCAGCAGGCGCTCATCGAGCCCGGAGAGCACGGCGCGGACTTCCTGCCGGGCCCGCATGATCCGGTATCCCTGGGCGTCGCCCACGGGAAGTTCGGCGAGCATCTCGGCGGGGGTGGGAAGTTCGGTGATGCCCAACACGCGTTCATTGGTGTTGGCGCGTTGCTGCGTCTCGGTGGCGGCTGCGATGCTCATGGCTGGGGGCCTTTCGGTTTCTGCCCCGCGCGTCTTCGCGGGGCCCATTGGTTTCAATGCGGCCCCCGCTGACACGTCTCCGTAATCCTCCAGGGCCGCTATCTTGGAAATAGCGAAGGGCCGGCAAGCAATAGCTTGCGGCCCTTGTCGGCTCTGAAGGTGGGTATGCGAAATTATCGCGTCTTAGGCCCCTCCAGAGCCGACACAAAATACGCATACCAACGATTAGTCATGATGGAAATGTACCCCCGGCCCGTCGAAATCGGCAAACCCGGCACCGAGACCCGCTGAAACAAAACGTCTCAAACACGCAAAGGCGGGGGTCGGCAAGCAGAACCCCTTGGGTTCATGCTTGCCGGCCCCCGCCTTGGTGTCGCGTGCGACGGCTGCTGCGGTGCTTGCTAGATCAAGCCCTGGGCCAGCATGGCGTCGGCGACCTTGACGAAGCCTGCGATGTTGGCGCCGGCCACGTAGTTGCCCGGGACCCCGTACTCGTCGGCGGTCGAGGCGCAACGGTCGTGGATGCCGACCATGATCTCGGTCAGGCGGGCCTCGGTGTGCGCAAAGCTCCACGAGTCGCGGCTCGCGTTCTGCTGCATTTCCAGTGCCGAGGTGGCCACGCCGCCGGCGTTGGCCGCCTTGCCCGGGGCAAAGAGCACCCCGGCGTCCTGGAAGAGCGAGGTTGCCGCGGCGGTGCAGGGCATGTTGGCGCCCTCGGCCACGGCCAGGACACCTGCGGAGATCAGGCGCTTGGCGTGCTTGGCGTCCAGCTCGTTCTGCGTGGCGCAGGGCAGCGCCACGGTGGCATCCACGTCCCAGACGTTGCCGCCCTCGACATAGTGCACCCTCTTGGACTTGGCGCGCTCGGCGTACTCGCTGATGCGTCCGCGTTCGACTTCCTTGATCTGGCGAAGCAGTTCGATGTCGATGCCGCGCTCGTCGAGGATGTAGCCGGAGGAATCCGAGGCCGTCAAGACGCGGGCTCCGAGGCTCTGGGCCTTGTCGATGGCGTTGATGGCCACGTTGCCCGAACCGGAAACGACGACGCGCTGGCCGTCAAAGCTCGTGCCGCGGGACTTGAGCATTTCCTGGGTAAAGATCACCGCACCAAAGCCGGTGGCCTCGGGACGCACCAGGGAGCCGCCCCAGCTGATGCCCTTGCCGGTGAGCACACCGGATTCGTAGCGGTTGGTGATGCGCTTGTACTGGCCGAACAGGTAGCCGATTTCACGGCCGCCGACGCCGATGTCACCGGCCGGCACGTCGGTGTACTCGCCGATGTGCCGGTACAGCTCCGTCATGAACGACTGGCAGAAGCGCATGACCTCGGAGTCGGACTTGCCGCGCGGATCGAAGTCGGAACCGCCCTTGCCGCCGCCGATCGGCATGCCGGTGAGCGAGTTCTTGAAGATCTGCTCGAAGCCCAGGAACTTCACGATGCCCAGGTACACCGAGGGGTGGAAGCGCAGCCCGCCCTTGTACGGGCCCAGCGCGGAGTTGAATTCCACACGGAAACCGCGGTTGATCTGCACGCGGCCTTCATCGTCGGTCCACGGGACACGGAAGATGATCTGGCGCTCCGGCTCGCACAAGCGCTGCAGGATGGCCGCTTCGGCATATTCGGGACGCTTGCGCGAAACCGCTTCAAGGCTTTCGAAAACCTCGGTCACCGCCTGGTGGAATTCCGCTTCACCGGGGTTGCGACGGAACACTTCGTCGCGAATGGTCGCAAGTTGCTGGTCCAAGTCTTATCTCCTCATCACTTGGGGCAGGCACGAGGGCACGCTACCGCCATGACTGGCGACGCTGCCCCGCCTTAGAGAATGACACGCGCAGCGCCCGCGGGCACAACCCGGGCGTAATCATGGAACCACGCCCGCGTAACGTTTTTGCCTGACGCGGTACGATGCCGCAGCACCATACGGGGGCTGGCTACCGCTTTCTGCCGAACTTCGGCTTGGGGAAACGTTCGAGGAAATCCTGGGCGCGGCCGGTGACCTGTTCCAGGCCGCGGCCGACGGTGCGGCCCAGTTGCGCGGCCGCCACCGTCGCCTGGATGGCGACCTCGTGGGATCCGGCAGCCTGCTCCGGGTAGTGCTCCGGAACCAGGGCCAAGGCCGGCGCCGGGGGCAGGTAGCGGTGCAGCCAGGTCTCCAGTTCCAGGAACGTCGCGGGTTCCAGGGCGTAGTAGCGGCGCTGCCCGTCGGCGCGCATGGAGACCAACCCGGCTTCGCGCAACACCTTCAGGTGCTTGGATACGGTCGGCTGGGAAACACCCAGCGCCTCGACCAGGGAACCGACCGAGCACGAATCCTCGCGCAGGGCCTCGAGCAACCGGCGCCGGGTGGGGTCTGCCAGTGCGGAGAAAATATCATCATGAGCCACCGCATAACCCTATCCGCATATACGCGCGTTGGCATCTTGGGCTGCCCTAATCGAACCAGGGGTCCAGCCCGAAAAGCGGGAAGATCTCCTTGCGCGTGGCCATGATGGTGCGGTCCACCGGATCCGCCGGGTCGTAGCCGACCTCCCAGGACCGCCACCACAGCTCGGCGTTGTCGCCCATGGACTCGGGGGTGCGGACCCCGTAGCGCCCCAGCACGTAGTCGCGCCACTGTCGCGGCACGGGGGTGGCCAGCGGCACCGGCTTGCCCGAGGCGACGGCCACCAGGTGGCTCCAGGCCCGCGGCACCACAGAGGCGGTGTTGTAGCCCCCGCCGCCGGTGGCGATCCAGCGGCCGTCGCAGTGCCGGGCCGCCAGCTCGGCGATGTCCAGCGCGTTTTGCCGCTGGGCGTCGATGGTCAGGCGCAGGTTGGACAAATCGTCGTCACGGTGCCCGTCGCAGCCGTGCTGCGAGACGATGACCTCCGGGGCGAAGGCCGCTGCCAGCTGCGGGACGACCGCGTGGAAGGCGCGCAGCCAGGCGGCATCGGTGGTGCGCGCTGGCACCGCCACGTTCACCGCGGTGCCCTGCGCATCGGGCCCGCCGATCTCGTTGGCATACCCGGTGCCCGGGAACAGCGTCATCCCGGATTCGTGGATGGAAATGGTCATGACCCGCGGGTCGTTCCAGAAAATGGCCTGGGTCCCGTCCCCGTGGTGCGCGTCCACGTCGACGTACATGACCTTTTTCACGCCGCCGTCCAGCAGTCGCTGGATCGCCAGGGCGGCGTCGTTGTAGATGCAAAAGCCGCTGGCCTTGGATGCGGAGGCATGGTGCATGCCGCCGCCGAAGTTCACCACGTGCAGGGCCCGCTCGCCCAGGATGGCCTCGGCGGCGCCCAGCGACCCCCCGGCCAGCCGGGCGCTGGCCTCGTGGATCCCGGCATAGGCGGGGTTGTCCTCGGTGCCCAGCCCGCGGGCCTCGTCGGGCACCTCGGGATGGGCGCTGACCTCGTGGACCGCGGCGATGTAGGCCGGATCGTGCACCGCGGCCAGCTGCTCGTCGGTGGCGACTTCGGGCTCAACCAGAGTGAGGTTGGCACGGTCGAAGAGTCCCAGGTCCGCGCAGAGCCGGGCGGTGAGCTCGAGCCGGAGCGGGTGCATCGGATGGGTCTCGCTGAAGCGGTAGGCCATCATCTGCTCGCTCCAGATCACCTGGGTCGGGGGCACGGGCGCATTTACGGCAAACACACACTTAGGCTACGCGATCCGCCGGGCGGGTGTGCGCAAGGACACCTGTTCCTTCCGGCCGGACCGCCGCGAGGACGCCACCGGCGAACCCGGATGAGGGGATGCGTTTCCCCGCGCCGGGGCCCCGTGGCCGCGCGTCGCGCCGTTCCCCGGCGGAACCCGTGGCGGCATGGTTTATTGTGGGAGCTTGCGGGGCAGGGCTTCCGCACCGAAGATGTCCACGTCTTGGAGCCGAGCTATACACATGGGAACGCCTCCCTTTTCCGAACCAGCACGACGGGCCGGCGCCGAATCCGGCGCGCCGGCCAGATGGCGCACGCGCGTGGGCCAGTGGCGGGCGCTGGTCTCGGATTTCACCGTCCGCTCCCCCGCGCGCCTGGCCCTGTTCACCTTCGTCATCGTCATCTCGCTGTTCACCTCCGTGCTGGCACTGCCGGTGTCCTCGGCAAACGGCGAACCCACGGCCTTTTACGACGCCTTGTTCACCGCGGTCTCCGCGGTCTGCGTCACCGGGCTCACCGTCGTCTCCACCGCCACCCACTGGTCCTTCTTCGGCCAGCTGGTGATGATCATCGCGGTGTTCGTCGGCGGCCTGGGCATCCTGACCCTGGCCTCGGTGCTCTCCCTGGCGGTGTCCAAGCGGCTGGGCGTGCGCGGGAAGCTGATGGCACAGAACTCCATGAACACCTCCGCGGCCTCCACCCTGGGCGAGGTCGGTTCGCTGCTGCGCATCGTGATCACCACCTCGGTCGCCATCGAGGTCGCGCTGGCCCTGATGCTCATCCCGCGCTTCCTCATCCTGGGCGAGCCGGTGGGCGAGGCCGTGTGGCACGGGATCTTCTACTCCATCTCCTCCTTCAACAACGCCGGGTTCACCCCGCACTCCGACGGCCTGGTCCCCTACGAAACCGACCTGTGGATCCTGGTCCCGCTGATGCTCGGGGTCTTCCTGGGCTCGCTGGGATTCCCGGTGCTGATGGTGCTGCTGGCCCACCGCTTCAACACCCGCAAGTGGTCGCTGCACGCCAAGCTGACCCTGCTGGTCACCTCGATGCTGCTGGTGGCCGGGGCGCTGCTGTGGGCGGCGGCCGAATGGACCAACCCCGACACCATCGGCTACATGTCCGACGGCGACAAGGTCATCCACTCTGTCTTCGCCTCGGTGATGACCCGCTCGGGCGGCTTTTCGCTGGTGGAGCAGGGCGAGATGCACCAGGTGACGATGCTGCTGTCCAACGCGCTGATGTTCGCCGGCGGCGGCTCGGCCTCCACGGCCGGCGGCATCAAGGTCACCACCATCGCGGTGATGTTCCTGGCGATCTTCGCCGAGGCCCGCGGCGACACCGACGTGCGCGCCTTCGGCCGGCGCATCCCCGAGGGCACCATGCGCGTGGCCATCTCGGTCATCGTGCTGGGCGCCACGCTGGTGATGCTGGCGACCGCCTCGCTGCTGGCGATTTCCGGCACCTCGCTCTCCCGGGCGCTGTTCGAGTCGATCTCGGCCTTCGCGACCGTGGGGCTGAGCACCAACCTGTCGGGAGAATTGCCGCCGGCGGGCAAGTACGTGCTCTCGGCACTGATGTTTGCCGGCCGAATCGGTACGATTACCCTGGCGGCGGCGCTGACCCTGCGCCAACGCAACCAGCTCTACCACTTCCCCGAAGAGAGGCCCATCATTGGCTGAGAAGAACACGGACCACAACGCCCCGGTGCTGGTCATCGGGCTGGGCCGTTTTGGCGCCTCGGTGGCCGAGCAACTGGTCAAGCAGGGCCGCGAGGTCCTGGCCATCGAACGGAACCAGGAACTGGTGCAGAAGTGGGCCTCGGTGCTCACCCACGTGGTGGAGGCCGACGCGACCAACATCGACGCGCTGCGCCAGCTCGGCGCCCAGGAGTTCACCTCCGCCGTCGTGGGCGTGGGCACCTCCATCGAGTCCTCCGTGCTGATCACCGTGAACCTGGTGGACCTGGGCATCGAGCACCTGTGGGTCAAGGCCATCACGCCCTCGCACGGCAAGATCCTCACCCGCATCGGCGCCAACCACGTGATCTACCCGGAGGCCGACGCCGGGGTGCGCGCCGCGCACCTGGTCGGCGGGCGGATGCTGGACTTCATCGAGTTCGACGACGGCTTCGCGATCGTGAAGATGTTCCCGCCCAAGGAGACCCAGGGCTTCACGCTGGCCGAGTCCCAGGTGCGCTCCAAGTACGGGATCACCGTGGTGGGCGTGAAGTCCCCCGGCGAGGACTTCACCTACGCGCAGCCCGACACCAAGGTCACCCGGCGCGACGTGCTGATCGTCTCCGGGCACGTGGATCTGCTCGAGCGCTTCGCCGCCCGGCCCTAGGGGCCCCGGACAACGCAAAGTTCCCCCTTCCGCCGCGTGAAGACGCCACGGAAGGGGGAACTTTGGTGTTTGCTAGGCCAGTTCCCGGGTGATCGCCGCGGCGCGTGCGGCGGCGGCCGCGGCCCCGCGGGCAACGATCCCCGCAAGGTCCTCCGCGTCGAAGACGGCCAGGGCCTGAACGGTGGTGCCGTTGGGGCTGGACACGCCCCGGCGCAGGGCGGAGGGGTCGGCCTGCGGGTCGGCAAGCATCTTCCCGGCCCCGGCGACGGTGGCGCGGGCCAGGTCGGTGGCCAGCGCCGGATCCAGGCCCAGCTTGACCCCGGCAGCGGCCATGGCCTCGGCCAGGTAGAACGCATAGGCCGGTCCGGAGCCGCTGATCGCCGACACCGCGTCCTGCTGGGATTCGGGGACCACGTGGACCACCCCGGAACCGGCGAACAGGTCCACGACCGCGGCCAGCGCCGCCTCGGAGACGGTCTCCCCGGCGCTGAGCCCGACGGCGCCGACGCCCACCTTCAGCGGGGTGTTGGGCATGGAGCGCACCACCGGCTGGCCCGGGGCAACGTGCGCGGCGATCATCTCGATGGTGATGGCAGCGGCCACCGAGACCACCACGGCGGTGGGCTTGAGCACGTCCCTGATCTCGTCGCAGAGGGCGGCGATGCCCACGGGCTTGACACCCAAAAAGACGATGTCGGCGTCCCGGGCGGCGGTGCGGTTGGCTTCCGGGTCCTGCTCCCCGACCAGGACCGTGACGCCGGTTTCGGCGCGCAGGTCGTGGGCCTTGGCATTGCTGCGCAGTGTCGCCACGATCGCCCCGGGGCTGTAGCCGGTGGCGATGATGCCGCGCAGCACCGCCCCGTTCATGGATCCGGTGCCCAGGAAGGCAAGTCTGTTGGCGGCCAGGGCGGAAGTCGAAAGCACGGAAGTCATGTGCCCATTGTTCCACGCCCGGCGGCCGGACCGGCCGGTTTGCCGGCGTGCGGCGGCTAGATCGAGTGGGTCCCCGAGGCGGCGCCCTCGTTGGCCGGGGCCAGGTGCCGCCGGGCGAACTCGAGGGTCTCGCCCAGCCAGGCCTCGCGTTCCCCGGCGCCCTTGGCCTTGCGCGTGGAGACCTCCACGGCCACCACCCCGTCCCAGGCCGAGTCGCGCAGGTACTCGATGGCCTCGATGACCGGCTGGGTGCCGCGGCCGGGCACCAGGTGCTCGTCCTTGCCGTTGTTCAGTCCGTCGCAAAGGTGCACGTGGGTCAGCCGCTGCCCCAAATCACGCATGGCCACCGCCGAGTCCATGTCGGCGATCGCCGAGTGCGAGAAGTCCCAGGTGACGAACTCGTAGGGTTCGGGGACCGGGTTCCAGTGCGGCAGGTACATCTTCGCCTCGCGGCCCCGGGCCCGCCACGGGTACATGTTCTCCACCGCGATCTTCACCCCATACTCCTCCATGATGCGGCGGATGCCGGTGGCGAACTCGGTGGCATAGGTGCCCTGCCAGCGGAACGGCGGGTGGGCGACCACGACGTCGCAGCCGACCTGCACGGCCATCGCGGCGGCGGATTCGATCTTGTTCCACGCGGTGCCCCAGACCTGCTGGGTCAGCAGCAGCGTGGGGGCGTGGATGGCCATCACCGGCTGCTCGTAGCGTTCGGCCAGCCGGTTCAGCGCCACCGCGTCCTGCGACACCTGGTTGCCGGTAACCAGCACCTCGACCCCGTCGTAGCCCAGGTCGTGGGACACCGCGAAGGCGTCGTGGACGTTCAGCGGGTATACCGAGGCGCTGGAAAGCGCCACCGGGATCGGGGCCTTGGCGCCCGTGCCTGACTCGACCATGGATCCTGTGCCCCTTTTCTTTCGCTACAGAGTCTTTCGCTACAGAACGTTGCTGCCCTGGGACATCGACAATACCGAGGATTGCCCCAGTGCTACCTCTCCGACACCCACGCTACTACTGAGCGGAGCGGTGGAGTCAAACAGGACGTGGTCGAACCTGCGCAGCATCAACCCCTCGCGCAGCGCCCACGGGCAGATCCGCAGACTCTTGACCTTCAGCGCGTTCATCGCCTCCAGGGCGACGATGGCACCGGCCAGCAGCTGCGGGGCGCGGATCGCCGAGACCCCCGGAAGCTCGGCGCGTTCCTCCCAGTTCATCGCGGTGAGCCGGTTGGTCCAGACCTTCAGCGACTCGGCGCGCAGCACCCGCTTGACGTAGGGCCCCTCCGCGGACGGGGCGGCCCCGGTGATCCGGGCCAGCGACCTGAAGGTCTTCGAGGTCCCGGTGACCATCGTCGGCTTGCCGAACTGGCGCAGCTCGGCCACCGGCTCGGCGAGCACCTCGCGCACGTGGTGGCGCAGCGCCTTGACGTCCTTGATCGAGGGCGGGTCGGCCTCCAGCCAGTCGCGGGTCAGCCGTCCGGCCCCCAGCGGCACCGAGTGGGCCACGGTGGGGAACTCGTCCTGGCCCATGGCCAGCTCGAAGGAGCCGCCGCCCATGTCAAGGTTCAGCAGCGAATCCGAGCTCCAGCCGAACCATCGGCGCACCGCGTAGTACGTCATCCCGGCCTCCTGCTCGCCGGTCAGCTCGGTCAGCCTCACGCCCGTCTCGGCCACGACCCGGGCCAGGACGGCCTCGCCGTTGGCCGATTCGCGGATCGCCGAGGTGCAGAAGGCCAACAGGTCCTCCGCGTGGTGGTTGATCGCGAATTGCGCGGCCTCGTGCACGAAATCCAGCAGCTCGTCCTGGCCCTCGGGGGTGATGGCCCCGTGCTCGTCCAGGTAGGCCACCAGCGAGAGCGGGCGCTTGTGCGAGGCGAAGGGCACCGGCCGGGCGCCCGGATATGCGTCGACCAGCAACAGGTGAACGGTGTTCGACCCGATATCCAGTACGCCCAGCCTCATGGTGTCATCCTCATGTGTGTGGCCCCTCGCCGCGTGCGGCTAGTTGCCGGTCTTCTTGGCCGCCGGCTTTTTGGCCGCGGCCTTTTTCGCCGGGGCCTTCTTGGCCGGTGCCTTCTTCGCCGGGGCCTTGGCCGCGGAGGTCCGCTTGACCGGTCCGCGGGCGCGCTTGTCCGCGAGCAGCTCGATGGCCTTCTCCCGGGTCAGCTCCTCCMGGGTGGTGTCGCGCGGGATCGTGATGTTGGTGACCCCGTCGGTGATGTAGGCCCCGAAGCGTCCCTCCTTGACCACGATATTCTTCTCCGAGACCGGGTCCACACCGAACTCGGCCAGCGGCGGCACCGCGGCACGGGCGCCGCGGACCTTGGGCTGCGAGTAGATCTCCAGCGCCTCTTCGAGGGTGATCGTGAAGATCTCCTCCTCGGAGCCGATGGAGCGCGAATCGGTGCCCTTCTTCAGGTAGGGCCCGAAGCGGCCGTTCTGCACGGTGATCTCCACCCCATCGGAGTCGACGCCCAGCACGCGCGGCAGCGAGATCAGCCGCAACGCCTCCTCGAGCGTGACCGTTTCCACGGTCATCGACTTGAACAGCGAACCGGTGCGCGGCTTGGCCTTGACCGGCTTCTTCGGCGGCTTGGGCTTGCCATTCTTGTAGTACTCAACCGGCATGGCGGCCAGTTCCTCGGCCGTGGGCTCCACGATGACCTCGGTGACGTAGGCGCCGTAGCGCCCGTCCTTGGCCACGATGGTGCGCCCGGTCTCCGGGTCGGTGCCCAGCACGCGCTCGGAAGGGCCCTGGGTCTCCATCAGCTCGATGGCCTTTTCGGCGGTGAGCTCGTCCGGGGCCAGGTCCTCGGGCACGTTGGCCCGCTGCGGGTCGGTGCCCTCGGGGGCGTCGGCCGGCAGCGGCTTTTCCAGGTACGGGCCGAACTTGCCCACGCGCAGCACGATGCCCGGGGCGATCTCGATGGAGTTGATGGCCCGCGCGTCGATGTCGCCGAGGTTGTTGACCACCGATTCCAGGCCGACCTGCCCGGTCTCGGGCGAGCCGAAGTAGAAGTCCTTGAGCCAGGCGGTGCGGCCCTTCTGGCCGTGGGCGATCTCGTCCAGGTCGTCTTCGAGGCGCGCGGTGAAGTCGTAGTCGACGTACTTGCCGAAGTGCTCCTCCAGCAGGCGGATCACGGAGAACGCGATCCAGCTGGGCACCAGGGCGCCGCCGCGCTTGGTGACGTAGCCGCGGTCCATGATGGTGGAGATGGTCGGCGCGAAGGTCGAGGGGCGCCCGATCTCCCGGGCCTCGAGCTCCGCGACGATCGAGGCCTCGGTGTAGCGTGCCGGCGGGGACGTGGTGTGCCCGATGGCGTCGATGCCGGTTCCGGCCAGCGCGTCGGCGACCTTCAGCTGCGGCAGGCGCGCCTCCTCGGCGGCCTCCGCGGCCTCGGCCTCGCGGGCGGCGTCGCGGCCCTCCTCGTAGGCTGCCATGAACCCGCGGAAGGTGATCACGGTGCCGGAGGCGGAGAATTCCGCGACCTGCCCGGTGGTGGATTCCCCGGCCAGCTTGATGGTGGCGGTGAAGCCCTTGGCGTCGGCCATTTGCGAGGCGACGGTCCGCTTCCAGATCAGCTCGTAGAGCTTGAACTCGTCGCCCGAAAGCTGGGCGCGCACGGTGGCGGGGCGGCGGAAGGAGTCGCCGGCCGGGCGGATGGCCTCGTGGGCCTCCTGCGCGGCGCCGGACTTGGCCTTGTAGAGCCGCGGGGAGGCCGGCACGGATTCGGATCCGTAGAGTTCGGCGGCCTGCTTGCGGGCGGCGTTGACCGCCTCGTTGGACAGGAACACCGAGTCGGTACGCATGTAGGTGATGTAGCCGTTTTCATACAGGCGCTGGGCGACCTGCATGGTGGACTTCGAGCTCCAGCGCAGCTTGCGGCTTGCTTCCTGCTGCAGCGTCGAGGTGGTGAACGGTGCGGCCGGGCGGCGGGTGTAGGGCTTCTCGTCGACGTTGGTGACGGCGAAGTCCGCATCGGCCAAACCGGCGGCCAGGGCCTGGGCCTTGGCCTCGTCCAGGTGCGCGACGGAGCCGGTCTTGGGGGTCTTCAGCTCGCCGCGGTCGGTGAAGTCGCGGCCGGTGGCCACCCGTGCCCCGTCGACGGAGGAGAGCTTCGCGCCGAAGGATTCGCCGTTGGCGGTGGCGAAGGTGCCGGTCAAGTCCCAGTAGGAGGCGCTGCGGAAGGCCATGCGTTCGCGTTCGCGCTCGACGACCAGGCGGGTTGCCACCGACTGCACGCGTCCGGCCGACAGGCCGCGGGCCACCTTGCGCCAGAGCACCGGGGAAATCTCGTAGCCGTAGAGGCGGTCGAGCACGCGGCGGGTTTCCTGGGCGTTGACCAGGTCGGTGTCCAGCTCCCGGATGTTCTCCATGGCACGGTTGATGCCCTCTTGGGTGATCTCGGTGAACGCCATGCGGTAGACCGGGACCTTGGGCTTGAGCACCTCGAGCAGGTGCCACGCGATGGCTTCGCCTTCGCGGTCCGCATCTGTTGCCAGATAGAGCGCGTCGGCGCCCTTGAGCTTGGCCTTGAGTTCGGCAACGCGCTTTTTCTTGTCCGGGTACACGACGTAGTAGGGGTCGAAGTCGTTCTCGACGTCCACGGCGAACTTGCCGTAGGGCCCCTTCTTCATCTCCGCGGGCAGATCGGCGGGTTGCGCCAAATCGCGGATATGCCCCACCGAGGCGTCGACTTCAAAGCCCTCGCCCAGGTACTTGGCGATGGACTTGCTTTTAGCCGGGGACTCCACGATCACGAGCTTCATTCCGGTCTTTTCCTTGGCCTTGGCGGGCACAACACTCCTATTAGCAACCAGTGGTGCACCAAAGTGGGCGCACAGCACATTCCCTGCTCTAGGTTAGCCGTATTTTTGCGCCCGACGGCAAGCAGGGACCACGGGACCCCGTTTTCCCGCCCGAGCCGCGTGGTGTCAGCGGACCTGGCCGTCACGGATTTCGGGCAGGAAGGAAAGCATGTAGTAGAGCCGTTCCCCGTCCACGCCGCGGGCCTCCGGTTCGGCCAGGGCCTCGTATTCGTAGAGCAGGTCGTAGACCTTGGCGATGAAATCCTTGCGCTGGGATTCCGAGAGGAAGACCACCCCGGTGGTCAGCACCGGGGCGCGGTCCGGCTCCGGCTCCTTGCCTTCCTTGCGTTCTTTGTCACGACGGGCGATCTCCGCGGAGAGCCGTTCGCGGAACGCGTTGAGCTGCACATTCAGGTAGGCATTCTTCGCGGAGGTCGAATCCGAGAGCGATCCGAGCACGAGCTGGCTGCCGGCCGCTTTCCACCGGCGTTCACGTCCGTCGCCCTCGCTGGCGGCGCGGACCACGTAGCCGTATTTCTCCAGGGCGCGCAGGTGGTAGCTCATGGCGCTGGGCGTGAGTTCGCAGCGCGTGGCCAGCTCGGTGGCGGTGCGGGTTGACTGCGAGGCGAAGAGTTCCTCGAGCACCGTCAACCGCGCCTCGTGGGCGAGTGCCCGGATGGCTTGCGGGTCGCTGATGGACACCGGCTGGGGCGGCGCCGGTGACAGGCCAGGGTTGCTGGCACCCGGTCCCGGGGAAGTGTTCTGGCTCATATAAAAAAACTTTAGCGGTTGTTTCGCATCTCCAAAAGGAAGCCACGCTTAATGAGCCGAACAACCCCTTCATAAAGCCTTGCGGAAAACTCCGAATCGTCTGGGGCAATCAGCGACTCCAACGCACCGACTAGGGACGATACGTCCAGGTCCCCGTCGCAGGCGGAAACGAAGCCGGCCAGGGCGGTGTCAAGTATTTCGGTCCGCCGCAATCCGGCACCTTGGCGTAACAAGATCACCCCGGGATGCTCGGCACCCGGACGCTGGTGGCGTTCCTCGGTGACGTCCTCCGCCACCACCAGGTGGAGCGCACCCACGTCGCGCGACTCCAGCTCGTCGGCCACGGCGATGTCGCGGGCCAGGTACGGGCCGACGGGTTGCTCAATGGGGTAGCCGATGGACTCGAAGAGCCTCCCGAATCCGGCGCTTCCGGCCGCCGGGCGGCGCAGCCACACCATGCCGAAGCCGATGGCTGCGACATTGCGCGAGGCGAAGTCATCCAGGTACGCGCCGTACTGCAGGGCGAACTCCTGTGCGTCCCGCCCCTGCGAGGCGTCGCGCAGCCAGGTCTCGGCGTACTGCGTGGGGCTGACCGCTTCGCGCTGGATGAACCAGGCCTCGGTGTCCCCGGTGAGCCAGGAGCGCGGGCCGTCGCTCCATTCCGGGTCCTCCCCCGCGGATGCCGCGGCGGTGATTTCCCAGTTGGCGAGCATCTGCGCGCTGCCTCCGGGGTTCAGGATCCCGGGGATCGAACGCACCAGGGTCTCCACCAGGGTGTCCCCGGGCATCCCGCCGTCGCGGTAGGTGAAGCGCTCGGCGTCGTCTTGGCCCTCGAGGCGCGGGGTGATGACGAACGGCGGGTTGGAAACCACCAGGTCGAAGCGCTCCCCCGCCACCGGCTCAAGCAGGGAGCCCAGGCGCAGCTCGACGCGCTCGGCCAGGTTCGCCGGGTCCAGGTCCAGGGCCGCGTGGTTCAGCAGCAGGTTGAAGCGGGTGAAGCCCAGGGCGCGGGCCGAGATGTCGGTGGCGACGACCTTGCGGGCGTGGGACAGCAGGTGGAACGCCTGGATCCCGCAGCCGGTGCCCAGGTCCAGGGCGGTGTCCACCTGCGGGCGGATGGTGGTCTGGGCCAGGGTCAGCGACGCCTGGCCGATGCCCAGCACGTGGTCGTGGCGCAGCACCCCCGGGCGCTGGTGGGCCCCGAGGTCGCTGGCGACCCAGAGCTCTGCGTCGGCATCCGAGGCGTGCGGGCGCAGGTCGATTTTCGCCCGCCACCGTCCCCGGCCTTCGTCGGACGGTTCGATGGCATCGAGCCGCAGCAGCCCGTCGACGCCAGTGGCTTCGAATGCGGCGGCGACCTCGTCATGTCCGGCATCGGCGCCCAGCATGAACAGCCCGAGCATGGTCCCCAGCGCGCCGGGCTCCGGCCTCGAGGAGATGCGGCGCAGTGCAGGGACGAGCGCATCGCGCATCAGCGCCTCGTGGGCGACCTCGCCCAGGAAGCCGGTGATTGACTCGTGCCCGTATCCGGCCGCCCGCAGGTCGGCGGCAAACCGGTCCAGGAGCGCGACATCGTCGCTGCGGGGGGCATCGGGAACCTGGGCAAAATCAATGGTGGAAGTCACGCCTCACAGTCTATCGACGTCGCTCAAACCGGGTAGCGCCTTGCCTATGATGGAACCCATGATTGAAGTCACCACCACGCACCTGCAGCAGCTCTCCCCCGACGAGCTGATCCCCTCCGGGCGGGCCCTGCCTGCCGGGGCGAGGATCGAACGCGTCGAGGCCATCACCCCGGAGTTCAGCAAGTTCCTCTACCGGGGAGTGGGCAGCGGATGGAACTGGGCCGACCGCCTGGCCCTGACCCGCACCGAGTGGGAAGCGCTGTTGCTGGCCCCGGGCACCGAAACCCATGTGCTTTACGTTGACGGGGCACCGGGCGGATACATCGAGCTGGTGGGTCGCTCCGAGGGTGCGGCGACCGAGGTCGAGATCATGTACTTCGGCTTGTTCCCCCATTGCATCGGCCAGGGCCTGGGCGGCACGTTGCTGACCGAGGGAATTTCCCGGGCGTGGGACCTGGATACACGCTTCGAAGGCTTCGCCCCGGTGTCCCGGGTTTGGGTGCACACCTGCACCCTGGACGGCCCGGCGGCCATCGCCAACTACGAGGCCCGCGGCCTGCGTGTTTTCCACATGGAACACGAAATGATCTCCCCCGGGGACGGTGCCGTCGGCATGTGGCCGGCCGAATCCGCCAACTCATGATCCCCAAAATATAAGTTAAATACCTATTTTTTGGACGATGTTGTGTCTGGCTGGCCCGCACCGCCGGCCGCGAGAATGCCCCGGCGGTGCTGTGGCCGTGGCCGGCAACGGGACTCCTGGCGGCAACCGCTGTCTTCCTGTCCGCCGAAGCAGGTACGCCCTGTTCCGGAACCCCTGCCGCGCAATGGCTGACCACCACCGCGCCCGCGTGGATCCGCAACTATCCCCGGAGCAGCTGGCCATGGTGTTTGCCGTGGGCCTTTTCCTGGTTGAAAGCGCCAACATCGTGGTGCGCAGCGCCCTGCACCCGGGGCCCATGCAGCCGCGCACGGTGCGCGCCGAAGCCACCCGACCCCTTCCTGGCCTGCGCGGTGGCCGGCTCATTGGGCTGGCCGTGGTCGGCGTCGCCCTGATCGTGCTGGCTGGAAAGGGCTACCCCCGCCTTGTGCCTTCCGGTGCCGGTCGTCCCCGAAACCAGTCCCGGAAAAATAGTTATCCACAGATTCCCGGATCCGACCCCGCGGCTCCCGGGTTCGGCGCATGCTGGTGGACATGGAAGCAACCCGGTTCATCGAACTCGCCGCGGGCACCCGCGGCGCCCCGGGACACCACGTGTCCCCGGACGATGAACTGCGCGCCCTGCTTGAGGCCCAGGCGCTGGTCAGGGACCTGGGCCGCAGCATTGCCGCGCGCACCAAGTCCCCCGTGCAGGCGGTGCTGTTCGCCCAGCTGGCCGAGGATGCGCACCGCACCGCAGTCCACACCCAGCTGCTGGCCGCCGACACCGCACGCCGCACCCTGGCCCACGAGCTCCCCCAAGAAGCCTTCACCAAGATCACCGAGATCCACGACGACCCGGTTCCCTACGTGGAGGGGTCGGTGCTCTTGCCGGCGGACCCGGCCACGGTCCCGACCGGGCGGCCGGTCTTCAAGGACACCACCGCGATGCTCACTGGTTTGCTGCACATCAGCTTCTTCGCGGCCCGCGAACGGATGCGGTCGATCGATCGGCTGCTGCCGGGCACCGACCTCAACGGGGTTACGACCCCGCCGAAGTTCCCGGTGCTGGCAGGGGACCTGGCCGACGGGACCGCCGACCCCGGCCAGATCGGGGCCGCGGCGCGAAAACTGGAGGAACTCGCCCCGCACATCAGCCAGCGCCCCGAACCGGCCCGCTTGGCAGGGGAGCTGGAGCACCAGGTCGCCGAGTCCGTCCGCCGGGAGGACCCCCGCACCACCGCGAAGCTGCTGGCCGGGATACAAGCCACCCTCGAGCAGGACATTGCCGAGGTTCCGGAGGAATTGCTGCGGGCAAAGACCGGGCTGTTCTACCGCGGCACCACCGGCGGTATCGGCGAGTTCCTGCTGCGCACCATGCCGCGGGACACCGAAGCCCTGCTCGCACTGTGCGCCAGCACCGACAACCCGAAGACCAAGGCCGGCGACCGCGACGGGCTGCTCGCCCAGGCCTTGGCCTCCACCTCGACTACGGGAACGGGTGCAGTCGCTCCGGCCACGACAAGCGAGGCCGGAACCAACGGTTCCAACGGTTCCAACGGTTCCAACGGTTCCAACGGTTCCAACGGTTCCAACGGTTCCAACGGCCAGCCGGGCACACCCGACCAGGCCGGCACAGGCTCCGGATTCCCGGATTTCCTCACCGACCCCGCCACCGGCGCCCCGCTCACCGACCCGGACACCATCCGGAAGCTCTCACTGGACCCCGAGGGCCCGGGCATCGTCGGCAACCTGTTCACCGCAAACGGCACCGGCAGCGACGCGGGCACCCGGAACGGGCTATTCGACCCGGAAACCATGAACTCCACCGCCTATGGAGGCGACGGACTCACCCCGCCCCAACGACACCTGCAGGGACTGCTCAACCTCATCCGGGCGGCGGGCCAACCACGCACCGGGAAGAAGACCATCGGCCTGCCCTCCCCGACGACCTTCATCATTGCGACCCTGGACGAACTGCGCGGATTGGCCGATACCCACGGCATCACCAGCCATGGCCAAAAACTGACCCCGGCGGAACTGCGCCAGGCCTTGTGCAACGGCGGAGCCGTGCCCATGACCCTCAACGGAAAGTCCCGGATCCTGGACCTCGGCCAGGAGGAACGCTTCTTCCCCGACTACATGCGCGAGGCCATCATTGCACTCTACGGGGGATGCATCATGCCCGGCTGCACGGTTCCACCCGAACACCTCGAGATCCACCACTATGATTTCTACGCCGACGGCGGCAGGACCGCGATCCACCTCGGAGCCCCGTTCTGCCCCGACGCCCATCACGGCATACATTCCGGGCTCTTCCAGGTCATCCGCGACGATGACGGGCTCTTCTCCGTCATCTTGCCCAAGTTCATGGATCCCGAGCAAAAACCGCGGCGCAACACCTACTGGCGCACCCCCGAACCACGCCTTTTCTGAGCGCTGGTGCCGGCCGGACGTCGCGCCGCGGATCAATCGCCAACCAGCCGACGGCCGGCATGCGGGTACGAAAAGGCGGTCCACCCCGGCACTTGGCCGGAAGGGGACCGCGCAGGCCCGATCTTCAAGGAAATTGCGGCCCGAGGCATTGCGGTCCCCTATCCCAGGGGACATGCCGTGCTAGGCCTTGAGCAGGTCGGTGGCTTCCGCGACGCAGTCGGGGCACTGGCGCAGTTCGTCGGTCGCGGCGCATTCGGCGCAGAAGAGCCGCAGGTTCCGGCAGGAGAGGTTCGAGCAGTTCTCGAACTTGTTCGTCGGGGCCTCGCAGCACACGCATTTTCCGATGGTCACTGCGTCTTCGCTGAATTCCATATGCATGCGCTTGTCGAAGACATACAGTGATCCTTCCCACAGCCCCTTGTCGCCGTAGGTTTCCCCGTAGCGGACGATGCCGCCCTGCATCTGGTAGACCTCGGTGAAACCGCGCTTGACCATGAGCGCCGAGAGAACCTCGCAGCGGATGCCGCCCGTGCAATAGGTGACGATCGGCTGGTCCTTCATCCCGTCGTACTTGCCCGATTCGATCTCTGCGATGAAATCGTGGGTGGTTTCGACCTCCGGCACGATCGCGTTCTTGAACTTGCCGATCTGCGCCTCAAAGGCGTTGCGGCCGTCGAAGAACAGGACCTCCTGGCCCGCGGCCTTTTTCGACTCCACCAGCTCGTGCAGGGCCTCGGGCTTGAGGTGGACACCGCCGCCCACCACGCCGTTTTCATCGACTTCCAGCTCGCCGGGGGCCCCAAAGGAAACCACTTCGTCACGGACCTTGACCGAAATCCGGGGGAAGTCCTCGGCAGAGCCTTCCGACCACTTGATGTCCATTTTCTTGAACGCCGGATACTCCCGGGTGGCCTTCACATACTTCTTGACTTCCTTGATGCCACCCCCGACCGTGCCGTTGATGCCGTCCTTGGAGATGATGATGCGGCCACGCAGACCCCACCTCTCCAGAAGGGCACGCTGCCAGAGGCGCACGGCCTCGGGATCGGCCAGCGGGACAAAGGCGTAATACAAGACAATTCGGTTCTGCGACACGCTCTTAAGGGTATGGCCTAAAACCCGTTAGGCGCACGTGAGGTGGCAGTGATCACCTGGTTAACGCAGTGTTTCAAGCTTGCAACAGTTCCCCCAAATGGACGCCAAGTAGGCAGGACACGGGGTAGGGTCGGAACATGGGATCTACTGCAAGCGATGAATTAATCGGTACATGGGTATCTGGCTGGGCCGGTGCACGAGGCTACGAGAGCAGGCACGAGGGCCGCGTCCATGCAGCCCTGCGCCATGACACGTCGGGTGACTGGGAATATGTCATTTACGAGCCTTCCAACGAGGAATTAGTGGCCGTCGCGGAGACGCTGCACAAGCATCCCAAGCGTCGACTGACGGCGTTTGCCGACGAGACTTCGACCCTGATCGAGGCCGCCCGGGCGGCGGGGCTCAATGTACTTAATTCCGACGAGGTCCTGATGGTCACGGCGATGGGCGGCCACGATGTCGAGGAACCGCGTCCGACCGATGGCTTCGCCTTCCAGATCGAACGCGACCAGACGCACGCCTACGTGTCCATCCACCCGGTCGACGACCCGGAGGTCGTTGCGGCCAGCGGCCACGTTTCCGCCGTCAACGGCTACGCCATCTTCGACCGCATCATCACGGCCCCGGAATTCCGGCGCCGCGGCCTGGGCAGCCTGACCATGCGCGCCCTGGTCTCCCTGGCCCTGGAACACGACGTCGAGGAAGGCCTGCTGATCGCCAGCATCGACGGGCAGCAGCTGTACAAGTCCCTGGGCTGGACCAACCTGGGCAACGTCGTACTTTTTGAAGGCAAGCAGGAAGCCTAAGCGGCCTCCGGCACCTCGAAGTGGTGGGTCTCGCGGATGCGAGGCCCACCACTTTCTTGTTCACGTGGCCACGGGCCTGTGCCCGGTGATGCCACAATGAAGCGGTGAACGCATACTCGGAACAGATCGCCTTGCTGGGCCACGGGCCAACTCCCCAAGCGCTGCTCCATTCCCGGATCATCGAGGCCAGGGACGCGCTGCCCGGCCCCTGGCCCGACTGGGTGCACCCCGAAGTGCGAACCGCCTTCGAACGCACGGGCGTGGCCTCCCCGTGGCTGCACCAGGTGCAGGCCGCCAACCTGGCCCACGAGGGCAGCAACATCATCGTGGCCACCGGCACCGCTTCGGGCAAGTCGCTGGCCTACCAGCTTCCGGCCCTGAACGCGATCCACACGTCGGCCTTGCAGAACCAGGCCAGCCTGGTTCCCAACGACGCCACGGTGCTCTACCTGGCACCCACCAAGGCGCTGGCCGCCGACCAGCTCAAGGCGATCGAGGGCTACCGGCTGCCCACCGTGCGGGCTGCCGGCTACGACGGGGACACCGAGGTCTCGGCCCGGCGCTGGATCCGCGACCACTCGAACTTCATCCTCTCCAACCCCGACATGCTGCACTTCGGGATCCTGCCCAACCACACCTGGTGGGCGCGGGTGCTGCGCCGGCTGAAATTCGTGGTCATCGACGAAGCCCACTCCTACCGCGGGGTCTTCGGCTCCAACATCGCCAACCTACTGCGGCGCTTGCGCCGGATCTGCGCGCACTACGGGGCCAACCCGGTGTTCATCGGCGCCTCGGCCACCAGCGCCGACCCGGCAGCCTCCTTCTCCAGGCTCATCGGCGCCCCGGCCACGCAGGTCACCAACGACTTCTCCCCCAAGGGCTCGGTGACCGTTGCGCTGTGGGAGCCGCCGCTGACCGAGCTGCACGGGGAAAACGGCGCACCGACCCGGCGCACCGTGATCGCCGAGACCTCGAACCTGCTGGCCAACCTGGTCTGCTCCCACGTGCGGACCCTGGCGTTCATCAAATCGCGCCGCGGGGCCGAAACCATCGCCACCATCACCCGCTCGATGGTCGACCAGGTCCATCCCTCGCTGCCCGACCGGGTGGCCGCCTACCGCTCCGGCTACCTTCCCTCCGAGCGCCGGGAGCTGGAGAATGCGTTGCGCGACGGAACCCTGCTGGGGGTCGCGTCCACCTCGGCGCTGGAACTGGGCATCGACGTGGCCGGGCTCGACGCGGTGCTGGTCGCCGGCTGGCCCGGGACCCGGGCCTCGTTCTTCCAGCAGATCGGGCGGGCCGGGCGCGCCGGGCAGGATTCGCTGGCGGTGCTGGTGGCCAGCGACGACCCGCTGGACACCTACCTGGTCAACCACCCCGAGGCGATCTTCGAGGCCGGCGTCGAGGCCACCGTCTTCGACCCGGAAAACCCCTATGTGCTCTCCGGGCACCTCTGCGCCGCAGCCGAGGAACTCCCGCTGCGCGCCGAAGACCTAGCGGCCTTCGGGCCCAGCGCCCACGGGTTGCTGGACTCGCTGGTGGAGCGCGGGTTCCTGCGCCGCCGCCCGGCCGGCTGGTTCTGGACGCACCCCGAGCACGCGGCCTCCATGGTGAAGCTGCGCGGCGACGGCGGCGGGCCGGTGAGCATCATCGAGTCCGACACCGGCGCGCTGCTGGGCACCATGGATTCCCCGCAGACGCACTACCAGGCGCACGACGGGGCCATCTACGTGCACCAGGGCGCCACCTATGTGGTCGACGAGCTGAACGAAACCGACCACTGCGTCATGGTCACCCGCGCCAACCCGGACTTCTACACCCAGGCCCGGGACATCACCACGGTCGAGGTCGTCACCAACGACCGCGCGGTGGCGTGGGGGCCGATCACCGCGAACTTCGGCGACGTGGTGGTGACCACCCAGGTGGTGTCATTCCAGCGCAAGTCGGTGATGAGCAACGAGATCCTCTCCGAGGAGCCGCTGGCGCTGGAGGCCCGGGACCTGCACACCAAGTCGGTGTGGTTCACCATCCCCGAGACCCGGCTGCTGGCCGCCGGGATCACCCCGGAGGAATTCCCCGGGTCGCTGCATGCGGCCGAACACGCGGCCATCGGGCTGTTGCCGCTGGTGGCCTCCAGCGACAGGTGGGACATCGGCGGGGTGTCCACGGCGCTGCACATGGATACCGGGATGCCGACGATTTTCGTGTACGACGGACACCCGGGCGGTGCAGGTTTCGCCGAGCGCGGCTTCGACGCGGCGCGCACCTGGCTGGGTGCCACCCGGGACGCGATTGCCGCCTGCGAATGCGCCAGCGGTTGCCCCTCCTGCGTGCAGTCTCCCAAGTGCGGGAACAAGAACAACCCGCTGGACAAGGCCGGGGCCGTGCGCCTGCTTTCCGCGATCCTGGCCGAAGCGCAACAGGCGGCCGGGCCGCTCCCGCTGGGATAGCCGGCCCGGCCGCCCGGGTTGCCCGCCGCGCTGGTCACTCGCCGCGCCAGGGTTGCGGCGGCGGCCCGGCCCGGGCCACCGACTGCGCCCGGGTCAGCGGCGGCAGCCAGCCCACCGGGGACACCGGCACCTGGACCCGCACCGTCACGACCTGGCCGCCAGGGCCCTGGCGCGTGCAGCCGGCCAAGGTTGCCTCGTTCGCCGCGGCGGTTGCGGCGGCGACGGCGCACGGGTCCCCGGGCAGCAGCTGGCGGGCCGTGTCCGCGGCGGCCAGTGCCGCCAGGTCCGCCGCCGTGCCCGCCTTGGCCCCGGCGTTGGAGACCGCGGTGAACATCAGCACCGCCACCAGCCCCAGCGCTGCCACGCACACCACCGCGAGCATCAGCACGGTGCCGCTGCCGCGTTGGCGCCGCTCCGGGGAATGGCCCGCGAACGTGGCCGGGTGCCTGTCAATCGCCGGTTCCGGGGCCGGGCGCGTGTGGGCGCTGGGGGGCGGGCTCATGGTTGCTGCTCCGTGCGTGCGTTGGCTTCGGCCTGCAATTCGATGGCCCCGAGCAGCGGCAGGTCCACCGCGGCGCGGACGACCACGTGCCCGTAGCCGCCGGATTCACCGGTGCTCACGCTGATCCGTTCCCCGGCAATGCGGTGGGCGGTGCCGACGGCCTCGGATGCCGAGGTCCCGCGGGCCAGCTCCCGGGCCGCGGCACTTGCCGCCTGCTGGATGCGGACCTGCTGGCCGCCCACGGCACCGGCCCCGGCGACGACGGCCAGCAAGATGGCCACCGCGGGCAGCAGCACCGCCACCTCGGCGGTGGCGGAACCTGCCTGCGATTCCTTGGCCATGGCGCGCCTGCCTCCGGCTAGAAGGACAGGGCCTGGCGGATCAGGCCCATCAGCAATCCGCGCACGTCCCCGCTGGAGAGGATGCTCACCAGCAGCCCGGCGAAGGCCACCGCGGCCAGGGTGACGATGGCGAATTCGGCGGTGGTGCTGCCTTCCTCGTCGGCCGGCGCCAACGGTGCCTGCTCGGTGCCCCGATGCAGGTCGATGTGTCCGGGTGCGGCTTCGGTCAGGTGGTTGTCCATGGTTTAGTCCTTTGTTCGGTCATGGTGTGGTTGCTCCTGGAACGGTGGGTTTCCCCGCGTGCCGCCACGAGGGTGTGGCGTGAGGATCCCACTTCGAGTGTGGGGGCCACCCCCCGGGCGCTTCGCCGGGGCGGATGCGGGCTGGGGATAACCGGCGGCGGCCGGCGTGGGCGGCAGGTGCGCTGTCCGCGAGGCGGTGCCGAAAGGTGCGGGGAAGCTAGAAGCGCGGGAGCAGGGAGATCACCACGGGCACCACGCCGAGGCAGATGAAGGCCGGAAGCGCGCAGAGCCCCAGCGGAATCACCAGCTTGATGCCGAACTCGGCGCCGCGGGCCTCGGCCTCCCGGACCCCGCGCTTGCGGGCGGAGGCCGCGGCCGATCGCAGCAGGGCAGCGGCCGGGGCGCCGGAGAGCCGGGTGAGGCGCAGCGCCTGTTCCAGTTCGCGCGCCGGCCCGGCACCCTGGCCCCAGGCCCGTTCCCATCCGACGTTCAGGTCCAGGGCGCGGGAGACCAGCAGCAGCGAGGCGTAGCCCGGGACGTTGGTGCCGACGATGCGCAGCACCAAGCGGATCGGCAGCCCGGATTCGAGCAGCGTGGCACACATTTCCAGCACCAGCGGCAGTGGTTCCGCGGGGCCTTCGGCACCGGCAGCGGCATCGGGACCGGCATCCGCACGATCCAAGTCCGGCGTGCCGTTGCGCCGCAGGAGAGCGGACGGGGTCCGGACCCGGGACGGGCCCTGCGGCAGCGACCCGGAGCCGGTGAAGATCCACACCGCGGCACCCGCCAGGAGCACCGCGAGAAGTGCGGGAATCACGAGGGCACCTTGTTGGTGATGGCCCGCAGCATCCTGCCGCACCACCAGCGGTTGCCCAGCCACAGGCAGGCACCTGCCACCAGCGCGATGCGGCCGGCGGGATGCGTGGTGAGGACCGCCAGCGGGTTGATGCCCAGCAGCTGTCCCAGGCCCAGCCCGATGCCGGGCAGGAAGGTCAGCAGCCTGCTGGTGGCACGCGGTCCGGCGAGCGCGGAGTGCAGGGCCCGATGCATGTCGGCGGCGGATTCCGCGTCTTCGGCGAGGGTGTCGAGCAGTTCGGCCAGGGCCGCGCCTGATTCCTCGCAGATCGCCAGGCACCAGGCCAGGCGCGTCCACAGCCGCCGGTTGCCCAGGTGGGCGGCGGCGTGGGCGGCCAGGCCCTGCTGCAGTGTTCCGCCGGTGTGCACCTGGGCCAGGGCGCGGCTTGCCCCGGAGTAAAGGTCGATGGCGGTGCGGGTCGACCCCCGGGCCCAGAGCTCGGCCAGCAGCCCGAAAGCGGCAGCCGGGCCGGTGCCGGCACGCAGCAGCGCGGCGAGCTGGCGCAGGAACTTCGCGTATTCCTCGGTGTCGGCCGCGAGATCGGTGCGTTCGCGGCGGAGGGTGCGGCGCGCTGGCCGGCGGGCGAAGGCATCGTGCGGCTGGCTTCCCGGGTGGCCGGGCGGCATCGGGAGCCGGTGGCCCCCGGCGTTCCCGCCGCCGAGCCACAGCCAGGCGGCGGCGCCAGCCAGCAGCACGGCCAGGGCGGCGAGCGCCGCGAGGGCCGCGCTCACCACGGGCTCGTTTCCCCGGCGGATTCCAGCCGGGAGCGGAACCAGGCCAGGGTTCCAGGATCGCAGGTGCCGGATTCGTGGATCAGCCGCACCGCCAGCGTCCCGGCATCGGTGAGAACCAGCCGGCCGAGCTGGACCGGCCCCCTGGCCCCGGTGGCAGGGTCGCGCCGCACATGGATCAGCACATCCAGGGCGCTGGCCGCCTGCAGCGCGGTGGCCGCGGCGTCCATCGACGCCAGTGCGCCCATCGCCGCGAGCCGTGCGGGGACCGCAGCCACGGAGTTGGCGTGCAGCGTGCCGGCGGCCCCCTCGTGCCCGGTGTTCATGGCGCCGAGGAACTCGCGCACCTCCGCTCCACGGCATTCCCCGACCACCAGCCGGTCCGGTCGCATGCGAAGCGCCTGGCGCACCAGGGCCTGCAGCCCGATCTCCCCGGCGCCCTCCACGTTGCCGCCGCGGGCCTGCAGCCCGATCAGGTGCGGGTGTGTGGGTGCGAGCTCCGCGGAGTCCTCGACCACGATGATCCGCTGGTTTCCCGGGACCCGGGCCAGCATCGCGGCCAGCAGCGTGGTCTTGCCGGCCCCGGTGCCGCCGGAGACCAGGAAGTTCAGTTTCGCCGCGACGACGGCCTCCAGGGCGGCCAGCCAGTCCGGGTCGCCGACCAGGGATTCCAGCGTCTGGTTGCTCTTGGACTTGATGCGGATGGACAGCAGCGGGCCGCCGGTGGAGATCGGGGGCAGCACCGCGTGGATGCGGTAGTTGCCCAGCGAGACATCGACGAAGGGGGCTGCGTCATCCAGCCGCCTTCCCCCGGACGCGGCCAGGCGCACGGCCAGCGCGCGGATCTGCCCGGGATCGGTGAAGCGAAGCTCGGAGGCATGCAGCCCGGCGCTGCCGTCGACCCACACCCGGCCGGCGGCGTCGACGAGGATGTCGGTGGTGCCCGGGACCTGGGCGAGGCGTTCGAGGACCCCGAGACCGTGGATGCCATCGCTCAGGCTGCGCAGCATCTCGGTGCTGGATGCCGCCCCCATGACGCTGCCCGAGGCGCGCACCGCCGAGGCCAGGTCCACCTCGCTCAGGCCCCCGGTCGATTCCATGGCGCGGCGGCGGATCTCCTCGAGCACCCTCGGGTCGGCGGACTGGTCCTGCGCGGGCGCCGGCGCGGCCCAGCGTCGCCTCCCGCGGCCCGGGGTGCCTGCGGGTGCCGGGTTTTCGGCAGGTTCCGGGGTGCTCATGCCGCCTGCCCCGCTGCCGTCCCGGGTGCAGCACCGGAGTGCTCCCCGAGCCGGGAGACGGCGCGGCGCAGCGGGCGGTGCGCCAGCGCGTTCATCAGCGCCCCGTCCGCGGCACAGCGTTCGATGCGGCGGGACGGGGCGAAGTACCCGCCGAGTTCCACTCCGGTCCTCCGGGCCAGCGCGCGGGTGTCCGTGCCGGGGGCCAGTTTCCCGGTGAGGACCAGCCTCCAGTTCGCGGCCTGCTCCCCCAGCCGCGCCGAGGTTCCCGCCGCGCCGTTCCCGGGGCGTGCGGAAAGCAGCAGCAGCCGGGAGTTGGCCAGCGCGGCCACGGACGCGGGAACCCCGGTGACGTGTCCGGCGTCGACCACGACCCGTTCGTAGATGCGCCGGGAGGCGGCCAGCACCTCGGTGAGCAGGGCCTCGGAGGGCGCAAAGCAGCCCGGGTTCCGCACCCAGGAGAGCACCGCGGTGCCCGCCGACAGCGGGAGGATCTCGGCGAGCTGGCCCGGTGAGAGCTGGCCGCGGGCATGCTGCAGGTCCTCCCAGCCCAGGCCGTCCGGTTCCCTGGCCCGCAGCACCGGCCAGAGCCCGGCCGAGTGCGGGTCGGCGTCCAGCAGCAGCGTCCGGTGCCCGTCCAGCGTGGCCGTTGCGGCCAGCAGGGCGGCGAAGGTCGAGGTCCCGGCCCCGCCGCCGGCCCCGGCAACGATGGTGGTGTGGGCGCGCCCCGCATGCAGGCCCAGCTCACCGAGGTATTCGCCCAGCCATGCGGCGGCCTGCGGCAGCACCGCCACCCGGGCCCCGGGGCAGGTGGCGGCCGCACGCCACAGCACGCCCTGGTGTTCTTCCCCGCCGGTGAGCACCAGCGTGGAGGCGGCAAGCCGGGCATCGATGTCCGCGACGCAGTCCTGCCCCACCAGGATCACCTCGTCGCGGTGTTCGGCCACCTGGGCGGCGTCCCGGCACGGCAGCAGCTGCACCCCCGCACCCACGGCGACGGCGGCCAGCACCTGGGCCAGCTCCACGTCGCGGCTGAACAGGATGCAGCGGGCCAGTTCCGCCGGCCGGTTTCCGGCCGGGCCCGGGGGCCTTGCGGGGCTCATCGGCACGGTGGAATCGGCGGGCGCGACGACGGGCATGACTGCGGGCATGGAGCGCACCGGAAACCCGTCGGGCTCGCCCAACCAGGGCACCGGTGCCGGCGCCGCGGCAGGGCCGGGCCCCGGGACGGCGCCGGGTGCCCGGGCAAACCCCGGTTCCGGGGGCCGTGCCTGCGCCCGGGCCGCCCGCAGTGCCGGAAGCTGCAGGTTCCGCGGTCCCGTCCCGGGCAGCCGGGCCACAAATCGTCTCTGTTCATTCATGCCCCCCAGCGTGGCCGCACGGCACCGCCCCGGTGAAGCCCCCGGCGGCCGAGGGACGGACAACTCCCCGCGGGCACCGACCGGCGGTGTGCGGGAAAGCGGGAAGGCGCGACGGCGGAGGGGCGGACCGGACGGACACCCAAGGAACTGCGAGAATGAAGCGTGCAGCAATTTGCGGTAGTGGCCACCCACTCCATCTCCCAGCCCGAACCCGAAGCCGGTTCCGCCACCGCCGTGGTCCAATTGGTCGACGCGGGCGGCACCGCGCTCATCCCGCCCATGCAGGTCTATGGCGACCAGCTTCCCGCGGTGGTCGCGGAGCTGGAGGCCACGCACAGGCCGCGCTGGGTCTTCGACTCGGTGCATGCCTGGTACCCGGGGCTGGTGGCCGCGGGCGTGCGCATCGAACGCGCCCACGACGTGGGGCTGGTCCGTGCCATCCTGCGCAACGCGCCCTACGCGGTGCCCGGCGAATACCTCTCGGCCCTCGGCCGGGAACCGGATCCGGCCAACGCCGCCCCGGCGCACCTCTTGCCGCCGGCACGGGTGCCGGAGAACCAGGGCGAGCTGTTCTCCGAGCCCAAGGACCGCTCCGGCGCGCTGGAAAACGTGCTCGCCGAGTTCCTGGCCCAGCGCGCCGCGGTGCCGGACACCCAGCGCGGGGCGAAGCTGGGCCTGCTGCTGGCCGCCGAGTCCGCCGGGGCGCTGATCGCCGCGGAAATGACCCATGCGGGAGTGCCCTGGGACGTGGCGGAGCACCACCGGCTGCTGCATGAGGCCCTGGGCCCGCAGGTTCCGGCCGGGGTGCGGCCCCCGCGCATGGAGGAACTGGCCGCGCAACTGCGCACCCTGCTCGACGCCCCGGCACTGAACCCCGATTCCCCGGCCGAGCTGCTCAAGGCCATGAACCGGGCCGGCATCGCGGTGTCCAACACCCGCGCATGGGAGCTGACGGAGATCAAGCACCCGGTCATCGAGCCGCTGCTGGCGTACAAGAAGATCGCCCGGCTGGCCACCGCCAACGGCTACGCCTGGGTGGACCGCTGGGTGCATGGCGGACGCTTCCGCCCCGAATACATCGTCGGCGGGGTGGTCACCGGGCGCTGGGCCTCCCACGGCGGCGGGGCGCTGCAGATACCGCACCAGGTGCGCTCGGCGGTGCGCGCCGATCCCGGCAAGGTGCTGGTGGTCGCCGATGCCGCGCAGCTGGAGCCGCGCATCCTGGCCGCACTCTCGCGCGACACCGCCCTCGCGGCGGCGGCAACGGCCCGGGATTTGTACCAGGGGATTGCCGATGCCGGGTTCGGCGGGGACCGGGCGCATGCCAAGGTCGCGATGCTCGGGGCGATGTACGGGGCCACCAGCGGCGAATCCGGCCGGCTGATGCCCCAGCTCAAGGCCACCTACCCCCAGGCCGTGGGCCTGGTCGAATGGGCCGCGGCCCAGGGCGAGGCCGGGGCGGGCGTGGCGACGTTCCTGGGCCGCGGAACCCCTCAGGCGCCCGAGGGCTGGCTGAAGTCCAGGTCGCGCGCCTCCACGGAGGCCGAGCAGCGCGCGGTGGAGGCCGAGGGACGGTCCCGCGGCCGCTTCACCCGCAACTTCATCGTCCAGGGCACCGCGGCCGAGTGGGCGCTGTGCTGGATGGGCGAGCTGCGCCGCCGGATGAACGCGGGCCGGGCGGCCGGGGTGGACACCGGCGAACTGGTGTTCTTCCTGCACGACGAAATCATGTTGCACGTCCCGGCGGCGCAGGCCCAGGCCGTGGTGGACCTGGTGCACGAGTCGGCCAGGTCGGCCTCCGAGCTGCTCTTCGGCAAGATCCCGGTGGACTTCCCTGTCACCGCGGTCGTCGTCGATTCCTACGACCAGGCCAAGTAGCCTCCGGGCCGGGCGGTGTCAGCTAGAGCGCCGGTCGCCGACGTGGATCGGCACCTCGCGGCCCTCGTCCCAGGGCACGGTCCAGCCCAGGTCGTTGAAGATCCGATCCAGCAGGATCCCGGTGAAGCCCCAGATGAAGCCGCCGTCCACGTCGAAGGCCGGTGCGGAAAAGCGCTGCCCGTCGCGCTCCACGACCGAGGAGACCCGGTTGGCCGGGTCCAGCAGGTCGGCCACCGGGGCGCGGAAGACCGTGGAGGACTCCGCGGTGTCAACCACGAACACCTCCGAGGGTGCGTGCCACCAGCCGATGACCGGGGTGACGATGAAGTTGGTGATGGGCAGCTCCGCGTCGGGCAGCACGCCCAGGATCTCCACGCCGTCCGGGTCCAGCCCGGTCTCCTCGCGCGCCTCGCGCAGCGCCGCGGCGATCGCGTCCTGGTCCTCGTCATCGACCTTGCCGCCGGGGAAGGCCACCTGCCCGGCGTGCTTGCGCAGCGTGTCCGCCCGGGTCACGAAGAGCACGTCCAGGTCCTCGTGCACCGACTTGACCTCGCTGGTGGCCGGCACGTCGTCGAGCCGCCCGAAGAGGATCAGCACCGCCGCGTGCCTGGCCGTCTCCGGGTCCAGCGGGTTGAACACCCAGGTTTCGGGCATCTTGGTCGCGTCCTGGGTTCCGTTGCCCACCAGGTGCGACTTGGCCGCGATCATCTCCAGCAGTTCCGTGCGCACGCTCATGCTTCCAGCCCGTATCCTTGTGCGCGCAGCTCCCGGCGGGTCGCCCCGGCGCGCATCTTTTCCAGCAGGTCCTCGCGCCCCGGCGCCAGCTCGTACTTGAGCAGCTTGGCGGCCTTGGCCTCGTCGGTCTCGCCCTCCCCGTAGGCGGGGCAGAGCGTGGTCAGCGGGCAGGCGCCGCAGGCGGGCTTGCGGGCCAGGCAGATGCGCCGGCCGTGGAAGACCACCCGGTGGCTGAGCATGGTCCAGTCCCTGGGCTCGAACAGCTCTGCCACGGCGTGCTCGATCTTCACCGGGTCCGTTTCCGTGGTCCAGCCAAAGCGCCGCGCAAGGCGGATGAAGTGGGTGTCCACGGTGATCCCCGGGACCCCGAAGGCGTTGCCGAGCACCACGTTGGCGGTCTTGCGCCCCACCCCGGCCAGCGTGACCAGGTCCTCGAGCCGTGCGGGGACCACCCCGTCGTATTCGTCGACGATCCGGGTGGACAGGGCCAGCAGCGAGGTCGCCTTCGCGCGGAAGAACCCGGTGGGACGGATCAGCTCCTGCAGCGCCTCCGGCTCGGCCTGGCTCATGGCCAGCGGATCGGGATAGGCGGCAAAGAGCGCCGGGGTGATCGCGTTGACCCGCACATCGGTGGTCTGCGCGGAGAGCACCGTGGCCACCAGCAGCTCGAAGGCGTTGGTGAAGTCGAGCTCCGCGACCGCGTACGGGTAGGTCTCGGCCAGGATCCGGTTGATCTTCCGCGCCCGGCGCTTGCGCCCCAGCGCCGTCTCTTGCACTGCCATGCCTACTTGTCCGGGAATTGCAGGTCGTCGAGGTCGCGCAGCACCGCGGGGCGTCCCTCGGCGAGGTTGATGAGGTACTCCGTGCCGCGGTCCTCCAGGCACAGGATCCATTTGCCGGGGTTCAGCGTCGCAAGCATGGTGCCGTTGACCGGGTGAAAGACCGGGCGCGAGTGGTTCAACGCGAACCAGAAGCTGGCGGGCTCCGGATCGGCCGCGGCAACCTCGGCCCGGGCCCCGAAGGACGACTCGGCCTCGGCCTTGGCGCGCTCGGCGGCGGCGCGGCGCGCGTCGATCTCGGTGCGCGAGATCGCGGCCGTGGCCTTGATGTCGCCGGCCCGCGGAACGGCCATGGTGGCCGGGTTCGGGTTTCCGGCCGCCGGGACGGCGGATTCCGCGGCGGCGGGCTTTGGGGCGGCAGGCTCGGCGGCAACGGGCGCGGAGTCGTTGGCGGGCTTCGCCTCGGCTGCTGCTTCGTTCGCCGTCTCCGGATGGATTGCGGCGTCCGCGCCTGCGGCCTCCGCGAGGTCCCGGCCGGCTTCGGGGGCGTCCTTGCGGCCAGCGTTCGGGCCCGGGGCGGCCGGTTCCGGCTTCCGGGTCGATGCAGGTTCGGCCGTGCCGGTGCCGGACTTGGCTGCGCCGGCCCCGGGCATCGGGTCGTTCACTTCAGCGGCATTGCCGTCACCCGTGCCGGGAGCCGTCTTTGCGTCCGGGTTCTCGTTGCTGCCGGTCGATGGCTTGGAATCGGTTTCCGTGGCCTGTGCGGCATCGGCAGCCTCGCCCGCTTCCGGGGACTTGGCGCTGCCCGGTTCCGGTTCGTTGGCCGAGGCCCCGGCGCGGGAACCATTGACGATGGGGGCTTCCGTGGCTGGTGCCGGAGGGGTGTCCTGGCCCGGGGCCGGTGCGTCGGTGTCGGACGCGTTGGATCCGGAGGCCGGTGCCCGGCCGGCATCCTTGGTGAACGGCGCGTGGTCGGTCTTGTTCGCTGCGCCAGCAGTTGCGCCATCCGTGGCGCCGGTGGCCGATGCCGAAGCCGGGGCGGATGCTTCGGAAGAGGCGGCTGCGCTCGAGGCAGCAGCAGCGGCTGTGGACGCACCGGCTGCGGACGCGCCGGCCTTCTGTGCCGGAACCGCAGCAGGTGCGGCCCCGCGGCGTGCCTCGTCCTTGCCCGTCACCGGCATGCCCGGGCGGTTTGCCCCGTGGGCCGCCGGGGCAGCCGGGGCAGCCGGGGCACCGGCGCTGCTGGCGCCGAAGCTTTCCGGCTCGGTCGACGCGGCGGCTGCGGACGGTTTCGCGGCCGGAGTCACCGCCGCCAGGACGTCGGAACCCAGCACCGTTTCGCCGCCGGAAACGAAGTCGCGGCGGAAGGCCCCGAGGTAGCTGGCCAGCGTCGTGCCGGCGATCATGGCCAGCGCCCCGACGAGCCCGATCAGGTAGGCCGGGGACATGGAGGCCACGTAGGAGTTGAAGAAGTAGGCGGCGGCAAACAGCGACACGACCGATCCGGCCTGGTCAAGGCTCAGCGACCCGATGCGCACCCGGGTGCGCCCGGTGAGCCGTCGCCAGGTGAACCCGGCGGCGACCAGCAGCGGCAGCAACAGCGAGACCAGCAGGTGGAAGGGCAGGCCCGGGAAGATCCACATGTTCACCGAGACGGCCTTGGTCCACGGGATGGGGACCAGCGAACCCACCAGCACCAGCAGCCCGCCGAGGATGACGAACCCGTCGCGCATCGTCAGCGGCCCCAGAACAGCCTTGGGCGTGCGCCCTGGCGTCGAACCCTCTGCCTTGGTATGCACCTTGTCCATGTGAAGACCCCGCTTCTTGTTCGTGTTTCTTCCTTGGCCCTGCATCGGCGCCCGGACGGCGTGCGCTTCGACCGGTTGCGCCTTGTAGTCAAGGCTAGCTACAACCCTATCCGTGCCGCCGTCCAACGGACGCGATTCGGCGCACCGCGAATACCGGCCGTGTTACGCCATCGTCCGCCAAGGTCCTATCCGGGTTCGGCCCGACGCCCCGGCGGCGCCGTTCCCGGGGAGGATTCCGGGGTCCGAAGGCTTGGGCGCCGGCAACCATTGATCGTGAATATTTGCCGCTCAACGCACAATCACCACCCCTCCACTGTCATACTTGTGACGGGTCACACTGGGGGAAGCCCCGCGGCTGTAACCTGAATCACCAGACCCCACTTTAGTTGTTGGAAGGACCAAAACCGTGTCGGACACCCATACCTCCACGCTTGACAACCTCTCGCACGAGACGCGTGCCTTTGCCCCGAGCGCCGAGTTCGTGGCCAATGCCATCGGCAAGCCGGAACAGTACGAGGCGGCCAACGCCGACCGCCTGGGCTACTGGGCCGAGACGGCCCGCAAGGTGCTGACCTGGGACACCGACTTCACCGAGGTCCTCGACTGGTCCGGCGCCCCGGTGGCCAAGTGGTTCGCCGACGGCAAGGTCAACGCCGCCTACAACGCGCTGGACCGCCACGTCGAAAACGGGCTCGGCGACCGGGTGGCCATCCACTTCGAGGGCGAGCCGGGCGACACCCGCTCCTACACCTACGCACAGCTCACCACAGCAGTGAAGCAGGCGGCCAACGCCTTCGAGTCCCTCGGCGTGGCCAAGGGCGACCGCGTCGCCGTCTACCTGCCGATGATCCCGGAGGCCGTGATCACCATGCTGGCCTGCGCCCGCATCGGCGCGATCCACTCGGTGGTCTTCGGCGGCTTCTCCGCCGACGCGCTGCGCTCCCGCGTCGACGACGCCGAGGCCAAGCTCGTGGTCACCGCCGACGGCACCTGGCGCCGCGGCAAGCCCTCGGCCCTGAAGCCGGCCGTCGACGAGGCCCTTGCGGCCCCCGGCCACACCGTGCAGAACGTGCTGGTGGTCAAGCGCAACGGGCAGGACGTCGCCTGGAACGATTCGCTGGACAAGTGGTGGAGCGATGTCGTTGAGACCGCCTCCACCGAGCACACCGCCGTCGGACATGAATCCGAGCACCCGCTCTTCGTGCTCTACACCTCCGGCACCACCGGCAAGCCCAAGGGCATCATCCACACCACCGGCGGCTACCTGGTCCAGGCCGCGGCCACGCACCGCGACACCTTCGACCTGCACCCGGAGTCGGATGTGTTCTGGTGCACCGCCGACATCGGCTGGGTCACCGGCCACACCTACGTCACCTACGCCCCGCTGATCAACGGCGCCACCCAGGTCATGTACGAGGGCACCCCCGATTCCCCGCACCAGGGCCGCTGGTGGGAAATCGTGGCCAAGTACGGGGTGACCATCCTGTACACCGCACCGACCGCCATCCGCACCTTCATGAAGTGGGGCCGGCAGATCCCCGATTCCTACGACCTGTCCTCGCTGCGCCTGCTCGGTTCGGTGGGCGAACCCATCAACCCCGAGGCGTGGATGTGGTACCGCGAGGTCATCGGCTCCAACAACGGTGCCAACGGGGAAAAGAAGGAACACCCGACGCCGATCGTTGACACCTGGTGGCAGACCGAGACCGGTGCGCACATGATCGCCCCGCTGCCCGGCGTCACCGCCACCAAGCCCGGCTCCGCGCAGACCCCGGTCCCCGGCATCACCGTGGACGTGGTCGACGAGGCCGGTGAATCGGTGGGCAACGGCGAGGGCGGCTTCCTGGTCATCCGCGACCCGTGGCCGGGGATGCTGCGCGGCATCTGGGGCGACATGGACCGCTACAAGGAGACCTACTGGTCCCGCTTCGAGGGCATGTACTTCGCCGGGGACGGTGCCAAGAAGGACGAGGACGGGGACATCTGGCTGCTGGGCCGGGTGGATGACGTCATGAACGTCTCCGGGCACCGCCTGTCCACCACCGAGATCGAATCCTCCCTGGTCGCCCACCCGTACGTGGCCGAGGCCGCCGTGGTCGGGGCCAAGGACGAGACCACCGGCGAGGCAGTTGTCGCATTCGTGATCCTGCAGATCGAGCCCGAGGCCGGCGAGGACGTCGTCGCCACGCTGCGGGCCCACGTGGCCAAGGACATCGGCCCGATCGCCAAGCCGCGCCACATCCTGGTGGTCCCGGAGCTGCCCAAGACCCGTTCGGGCAAGATCATGCGCCGCCTGCTCAAGGACGTCGCCGAGGGCCGCGAGGTCGGGGATTCCACCACGCTGGCGGACAACACCGTGATGGCGCAGATCGCCGACTCGATGCGCAAGTAGCACCGCGCCACCCGCCGGCGGGCGGGGGGAAGGCCCACGGGCCGTCCCCCGCCCGCCGCGTCATTTAACGCAAACCCGGCTTGCCGCCGCGGCCCGCCCCGCCCCGGTTGCCTAAGCTGGAGGCATGAGTGAAAAAACACCTGCGCGCATCCTGGTCCTCAACGGCCCGAACCTGAACCTCCTGGGCACCCGGGAACCGGAGATCTACGGGCACGAGACCCTGAAGGATGTCGAGGAGCTGTGCCGTGCCGCCGCCGCGCAGGCAGGCTTCGAGGTCGAGTTCCTGCAGTCGAACCACGAGGGCGCGCTGATAGACGCGATCCACGCCGCCCGCGGGCAGGTCGCCGGCATCGTGATCAACCCCGGTGCCTTCACCCACACCTCCATTGCCCTGGCTGACGCCATTTCCGGGGTGCAGCTGCCGGCCATCGAGGTGCACATCTCCAACGTCCACAAGCGCGAGGCGTTCCGCCACCACTCCTACATCTCCCCCGTGGCCGCCTCCATCATTGTGGGCGCGGGCGTTAACGGCTACGTCCTGGGCGTGCAGCAACTGATCCACCTCGCCTCCCGGTAGCCGGGTCCCCCGGCCCCTGTTCGAGATGCCGGCCGGCTGGGTAGTGTGTGGAGATGAGCACCGAAGACGACGTCCGCCGGCTGTGCCTGGCCCTTCCCGGCGTCACCGAAAGGATGAGCTGGCAGCGGCCGGCCTGGTTCGCCGCAACGCTGATGGCCCGCATCTGGGACGACGGCGTGCTCACCGTCAAGACCGCCGAGCGGGAGGCGCTGGTGGCCATGGAACCCGGTACCTATTTCTGGACGCCGCACCATGAACGAACACCGTTGCTGGTGCTGCTGCGGCTCGAGCTCGTCGATACCGCGCAGCTCCACGAGCTGCTGGTCGAGTCCCACCGGCTGGCCGGCGGCGCCCGCCGATGAGGGCACGGCTCCGGGCGTGCACCGCGCCGGGTCGGTGCCCGGATCCCTTCGCGCCGGAAACGACCCCCTTGTGCCACGGGGTGGTTCCGGGCGAAGCTGGAGACGAACGCAGCATCCCAGGAACCCGTTGGATCCGGCGACGTGAGGCACGAACGTGAGCAACCAGGCAACGGAAAGCACAGCTTCCCTCTACCGTGACTACGCGCGCCGCTGGTTCCCCGGCCACAGCGAGCTCTATGTCCAGTGGGCAACGGGCCTGGCCACCAGCCCGGAATTGCTGGCCTTGGTTTCCGCGCTGCCCGAATCCAAGCGCCAGCCGAACCTGGTCTTTGCCTCCGCCCGCTTCCACGGCTGCCCCGACGAGCCGTTCGGGGTCCTGGAAGGGTACCTCGCCGCGCATTGGTCAGGGATCCGCGCGGTCATCATGACCCATGCAACCCAGACCAACGAGGCGGCACGTTGCGCCACGCTGCTGCCGGCGCTGGGACTGGTCGCCGCCCAGGAGCAGCGTCCGCTGGCGCTGATCGAGGTCGGCCCCTCCGCCGGATTGTGCCTGCTGCCGGATTTGTACTCGTATTCCTACGACGGGGCCGCGCCGTTCGGGAACGGATCCCCGCTGCTGCGCTGCTCGACCACCGGCAATCCCCCGCTGCCGCGGCAGCTGCCGGAGATCGCCTGGCGGGCAGGGGTGGACCTGAATCCGCTCGACGGCACCGATCCCGACACCGTGGCATGGCTGCGGGCCCTGGTCTGGCCCGGGCAGGCAGAGCGCCTGGAACGGCTGGATGCGGCACTGGGCACGCTGGCCGCGTTGAAGTCCGGTGCCCTGCAGGCCTCGGCCGGTCCGCCGCTGTTGCTGGCCGGGGACCTGAACGAATGCATCGCCGACCTGGTGGATGCCGCGCCCAAGCACGCGGTTCCGGTGGTCATGCACTCGGCGGTGCTCGCCTACCTGGACCAGGCCCAGCGCGTCCGCTTCGCCGACACCGTCGCAGCGCTGGGCTGCCGTTGGATCTCCAACGAGTCGTTCTTCATGGATGCGGAGAACCAGACCAGGGCGGGGGCCGACACCAACTACTTCACCCTGGCCCTGGACCGGGTTCCGCTGGCCCGCACCGGTCAGCACGGGTCCGAACTCCACTGGCTCTGACCCGCGGCGTTTCCGCCGGGCCGGGCCCTGGCCGACATGGCCCCTAGTGCGGGGAGCAGGCCCCGGTGGGCACCGGTTCGCGGGAGGAGGCGGATTTGTCCAGTGCCGCGTTGATCTCGTCGAGCGCCAACGCGTAACCGACCTCGGCACCGCCCTTGGCCTTGGCGAAGACCATGCCCACGACCTTGCCGGAGGAGTCGAGCAGCGGGCCGCCGGAGTTGCCCTGCTCGACATCCCCGGCCAGCTGGTAGATGCGCAATGGTGCCGGTTCGGCCCCGTAGATGTTCTGGATCGAAATGGTGCTCAGGGACTCGACGACCGCGCCCATGGCGCGGAAGGAACCGCCGCCGGGGTAGCCCAGGAATGCCGCGGTGTCACCGCGTCCCAGGTCCTTGCCGAACTCCAGCGGTTCCAGCCCAAGCTCAGGCACCGCCAGCACGGCGATGTCGGCCACGGAGTCGAAGTACACGACATTGCCCGAGAGCACCCGCCCGTCCTGCGTGGTCACCGACGGCTCGCTGATTCCGGCCACCACGTGCGCGTTGGTCAGCACGCGGTCCGAAGCGAACACGAAGCCGGTCCCGGATTGGTTGACGCCGCAGGCGTAGGCGGTGCCAATGATCTTGACCACCGACCCGGCGGCCGCGTCGACACCGGCACCCAGCGATTCGGCCTCGGGCACCTCGATGGGCACCTTCGGGGCGAAGGGCTCGAGGAGTTCGGGGATGGTCTGGCCCATGACCTGCGCGCGGGCCTGGGTGACGAAGTTGGTGATCGGCTTCGGGGTCCAGGTCTGGATCGCGGTCAACACCCGCGAATCGGCGACCTGCTGGGACACCCACGGCACGCCCATGGTGGCGGCCGAAAGGGCGATGGCGGAGATGACCAAGGCGGCCATCAGGGTGTTGGCCAGGCCGCCTAGGAGCCGGTCAAAGGACTTCAGGACCGGGAAGTTCAGCCATAAGCGGATTCTTGCCCCGATGGCCATGCCGATTCCCTGGCCGATCAGGATGAAGATCAGTCCGGAGGCCACAATCCAGAAGATTCGCCATCCGGGGTTGGCCACCCAGGTGGAAACCAGGGGGATTCCGTAAAACGCGGCGATGCCGCCGGCAAGGAAACCAATGATCGCCCCGAGCGTGACAAAGAAGCCTTTACGCAGGCCAGAGGCCAAAAAGCTGATCAAGGAAACGATGAGCAACAGGTCCAACCATGTCAATCCCAACATTCAGTTTGGACTCCCACTCTTCATACCGTGCTGCACGGCCCAAACCAAGGCCCCAAAACACTATCTGCTGCCCCGAGTCTAGTCCGGGGCGGCCTCCGTTCCCCGCGATTCTAACCACATTTGGCCCTATTTGGCGTGTGGAAGCTGTCACATGGGCCAACCGTACGGCACAATTAGGTGAGCGCTAACGACAGTTGACAGGAGATTTTATGGACATCGAGGTACTGCGCCGAGCACCACTCTTCGCTTCATTGGGCGACGAGGTGTTCTCTGCATTGACTGAAGAACTAACTGAAGTGGATCTGTCCCGTGGTGCTTCGGTATTCCGCGAGGGCGACCAGGGCGACCAGCTCTACTTCATCGTTTCGGGCAAGATCAAGCTGGGCCGCACCTCTTCCGATGGACGTGAAAACCTCATTGCGGTCCTCGGCCCGGGCGAATTGTTCGGCGAGATGGCACTGTTCGATCCGAGCCCGCGCAACGCCACGGCAACGGCAGTCTCTGAGACTCGCCTTGCCGGCCTGCGTCACGAAAACCTGCGCAAGGTCATCCTGACCAGCCCGGAGGTTTCGGTCCAGTTGCTGCAGGCTCTGGCTTMGCGCCTTCGCCGCACCAACGAGTCGCTGGCCGACCTGGTCTTCTCCGACGTTCCGGGACGTGTCGCCAAGGCGCTCCTGGATCTGGCCGACCGCTTCGGTCGTCCGGCAACGGACGGCATCCTGGTTGCCCACGAACTGACGCAGGAAGAACTGGCCCAGCTGGTGGGCGCCTCGCGCGAAACCGTGAACAAGGCCCTGGCCGAGTTCGTGCAGCGTGGTTGGTTGCGTCTTGAGGCACGCGCCGTCGTGATCCTGGACATCCAGCGTTTGCGCCAGCGTTCACGCTAAATACGCAACCGTGCACTAACGGGTGTGGCGGGGTTCCCCTTCGAAGGGGAACCCCGCCACACCCGTTTAAGCCTCGAGCATTGATCTATCTTTAGGCGCCGCGTGCCGGAAGCCGCTGGTGCTCAGCGGCCGCGTCCCAGGCCGCCGCCCTCGGCGGCGGTCGTGGTGGTGACATCCAAGTAGAATTTCCCGCCCACCTGGACGAGTTCCGGATGGTAGCTCTTCAACTCGCGCCGCACCGAGAGATAGGCGACGGTGCCGCGGGTGGAGGCAATCTTTTCCAGGAAGACCTCCACGGCCGGCGTGGTGATCATGCTCAAGGGCAGGCCCTTGGTGTCCGGTGCCCCCGCTGCGTCGCCCAGCGCGGTGGTGTTGCGTTGGGCGATGACTTCGGCGGCCACCTGCCAGGTGGCCCAGATGCCCTTGCCGCGCAACAGCGACGGTTCCTGGCGCACGGGCAGCGCCGCGGCAAAGTAGCGGGTGTCAAAGCGCCGCAGCGCAAAGTTCGGGGAGATCCAGTGCGAGAGCGGCCGCAACAGATCGGTGCGCAGGCCCAGCCCGCGCTTGGCCAACACGTCCGAAAGCGACTTGTCCTGGCCCGCAACCGCCTCTCGCACGGCCATCCAATCCTCGCTGTCGCAGTTTTCCACCACGGAGAGTTCGTCGGTGCCCGCCAAAAGCACACCGGTTTCCTCGAAGAGCTCGCGGATGGCACACACGATGTGTGCCCGAACCAGCCGCTGGTCAAGGATGCCCAGGCGTTTTGACCACTCGGAGAGCGTCGGGCCGTACCAGGGAATGTCGCGTTCGTCGTCGGCTTCCAGGCTTCCGCCGGGAAAGGCGACACTCCCGAGCGGAGAACCGCCCGGGCGATATCCGAGGTAAGTTTCGACACCTTTTGGGGAGTCGCGGATCAGCACCACCGATGAGGCGCGCCTCACGGCCCGGGGCGTGCGGCTTCCAAAGGAAACCCAATTTTCTGCAGCGTCATATTGCGCCGGCGGCAGGTCAAAAAGCCGGCGCAGCAGCCCCGTGGACGGATTGCGCGGTTTCACCGCGGGAATCTCGTTCACGGGGCCGCCCGTGTCGTGCTGGTTAGGCAAATTCGACAATCAGTTCAACCTCGACCGGGGCGTCCAACGGCAGGGCGGCGACGCCGACCGCCGAGCGGGCGTGCACACCCTTGTCACCGAGCACGGCACCGAGGAATTCGGAGGCACCGTTGATGACGGCTGGCTGGCCGGTGAAGGACGGGTCCGAGGCCACGAAGCCAACGACCTTGACCACGCGGACAATGCGATCCAGGTCCCCGATGACGTCCTTGATGGCTGCCAGTGCGTTCAGCGCGCAGGCCTGTGCCTGGCCGGCTGCGACCTCGGCCGAAACCGCGGCTCCGACCTTTCCTGTGGCTGTGAGTTCCCCGTTAATAAAAGGCAGCTGACCCGAGGTGTAGACCAGATTGCCGGTGATGGTTGCCGGCACGTATGCGGCCACGGGTGCGACGACGGCGGGGAGGGCGTGGCCGAGCTCGACCAGGCGTGCCTCTACTGCTGAAGAAGTCTCTTGTTGCATGGGTATTTCTCGTTTCTGTGATTAGGCCTTGGGGCGCTTGAGGTAAGCGACCGGTGCATTTCCATTGGGTCCGGGAACGACGGCAACAAGCTCCCAGCCGTCGTCTCCCCACTGATCCAGGATCTGCTTCGTGGCGTGAATAATGAGCGGCAAAGTGGCGTACTCCCATTTGGTCATAACCGATACGTTAGCGCGTCCTTGTAAACTAGTGGGCATGGCAGCTAAAAAGTCCCCTTTTTTTGATACGGCTACCACCCTCGGCAAGATCGTTGCCTTCTTTGGGGTGAGCGCTTTATGTGGCGTACTGGCGGCAGGACTCATGGTCCCGGTCGCTTCCCTTGCCGGCAGCGGCGCAACCGCAGGTGCGGAAGTGTTTGACGCTTTGCCGGCCAGCTTCAAGGGAGAGCCGATCGCCCAGCCTTCCAAGGTCCTGGCGTCCGATGGTTCGACCATCGCCACGTTCTACTCGGAAAACCGGCAACCGGTGAAGCTCAAGGACATTTCGAAGGTCATGCAGAAGGCCATCGTCTCCATCGAGGACGAGCGCTTCTACGAGCACAACGGCGTCGATGTCCGAGGCATTGCCCGCGCCGCCGTCAACAACTTCACCTCTTCCTCCCAGCAGGGCGCTTCCACGCTGACGCAGCAATACGTCAACAACCTCCTGGTGAACGCCGACGTCGTCAACGGAGTGGATCGCTCCGAGATGACGATCTCCGGCACGAAGGACATCGCGGACAAGGCCCGCGAGGCCAAGCTGGCGATCTCCATCGAGAAGGAAATGACCAAGGACGAAATCCTTGAGGGTTACCTGAACCTGGTGTTGTTCTCCGGACGAAACTACGGGGTCCAGGCCGCCGCACAGCGTTTCTACTCGGTGGACGCCAAGGACCTGAACCTGCAGCAGTCCGCCATGCTTGCCGGCATGGTTCAGCTCCCCAACGCCTACAACCCGGAAAAGTACCCCGAGCGGAGCCTCAAGCGTCGCAACACCGTGCTGGCTGCCATGCTGCGCACCGGTGCCATCGACAAGAAGGCCTACGACAAGGCCGTCAAGTCTAAGCTGGGCATCAAGGCGAAGGAACTGAAGTCCGGTTGCATTGCCGCGGACGGGGCTGCCTACTTCTGTGATTACGTGACGCGATTGATCACTTCCGATTCCGCATTCGGCAAGACCAAGAAGGACCGCGAAAACCTGTTGTACCGCGGTGGCATGAACATCAAGACCACCTTGGATATGCGGTTGCAGAAGGAAGCAGTCAAGCAGACCGAGCTCATGATCCCGGCCGACGACAAGTCGAACATGGGCGCCGCGATCGTGACCGTTGAACCGGGCACCGGAAATATCCTGGCCATGGGCCAGAACAAGACGTATGCCCCGACCGACAAGGACAAGGGGCCCATCACCATGTACAACTTTGCCGTTGAAGCGGCAATGGGTGGTGCAGGTGGTTTTCAGGCTGGCTCAACATTCAAGCCTTACACCACGATGGCCTGGCTCGAATCCGGTCACAATATGTGGGAAAAGCTCAGCACACCGGTGAAGAGATATCCGAGTAGTTTTAAGTGGAAGGCTTCGTGCCTTCCTAGCGGATATGCAACTTCGGGTGGTGGCGCCAAGGGTTGGGCTCCACGAAACGCTGTCACCTGGCCCTCATCAATGACCGTTGACTACGGGCTCCTCAATTCGGTGAATACCGCGACCATTACCGAGGCCTCGAAGATCGACCTGTGTGACATCGCTAATGCCGCAACCCGCTTGGGCATTATTGATTACGGAGAGAACGTTGATCCCAAGACCCGAGAGGTCAGCACCTACGGCCAGCCGGTAAACCCGGCGAACCCATCCTTCGTTATTGGTTCTGCGCAGGTTACCCCGCTGGCTCAGGCCACCGCGTTTGCCACCTGGGCCAACAAGGGCGAATTCTGTGAGAACCGCGCGCTGACCTCCGTCACAGATGCGAAGGGCAATGAGTACAAGGTCAAGCCCGTGTCTTGTCAACAAGTGATGGACCCACAGGTGGCTGCCGACATGAACGGCACCATGAAGAAGATCGGCAAGAAGGCCACCAAGGGCCAAATCAATCTCCCGATCGCCGGCAAAACCGGTACCAATAACGATGCCAACTCCACCTGGTTCGTTGGATACACCACCGGCATGTCGACGGCGGCCTGGGTTGGCCGCTACGACAAAGACAAGAAAATGAAGACTCAGGGCAAGGTTGTCAACGGTGTTGCCCGCCGTTGGACCGACTCGGGCACCTGGGCCTCACCTTTGTGGACCAACTACATGAAGCAGGTCGGTACCCTGTACCCGGCCAAGTCGTTCGGCAGCGCCAAGGCAGCACCCAAGCCTGAGCCCAAGAAGGAAGAAAAGGACGATTCGAAGCCGGCAACGACCGAGTCCTCCGCTCCGAAGGACACCTCGGAAAAGCCCAAGGCCACGGAAAAACCGAAGGCAACCGAAAGCGCCAAGCCAAAGGGAAACAGCGACAGGACACCAGCCCCTCCCAAGAAGACGAATGATGACTAGCTCCATGGCGAACCCATCCTCGCTGGCCGAAGCGGTCTCACGCACTGTGCGTGGGGCCGCTTTGGCGGCTGCAGCGGCAACCGCTTCGGCCGGTGTCCTCTATGGCTACGGCCTGGGCCAGACGACGCGTTTTGCCCTCCGCGAGGAATCCCTGGCGCTGCTGCCACCGGGCTCGTCCCCGATCCGGATCCTGCACCTGTCGGACATCCACATGGTGCCCAACCAGGAACTCAAACGGCGTTGGCTGCACTCGCTGGCGGAACTGCAACCGGATCTGGTCATCAACACCGGAGACAACCTGGGCCACATGGATGGGCTGGGCTCGCTGCTGGAGGCACTGGGTCCGCTGATGGCCTAAGCGCTCGGATGTGCCGCGCAACTCCCCCAAGTACCAATTGCCGTGGCAACAGATGCACAGCGCCTTCGGTGCCGCCGGCTGGGTCAACCTGACCAACCGAAACCATTCCATGGCCGTGAACGGCACGCGCCTGGACTTCACCGGGGTGGACGACCCTCACTTGCACCTGGAACGCTTCGCCGGCTGGCCGGCCGGCTCGGTGTCGTCCGGCGCCGCTCCCCACCTGCGGGTTGCCCTGGCCCACGCCCCGTACCAACGGGTGCTGGACACGTTCACCGACGCGGGCGCCGACCTGATCCTGGCCGGGCACACCCACGGCGGACAGGTATGCATCCCTGGCTACGGCGCACTGGTGACCAATTGCGACCTGCCGACCTGGCGTGCCAGCGGACTGACGCAATGGGAGCATGCGGGCAAGAGCGTGCCGTTGAACGTCTCGGCGGGCATCGGAACCTCGCGCTTCGCACCGGTGCGGATCGCTTGCCCTCCGGAAGCAATCTTGCTGACGCTGACCGCCGGGGACTAGCCCCCCGCGTCTGATTGAACAATCCCAACCCCACACTGTAGGGTATTCCCAGTAGCGAATTGGCGCTCGGGGATTGAGGTCGGACACCGGTGGCAGTACAACAAGGACACGCCCCCGCGGCGGGCACACCCACGCTTGGCCGGACCTTTGCCCGGCTTGCCCCCTTCGTCAAGCCCATCCTGCCGCGGCTCTTCTTCGGCTTCCTCTGTGCGCTGGCCGCAGGCATCGTTGCCCTGACCATCCCCCAGGTGCTGGCCTGGCTGGTGAACAACGTGCTGCACCCCGAGGGCAAGGACTCCGAGGTCTGGCTGGCCGTGGGCCTGGTCGCGGGACTGGGCGCCCTCGAGGCGCTGCTGGTGTTCCTGCGCCGGCAATTCGTGATCACCCCGGCCGCCCGCCTGGAAACCCAGATGCGGGTGCGTTTCTACGAGCACCTCCAGCAGCTTCCGGTCGCCTTCCACGAACGCTGGGGCTCCGGGCAGCTGCTCTCCCGCTCCATGTCGGACTTGAGCCTGCTGCGCCGCTGGCTGGCCTTCGGCGCCCTGATGCTGGTCGTCTCCACCGTCACGGTGATCACCGGGCTGACCCTGATGTTCTCCTCCAGCTGGGTGCTGGGCAGCATCTACCTCGCCGGGGCCATCCCCATCAGCATCAAGGCCTTCTACTTCCGCAACACCTACCGCGCGGCCAGCCGGCTGAGCCAGGACCAGGCCGGCGACCTGGCCACCGCGGTGGAGGAATCGGTCCACGGCATCCGCGTCATCAAGGCCTTTGGCCGCGGCCGGCACATGTACGACGGCTTCAACTCCCGGGCCAAGCAATTGCGCGACACCGAGGTCGTCAAGGCCAGGACCCTGGCCAGCTTCCTGCTCTACGTCGTCGCGATCCCCGAGACCACCCTGGGCCTGGGCCTGGTCGCCGGGCTCTGGCTGACCGCCCAGGGAGAATTGAGCGTCGGCGCCCTGGTCGCCTACTTCGCCACCGCCACCGTGCTGGCCGGACCGGTCGAAGGCATGGGCATGCTGCTGGGCATGACGCTGACGACCAAGACCGCCCTGGACCGCCACTTCGAGGTCATGGACACGCCCAACACCATCACCTCCCCGCAGGCTTCGCGCACCCCGGCGAACGGGCTCGGGGACCTGGAGCTGCGCAATGTCCACTTTGCCTTCCCCGACGCGGCCGGCACCGGCGCCCCGACGCTGCGCGGGGTCAACCTCGCTGTCGACCCCGGGGAGACCATGGCCCTGGTCGGCATGACCGGCACCGGCAAGTCCACGCTGTTGGCGCTGATCCCCCGGCTCCACGAGGTCACCGGCGGGCGGGTGCTGATCGACGGGGTCGACGTGCGCGACTGGGACCTGCTCGAGCTGCGCCGCGCGGTGGCCGTCGCCTTCGAGGACACCATCCTGTTTTCCTCCTCGATCCGCGACAACGTGCTGCTCGGCGCCCCCGAGCTCCCCGAGGCGGAAACCACGGCGCTGCTCAACGAGGCGATCGACACCGCGCAGGCCGGGTTCGCCCGCACCCTGCCCGAGGGGCTGGACACGGTCATCGGCGAGGAAGGGCTCTCGCTGTCCGGCGGCCAGCGCCAACGCATCGCACTGGCCCGGGCCATCGCCGCCCGGCCGCGCGTGCTGATCCTCGATGACCCGCTCTCGGCCCTGGACGTGCGCACCGAGGAAGCCGTCACGCAGAAGCTGCGCATCACCCTGGCCGGAACCACCACGCTGATCGTCGCCCACCGGCCCTCCACCGTGGCCCTGGCCGACCGGGTCGCGCTGCTGCGGGACGGGGCGATCGACGACGTCGGCACGCACTCGGAACTGCTGGCACGCAACGAGCACTACCGCTTCGTGATCGCCAGCCTCGAAGACGAAGACACAAATTTGCTGGAAGGCGGGCCACGGGCATGAGCACCCACACCGGAGTGTCCAACGAGGACGCCATCACCCTGACCGCGGACGAACGCAAGCGCGTGCGCGCCCGCTCCTGGCGGCTGCTTGCCACCCTGGCCTCCAGGCAGAAGCCGATGCTGGTGCTCACCGTGGTGCTGGTGGTCATCTCCAATGCCGCCCGCGCATCCTTCCCGATCATCATCGCCTGGGCCATCGACTGGGGCCTGCCGCAGGTCACCGGCGGCAACCTCGCGGCACTGGGCATCACCGGCGGCGCCTACGTGCTCTCGGCCATCGCGGCCGGCTCGCTGCTGGGCTGGTACGTGCTGTGCACCGCGAAGATCTCCCAGGCGATGCTGCTGGACCTGCGGTTGCGCGTCTTTCGGCACACCCAGCGCCTGAGCCTGGAATTCCACGAGAAGTACACCTCCGGGCGCATCATTTCCCGGCAGACCTCGGACCTCGAGACGCTGCGCGAACTGCTGGACCAGGGCATCTCCGAGCTGGTCTCCGCCTGCGTCTTCGTGACGTTCACGCTGATCTCGATCTTCGTGCTGGACTGGCGTTCCGGGATCGTGGTGATGATCGCCGCGATCCCCATTTCGCTGCTCTTTGGCTGGTACCAGCGCCGGTCCGAGGTCGTCTACCGCGAATCCCGCGTGGTCTCCGCGCAGCTGATCGGCACGTTCGTGGAAACCATGACGGGCATCCGCGCGGTCAAGGCCTTCCGCAAGGAGAAGGCCAACGACAAGAACTACGCGCAGGTCGCCGGGGAATACCGCGACAACTCCATCCGCTCCATCAACCTCTTCGGGGTGCTGCAGCCGGGCCTGGTGCTCATCGGGAACCTGTCGGTGGCCGCGGTGCTGGCCTGGGGCGGCTTCCGCATCCTGGACGGCGACCTGGGCGTGGGCGTGCTGGTGGCGCTGCTGCTGGCCACCAAGCGCGTGTTCCAGCCGGTGGAGAACATCGCCATGTTCTACTCCTCGCTGCAGGCCGCCACCGCGGCCCTGGAAAAGGTCTCCGGGCTGCTCGAGGAGGAACCCACCGTGGTGGAACCGGCCAGGCCCCAGCCCCTGGGCGAGGTCGCCGGTGCCCTGAAGTTCCAGGACGCGGTCTTCGGCTACGGCGACGGCCCGGTCGTCATGGACCGGTTCGACCTGGCCATCCCGGCGGGGCAGACCGTGGCCGTGGTCGGGCAGACCGGTGCCGGCAAGTCCACGCTGGCCAAGCTGATCGCCCGGTTCTACGACCTGCGATCCGGTGCCCTGACGCTGGATGGGGTGCCGATCGAAAGAATCGCCAACGACGACCTGCGCCGGCATGTGGTGATGGTGACCCAGGAATCGTTCCTGTTCTCCGGCACCGTGGCCGAAAACATCGCGCTGGGCAAGCCCGGGGCCAGCACCGAGGAGATCATCCTGGCGGCCCGCGCGGTGGGCGCGCACGAATTCATCACCGCGCTGCCGGAAGGCTACGACACCGACGTGAACAAGCGCGGCGGTCGCGTGTCCTCGGGACAGCGCCAGCTGATCTCCTTCGCCCGGGCCTTCCTGGCGGACCCGGCGGTGCTGATCCTCGACGAGGCGACCAGCTCGCTGGACATCCCTTCCGAACGCGCAGTGCAGCGCGGCTTGCAGACGCTGCTGGGCAACCGCACCGCGCTGATCATCGCGCACCGTCTGTCCACCGTGCAGATTGCCGACCGGGTACTGGTGGTCCACGACGGCAAGATCGTCGAGGACGGATCCCCCGCCGAGTTGATCGGCTCCGAGGGCAGGTTCGCCGCCCTGCACAAGGCCTGGAAGGACTCGCTGGTCTGACCCTCCCCGGTGCCATCGGCGCGGCTTTCGCGGTAGGGTTGCCGGCGACGACGAGTTCAGGGGTTGTCATGCGAAGGAATCGGGTTCCGGCCGTGGCGGGCCTCCTGGGCGGGGCACTGCTGTTGGCGGGCTGCTCCGGGTACACCGGGGTGGCGGCCCTTGACCGTGCCGCGGGCCCCGGCGATGCGCTGCCGCCGGGCATCACGATGATGGAGGACTTCGACGCGGCAAGCGTCCGACTGCTGGCCGCGCACGAGGGGGTCAGGTATTTCGCCGGCACCACCACCGACAAGACCACCGCCTGCCTCCTGATCCAGCCCGCGGGAAACGATCCCGACTGGGTCGCCGGGTGCGGCGGTGCGGGTGCCGCCGGCGAGATCGTGGAGGTCTCCGGCAGCAACCCCGCGCGCACGGCGGTGCTTGTCAGGGACGATGCGGACACCCGAGACCGCGAGGCCGGCGGGTTCATCCGGCTGCATCCCAACGTCCTGGTGCACGGCGGCGCCGCGGCCGGCACCGGCTAGGCCACGCGGTCCCCGGGTGATGCGGCAAGGGGGCCTGGAACCGCATCAAGTTGCGGTTCCAGGCCCCCTGCCCTTGGAGGACCCGAAGGCGGCTTCTAAGCCGTGAAGGTGAGCCCGGTCAGGCGCTCGTAGGCCTCGATGTAGCGCCCGCGGGTGCGCTCGATGATTTCCGCCGGCAATGCCGGGGGTTCGGCGCCCGAGGCCTTGTCCCAGCCGGAGGCCTCCGAGGTGAGCCAGTCGCGCACGAACTGCTTGTCGAACGAGGGCTGCGCCTTGCCCGGTGCGTAGGTCTCCGCGTCCCAGAAGCGCGAGGAATCCGGGGTCAGCACCTCGTCGCCCAGGGTGATCTCGCCGTTGGACGGATCGATCCCGAACTCGACCTTGGTGTCGGCCAGGATGATGCCGCGGGTGCGGGCGATCTCCTCGGCGCGCAGGTACAGGGCCAGGGTGGCGTCGCGCAGGTCCGCGGCCTGCTGGCCGCCGATGCGTGCGGCGGTTTCCTCGAAAGTGATGTTTTCGTCGTGCTCGCCGACCTCGGCCTTGGCCGAGGGGGTGAAGATCGCCGGCTCCAGCTTCGAACCGTCTACCATGCCGCCCTTCAGCGGCAACGCGCACACGGTCTGGCGTGCCTTGTACTCCGCCAGGCCCGAGCCGGTCAGGTATCCGCGGGCGATGCATTCGATCGGGAACATCTCCAGCTTCTTGCACACCATGGCACGCCCGGCCACGGCCTCGGGGACGTCGGTGGAGATGACGTGGTTGGGGATCTCGGACAGCTGCTCGAACCACCACAGGCTCAGCTGCGTGAGCACCTTGCCCTTGTCGGGGATCTCGGACTCCAGCACGAAGTCGAAGGCGCTGATCCGGTCCGAGGCGACCACCAGCACGCGGTCGGTTTCCTCGAAGGAGGAACCGGTCGGGACGTAGAGGTCACGGACCTTGCCCGAGTAGAAGTGGGTCCAGCCCGGGAGATCCAGTGTTTCGGTTTGCAGGCCTGACATTTAGTTGCTTCCTTCCGCGACGCTGATCTGGCCGTTGGCGGCCTTCAACGCGATGTCGGTGCGGTGCTGGGCACCGTCCCAGGAGATGGCCGCGACCCCGGCGTAGGCCTTGTCGCGGGCCGCATGCAGGTCGGCACCCAGGCCCACGACCGCGAGCACGCGGCCGCCGGCGACGATGACTTCCCCGGCCTCGTTCGCGGTGGTTCCGGCGTGCAGCACCGAGACGTCCTCGAGTGCCTCGGCGGCATCCAATCCGCGGATGGCGGCGCCCTTGATGGGGTCCTCCGGGTAGTTTTCGGCGGCCATGACCACGCCGACGGCGGTTTCGGGGCGCCAGTGCAGCTGCTCGGCGTCGTCCAGCTCGCCCGTGGCTGCGGCCATGAGCAGGGCACCGAGCGGGGTCTTCAGGCGTGCGAGCACGGCCTGGGTTTCGGGGTCGCCGAAGCGTGCGTTGAATTCGATCACGCGGATGCCGCGCGAGGTGATGGCCAGGCCGCAGTACAGCACGCCGGTGAAGGGGGTGCCGCGGGACTCCATGTCGCGCAGCGTCGGGTAGGCGACGCGGTCCATGACCTCGTCGACGAAGCCGGCGGGCAGCCACGCCAGCGGTGAGTAGGCACCCATGCCGCCGGTGTTCGGGCCCTCGTCGCCATCGAAGATGCGCTTGAAGTCCTGGGCAGGGGCCAGCGGGACGGCGTGGGTGCCGTCGCAGATGACAAAGAGGGAGACCTCGGGACCGTCGAGGAACTCCTCGATGACCACGGTGCCGCCGGCCTCGAAGCAGGTTTCGGCGTGGGCCAGGGCCTCGGAGCGGTCGGAGGTGACCACCACTCCCTTGCCCGCGGCCAGCCCGTCGTCCTTGACGACGTAGGGGGCTCCGAAGGCATCGAGTGCCTCGGCTGCCTCCTCGGTGTTCGTGGCGACCTTGGCCATCGCGGTGGGAACTCCCGCCTCGGCCATCACGGTCTTGGCGAAGGCCTTGGAAGCCTCCAGCTGGGCCGCCGCCTTGGTGGGACCGAAGACGGGGATGCCTGCGGCGATCAACGCATCGGCAACACCTGCCGCCAGCGGTGCCTCGGGGCCAACCACAACCAGTTCAGAACCCAGCTCGCGGGCCAGGGCCACCACCGCGGCGGGGTCCTGGGCATCGATTTGGTGGGTGGTGACATCACGCGAAATCCCGGCATTGCCGGGTGCGCAATGCAGGTCGGAGACGTAGGGATCCGCAGCCAAAGCGCGGATCAGTGCATGTTCGCGGCCGCCGGGGCCAATAACCAGTACCTTCACGAGGCTTAAGCCTACCGGGTTCGGCCCGGCCGGTCCCGCACCGGGTCGCGATCCCGACGCATTGCCGCCGGCTTGGCCTTCGAAGGCCCGGCGGCCCCGCCTATGCTCGTGTACATGGATCAGGAAACCAAGTGGCAGCAGCAGGCGCGCCGGGACCCCGCCCAGGCCCGGAACTACATCGGCCGGTTCGCGGAATTGCGCGCATCGGGCGCAGACCTTGACGGCGAGGCACGCTTCGCCGATGCGATGCTTGCCCGCGGCTCGCGGGTGCTGGATGCCGGATGCGGGACCGGCCGGGTCGGCGGAGAGCTGGCCGCGCGCGGCCACCGGGTCACCGGGGTGGACCTTGATGCCGAACTGCTGGCCGCGGCCCGCACCGATTTTCCCGGCTCGCGCTGGCTGGAGGGCAACCTCGCAACACTGGATGTGCGCAACGAGGCCGGAGAACGCGAGCTCTTCGAACTGGTAATGTCCCCGGGCAACGTGCTGGCCTTCGTCGCCCCGGGCACCGCCGCTACCGTGCTGGGCGCGCTGGCGGAACACCTGGCACCGGACGGTCGGCTCGTCGTGGGCTTCTCACCCCTGAAGGGCTACGCACTGGAGACCTTCGAAGCGGACGCCGCGGCGGCGGGACTGCGGATCGGCACGCTCTTTTCCACCTGGGACATGCGGCCCCTGCGGCCCGGCGCGGACTTCGTCGTTGCGCTGCTTGAGCCTGCCCGCACCGTAAACTAGGTCACATGGCCGAAACCTTGCTTGCTTCCGACACCGTGGACCTCGTTGTGCTCGAACGCAACGGCTTCATTGAATCCCGCCACCGCGGAACAGCGGTGGTCGTCAATGCCGCGGGCGAGGTGCTCGACGCCCTGGGAAACCCCAACGTCCTGGTCTATCCGCGCTCGGCGCTCAAGCCGTTCCAGGCCTTGGCCTCCATGCAATCCGGGGTCCCGTTGCGCGGCGCGCAGGTGGCCCTGGCCTGCGCCAGCCACGACGGCAGCACCGAACACACCGAGGTGGTCGAATCCATGCTGGCCAAGGCCGGCCTGTCGGAAGCCGACCTGTTGTGCCCGGCCTCCTGGCCGTCGCACGAGGAAACCCGCACCGAGCGGATCCGAGCGGGGCTTGGCAAATCCGCGATCAGCTTCAACTGCTCCGGAAAGCATGCCGCGTTCCTCTGGGCGTGCGCCGAGAACGGGTGGGACACCAAGACCTACCTGTCCCCCGGGCACCCGGTGCAGCAACGGGTCATCGGCGTCATCGAGGAGTACGCCGGCGAAACCATCTCGCACCTGGGAGTGGACGGCTGCGGCGCGCCGGTTCCGGTGATCTCGCTGGCCGGGCTGGCCCGGGCCGCCTCGAAGCTGGCCCAGGCCCCCGGCAACAAGCATGCCGATGCGCGGGCGGCAACGATTGCCACCGCGATGCTCGACTATCCGTGGGCCGTCCAGGGCCACGGCAAGCCCAACTCCGTGGTGATGGAGGACCTGGGCGTCATTGCCAAGCTCGGCGCCGAGGGCGTGCTGCTGCTGGCAGCACCGTGCGGGATAGCGGTGGCGGTGAAGATGAGCGACGGTTCGGGCCGCGGAAGCGACCTGTTGGGACTCACGCTGCTGGCCAACGCCGGCGCCATTTCCACCGACCAGCTCACCGACATCCTGGCCAAGTTGACCAGCCCGGTGCTCGGCGGCGGGGTCCCGGTCGGCGCGCTGCGCCTGGCCTCCCCGGTCATGGACCTGCTGGATTCCTGAAAAGCCATGGCCATCAAGCGACGCATTGATCCGGCCGAGGGCAACCGTGCCTTCCGCCGCTGGATCGACACCGCCGACGCCCAGGCGGACGCGCTGCCGCGCCCGCTCATTGCCATGGCGGTGCGCTACACCCTGGAGGAACTGGCCAGCCGGGCCGAGGGCAACTCCGTGGAGGTGCGGGTCCCGCCGTTCGGGGTGACCCAGTGCATTCCCGGTCCCCGGCACACCCGGGGCACTCCCCCGAACGTCATCGAGCTGCCAGCGGCGCTCTGGCTCGCGCTGGCCTCGGGCAAGATCGGCTGGGAAGCCGCGCTTGCCACGGGCAAGGTCACCGCCTCCGGGCTGCGGGCGGACCTGTCGGCCGAACTGCCGCTGGTTTAGTACCCTAGAGGGTATGGAATCCAGCCAGCACCCCAGCAATCCCACCCCCGCAGACAAGGCCGCCGGCGACATCGAGGTCGAGGTCTACGCTGCACCCAAGTTCTGGCCGTTCATGGGCATCGGCGCCCTGCTGGGCATCGTCATCGCGTTTGTTTCCGCCTTCACCGGCGAGGAATCCACCGACTTCTCCCGGGCCGCGGTGGCGGGCTTCCTGTCGGTCGCGTTCGCCTTCTTCGGCGTATTGCTCGCCGGCGTCGTCTTTCTGGTTGTGGATCGCATCACACGAAAAAAGGCACGTCGCGCGCTTGCCGTGCCGATGGGTGACCCAGAACACCGCTAGAAGCCGGCTTGTGGGAGACTTCACGCCCAAACGGGCATCCGGCTCGTGAGAGAATAATTGCTATGGCGCGTGGTGACGGAAACCTAAATCATGATCTTTTGCCCAACGAGAAGGGCCCGCAGGATGAATGCGGTGTCTTTGGCGTGTGGGCTCCCGGCGAGGAAGTAGCGAAGCTGACCTATTACGGTCTCTATGCGCTGCAGCATCGCGGGCAGGAATCGGCCGGATTGGCCACTAGCGACGGGGCCCGGATCAATGTCTACAAGGACATGGGTCTGGTCTCCCAGGTGTTCGACGAGAACACCCTCAATTCGATGCAGGGGCACCTGGCCATTGGCCACTGCCGCTACTCGACCACGGGCGCCAGCCACTGGGCCAACGCCCAGCCGACTCTCGGCCCCACCGCCGCGGGCACGGTTGCCCTGGCGCACAACGGGAACCTGACCAACTCGGCCGAGCTGATGGAAATGGTCAGGGACGAGCAGGAAGAATCCGGGGAAAAGGTCCGCGGCGAAATCGCCCAGGGCAACACCACCGACACCGCACTGGTGACGGCGCTGCTCAACGGCGCCGAAGGCGAATCCCTCGAAGAGACCGCCCTGTCGTTGCTGCCCAAGCTGCGCGGCGCCTTCTGCTTCGTCTTCATGGACGAACACACCCTCTACGCGGCACGCGACACCTACGGCGTTCGCCCACTGGTGCTCGGCCGCCTGGAACGCGGCTGGGTCGTGGCCTCCGAGCAGGCCGCCCTGGCCACCGTCGGTGCCAGCTTCATCCGCGAGATCGAACCGGGCGAATTCATCGCCATCGACGAAGAGGGCGTGCGCTCCCGGCGTTTCGGCGCGGCCACCCCCGCGGCCTGCGTCTTCGAGTACGTCTACCTGGCCCGCCCCGATGCCTCCATCAACGGACGTTCGGTCTACGAGACCCGTGTGGAAATGGGCCGCCAGCTGGCACGCGAGAATGCCGCCGAGGCGGACATCGTCATCCCGGTGCCCGAGTCGGGCACTCCGGCTGCCATCGGCTACGCCGAGCAGTCGGGCATCCCCTTCGCCCACGGCTTCGTCAAGAACGCCTATGTGGGCCGCACCTTCATCCAGCCCTCGCAGACGCTGCGCCAGCTGGGCATCAAGCTCAAGCTCAACGCCCTGGAACCGGTCATCAAGGGCAAGCGCGTGGTCGTGGTCGACGATTCGATCGTGCGCGGCAACACCCAGCGCGCCGTGGTGCGGATGCTGCGCGAGGCGGGAGCGGCGGAGATCCACGTGAAGATCTCCTCCCCGCCCATCAAGTGGCCCTGCTTCTACGGCATCGACTTCGCCACCCGCGCCGAGCTCATCGCCAACGGCGCCGCGGTCGAGGAAATCGGCAAGTCCATTGGCGCCGACTCGCTGGCCTACATCTCCGAGGACGGCATGATCGGTGCCACCGAGCAGAAGCGCGAGCGCCTGTGCACCGCCTGCTTCACCGGCGACTACCCGATCGCCCTGCCCGAAGCAGCACTGCGGGGCAAGAACCTGCTTGAACGTAGCAACCAGGCAGGATGTGAGCCGGGCCCGGATGCAGAGTTCGAGTCGGCTCTCACCGCCGAAGACAAAACACCGCGCAACTAAGTAAAGGACCATCAGAGATGACAAGCGCCACCCCTGAGAATTCCGGAATCACCTACGCTTCGGCCGGTGTCGATGTCGAGGCCGGTGACCGCGCCGTTGAATTGATGAAGGGCGCCATCAAGGCCACCCACAACGCCAACGTCCTAGGCGGTGTCGGCGGATTCGCAGGCCTGTACGACGCCTCGAAGTTCCTTTCCTACAAGAAGCCCCTGCTGGCCACCTCCACCGACGGAGTCGGCACCAAGGTCGCCATCGCCCAGGCCATGGACATCCACCACACCATCGGCCAGGACCTGGTCGGCATGGTCGTCGATGACATCGTCGTGGTCGGCGCCGAGCCGCTGTTCATGACCGACTACATCGCCTGCGGCAAGGTCGTCCCCGAGCGCATCGCGGACATCGTCCGCGGCATCGCCGAGGGCTGCACCATCGCCGGCACCGCGCTGGTCGGCGGGGAAACCGCCGAGCACCCGGGCCTGCTGGGCGAGCACGAATACGATGTTGCCGGTGCCGCCACCGGCATCGTCGAGGCCGACGGCCTGCTGGGCCCGGAGCGCGTGAAGGACGGCGACGTCGTCATCGGCMTGGCCGCCTCGGGCATCCACTCCAACGGCTACTCGCTGGTCCGCAGCGTTGTGGCGCMCGCCGGCTGGGCGCTTGACCGCCACGTGCCGGAGTTCGGCCGCACCCTGGGCGAGGAACTGCTGGAACCGACCCGCATCTACACCATGGACTGCCTGGACTTGATCCGCACGTTCAACGTCGACGGCGCCATCGACATCCACGGTTTCAGCCATGTCACCGGAGGCGGCCTGGCGGCCAACCTTGCCCGCGTGCTTCCCCAGGGCCTGATGGCCACCGTGGAGCGCAACAGCTGGGAACTTCCGGCCGTGTTCAAGGTGATGGCCGAGCTGGGTTCCGTGCCGCAGCCGGACCTGGAACGCACGCTGAACCTGGGCGTGGGCATGGTTGCCATCGTTGACGCCGCGGTGGCCGACGCTGCGCTGGCCCGCCTCAACGCCCGCGGCATGACCTCCTGGGTCATGGGCAAGGTCGGAACCGTCACCGACGAAGCCAAGGCCGCCGGCCTGGATTACGTCCAGGGCGCCAAGGGCGTCGACGGCGGTGCGGTGCTGATGCGCGGCAATTTCGCCGGCTAACTGCCACAAGGCCCTTAAGAGCGAGGGACCGCACCCGATGGGTGCGGTCCCTCGCTCTTTTAAGTCCTCGGTCCCGACCGGCAGACGGGTTCAGACGGTGGGGATGCCTCCCGCGGCAGGGGAAACCCCTGTTCCGGGCGCTCGACCCGGCCTGGCTCGCCGCCGGCCTCGGCTCCAACGCCTGGCCTGCGTCGACTGCCAGCGCCCGACAGCGGAGGCGGAAGCCCTACATGGGTCGGCGCGTGGTCCCGCCGAGCGGTTCTTCCAGGATGGCCAGGGCCTCGGCGATGTTGCTGCGCCACCGGTAATCGGCCTTGGCGTCTCCCCGGGTGGGGCCGCCGTTGATCAGCCCGACCGGCTTGCCGGCGCCGCGGGCGTCCAGCAGCAGCTTGTAGCCGCTCATGACCGCCAGGGAGGAACCGACCACCAGCAGCGAGGCGGAGTGCGCCTCCATCGCCTTGAGCCGGACCTTGCGTTCAGCCGGGACGCTTTCCCCGAAATAGACCACGTTGGGCTTCAAGGCCTGCGAGCCGCACACCAGGCAGCCGACCATGTGGAACTCGGCCACGTGCGCATCATCCAGCGACACGTCGCCGTCAGGGTTCACCAGCGAGGGATCCAGGTCGACGCGTTCAAGATACCCCGGGTTGGCTTCGTGCAGCCTCGCATCGAGGTGTTTCCGGTCCTCCAGGGCCCCGCAATTCAGGCAGCTGATCTGCTGCAGGTCCCCGTGCAGGGGAATGACGTTCAGCGAGCCGGCCGCGACATGCAACCCGTCGACGTTTTGCGTCACGATGCCGCTGATCTTGCCCTGCGCTTCCCATTGGGCCAGGCGTCGGTGGATGGGGTTGGGCGAGGCCTGGGCCATGTGCCGCCATCCCACGAAACTGCGTGCCCAATACCGGTGGCGGGCGCTGGGCTCGTGCTGGAACTCCTGATAGGTCATCGGCCGGTGGCGAAGCAGGGACCCCTGGGGCCCCCGGTAGTCGGGGATCCCGGAGTCGGTCGAGACCCCGGCGCCGGTGAGCACCAGCACCGAGCCGGCCTCGAGCATCCTGCGGATGCCGGCGGCGGCGACCTGCGGATCCTGCAGCGGTGCGGTCTCCCCCACCACGCGTTCGATGGAACGGATGGCGGCACGATGCGCCATCCGGATGCCTAGTTCGCCTTCATGCAGCATGTGGTCCCATCGCTGTTTCCCGGGCAAGGCAAAGGCCGCGGTCACTAGCGCCGCTGGGGGCGTAGTGGCCACGGCTGCCGTGTTCACGTATTGGAGAACCGATAACCACAGATTGCTCTGGGGTCACTTCAGGGAGTCGGCGCATCAGCTGATGCGCCGTTGGTCGTCCTCGTCGTCATCGTCTGCGTACTTGTCTTCGTAATCCGAATAATCGGACTCGAAGGGTACGTCGACAGGGCTTGGTGTCGTGGTGCTGTGACCACGGCTCTTCCCAAGCTCGCGTTCCAAGGCGGACAAATCAGTGGCCGGGGAGAAATATTTCATGTCCCTGGCCTGTCGTGTCGCTTTTGCCTTCTGACGGCCGCGCCCCATGGCGTGACCCCCTTTTTTCAGTAGATCTGGAGGTGGTCCACCTATGTCAGGCGGAGGCCCCAGAATATGTGACTAATTCTTTCGTATTTCAAGGTTAACATGATTCCGCGGCGAGTGCCTGCCCGGAACCACCGTTCCGCCGGTAGAGTATTATTTTGTCCACCAAGTCGACTGCCACCCGCCCGGGAGCTTGCTTGCCTGATCCGCCACCGCCAGAGCCAAGAGCTGCGCTTCCTGCTCTAAGTGCCATGTCACAGACGCGTTCGTGGTGGCGTGCCCCGGCCCTTTGGGCCTTGCTCGGGGCACTGGGAATCATGCTGATTGTCATCTACGGAGCCAACAGGTTTTTTGGCCACCACGACGCCGCGGCGCCGGTCGCCGAAGTGACACGAAACGCATCCCCCGGCATCGACGGGGTCATTGCCACGGACGTCCCGGCGGACCAGTTGCAGGTTGGCGATTGCCTTCAGGGATTCAACGGCCCGCTGGAAACCTCCACGGTGGTGACCTGCCTGACCGCACACAACGCACAGCTGATCGGCACCTTCACCATGGACGGGGACCAGTTCCCCGGTCCGGCAGGAATCCTGTCGCGGTCCGAGGAACTGTGCAAGTCGATTGCACTGGATCCCGCCAGCCCCCTGGACACGGGTTGGTCATATCAATTCTCGCGGCCGTCCGAAGCCACCTGGAAGAACGGCGACCGGCTGGTCGCCTGCTTCCTGTCACTGAACGAGGGCAGCGTTCGGGTCTCGATGCTGCCTTCCGAATCCGCGGCATTGAACACCTGACACCCGCTGCCACCCCATTCGCGGAAGCAGGCCGGGCACGACGCGGCCGGTGCCCGAAGCGCTGTTCGCGCCTCGGGCACCGGCCGTTGACCTTGGATCCTTAGTTGCGGCGGGAAGTCAGGGTCAGCCCGTTGCCGTCCTCGCCGACGCCCACCACCACGGTGTCGCCGTCCAGGATGGTCCCGAGCAGCAATTGGCGGGCCAGCCGGTCCCCGATCTCGCGTTGCACCAGGCGGCGCAGCGGCCGGGCGCCGAAGGCCGGGTCGAAGCCGGTGAAGGCCAGCCAGTCGCGTGCATCGTCGTTGACCTCCAGCACCAGGCGGCGTCCCGCCAGGCGCTTGGCCAGCGCGTCGACCTGCAGGGCAACGATCGAGCCGAGCTCGTCCAGCGAGAGTGCGTCGAACATGATCACATCGTCCAGCCGGTTCAGGAACTCGGGCTTGAACGAGGCGTTGACCAGGTTCATCACGGCCGCGCGCTTGGTGTCTTCCTCCAGCGTCTGGTCAACCATGAACTGCGAGCCCAGGTTGGAGGTCATGATCAGGATGACGTTGCGGAAGTCGACGGTGCGTCCCTGCCCGTCGGTCAGGCGCCCGTCGTCGAGCACCTGCAGCAGGATGTCGAAGACCTCCGGGTGGGCCTTTTCCACCTCGTCGAGCAGCACCACCGAGTAGGGGCGGCGGCGCACCGCCTCGGTGAGCTGTCCGCCCTCCTCGTAGCCGACGTACCCCGGAGGGGCGCCGACCAGCCGGGCCACGGAATGCTTCTCCCCGTACTCGGACATGTCGATGCGCACCATCGCGCGTTCGTCGTCGAATAGGAAGTCGGCCAGGGCCTTGGCCAGCTCGGTCTTGCCCACGCCGGTGGGGCCCAGGAACAGGAACGAGCCGGTGGGGCGGTCGGGATCCGAGATCCCGGCCCGGGCGCGGCGCACCGCATCGGAGACCGAGGCGACGGCCTTCCGCTGGCCGATCAGCCGGTGGCCCAGGAAGTCCTCCATCTCGAGCAGCTTCTGGCTTTCGCCTTGCAGCATGCGCCCGGCCGGGATGCCGGTCCAGGCCGAGATGACCTCGGCGATGTCGTCGGCGGTGACTTCCTCGGCGACCATCGATTCCTGCGTGCCGGCGGTGGCCTCGGCCGCGGCGGCGTCCTTCATCTCCTTTTCCAGCGCGGGGATCTCGCCGTAGAGCAGCCGCGAGGCGCTTTCCAGGTCGCCCTCGCGCTGCAGCTTCTCGGCGCTCGAGCGCGCCTCGTCCAGCTTGACCTTCAGGTCTCCGACCCTGTTCAGTCCGGCCTTCTCGGCCTCCCAACGGGCGTTCAGCGCATCAAGCTCCTCCTTCTTGTCGGCCTTGTCGGCGCGCAGCGCATCGAGGCGTTCACGGGAGGCGGGATCGGTCTCCCCGTCGAGGGCAAGCTCCTCCATGGTCAGCCGGTCCACCGCACGGCGCAGTGCATCGATTTCCTCGGGTGCGGAGTCGATTTCCATGCGCAGCCGGCTGGCGGCCTCGTCGACCAGGTCGATGGCCTTGTCCGGGAGCTGGCGTCCGGCGATGTAGCGGTTGGACAGCGTGGCTGCGGCCACGAGTGCGGAGTCGCCGATCGTGACCTTGTGGTGGGCCTCGTAGCGCTGCTTGAGCCCACGCAGGATCGCTATGGTGTCATCCACGCTCGGCTCCCCCACATAGACCTGGGCGAAGCGGCGCTCGAGCGCCGGATCCTTCTCGATGTTCTGGCGGTACTCGTCCAGCGTCGTGGCACCGATCAGGCGCAGCTCGCCGCGGGCCAGCATGGGCTTGAGCATGTTGCCCGCATCCATGGCCCCCTCGGAGGCTCCCGCGCCAACGACGGTGTGGATCTCGTCGATGAAGGTGACGATCTGCCCGTCCGAGGACTTGATTTCCTCCAGGACGGCCTTGAGCCGCTCCTCGAACTCGCCGCGGTACTTGGCCCCGGCGATCATCGAACCCAGGTCCAGGGCGATCAGTGTCTTGCCGCGCAGCGACTCGGGAACGTCTCCGGCGACCATGCGCTGGGCCAGGCCCTCGACCACGGCGGTCTTGCCGACTCCGGGTTCCCCGATGAGCACCGGGTTGTTCTTGGTGCGCCTGGAGAGCACCTGGACGACACGGCGGATCTCGGCGTCGCGCCCGATCACCGGGTCGAGCTTGCCCGAGCGGGCGATGGCCGTCATGTCGGTGCCGAATTTTTCCAGGGCCTGGAAGGTGTTTTCGGGATCGGGGTTGTTGACCTTGCGGTCGCCCCTGATGCCGGGCAGCGCGCTGTCCAGGGCCTGGCGGGTGGCACCGCTTTCGCGCAGCGCCCTGCCGGCGGCCCCGGTGTCCTCGCTGAGTCCAAGCAGCAGGTGTTCGGTGGAGACAAAGCTGTCCCCCAAGGAAGCGGCGGCCTGCTGGGCGGCGGTGATGGCCTGCAGGATCCCGCGGGAATACTGGGCCTGCGCCACGTTGCTTCCCGAGGAGCTGGGCAACGCCTTGATGGCGGCACTGGCCTGGACCGAGACCTGGTCCGGGTCGACACCGGCGGCCTTCAACAGGGCGACCGCGACCGATTCTCGCTGGTCGACCAGCGCCTTGAGCAGGTGGGCGGGTTCCACTTGGGGATTCCCAGCGGTGGAGGCGTTCATTCCCGACGCGGCGAGCGCCTCCTGGCTTTTGGTTGTTAGCTTGGTGTCCACGCTCTTCCTTTCATGGTTGGGCATTCACTCAAACTTGAGTCTACTCCACTCAACTATGCTCTGGCGAGGGATATTCCCGTGAATGGCAAAGCGCCGGCGACCCGGACACGGGTCGCCGGCGCTTTGCCATACAGGTTGCGGTGCGGCCGCGGGACGGTTACGTGAGGTTCGGCCCCGGGGGCCGGGGCCCAAACAGGCCGTCCGGCAGGAGAGGCTAGGTGGCTCCAGCCCCGCCCTTTGCATCCTTGATGGCGGAGATCTCGAACTCGAGCAGGACCCGTTCGGATACCAGGACTCCCCCGGAGTCAAGCGCCTTGTTCCAACTCACGCCGTACTCGCGGCGGTCGATGCGTCGGCTGCCCTCGAAGCCCGCACGAAGGTTGCCAAATGGATCGGTCTCGACGCCGGTGAATTCGAGGGGTACCGCGATCTCTCGCGTGGTCTCCTTGATCGTCAGTTCGCCGTTGACGATGAAGCTGTTCTCGTCGACCTGGTCTATCCGCGTGGAGCGGAAAACGATGTTTGGGTATTTGGGTGCGTCGAAGAAGTCGTTGGTCCGCAGGTGCTGGTCGCGGTCGGCATTGCGCGTGTCGACGCTGGCGACTTTCACGGTCATCTCGACACTGCATTTGCTCATGTCTTCGGCATCGATGTGGACTGTTCCCTCCACCTCGTTGAAGGCGCCCCGCACTTTCGTCACCATCGCGTGGCGCGCATTGAAGCCGATGCGAGTGTGCCCTGGATCGAATCGCCACGTCCCCGCGTAGGCTGGATCGAGCTGGGTCATTGGTCCCCCTTGTGGTTGCTGTACGGGTGGACGTGTCCGCCCGGCTGGTGCTTACACTACCAACGCAATGTCCGCCCGTCTCCTGTTGCCCGCGACTTTTTGCCAAGGCCCGCGGCGCAACAACTGCTGGTGCTGCCACGGGGACGAAGAGGTCCCGGGATGGCCGCTCCCCGGCGCTGCGGGGTTTGTACGACCAGCGACACGGAGAAACCCCGGCACCGCCCCTCGAGGCGATACCGGGCAGGAATCCAAAAAGGCCGCGGGCATTCGCCCGGAACCTGCGCATCAGGGATGCGCAGACCGGTCTATCCCCGGGCGGCGGCCTCAAGCACGGCGATATCCAACTTCCGCATGGGCATGAACGCCTCCGTCACCCGACGCGTAACCTCCGGATCCGGATCGCCAAGCAGCTCCACCATCCGCACCGGGACCACCTGCCAGGAAACGCCGAAACGGTCTTTGAGCCATCCGCATTGGCTTTCCTCTCCACCGGCGGTGAGCTTGTCCCAGAAGTAGTCGACTTCGGTCTGGTCCTCGCACATGATCTGGAAGGAAATCGACTCGTTGAACTTGAAAAGCGGGCCTCCGTTGAGGGCCACGAAGGATCGGCCATTGAGGTTGAACTCCACCGTCAACGGTTCGCTGGACGGATTCCCCTGCGAGTCCATGTCGAGGTGGGAGACGATCCCGGAATTCGGAAAGATCCCGGTGTAGAACCGGGCGGCTTCCAGCCCCTGGCCGTCAAACCACAGGCAGTTGATCAGGTCTTTCATGTGATGATCCCATCCGGTTGGTGTGGGGAATTGTTTCCCACCCCCAAAGGCTAGAAAGGTGTTCGGCATGATTCAAGGGGCCGGCGACAAAACGGGTGCGGAAGTTTTCCGCGCCGCATCCGTGGGATTCCTCTCGCCCACGGATGTTGCACGGATCCAGTCGCGAGGGCAGACCTACCGGTACGTGGGAATGTACTGGGTGCTGGGAACGATTTCCTTTCCCAGGGGCATGAGGGAAATCGGGATCATCTTGAGGTTGGCGATGCCCAGCGGGATGCCGACGATGCTCACGAACATCGGGATCGCGGTCAGCACGTGGCCAATGGCGATCCAAATGCCGGCCACCAATACCCAGATGACATTTCCAATGGTTGAAAAAGCTCCTACCCCGCCTCGGTCCACCACCGTGCGCCCAAAAGGCCACAGTGCATAAAGGGCAATCCGGAAGGAAGCAATGCCGAAGGGGATGGTGACAATGAGCAGGCAGCAAATGATGCCGGCCAGCATGTATCCCGCCGCCAGCCAGATACCGCCGAAAACAAGCCAGATGACGTTCAGGACCACGGAGAGAGTGTTTCGCATGTATCCAGCTTCGCCCATGAGCCCGTGCCGCGCCATGGGGTAATACCCTGAGTCGTCCCCCAATTGCTTGATAACGCTTTCTAACGATTCGCGCCGATGGCCCCGAGGATTCGATAAGCGTACGGCAAACAGGCAAGATTATTGGATGCCGTATGCGTTTGCTCGAAAATCTTCCCTGCTTCTTTCCGGACTCCTTGTGATCGTACTTCTGGCAGGTTGCGCACCGGCACCAGGATCCCCCAAGTCCCCGCGGGATTCGATCCAGGAAGCCGCAAACGCGTCATCCAACGCGGAGGGCCAAAACTCCGACGCCCTTCCCCTGTTCCTGGTTCCAGACCTGAATGCGGTGACCGCGACCGATGAGCACCGCCGCATCTTCACCAAGCATTTCGAGGTTTCTTCCGTCCCCGCGGTGGCCCGGTCCCAGTCGGACCTTGTCACGGAGCAGGTCGATGCATTCAAGTCCACGAATGTTCCGGATGTGGCTACGGGGGAACGGCCCGTGGCGGAACTGAACATGCGCAGCCATCTCACGGCCGTTTCCACCCGGGTCCTGGGCATCCGGGTCAACACCTATGAGTCCACCGGCGCCGGTGCCGGAACCCGGTATGTGACACAGTGGTTCACCCAAGACGCACCAGCGGCACTGGGAACCAGGGACTTGTTTGACAGCGACGAGGACTGGGCGCAGTTCAAGGAGTTCATCGCCCAGGCAGCAACCGCCGATCCCAGGGTTTTCGTCGGGAGCCTGCTGGACCTCGATGATGCCTGGCTGGACTCCGTGAATTTCGACGCGCATGGAAACGCCCTGGTGGAATTCGATGACAACAGTGTCGGCCCCGGCTCGGCCGGCCCCATTGTCGTGAAGGTCGATGCCGAGCACGTTGCCGCGTTGCTCTCCGGGTTCGGAACCCTGGCCCGCACGGCCGCAACGTCTCCGAGCCCCAGGGTGCAGCTGGGCCTGCTGCAGGACCGGGCCAGCCAGGCACCCGACGGCGGTGCCGCGGCGACGAGTCCGGAATCCGTTCCCGATGCCGGCAAGAAATCCGAGGGGGCCGATCGCAACCGGCGACCGCAACGTGCCGTCGACTGCACGGCAACGAAGTGCGTGGCATTGACCTTCGACGACGGACCGGGCCCGAAGACCGGGAAACTGCTCGACACCCTGCGCGAGGGCAACGCGCCCTCCACGTTCTTCGTCGTCGGCCCCAATGCCAAGCTGCGACCCGAGATCTTGGCCCGCATGGTGGCCGAGGGCCATGAAGTCGGGAACCACACGTGGAACCACCGCTCGCTCACCTCGCTGTCCTCGGCGCAGATCCAACGTGAGATTGACCGCACCAACGCGGCGATCGCCAAGGCCGTCGACCAGCCCGCCACCCTGATGCGCCCTCCCTACGGCGCACACAACTCCATCAGCGACCGGCTCGCGAGCACCCCGGTGATCCTGTGGGACGTCGACACCCTGGACTGGAAGCACCGCAACACCGAAAAGGTCGTCGACGCCGCGATTTCCCAGACCACGCCGGGGTCGATCGTGTTGATGCATGACATCCATTCCAGCACCGTGGCGGCGGTCCCCAAGATCCTTGCCGGCCTGCGCGCCAAGGGGTACACCTTTGTTACCGTCACCGAGCTCATGGGCGATTCGGCGCTCAAGGCCGGAGAGAGCTACGCCCGCGGCCCGCAACCGGCAAAAGCCTCCGGTGCCAAGGGCGCCAAAGCCACCCGGTGAAGTTCGCTACCCTTAAGCCCATGAGCATTCCCCCAGAGCGCAAGATGCCGGTCAGCGGCCGCGCCGTCGAAGACCTCGCCTTTTACCGAACCGAACCCGTCTCGTTTGTCCGCCGCGGCAACCGCCTGCAGGGCCGCCGTGCCGACGCCTGGGAACGCACCGCCCAAAAGTACATCATCGAGCCGCCGCGCGAGCAGGCAGACACCTCCGTGGCCGAGGGCTACCAGTTCGACCAGGAAGCCATCTACGGCCGCAAGGCCCCGCTGATCGTGGAGATCGGCTCGGGCCTGGGCGAAGCCATGGCCTTTGCCGCCAGCGAGCACCGCGACAAGGACTTCCTGGCCGTCGAGGTGTACCGCCCCGGATTGGCAGCGCTCATGGTGCGGGTGGAAAACAACGAGCTGACCAACGTGCGCGCGGTCCAGGCCAATGCGCCGGAGGTCCTGGACTCGATGCTTCCGGCGGCCTCAGCCGACGAGGTCTGGATCTTCTTCTCCGACCCGTGGCACAAGATCCGCCACCACAAGCGCCGCCTGATCAAGGATTCGTTCGTGAAGAAGCTTGAGCGCGTGCTGGTCCCCGGCGGCGTGGTCCGCCTTGCCACCGACTGGTCCAACTACGCCGAGCAAATGCGCGAGGTCTTTGACGCGGCCGACGCGTTCACCAGCCTGCACCCCGGCGAGCTGGCCGGCGAGGACAGCAACCTCACCAAGGTGCGCCGCCTGGGCCTGGAAAAGGACGAGAAGGATCCCGCATTCATCGACGAGCGCGGGGGCTGGGCTCCCCGCTTCGAGGGCCGCACGTTGACCAGCTTCGAGGGCAAGGCGCTCAAGGCCGGCCGGATGATCTTCGACCTGGCCTACCGCAAGGCGCCGTAGCCGGTCGGTGTTGCTGTGGGCGGTGTCGGGTTTCGGTCCGGCACCGCCCGCCGTGCTTAAGCCAGCGGTTGCTGCCCGGTGGTGATCAACGCCAGATTGCGCAGGGACAGCGTGTCGGGGTCCCGGTAGCCTCGGGGCGAGGCCGGATTCCCCGGCAGGTGCTGGGAGGTGTTGTGGCCGGTGGCGGCATGCAGTCCCAGTTCCGGGATGGCACCGACGCTGAACTCGTGGCCGGAAAGCATCTTGCGGCCCGAGAGCGCGCGGCCTAACCACGCCAGTCGGTCGCCCGGGGCGATGGCCTCGTAGACGTTGTGTGGCGGCACGTTCAGCCGCCCCGGGCTGCGGGACAGGTGCCGGGGAATCCCGGCCGAACCGATGGTGGCCAGCGCCTGGGCGTGGACCGCGTACCCGGATGCCGGGTCAAGAACCTGGGCGGCAAGCGTGGCTGCGTAGGAGTGGGCTTCGAGTGCCAGGTGCGGGGCGTCGGGCCTCAAGCGGGCAAAGGTGCCCAGGTCTTGCCCGAGCCGATGCAGGCCCCGCCGGGCGGCATTGTCCAGCAGGGCGCTGGCCAAGTTGGGGGCGGGGTATCCCAGCCACGCGACCACCGCGGGTTCGGCGATCCCGACCTTTAGTTGTTCCAGGTAGAGCTGCCCGGCTTCCCGGACGCTGCCCCACAACGCGTTGCGCGCCCTGATGCCGGTTCCGGAAAGCTGGAAGGTCACGTGCGTGGCGGTGTCCAGCTCGCCCACGGCAACCGCGGCCAGCGGCTCGCGGCCGGACAAATCAAGGTACAGCAGGTGGCGTGCGGGAATGGCCGGGTCCATGGCTCCGGGGCGCAGCGCATGGGCTGTCCCGTCGAGGGCCTGGCGGTGGGAGGTGCGCAGCCGTCCGCGGATCTTGCACAACGCCTCGAAGCGGCGCTGGGCCGCGGCGGAGAGACGGGCATAGTCCTCGGTCGGTGGCATAGGGGGCGTCCCGGTGCGGCGGCTACTTGCCGCGCGGCTTCCACACGACCACGGCCTGGCTGCGGCCGCGCGGGCGCTGCCCGCGGGCCAGGGAGACCACGTCCCCGGTGCTCCCGGCGGCAAAGACGCGTCCCAGGCCCGCGGCCTGGTGGGCGCTGCGCAGGGCGAAGACCTCGTTGCTCAGTTCGCCGATCCGCATGCGCAGGGCGGCGACCTGGTTTTCCAGGGCCATGATGCGCCTGATGCCTTCCAGCGAGACCCCGTCCTTGGACAGGCGCTGGATCTCGCGGAGCAATTCCACGTCGTGCTCGGAGTACCTGCGTTGCTTGCCGCCCTGGCGGGAGGGGGAAACCAGGCCGAGGCGGTCGTATTGGCGCAGCGTCTGGGGGTGCATGTCGGCCAATTCGGCTGCAACTGAAATGACGAAGATCGGCCTTAGTCGGTCATTGCCCATGATCCCTGCCTTTCATCCGGTTTCATCCACCGTAGCCAATATCCCGGTGGGGCCAAGGGCCCCGCGTCGCCGGTCAAGCGGCGCGGGGCCCTGAGGTGTTTAGAGTTTTGCGCGGGCGACCAGGGACTCGCGCGGGTTCTCGCCCTTGGTTGCCTCGGCGAAGGCCTCGACGGCCGCCTTGGCTTCCTTGGAGAGGTTCTGCGGGACCACCACGTCCAGGGTGACCAGCAGGTCGCCGGTGGCCTTGGAGGTCTTGACGCCGCGGCCCTTGAGCCGCAGCGTGCGCCCGGTTGCCGATCCCGCGGGGACCTTCATCTTGACGCTTTCCCCGGTCAGTGTCGGCACCTCGATCTGTCCGCCCAGTGCGGCCTCGTCGAAGGTGACCGGGACATGGATGCGGATGTTGTTGTCTTCACGGATGAAGACCGGGTGCGGGCTGACGGTGACCTTGACGATCAGGTCACCGGCGCCGGCGGAACCGGGCGATCCCTTGCCGCGCACGCGCACCGACTGCCCGTCCTTGATCCCCGCGGGGATCCGCACGTCGATGACTTCGCCGTTGGCCTCGCGCAGGCCGATGGTGGTTCCCTTTATGGAACCGGCGAAGGAAATGGTGGTGCTTGCGGTGCGGTCCGCGCCCTTGCGCGGCGCCTGCTGGCCGAAGCCCCCGAAGCCGCCCCCGCCGCCAAAGAGGTCGGCGAATTCCGGCGGCACCTGGCCGCCGCGCCGGCTTCCTCCGCCTCCGCCGCCACCGAAGAGGTTGGAGAAGACATCCTCGAATCCGCCGTTGCCCGGTGCCCCGCCTTGGCCGCCGGCGCTGAAGCGCGCCCCGGAGCCCATGGCACGGATGGCGTCGTACTGCTGGCGGTCCTCGGGATCCGAGAGCACCGAGTGCGCCTCGGTGATGTCCTTGAACTTGCGCTCGGACGCGGGATCCCCGGAGTTGGTGTCCGGGTGGTGCTTGCGGGCAAGCTTCCGGTACGCCTTCTTGATATCCGCGTCGCTGGCGTCCTTGGAGACGCCAAGAATGGCGTAGAAATCCTTTTCGACCCAGTCCTGACTTGCCATCAGGCGCCTCCTTTGGTGGTGAAATTCTCTGTGGATGGCCCGCCGGAAATTCGCGGCGGACCAGAAATCTGTGGGTGGTGCTTCACCAAGTGTGCGGCGGATCGCTGGTTCCCCCCAAGGGGAAGCGAAGCGATCCGCCGCATACGGTGGTGCAATTCGTGCATTGCTGCAGTCGTTGCCGGTGGTGGCTATTCCCCGAGGGAAACAATCACCTGGGCTGCGCGAAGGATGCGCTCGCCCTTCTTGAACCCGGTGCGCAGCACCTGGGCCACGTGGTCCGCCGGGATCTCCGCGTGCGGCTGCTGGATCAGCGCCTCGTGGATGTTCGGGTCGAAGAGCACCCCGGCCTCGGCGATGCGCTCCAGGCCGAGGCTCTCAAGCACTGCGTCGAGCTTGTTGGCGATCGAGGCGAACGGGCCCTCGGTCAGGTCGCCGTGGGCACGGGCCGCGTCGATGTCGTCAAGCACCGGCAGCAGGTTGACGAACACCGACTGCACGGCGACATCGCGTGCCACGTCACGGTCGCGCTCGACGCGCTTGCGGTAGTTGACGTACTCGGCCTGCAGGCGCAACAGGTCGTCGCGCAATTCGGCTTCCTTGTCGTTTGCCTCCGGCGCCTCGGTGTCGGCTGCTGCCTCGTTGAGGATGGCCTCGGCCTGGCTCAACGCGTCACCCGAGTCGTGGGCCTCGTCAACGGGGGTAACCTCGTCCTTGGAGATGCCCTCGTCGTGGTTTTCCTCTGACATGGTTGATGCGCCCCTTACTTCTTTTCGTCTTCGTCGATGACCTCGGCGTCGACGATGTCCTCTTCGGCGTTCGGGGCCTCGGCATCAGCGGCGGCTGCGCCCTCGGACTGTGCCTGCGAGTAGATGGCCTCGCCCAGCTTGGTCTGCGAAGCCTGCAGCTTCTCGAACGCGGTCTTGACCTCGTCGTCGTTGTCCTGCTTCTCCAGGGCGGCCTTCAGCGCGTCGACGTCGGCCTGGACCTCGGTCTTGACTTCCTCGGGCAGCTTGTCCTCGTTGTCCTTGATCAGCTTGTCAACAGAGTACGCAGACTGCTCGGCGGCGTTGCGGGTCTCGGCTGCCTCGCGGCGGGCCTTGTCCTCGGAAGCGTGCTCCTCGGCCTCGCGGACCATGCGGTCGATGTCGTCCTTGGACAGCGCGGTTCCGCCGGTGATGGTCATCGACTGCTCGACGCCGGTGCCCTTGTCCTTGGCGGAGACGTGGACGATGCCGTTGGCATCGATGTCGAAGGTGACCTCGACCTGCGGGATGCCGCGCGGGGCCGGCGCGATGCCGGTCAGCTCAAAGGTGCCCAGGGCCTTGTTGTCGCGGGTGAACTCGCGCTCGCCCTGGAAGACCTGGATGGAAACCGAGGGCTGGTTGTCCTCGGCGGTGGTGAAGGTCTCCGAACGCTTGGTCGGGATCGCGGTGTTGCGCTCGATCAGCTTGGTCATCACACCACCCTTGGTTTCGATGCCCAGGGACAGCGGGGTGACGTCGATGAGCAGCACGTCCTTGCGCTCGCCCTTCAGCACGCCGGCCTGCAATGCGGCGCCCACGGCGACGACCTCGTCCGGGTTCACGCCCTTGTTTGCGTCCTTGCCAGCCAGTTCCTTGACCAGTTCGACAACGGCGGGCATGCGGGTCGAGCCGCCAACGAGGATCACGTGGGCGATCTCGGAGACCTTCACGCCGGCTTCGGCGATGACGTCCTTGAACGGCTTGCGGGTGCGCTCGAGCAGGTCGGCGGTCAGTTCCTGGAACTTGGCGCGCGAAAGGTGCTCGTCCAAGTGGACCGGGCCGTCGGCGGTGACCGAGAGGTACTGCAGGGAGATGTTGGTGGAGGTAGCCGAGGACAGTTCCTTCTTGGCCTGCTCCGCGGCTTCCTTCAGGCGCTGCAGGGCGATCTTGTCCTTGGACAGGTCTGCGCCCTTCTGCTTGGCCTGGGCCAGCAGCCAGTCGACGACGCGCTGGTCCCAGTCGTCGCCGCCGAGGCGGTTGTCACCCGAGGTGGCGCGCACCTGGATGGTGGAGAAGTCGTCTTCGTCCTTGCCGACTTCCAGCAGGGAGACGTCGAATGTTCCGCCGCCGAGGTCGAAGACCAGGATGAGCTCGTCTTCCTTGCCCTTGTCCAGGCCGTAGGCCAAGGCGGCTGCGGTCGGCTCGTTGACGATGCGCAGGACGTTCAGGCCGGCGATCTCGCCGGCTTCCTTGGTGGCCTGGCGCTCGGCGTCGTTGAAGTAGGCCGGGACGGTGATGACCGCGTCGGTGACCTTCTCGCCCAGGTACGACTCGGCGTCGGTCTTGAGCTTCATCAGCGTACGTGCGGAGATTTCCTGCGCGGTGTACTTCTTGTCGTCGATGGCGACCGACCAGTCGGTGCCCATGTGGCGCTTGACCGAGGCGATGGTGCGATCGATGTTGTTCACGGCCTGGCGCTTGGCGATGTCGCCAACCAGGACCTCGCCGCTCTTGGCGAAGGCCACAACCGACGGGGTGGTGCGGTTGCCTTCGGCGTTGGCGATGACGGTGGGCTCGCCACCTTCGAGGACGGATACAACGGAGTTGGTGGTTCCGAGGTCAATACCTACGGCACGTGACATGGGGATGCTCCTTCATTACCTTGGGAAAATGTTCCAACGCCAGCACGATTCACATCGGTTGAGCGTTCTGGACTCAAGTTTACTCGTCATCAAATCGATGTCAATTCAAAGTTGAGCGAGGATGGCTCAACTTTGGCGTTGAGGCGTGGTTCTGGTCCCCAATCCAACAAAAGTTCCCCGGAATCCCGGGGAACTTGGAGTTGGCTGTGAACGTTGTTCGCCGGCAGAGATCATGCGGGAAACGCCCGTGGCCGATGCCGGTGAGCCGGYCGGCATCCGCGGATCGATACCCCGGGGATGCCTGGCCTGCAAGGTAGCGTGCGGCAGTGGCGCGAGGCAAACCGGCTCAGCGACCCAGGACCAGGTCCACGCCGAGGTAGGCAAGCAGGCCGAAGGCAGTACCCCAGAGGATGATCGAAATGACCTGCCAGAAAATCACCTTTTCCTTGGCGGCCCCGAAGGACACCAGCGCGGCCGAGGTGATCTGGCTGGGCAGGATGGTCTGCCCCAGCAGGCTTACGCCGGCAATCCCGTACTTGTCGAATGCCGAGCGCAGCTTGGCGTACTTCACCGACGGGGAGGAATTTTCCTTGGCAACCTTTCGGCGCACCAGGTGGGCCCCGTTGACCAGCAGGAGCATCGAGGCGACGTTTCCAATGACAGCGGCCCCCACGGCAATCACCGGGTTGACCCCGATGACCACTCCGAGCGCCGAGCCGAAGTAGGACTCGATGAAGGGGACGGCCGCTGCCAGCATCACGGCGAGCCACTGCAGTGCGGGCGGGAATTCGGCGGTGAACTGCTGCAGCGATTCAATCAAGGTGGATCTCCAATGTCGTCAGGTCTCGGTCATCTGCGCGGTTTCCCTGCCGATCAAATGATTCGGGCGATTGCCGCGGCGTCGTGTCACCAGATTATTGGCTCTCCCCGCCCGGCCCGGGCATCCAAAGGATGATCTCCCCGGGGATGGGAACGCACCGGGTTCAACCAAAGGGATGATTCCGCGAACGTCGCCGAGCGTTCCTTAAACGCCAAGTGGGCCCGGGATTGCAACGAATGTTGCATTCCCGGGCCCACTTGTTGGATCAGGCTGGCCACCAGCGGTGGCCGGAATGGTCCTAGAAGTTGCGGCCGTTCGAGGCCGGAGCCGAGGCGCGACGCGGACCGCGTCCACGGCCTGCACCGGTTGCGGCCTCCACCTTGGAGGCGCCCAGTGCCTCGGCAATGGTGTTGCCCCCGCGCGGGCGGGAGCCGGCACCCGAACCCTGGCGCTGGCCCGAGTTGTTGCGGGCCGCTGCCGAACCGCGGTTCGGAACGGGGCTGCGACGGGCTACGTCGCGGTCGTCCTGGCGCACGTCGACACGACGGTCGGAGCGGTTGTCGGTCCGACGCTCGCCGCCACGCGGGGCCGAGGCGCCGCGGCCGTCGTTGCGGCGTTCCCCGCCACGGCCGCCTGCAGCGGCGTAGCCGCGGCCTTCGCCACGGTTCTCGGTGCGGTTCTCGGTGCGACGTTCGCCGCCACGTCCTGCCGCGCCATTCCCGCCGCGGCTCTCGGTGCGACGCTCGCCGCGGTTTTCGTCGCGGTTGCGCGGTGCTTCCCCGCCGGCGCTCTTGGCGGTGCCGCGGCCGCCGCGGCGACGGCCCCGGCCGCCTGCTGCGTCGGAGTCGTTCAGGGTGTCCTTGCGGACACTTGCGGTGCTGCGCAGCTGCGGGGCAACGTAGGCAACGGGCTCGGCACGCTCGCCGACAACGTCGGAAACAATCTGGGCGTTCGGGGTGACCTTGACCATCGGCACCTTGATGCCTGCGGCCTTCAGCAGCGACTTGACGTCGCTCTGCTGGTCCGGGGTGACGACGGTGACGACGGTGCCGTCCGAACCGGCGCGGGCGGTGCGGCCCGAGCGGTGCAGGTAGGCCTTGTGCTCTGCCGGCGGGTCGATGTGGACGACAAGCTCGACGCCGTCGACGTGCACGCCGCGGGCGGCGACGTCGGTGGCCACCAGCACGCGGGCATCCCCGGCCGAGAAGGCGGCAAGGTTGCGGTCGCGGGCGTTCTGGCTCAGGTTGCCGTGCAGGTCAACGGTCGGGATGCCGCACTTGGACAGCCAGACGGCCATCTTCTTGGCGTGGTGCTTGGTGCGCATGAACATGATGCGGCGCCCGGAGCCCGAGGCCAGGGTGCGGACCAGTTCCTTCTTGTCGTCGTTGGACACCAGGAACACGTGGTGCTCCATGGTGTTCACCGAGGCCGAGGAGGAATCCACCGAGTGCACGGTCGGGTTCGCGAGGTAGCGCTGGACAAGCTTGTCCACGCCGTTGTCCAGCGTGGCGGAGAAGAGCATGTGCTGGATGCCGCGGGGGGCCTGGTCCAAGATGCGCTTGACGACCGGCAGGAAGCCGAGGTCGGCCATGTGGTCGGCCTCGTCCAGCACGGAGATCTCCACGCGGGAGAGGTCGGCGACGCGCTGCTTGAGCAGGTCCTCGAGGCGGCCCGGGCAGGCGATGAGGATGTCGACCCCGGCGTTGAGGTCCTTTTCCTGTCGCACCTGCGAGACGCCGCCGAAGACGACGGCAACGCGCAGGTCCACGGCCTTGGCCAGCGGCTCAACGACCTTGGCGATCTGGGTGGCCAGCTCGCGGGTCGGTGCCATGATCAGGGCACGCGGGAAGCGGGCCTTGCGCGGCTTGGGGTTGGCGGCCAGGCGGGCGACCACCGGAAGGGAGAATGCCAGGGTCTTGCCCGAGCCGGTCTGGCCGCGGCCGAGCACGTCTCCGCCGTTGAGGGTGGTCGGAAGGGTGGCTTCCTGGATGGGGAATGCGCTCTCGATCCCCTGCGACGCGAGGACGTCTGCGAAGATTGCGGGCACGCCAAGGGAAGTGAATGAAGGACTCACGTGGTACTTTCTCTCAAAGCTTCGCACGACGGTTTCGGCGCGCGTGGTCGCCGAAGAAAGAGAGAGCCAAGATGGCGCTAAGCGCACATTGACCGGCCGCGTTCGCTCCCTCGAAAGGAAGCAAGGCGTGCGGCGGATCGGGAAATCCAGTCTGTCGACGCATAGACCCTCGGGCTGCAAGCAGAGTGCTCGCACCTTACCGATCTACAAGTACCCAGCTTATCAGCACCCGGGGCCTCGCCGAACGAGAGATCCGTTACCTTGTGCGCCCGAGCTTGCTTGGCCACCACACTTTCCCGCCGAGATCATGGACCAGTGCCGGCACCAGCAGCGACCTGACCACCAGGGTGTCAAGCAGCACGCCGAAGGCTACGATGAATCCGAGCTGCAGAAGGAACATGATGGGGATGATGCCCAGCGCGGCGAACGTGGCCGCCAGCACCACGCCCGCGGAGGTGATGACGCCACCGGTGACGGCCAGGCCTCGCAGGACGCCCGCACGCGTGCCGTGCTCCAGGGATTCCTCCCGGACCCGGGTCATCAGGAAGATGTTGTAGTCCACGCCCAACGCCACCAGGAACACGAATCCGAACAGCGGAACGGACGGGTCGGCCCCGACGAAGTTGAAGATGCCGTTGAAGACCCAGGCGGAAACCCCCATGGCGGTTCCGTAGGACAGCAGGGTGGTCGCCACCAGGAGCACCGGGGCCAGGATCGATCGCAGCAGCAGCATCAGGATGAGCAGGATGGCGCCGAGGATCAGCGGGATGATCTTGACCAGATCGGCCTGTGCCGTGGTCGCGGTGTCGCTCAGCGTCGCCGTGGTTCCGCCCACCAGCGATTCCGGGTCCTGCCCGTGGAGCATCTCCCGCAGGTCCAGCAGCGTCGCCTTGGCGGCGTCCGAGTCCGCGGCGTCGTCCAGGGTGATGGAGATCAGGCTCCGCCCCTCGACCACCTGGGGCTCGCGTCCGGCCTGCACGAGGGCGGGTCCGCCGTCGGCGGCCTGGAGGTAGGCCGAGGCCACCCCGCCGGCGTCCTCGATCCGGGGCAACAGGTCCGCGGCGCGCGATTCGTCGACGATGGCGAAGAGCGGGCTTCCCGTGCCTCCGGGGAAGTGCTCCCCGAGCACGAGTTGGCCGTCGCGCGAATCGGTCTGGCCCAAGACCAGTTCGCTTTGCGGCACGCCGGAGGCCTTGAGCTGGGTCATGCCCAGGGCACCGGCGGCCAGCACCAACGCCGTAAGCACCCAGATCGGCCGGGGGTGGCGACCGACGAATCCGGCGACACGTCCCCATAGGCCCGCGGGCAGTTCCTCGGCGTCCAACCGGACCTCGGGCTTCGGCATGAAGGGCCAGTAGGCTTTCCTGCCCAGCAGCGCCAGCGCGGCGGGCAGGAAGGTCAGGGCGGCGATGATGGAAAAGACGATGCCGCTCGCGCCAATCGGGCCCAGCGCCTTGTTGGAGTTCAGGTCCGAGAAGAGCAGGCACAGCAGGCCGACCGTCACTGTGCCGCCTGAAGCCAGGATGGGTTCCACGGATCGCTTCCAGGCCGTCACCACGGCCTCCCAGCGGTCCTGCCCCTTGGACAGCGCCTCCTTGTGCCTGGCCACCAGCAGCAATGAGTAGTCGGTTGCGGCGCCGATGACAAGGATGGAGAGAATGCCCTGGCTTTGCCCGTCGAGGCTGATCCAGCCTTCCTTGGCCATGAAGTACACCGCGAGGATGGCGGCGCAGAGTGCGGCGACGGCCGTGAACAGCACCGTCACCGGCAGCAGGACGGAGCGGTAGACCAGCAGCAGGATCAGGAAGACCGCGCCGAGCGCCACCCCGAGCAGCACCCCGTCGATGCCCCCGAAGGCCTCCACGAGGTCGGCGCTGAATCCGGCCGGGCCGGTGACGTAGGCGCGGGTCCCCTCGGGAATCCGCTCGGCAAGCTCCGCGCGCAGGTCGTCGACCGCAGCGTCGACCTCCGCATTGCCGTCCAACGGAACCAGCAGCTGTGCCGCAAGCCCGTCCTCGGAAGCGAAGGGGCCGACGATCTCGCCGTCCAGGCCCCCGAGGTCCGTCAGCGAGGCGGCAACCTCCTTGATCCGGTCCTGGTCGATCGCCGATTCGCCGGCAATCACCACCACCGCGGGGATGGCGTCGGAGGTGCGGAACTTCGCTTGCCATTCCAGGGCCCGCGTCGCCTCTGCCGTGGCCGGCAGGAACGCCGCCTGGTCGTTGGTTTGCACATCCCCCAGCTTGCCGAAGGTCGGCCCGCCCACTCCGGCGACGCCCAGCCAGATCGCGACCAGCACGACGGCCAGCACCGCGCGGAAAACGGCTTTGCCCGTTCCCGGACCGGGCTTCTTTCCCGGTTTGCCGGGGCCCGCCCCGACCGCCATGACTCGATTGTCCACGTTCCAACTCCTCGTTGTGCCGATGGCTTTCCATCCACATTCAGTTACGTCTCCATCAAAGAGTATTTCCATCATGGAACTATTACAAGTTGAGGCATAGAATGGTTCCCATGGATCCCGCCGCCGCCTTCGAACTCGTCCTGCTGCTTCAGCAGTTCGGCCAGGCCTCGGACCGCTACGTGGAAACCACCGTGTCCAGGCACAAGACCCACCGCACGGACATGAATGCCCTGGCCGTCATCATGCGCTTCGAACGCGCCGGGACCCCGCCCACCCCGGGCGAACTCTCGCGGACCCTGCAACTGAGTTCGCCGGCCACCAGCGCCCTGCTCGACCGGCTCGAGCGCGTCGGCCACATCGAGCGCCTGCGCATCGACAAGGACCGACGCGTCGTCCGCGTCAAGATGACACCGAAGGCGCAGGCCGACGGGCGGGCCATGTTCGCACCCCTGGCGGCAAGCATGATGGAGGTCATCTCCACCTACACCGATCAGGAGGTGAAGCTGGTATCCCGCTTCATGGCCGATGCGACGGCCGGCGTGGACAAGGCCAGGCACAACGCGGAGCACACGTAGCCGCCGACCTTGGCCCGGCCGGGTCCCGGCGAGCGCGCCGCGGACCGGGCCCTCGGCAGCTGCGCCTGTCCCGGCCTGCCCTGCCGGCGCTGGCCCGCAGCGGGTATTCGCACTAGGCTCGTGGCAACCGTCGGCCGAACGCTGGTGCGTTCATGATCGTTGAGGACCAGTCCCCGCCATGACCGAACTCCCCACCACGGGCACGCCCCGTCCCCTGGCCGCCGGATTCGATTCCACGCGCACCTTGGAATTTCCCGACGGATTCCGCTTCGGGTCGGCAACCGCCGCCTTCCAGATCGAGGGCGCAAGCCACGAGGACGGCCGGGAGGACTCCATCTGGGATGCCTTTTGCTGGCTGCCCGGCGCCGTCTTCGAGGGGCATGACGGTGCGGTTGCCACGGACCACTACCACCGGATGCCGCAGGACGTGGCGCTGATGGCCGAGCTGGGCCTGGACACCTACAGGTTCTCCACTTCCTGGGCGCGCATCAAGCCCGGGGACAGGGCGCTGAACCCCAAGGGCCTGGACTTCTACTCGCGGCTGGTTGACGAGCTGCTGGAACACGGGATCTCCCCGTGGCTGACGCTCTACCACTGGGATTTGCCGCAGGCCCTGGGCGAGCGCGGCGGCTGGGCGAACCGGGACACCGCCTACCGTTTTGCCGACTACGCCCTGGCGGTGTTCGAGCACCTGAGGGACCGGGTCACGGACTGGACCACGCTGAACGAGCCCTGGTGCGCCTCCTTCCTCTCCCATGCCGGCGGCGAGCATGCCCCGGGGCACACGGACCCGGAAGAGGCGGTGGCCGCGGCGCACCACCTGCTGCTGGGCCACGGGCTGGCCACCGAAGCGATGCGGGAGGTCGCGGGCAAGGAGCACCGTCTGGGCATCACGCTGAATTTCACCGTCGCCGATCCCGCCGACCCGGCCAACCCCGGGGACGTCGATGCCGCACGGCGCATCGACGGCTCCTTCAACAGGGTCTTCCTGGACCCGATCTTCCGCGGCCAATACCCCCCAGACGTCCTTGAAGACATGGCCGGGGCCGGCCTGGCCGGGCACATCCGGGACAACGACCTGGAAACCATTGCCGCACCCATCGACGTGTTGGGCGTGAACTACTACAACGGGGTGCTGGTTGCCGCTCCCCAGGATCAGCCGGCCTCCGAGCAGTCGCTGGTGTTCGCGTCCGAGCGCGGGCTCCCGCGCCGGAGCCCCGCGGTGGGCAGCGAACGGGTGCGGAACATCGACCGGCCCCTGCCGCGCACCGCCATGGGCTGGGAGGTCCAACCCGAGGGGCTCGAACGATTGCTGCTGCGCCTGCAGGAGCAATACACCGGGCCGGCCGGGATCCCCATGGTCGTCACGGAGAACGGCGCCGCCTACGACGATGCACCGGATGCTTCCGGCTTTGTCGACGACTCCGCCGACCGGCTGGCGTTCATCGATGCGCACCTGCGGGCCGTGCACCGGGCCATGGAACGCGGGGCCGAGGTGCGCGGGTACCTGGTGTGGTCGCTGCTGGACAATTTCGAGTGGGCCTTCGGCTACGACAAGCGCTTCGGGATCGTGCGGGTGGACTACGGCACCCAGGCCCGCATCCCGAAGGCCTCGGCCCGCTGGTATGCGCAGGTTGCCTCCTCGCACCGGGTGCCGGCCCGGGAGTAGTGTTCGCCGGCCGTCCCACCTGCCGGGATGCCGGGCCGGGCAGGTACAGGTGGGGGCCCGCGCTCCCCTAAACTTGTCCGGTGACTCTTTCCCTTTGGCTCTCGTTGCTAGGCGCTTCCACGTTGATCAGCTTCACCCCCGGCGCCGGGGCGATCAACACCATGACCAACTCGCTGAACTCCGGTTTCCGCCGCTCCATGTGGGGCATCCTGGGCCAACAGGCCGCCCTGCTCATCCATGTGATCGTTGTGGCCGCCGGCGTGGGGCTGCTGGTGTCCCGCTCCCCGCTGTTCTTCACCGCCATCCGCTATGCCGGCGCCGCCTACCTGGTGTACCTGGGTGTTCGGCTGATCCTGGCCAAGCCGCAGGGAAGCGAGGAAATCGACCTGCGCGGACGCGAATCGGCCCTCTCGATGTTCCGCCGCGGGCTCTGGGTCAACCTGCTCAACCCCAAGGCCATAGTGTTCTTCCTGGCCTTCACCCCGCAGTTCATTCGGCTCGATGCCCCGGCGGCGCCCCAGTACCTGGTCTTCATCGGCACCATCGTGGCCGTGGACATCGTGGTGATGTGGCTGTTCTTTGCCGCTTCCGCCAAGAGCTTCAGCCGCTTCACCGCCACCGAGCGCGGGCAAAAGATCCTGAACCTGACCTTTGGCACGCTGTTCATTTTCGTCGCCGCCCTGCTGGTCTTCATCCACTGACGCCCCGCACGGCACCACGGTCGGCAGGCACGGTGGAAGGGCACAATCCGGTAACCATCGGGTGGAAGCGTGTTTGGGCCTGTCACTAGGTGCGTAAGGGCCCTAGACTAAAACCATGTTTCGGATAATGACAGTGTGCACGGGCAACATCTGCCGCTCCCCCATGGCCGAGTACATGCTTCGCACGGCACTTGAGGATGCCGGGATCACGGACGTCTCGGTGGAGTCCGCCGGCACCAGCGACGGCGAGGCAGGCCACGGCATCGACCCGAGGGCCGCGGCCGTCCTGCAATCCCACGGCATCGATGCCGAGGAACACGTCGCCCGCGCCCTCGACCCCGATTCGCTGTCCGGGGTGGACCTGCTGCTGGCCATGGACCAGGACCACCACGCGGCGCTGGCGAAGTTGCTGCCCACCGAGGCCTCGGCCCCGCGACCCGAGCTGCGCATGATGCGTTCCTTCGACACCGCATTGTCCGCGACCCCGCTCGAGGAACAGGGCATCTACGATCCGTGGTTCGGCGACTCGGCGGATTTCCGCCTGTGCTGGCAAATGGTCAACGCCGCCATCCCGGGAGTGCTCGACTACGTGCGCGCCCACATCATGCCCCAACGTGGCAACTAGCCCCGTCCTGGTCCTTGGCATCGACGGCCGCTCCGGCGCCGGGAAGAGCACCCTTGCCGCGGAGCTGGCCACCGTCCTTCGCCGCCACCGCGAGGTCTCCGTCTTCCACCTCGAGGACATCTACCCCGGATGGGACGGCCTGGCCGCCGGCACCGCGGCCTACGTCGAGCAGGTCCTGACCCCCCTGGCCGCTGGCCGCGCCGCTGGCTGGGACACCTGGGACTGGAGCTCGAGCACCCCCGGAACCCGGGCGGCACTGGATCCCGCCCCGGTCATCATCATCGAGGGCGTCGGGGCCGGCTGTGCAGCCGCCCGCCCCCTGCTCGATGCCCTCCTCTGGGTCCAGGTGCCCGACGACACCCGCAAGACCCGCGCCCTGGAACGCGACGGGGAGGTCTTTGCCGCCCACTGGGACGACTGGGCCGCCCAGGAGGATTCCTACCTGGCCGCCGACGCGGTGCAGGACCAGGCCGATGTCACCGTGGAGAACCGGGCCGACGGCAGCGCCCCGGGGCACGTGTTGCGGGCACTGCTGTCGTTGCCGGCCTGCCACCGCGTGCTCACGCCCGAGCGCGCCGAATCCGCGGCGCGGGAGCCGGTCCACCTGGCGCTGGATGCTGCCCCGGATGCCGCCGCGCTCTTCGCCGCGCTGTATTCCGGGGCTGAACATGCCGTGCTGCTCGAATCAAGCAACCTCGGCTTCACGGACCCGCACCAACGCAACCGCTATTCCATCATGGCCGCAGCCACCACCGACGAGTGCGCCATCTACGAACAACGCGGCGGGGTCGGGGTCCTCACCGAGGGCACCGCCACCGCACGGCTCGCCGGCGGCTTCTTCGATTGGCTCTCCCGCGCCTGGGAAGCCGGAAGCTTCCAGCCGGACCAGAACGGCCTGCCCTTCCTTCCCGGCTGGCKGGGTTACCTGGGCTATGAGCTCAAGCGGGAAACCGGAGGCAGCGATAACCGGGCCGCGGCACGGGTTCCCGGCGGGCCGGCCGACGCGGCCCTGCTCAGGCCCTCCCAGGTCGTGGTCGTTGACCACCACACCTCCACCGTGCACCTGCTGGCCACCAGCGACCCGGCCGGATTCCAGGCCCGGGTCAGGAAGGTGTTGCCCGGATCCGTGGAGGCGCCCGCGGTTCCCGCGGCACTGGAGCCGGCCCCCGGGTTCACGGTGCGCGACGAGCGCGACGGCTACCTGGCCAAGGTCCGTGCAGCCCAGGAGCAGATCCGCCAGGGCAACAGCTACGAGGTCTGCCTGACCACCGCGTTGGGCGCCCCGGGCGTACCGTGCGACCCCTGGGGAAACTACCTGCGCCTGCGCGCGGCAAATCCCGCGCCCTTCGCCCACTACCTGCGCTTCGGGAACATGGCAGCGGCCAGCACCTCCCCCGAGCGGTTCATGTCCATCGGCGCCAACGGCTGGATGCGGGCCGAACCCATCAAGGGCACCCGGCCGCGCGGCCAAACGCCCGATGCCGACCAGCGGCTTCACCGGGACCTGGCCTCCTCCCCCAAGGACCGTGCCGAGAACATCATGATCGTGGATTTGCTGCGCAACGACCTCTCGCACTTCGCGGTGCCCGGCACCCTGTCGGTGCCGCGGCTCTGCGCCATTGAAAGCTATGCAACGGTGCACCAGATGGTCTCCACCATCGATGCGAAGCTGCGCCCGGGAGCCCCTCGCGCCGAGGCAATCGCCGCGGCGTTCCCCGCCGGCTCCATGACCGGGGCGCCAAAGGTCTCCACCATGGCGATCCTCGATTCCCTGGAGGACGGGGCTGCCCGCGGCCTGTATTCCGGGGCCGTCGGGTACTTCTCAGCCACCGGGTCCGCGGACCTGTCGGTGGTGATCCGCACCCTGGTGATGAGCCGGACACCGGAGGCCGAAGCCGGGTCGTGGGATCTGTCCCTGGGCGTGGGCGGGGCAATCACCGCGGATTCCTCCCCCGAGGAGGAATGGGACGAGGTCCGCACCAAGGCCTTCGGGGTGCTCTCGGCCCTGGGCACCACCTTCCCGGGCAACTAGCAGGCACTCGGGACCCGCGGTGTGGTGCCGCAGCGGCCCGGAGGCATCCCCCGCGGACTATGCCTGGCTGACGGCCTTCTTCAGCAACTGAACCAATTGCTTCTTGTCGTCTGCGGTCAACTTGGTCACGGCGTAGGAGCTTGGCCAGAAATTGCCGTCGTCGAGGTTCGCGTCCGGCTGGAAACCGATCGTGGCATAGCGCACCTTGAACTTGGCGGCGCTCTGGAAGAAGACCACCACCTTGCCTTCCGCATTGGTGTAAGCCGGCATGCCGTACCACGTCTTCGCACCCAGGGACGTGTGCTCCTGGACCAGCTCGTGCAGGGTCTGGGCCAGTTCCTTGTCCGTGCCGGTCATCTCCCCGATGGCGGCAAGGCAAGCCGCTTCCAGGTCGGCCGCGGCCTTTGAGGCCTTGGCTTCGGCGGCGGCAGCCCGCATCGCTGCCTTTTCCGCTTTGCTGAAGGTCGTGTTCATGGCTTGTTCCTCTCGATCGTCTGCGTTACGCCATTCACTCTAGGCGGAGTCAGCGGGCAGCGCTTCTTGAATCCTGCTGGCTTGGATGTCCCGCGTTGGATGCGGCCCGGGGAGGTGGCTAGGTGTCGCTGTGTTGGGCGATGTTGAGCACCGTCCCGTCGGGCGCCCGTACGAAAAACCGGCGGATGCCCCACGGCTCCGTCGTCAGCGGATGGACGAGTTCGTAGCCACGTCGGACGGCCCCGGAGTAGGCTCCGTCGACGTCGTCGACCTTGACGGTGAGCTTGGGGTTCTCGGATGCCGTCGCGTCCCGCGAGACCCGCTGAAGGTGTTCCCCGGATCCGGGCACCACGAAACGGGTGACCCAGTCGAGTCCCATGTCCTGCCCGTCCAGCCCCAGGTAGTCGGAATAGAAGGCATTCGCCGCCTCGATGTCTTCCACGGTGAGGTCGATCGTTATTCGGATGACGTTCATGCGCTTCTCCAATTCTCGAGGTCTTTCCATCATGCAACCCGGTCGGTCGGGCGTCCATCACTCGGGTCGCGGTCGCTCCGGCAACGCCCGTGGCCATCCGGCTTGCCGAACCTTGCCGGGGGCGCGGCCGACTTGGAGTTGCGGCCGCCCGCGCCCGCGCAGGGTCAACCGGCGATGAGTTCCATGACCGGGCCCTGGTGCAGCGCCCGGTAGATGTCGTCGCGAATCAGGTTGGCTTCCGGCGCCGTCAGTGTTCGCTCGATGGGCCGCAACACCAGGCGGATCAGGGCGTTGGCCTGTCCTGGCTCGATCCGCAGCCGGTCCCGTGCCGCGGCGGGCAGCTCCGTGAAGGGTGTCAGGTCCAGGAGCTCGACGGATTCCAAGTCGTCCATGCGCGTGCCCAGGGCTTGGCGGACTTCGTCGCCCAGGATCTCGTCGTCGAATGATTCGGGCACGACGATCGAGATGTCCCTGCGCGTGGGAGGGAGCAGGGAGACCTGTTGCCACGGTTCCAGGTCGAGCATCTGGGATGCGATGCGTTCGTTGCCGGCGCGCAGGAGGCGGATGTCTGGGATTCCCTTGCGCAGCATCAGGGCGCGGTCCAGGCCCATGCCCAGGGCCAGGCCCGACCACTGCTCCGGGTCGAGTCCCGCATCGGCGAAGAGCCCGGGCGCCATCAAGCCGCATTCGGCCAGTTCCAGCCAGTCGTTCCCCACCAGCACATCCACCTGCATCCCGTGTCTCGTGTAGGGATGCACGGCCGGAACCGTGCGCCATGGGGCACCGGGAAGGACGGCTTCAACAAGCTCGGCCACCATGGATTCCAGGTCCCTCGGCGCCAGCGTGGGGGTGGATGCGATCCGCCAGAGGTCGACCTGGTGGGGCGCACCGACGTGGGTGCGGTCAATGGCGTCCCGGCGATAGACCAGCCCCGGCATCACGACCAACTCATCCATTTGTTGCTTTGGCGGCAGGTTCCGGAGCAGGGCCGGGACGGAGGCCGAGGTGTGGCTTCGAAGCATCACCGTGGGACTCACGTAGCGCGAATACCGCCGGTCGCGGGTCACCGTCGATGCGGAGAAGCCGAGCTTGTCGTAGTTGTCGGCCACCGAGACCAGCGGGCTATTTCGCACCGTTCGGGCGGCCACGCCCCACGATCGGGTGAGGGCGTTTGCCACTTGCGCCAGCAGCTCTTGCATGGCGTGGGGGCCGTGTTCGGGATCGGAGAGGTCGCGCAATGCCAGCGCCTCGTGAAGTTCGGCCGGGGAAAGATAATTAGTCATCAGGGGTCCTTGGGTGGGAATGGATCGGTGGGCAATCCCCCGATCCGCTCCGTCACCAGGACCTAGGCGCGCGCCAAGAAGCCCTCGCGACCGGTAAACGGTCGGGGGCCGATAAATCGCTGTGGGCTACGCATGTTCCCAAGGATAGCAGGGTGCATTTATTGCGCCGATGTCGGGTGAATCGTCGTTGGAATCCGAAGTCTGCATGGGAAGTTGCCACGTTCTGACGCATTCCTTGGCTGTCCCGGTGGGACAAGACAGACGGGCCTCACCTGAACTCGCCACCGGCGATTGCCCGGATCATCCGTCTGGCCATTATGCAATCGGCGAGCACGATCCGCCGGTTGTTCCCGCTGGCTGCCGAGAACAACAGCGACGGAACCTTCCAGGCTCTGTCTAGGCGGGGAAGGCTGCCCATGCGATACCTAGGTTCCGCGGAGCTATCCCATGGATACCGATCGTCAGCGGAGGTTGGTGCCCGTGCCCACTGTGGAACCTCCGCCCGGAATCGTGGCCCGGTCCCCGTCGATGACTAGTCCAAGCCTCAGATGGCGAATGGAGGGAAGCGCGAGCGGGAGCAACGCCGCGACAACGAGAACGCCGGACATGAGGGTCATCAGGCCGAGCGTGCCGCTCTCCCGACTCAGCGCGCCGAACAGGACGTACCCGATCGGGACGGGCAGCAGCTGGCCGAAGGTGCTGATCGAGGACAGGCGGGACTGTAAGCCTTCCGGTATTTGTTCCTGGAAGAACGCGGACCAGGACACGATCGAGATATCCAGGGCAACGCCGGCCAGGACGGCGGCACCGACGATCACCCAGATCGGTGCCACAAAGCCAAGCGCAACCAGCGGCAACGCCTGGGTCGCCAGGCAGAGGGAAACGGTGACGCCCACCCGTTGTGGCCGGACCGCGACGGCGACCAGCGAGCCTCCGACCAGCCCGAAGGCGAATCCCCCGCTGATCAGTCCCCAGGCGAAGGCACCGCCCAGGGACGAGTGGGAAATGACGGGTCCGAAGAGCTGGAATCCCACAAGCCACATAAGCACCGTGATGGCGGACTGCGCCACCATGACGACGTACCAACGCCTGGCACGAAATTCCTTCCACCCGGTCCGGAAGGCCGAGATCGCCGAGGCCTTGGCCTTGATCGGCTGCGGCAGGCGGATGGCCGCGAGAAAGAACACCGATACAAGGAATGTCGAGGCATTGAACGCCAGCGCCCAACCCGGACCCACCAGGGCCACCACCAGTCCGCCAAGTGCCGGGCCCAGCACCTTGGCGACGTTCAGCGGCAGGCGCAGCACCGCGTTCGCCGCCACCCGAAGTTCCGCGGGAACCAGCTGGACGATGGATCCCTGCGAGGCCGGCTGGAAGAAGGCCGAGGCCATGCCCAGCAGAAAGACGGAAGCGGCCAGCATCCACAGTTCGGCCACACCCGCCAGGATCAGGATGGCCATGGCCACCTGCACGATCCCGGAGACGGCGTTGGCGACGACCATGACCCGGTCACGTCGGACCCTGTCGCCCAGCACGCCGCCGACGAGCAGCAGGAGGACCTGCGGGGCGATGTTGAGGGCGAGGATGAACCCCAGCCATTCGACTCCGCCGCCCGCCTCCAGGGCGGCAAACGCGACAGCGATCGGGGCCGCCGCCGATCCAAGCGAGGAAACCACCCGCCCGGTCCAAAAGCTTCGAAACTGCCGGTGGCGCAGGACGACCGCTGCTTCCTTGATGCTGTTCACGGCTCGGCAGGCTCCATTCGCGGCTTCGTGGCGTAGGTCACCGAGTATGCCAGCATCCGCGGTCGTCCGCGCGGCGACACCCAAGGCCATGCCCGGCGGAATCGGGACCCGTGAACGGGTGGGATCCGGAACGGTTCGTTCCTCGACCAGGCACCATCAAGGGCAACAGCCATGTCGAATTCGCGACGCCGGGCAACCACACCGCCAGCCGGGCGAAGCGTCCAACGCGTTTCATCCCGGGCCCCGGGAAGAAACCGGCTGGAGCTTCACCCAGGGGCTTGGCGTCAGCCCAAACCCTTGGCGTCCGAGGAACACCCCGCCCGTGGGCCGTCAATTTCCCTCCGGTGTATTCCTGGTGGAAACGATCGGGTACCGATGGCGTGGCACGGCGGTATCGTGGCCGCAGAGGGGCAGCGATTGCCCCGGCGGATCGAATGGGGTGAAGAACCATGCGGGCATTGGTCGTCGGCGCGGGAATCGGCGGGCTGGCCGCCGCCGGGGCACTGGCACAAAACGGCTGGGAGACCACGGTGCTGGAGCAGGCGCCGGCACCGCGCACGGCCGGCTACATGATCGATTTCTTCGGTCCCGGTTTTGCCGCGGCCGAGTCCCTGGGCGCCATCGCGCACCTGCAACGCCACGGGGAAATGTATGCACGGGCCCGCTACGTCGACCCGGCCGGGCGAACCCGGGCGAAGTTCGCCATGGAATCCTTCCTGAACGCCGCCCACGGGAAGTTCTTCTCCATCCTTCGCCCCGACATCGAAACGGGATTGCGCGAATGGGTCGGCGATTCGGCGGGCATCATCCAGGGCGCGAAGGTCGTGTCCGTGGACCCGGGCCGGTTCCCGGATGCCGAGGGGCCGGGGGCTCCCGCACGGGCGGTGTTGGCCGACGGGCGCGACTTCGATGCCGACCTGCTCGTCGGCGCCGACGGCATCCACTCGACGGTGCGCGGCGCCATGCCCGCCCTGCCCGCCACCGGCGTGCTGCGGCATTTGGGATTGCACGTCTTCGGGTACGTCTTTTTGGATCCCGGGCTTGCCGCAAGCCTGGGGCGCGAGGTGGTGCTGACCGATTCGCTGGTCCGCCAGGCGACGCTCTATGCCCTGTCCGACGGGCGCGTTGCGTTCTTCGGGGTCGTCGAGTGCAGCGACCCGGACCCGGGTCCGGATACCCGGGAGGAACTGTTCGCGAAGTTCCGCGGCCTGGGGAGCAATGTCGACCGGGCGCTGGACCAACGCCCCGCGGAGATCTTCGAGGATGTCGTCGCCCAGGCGGTGGTCCCGGCCTGGAGCGCCGGGCGATGCGTGCTGCTGGGTGACGCCGCCTTCGCCGTCTCGCTGCTCGCCGGGCAGGGCGCCTCGTTGGCCATTGCCGGGGCAAAGGTGCTTGTCGATGCCTTGGGCTCCGGCCATGGCATCCCCGCGGCACTGGCCGGCTATGAGGCGAGCTGGCGTCCCCTGGTGGAGCAGCAGCAGGACGCCGGACGGCGCAACGCCCGGTTCTTTGTGCCCGCCGGCCGCCGGGCGCTGTTGCTGCGCCGGTGGTCGCTGCACCTGATGAACCTGGCCCCGGTGAACGCCGTGATCGCCAGGCGCGTCTTTGGCGCCTCCGTGGTGGGCAAGGGCCATCCGGCGCCGTGAACACCTGGCGCCGGGTCAGTGGCCTTCCCGGGCGAAGAACTCCAGCGCCGCGGACACCACCTTCCCGGGCTGCTCGTCCAGGACGAAGTGCGCCGCCCCGGGGATGCGCAGCAGTTCCATCTGATCGGCGTGCGACTCGTAGCCGCCCAGCAATCTCGCCGGTACTGCGTTGTCCTGATCGCCCACGGCCAGCAGCGTGGGCGTGGTGAGTCGTTGATCCAGGTAGCCTCCGCGCAGCAGCTTGATGAAGGTCGGGAACACGCAATGGCGGTAGATCGCGCCGATCGCCGCAGCCCGCCCGGGTTCGCGCAGCTTCGCCAGGTAGTACTCCAGCAGTTCCGGGTCCCAGATGCCGGGGTCCAGCACGTAGTTCCTGAACATCAGCCGGGCCATCGGCTGCCTGCCGCGGCCCATGAGCAAGGTGGCCATGCCAGGGGTCGCGAGCAGCGGCTCGAACCAGGCGTCCTTGAACACGGGCAGGAACCTGAGGTTGAAGCGCAGGAAGGGATGCGGGATCGCCAGCGACACCAGCGAGCGCACCCGCTCGGGGTGCCGCAGGCACAGCATGAACGCGTAGAGGGCGCCGAGGTCGTGGGCGATGATCCGGGTTTGCTTGATGTCCAGTGCGTCAAGCAGGCCCAGCAGGTCCGCCAGCTGGGAATCGAGCGAATACCCGCCGGCCGGAGCCGAGCTTTGCCCGCAGCCTCGCAGGTCCACGGCGATCACCCGGTGGTTCTGGGCGAGCGCCGGGATCATGCCGGTGAAGACGGTGGCGTCCTGCGGAACCCCGTGCAGTAGGAGCAACGGCGTTCCCGTTCCGGTCTCGGCAACGTGCAGGCGCACGCCCGGCAGGTCAATGAATCTGTGTCCGATCCCGGAAGCGGCCGGTGCGGACCCCGAGTTGATGTCCATGGCACGAAAATACTATGAGCTCGGCATCCCGTCACTATGGTTGTAGTACAAGGTTTGGGGACCTACTCTGGTCCCATGCCACCAACCAAGGCCCGCGCGCTCCAAGCCGCCCTCGAACTGCTGGGCACCGGTGGAATCCGGGCCCTGACCCACGCCCGCGTCGATGCCCGGGCCGGGCTGCCGCAGGGTTCGACCTCCAACCACTTCCGCACGCGCTCGGCCCTTCTGGTCGGCGCCGTGGAGGAGCTCGAGGCCCGCGAGGCCGCCGAGGTGGCAGGGGCCCTGCCGCCGGACAGCGCCACGGGCCTGTTGGAGGTCCTCTGCGCGCAATTCCGCGCCTCCACCACCGGGGGCCGGGAACTGACCGCGGCGCGCTTCGCCCTGTTCGTCGAGGGCATCGGGCACGCGGAGGTCCGCGATGCGGTCTCCCGGGGACGGGCCGGGTTCGAGGCCCTGGTCGTTCCGCTGCTGGGCCGACTCGGGGCCGCGCAGCCGGAGGTCGCCGCCACGGCCTTGATGTCCGCCTATGAGGGGATGCTGCTCTACCACCTGGCACGCGGACACGGGCCGGACCCGAAGCCGGTGCTCGAGCTGGTCCTGCGCGCGGCGCTGCCCTCCCCCTCGGCACCACCGCGCTAAAAACCCGGCGGTTCGCCGTCCCGGCTGCCGCCGCCTATTGCAAGGTGGCCGAGAGCCTGGCGACGTTGTCGATCCAGCGGCTCACCGGGGTGCGCTTGGACCATTGCTCCAGGGTCAGCTCGGTGGAGTTGGCCCGGTAGACGTCCTGCACCTTCATCAACTCGTTGACCAGGTCGGAGCCCAGCAGCATCAGGGTGATCTCGAGGTTCAGCGAGAAGGATCGCATGTCCATGTTGGATGAGCCCATGACCACCACCTCGTCGTCCACGGCCATGCACTTTGAATGCAGCACCGTGGGTGCCTTGTACCGGTAGATCCGCACCCCGGCGCGCAGCAGCGCCTCGTAGTAGGACTGCTGGGCGTGCTGCACCAGGGCCTGGTCGCCCTTCTCGCAGACGAACAGTTCCACCGCCACACCGCGCTGGGCGGCGGTGGTGATCGCATAGAGCAGCGAATCGTCCGGGACGAAGTAGGGGCTGGTGATCGAAAGCCGCTCGGTGGCCGAATAGATCAGCGTGTTGAAYAGCCGCAGGTTGTTCTCCGCCTCGAAGCCCGGCCCGCTGGGAACCAGCTGGCCGATGTCCTCCCCCGCGTCGGGCGCCTTGCGCATGGCATCCTCGACCGTGGCCAGGTCGTGGAGCAGGTCCTCGTCGGATTCCTGCGACCAGTCGGTGGCAAATACCACGTCCAGGCTGGTCACCAGCGGACCGCGGACCTTGGCCATCAGCTCGACCCATTCGCGGCCGATCTTGTGCGCGGAGGACCGCTTGTATCCGGGCTCGATGAGGTTCTGCGAACCGGTGAAGGCGACTTGCCCGTCCACCACCACGATCTTGCGGTGGTTGCGCAAATCCGGGCGCCGCCACCGCCGCTGAAAGGGTGCCAGCGGAAGCATCCGCCGCCAGTTGATCCCGGCCGCGCTCATCCGCCGCACCAACCCGAAGTAGCCCTTCACGCGCATTGAGCCCAGATGGTCAAAGAGCACCCGTACCTTGACCCCGCGATCGACCGCGCGCTCCAGGGCCTCGAGGATCGGGCCGACGTACTCATCGTCCTCGCCGATGATGTAGAACTGCACATGCACGTAGCGTCGGGCCTTGTCGATCTCCAGACGCATCTCATCCAGGGATTCCTTGTATCCGGTGATGAATTCCACCGCGTTCCCGGCCTGCAGCGGCAGCGCACCCAGGGTCCGGTTCAGCTCGACCGCCGAGAGCACCCAGTCCGGGGCCTCTGGCGAGCGGTTTCCGCCGATCATGTGCTGTGTGGCTTCAAGGATCGATTCGTTGACGTTTCTCTGCCGCTGGATCCGGCGCCTCGAGAGCTTGGTGTTGGCAAAGAGCAGGTAGAGCAGCAGGCCCACCACGGGGATGAAGAAGATCGCCAGCAGCCAGGCCATGGCGGTGGTGGGGCGGCGGTTGCCGGGCACGATGCCCACCATGGTGATGCGGATGGTCAGTTCGATCCCCACGGCCACGGACCACAAGGCGGCACCAATCGTCAGCGCGTCGTTGCCCTCGTTCATGGATCCCTCCTTGCCAGAGTGTGGTTCCCGGCCTTTGTCCCAGACTACCGCCAGTGCGTGGAACACTTGGGAACCACCGGCCCGGCGGTAATCTGGTAACCATGACTGCTCTTGTGTTCCTCGATCCCGACTTTCCCGCCGGCCGCGTCGCCGATGCCGCCACCGCCCAGCTCTCGGTCCTGGACCAGGGCGTGACCCGCGGCGACGGGATCTTCGAATCCGCGCTGTACACCGACGGGATCGTGCGCAAGCTCGACGCCCACCTGGCCCGGCTGCGCGTCTCGGCCTCGACCTGCGACCTGCTGGTTCCGCACGAGGAGGCGTGGCGTGCGGCGATCGCCACCGCCGTGGCGGCATTCGATGCCGCCACCCCGGCCGAGGAAGCGGTGGTGAAGCTCGTGGCCACCCGCGGCACCGAGGGCAACGGCCACGGCACCTCCTGGGTCATGGTCTCCCCGGCCCCGGAGCTGGGACGGCAGCAGCGCCAGAGCGGGATCTCGGTGATCTTCCTGGACCGCGGCTACGACTCCCGGGTGGCCGAGCGCGCCCCCTGGCTGTTGATGGGCGCCAAGACCCTGTCCTACGCGGTGAACATGGCGGCGCTGCGGCACGCCAAGAAGCTGGGCGCCGACGACGTCATCTTCACCTCAAGCGACGGAATCGTCCTGGAGGGCCCCACCTCCACGGTGCTCATCGCGCACCGCGACGGGGACACCAAGCGGCTGATCACCCCGACCCTGGAAACCGGCATCCTGCCGGGAACCACCCAGGGAGCCATCTTTGCCGCCGCCCGCGAGGCCGGATGGGAGCTGGGCTACGGGCCGCTGACCCCGGAAAACCTGCTGGATGCCGAGGGCGTGTGGCTGGTCTCCAGCGTCCGGCTGCTCACCCCGGTGAACTCCATCGACGGCACCGTGATCGCCCGCGACGGGCAACTGCATGCCGAACTCACCGCCATGGTCGACGCCATCCAATAAGCGGCCCCAGGTCAATCCCCCGGCGTCGGGGCGAAGCAACGGATTCGAGGTTCCATCATGCAAGAGCTCTTCCAGCTGGTGCCGGCCGCCTACGTGGTGTTCCGCCGCGACGCGCGGGTGCTGCTGCAATTGCGGCAGAACACCGGATTCATGGACGGTCACTGGGCCTGCGCCGCGGCCGGGCACGTGGAAGCCGGCGAATCGGTGCTCGCCGCTGCGGTGCGCGAGGCCGCCGAGGAGGCCGGGGTGCTGCTGGACCCGGCGGACCTGGTCCCGCTGTCGACCCTGCACCGCACCAACGGCGGGGATTCTCCGCGTGCCCAGCGCGTTGACTTCTTCTTCGCGGCAGATACGTGGCGGGGCGAGGCCCGCATCATGGAGCCGGAAAAGTGCGCCGCCATGGAATGGTTCGACCTGGACCACCTGCCCGAGCCCATGCCGGAGCACGAGCGCTACGTGTTGCAGAACCTTGCCGCCGGGACCCTGCCGGCCATCGCGTCCCTGGGCTTCACCCGGTAGCCCCGGGGGCACGCACCGGGAACGCGCGGGTCCTGCGCCCAGGGACTGTCTCCCACTTCCGGTCGGCGTGGTTCGGCAGGGAAACCGGGTGAATTCACGTGCATCTGGCCCCGGCAGGCCTGTCCGGGCGGGMACACCGCCCCGTGCCCCAGCCGTTCCGGGATCGCCGCGGTGGCCCGCGCGGTGCGCAGATACATGGCAGCAACGATGCCGGTGGGGAAAAGCCCAATTTTCAGGGTCACCGCTGTAGGGCAAATCAAGGGCCCTGCGGACCGACCACACGTTATCCGTTGAAAATGACGGTTCCAGATTCTCTGTCACCGGCTATTGCTGCCGTTGGCCGTGCAGGTCTACTCTGAACCCAGACTGGGGATTCGATGTGAAATTCGGACGGCACCATTGTGCCGCCGTCAACGCCTTTGCGTGTACTCGTTCGAAACAACAAACGGTCCCGGCTTCCATCTACCGGGCCCAAAGTTCGGAGTTCATCATGCTCAGAAGATTCCTGGCCGTGGCCGGAGCAACCGCCGCCCTGGCCCTCATTGCCCCAACGGCCGCCCTGGCCGACGACTGTCTCAACGTCAGCCGCCCGCCGGCTGCCTGCGGAATGACCTGCACCGCGCCCGTCATCGTTGGCAACTGGGTGTGGCTGCCCAGCATCGGCATCCCGGAAGCTGCCTGGGGCTTCGGCACGCCGGGATCCATCCCTTCCGTTGGGGCGGGCCTGCCTGGCGCCAACGGTAACTACCTCAACGCTTCCACCGACGGCTTCTCGTGGCTGCTGCAAAACAGCGCCTGGTGTGACGGCGGCGCCGCGGCACGCCAGACCACCCATGGTGTTCAATCAGGTTGCGGGGAGTAAGTAGGGCCTGTCATCAAAATCCGATTGGCGTGGTTCGGCATGGATATCGGCTGAATTCGCGTTGCACCTGCCCCTTTGATGTCCAGGGGCAGCCGATCGCCCCGCTCATGCCCGATCCCACGGGCCCGGCGGGGCGCCGGTTCGCGGACCACCGACTCGTGGTCGAGGGCATCGCCCACCGCTACCGCGCCGGCATCCCCTGGCGCGACCTGCCGAGCAGTTCGGGTCCTGAAGGTCCGTGTGGAAGCGCCACCGCCGCTACGCCACAGACGGCACCTGCAACACGGTGTTGGCGACCCTGCTGGGCCACGCCCAAGCCAGCGGCCGGATCGGCTGGGAAGTGCCGGTGGACGCGGCGATCAACCGGGCCCACCAGCCCGGCACCAACCTCCTGCGCCGCCCCGACCACCATGATCCGCTCACAGGTCGACGGCTGGCAGCGCCCGGAGACGCGCCGAACGGGCCGTGGCCGCCAAAGCCTCCCCCATCCCGGGCAAGAGGAAACTCCTGCGCAAGCGCAAGGGTTCGGCAGGCGGCCGCCCGGTGATCCATGACAAGGAAGCCTAAAAGCGGCGCAACATCGTGGGGCCCCTGGCATGCCCTGGCCTGCCGCTCGGCCGCGGTGCTCCATGCCGTGCCCATCTGGGGCTCGGACATCGAGAAACCACCATGGGGAGACACGTCCTAGCTCCAGACCAGGTTCCAGGTGCCCAGGGCCAACGATGCCCCTGTTGCGACGGTGCCCAGCAGCAGCCCGGCGGCAACGATCCCCGCATCCCGCAGGCCGTATCTCGAGGGCCGCAGCCAGGTCCGCTCGGCGGTGCCGAAGCCCTTGGCTTCCATGGTCACCGCCAACCGCGAGGCCCGCCGGATGGCCTGGACCAGCAGCCCGAAGACCTGCCCCAGGTTCGCCCGCAACCGGGCGGCGGCCGAGCCGCGGCTACCCACGCCCCGGGCCCTCCGGGCCATGCCCAGCGTCGTCCATTCCTCGATCAGCAACCCCAGCAGCCGCATGCCCGCCAGCGCGCCGAGCACAAAGCGGTGCGGCAGCCGCGCCTTTTGCGCCAGCGCGTTGGCCAGGTCCGTCGGGTCCGTGGTGAACAGCACCAGCACCGCGGGGATCGCCACCGCGAAGGCGCGCATCCCGGTGGCCGCACCGGCGGACAGCGAGCCCTCGGTGATGGTGAAGATGCCCGCATCCAGCAGCACCGCCCCGGAATCGTTGCCCACCAGCGCGGTGCCCCAGGCCCCGAAGAGCGCGGCGAGCAGCAGCGGCCAGCCGCGGGCCAGGAAACGCGGGATGGACAGCCCGGCCAGCGGCAGCGCCAGAACGGTCGCGGCCACCACGATTCCGCTGCTGACCCAGTCCATGGAGGCGACCAGCGGGATCGTTGCCAGGGCAACCGCGGCCAACTTGGCCAGCGGGTTGGCCCGGCCCAGGAAACTTGTCCCCCCGCGCACATCGGCCTCGAGCAACCCGGGCCGTGCGGCGGCGGGGGCGGCTGCGTCCGCGGTGTCCGGGGCCTGCAGGACGAACTCGTGTGCGCCCAGGGCGCGGGCGAAGTCCGCGTCGTGGGTCACCGCGATGATCGCGGTGCCGCGGCCCAGCTCCTCGCGCAGCAGCAGGGCCAGTTCGCGCCAGGTGTTGGCGTCCTGACCGAAGGTCGGCTCGTCGAGGATGAGGACCTGCGGGCCCGCCGCCAGCACCGTGGCGACCGAGAGCCGGCGCTTTTCCCCGCCCGAGAGGGTGAAGGGGTTCGCCTCCGCCAGGTGTCCCAGCCGCAGCCGGGACAGCAGCGATTCGACGCGCGAGGAGATTTCCTGCTCGGTGAACAGCGGTTCCCGGGTTCCGGGCCTGACCGCGTGCCGCGGGCCGTAGGCCAGTTCCTCGGCCACGGTGTGGGTGACGAACTGGTGCTCGGGCTCCTGGAAGACCGAGCCGATCCGTCCCACCAATTCGGTGGCGCGCCAGTGGTACGGCCGGGCCTCGGTGCCGGCCGCCAATTCGCCGGTGGCCAGCACCGTGCCGGATCCGACCGGAAGCAGTCCGCCGAGGGTCAGCGCGAAGGTCGACTTGCCCGAGCCGTTGGCCCCGCGCACGCACCAGGCCTCGCCCGCCCCCAGGCGCAGGTCCAGGCCGGAGGCGGCCGGCCTGGCGCCGCGCTTGCGCGTGACGGCAAGGTCCGTGGCCTCCAGCAGCAACGCAGCGGATTCCCCGGGGGCCGGCAGCGGGTCGAATGCCGGGGTGTACCCGGGCACCCAGACCCCGGCGGCAACCAACTGGTCGCGGACCGGGCCGGGGGCAAAGAGCTCGCCGGGGGTTCCGTCGTGGGCGATGCCGCCGCCGGGTTCCAACACGATGACCCGGTCCATGTGCTCCGCCCACGCCTCGAGCCGGTGTTCGACGATCAGCAGGGTCGCGCCGGTGGAATCCAGTGCGGCCAGCACCGCGTCGCGGACCTCCAGCACCCCGTCCGGGTCCAGGTTTGCCGTGGGCTCGTCCAGCAGCACCAGCCCCGGTCCCATGGCCAGGATCCCGGCCAGGGCCAGGCGCTGTTTCTGCCCGCCCGAGAGCGCGGAGGTCGGGTGGTCCAGCGGGACCTCCAGTCCCACGGCGTCCAGTGCCTCGATGATCCGCCGCCGGATCTGCGCGGGCGGCACCGAAAGGTTTTCCGCGCCGAAGGCCACGTCGTCCCCGACCCGGGCCTGGACGACCTGGGTTTCGGGATCCTGCTGCATGAGCCCGACCAGTCCGCGGCCTTGGGCTGCCGGTGCCCCGTCCAGCAGCAGCTCGCCGGAGGAATAGGTTTCGTCGTCTTCGTCCAGGACCCCGGCCAGCGCGTAGAGCAGCGTGGATTTGCCGGCGCCCGAGGGCCCGGCCAGCAGCACGCGTTCCCCGGCCCGGATCTCCAGGTCCAGGCCCGACAGCGCTGCTTGCTTGCGGTCGGCGTGCCGCCACCCCCAGTTCCGGGCGCTGACGGACACCGCGTCGCAGCGGTGTTGCACCGTGGCCGCGGTGTCGTTTTCGCGGTGCAGCATCGAGGCTGAAGACATGGTGATGCCCGTGCCCATCAGCCGAGGATTGGTTCGGTGGCTGCCTTGCGGCTGGCAAGCGCGCCCAGTGCGCCGGTCTTGGCCAGGGCGCGGGTTCCCAGGAAGGAGAGCAGCCCGGCAATGATGATGCCCGAGATGGTCATGAACCCGATGTAGGCCAAGAGCATGCCGGTGGTGTATTCGGGGAACCAGCGGAAGATGAAGGTGTCGTTGACGCTTCCAAATAGTCCTGCTCCGGCGCCGGCCAGCAGTGCCACGGGCAGGTTGAAGGTGCGGTAGCGGAACGCGGCGAAGACCACTTCGGCGCCCAGGCCCTGGATCAGGCCCGAGGCCAGGACCGTCAGCCCGAATTCCGAGCCCATGAGCGCCGAGACCATCGCGGCGACCACTTCGCAGAACAGTGCCGCGCCGGGCTTGCGGATGATCAGTGCGCCGAGCACCGCGGGGAAGAGCCACATGCCCGAGACCAGTGCGGCCGAAGGCGGGAAGGCCAGGAACAGCACGTCGAGCAGGTGGTGGCTGCTGTTCCAGGCCCAGAAGATGACGCCCGAGGACACTGCGATGACTGCCGCGATGACGATGTCGACGACGCGCCAGGATGTGGTTGCCGTTTTGTGCCCGGCGGGCTGGTGGGTGATGCCCATGGTGTTGATCCTCCTTGGATTCAAGGAGGGGAGGGAATGCCCGCACACTTCCGCGCGCACCCCTGAGAACTCGACTTCCTTCGCCGGTACTAGCCGGGGCAGGTTCGAGGGTCTGCGGCTATCCGCACTCTCAGCGCCTGGGTGCGGGTTACCCCGCACGACGCTCCCCTGTCGTGATTGTTTCAGTTCTATGATGCTACCTCAGCTAGGCTGGGCCTAGTACCTTTGCCGCAATATTCGGGAGTCCCCATGAACAGCTTGATGAAACTGATCGGTCCAGCAATTTCCATCGCCGCGGGTTTCCTGGGAGGGAAGATCGTCGACAAGGCCTGGATCGGTTTCACCGGCCAGCAGCCGCCCAAGCACGGCAACAAGGAGGCCCAGGCCGAGGCCTCGATGCGCCAGGCCATCGGGTTCGCCGTGCTGTCGGCCGTCACCGCCGCGTTGATCCAGGTGCTCACCGACCGCGGCACCCAGCGGGCCATCGCGAGGTTCACCAAGAAGGCCTGAGCTTCCGCACTTCCGCACACGGGGGGTCCGGCCGGATGCGTTCGGCCGGGCCCTGCTTTGGCGTGGCCCGTGCCGGTTGGCGGCGCCGGCCCAGGGTCCGGTGGACTAGTCGATGAAGTCGGCGCGGTCCCTGTTGCCGTCCCGGCCGTGCTCGGCCTCTTCGCGCTGCTCCGCGGCCTCGACCACCGCCGCCAATTCGTCCGCGATGAGGGTCTCGCGCTTCAGGTGCCGGGTCCGGTAGCCGGCCCGTCCCACCATGTGCGCCGAGACCGGGGCGGTGAGCAACTGCAGCAGCCAGGCCAGGAGCAGCACCGGAAGCACCGCCCAGGACCGCAGTTCCAGCCCGAGCGCGGCCAGCAGCAGGAACAGCCCCAGCACCTGCGGCTTGGTCGCCGCATGCAGGCGCGAGAGCAGGTCCGGGAAGCGCAGCATGCCGATGCCCGCGGCCAGTGACATCAGGCAGCCGACGATCATGAACGTCCCGGCCACGATGTCGATGACGGTGTCCAGCATCAGGCGTTCCTCCGGTCCGTGACGAAGCGCGAAACCGTCACCGAGCCGACGAACCCGACCAGGCATGCCAGCAGCACGAAGATGAGGTTGTCGGTGTGCTTGTTGATGGTCATGTCCACGCACAGCGCCGCGGAGACGATCAGCAGCAGCACGTCGGTGGCGATGACGCGTTCCAGGATCGAGGGCCCCTTGGCCAGCCTGATCATGGCCAGGGCGCCGGCGATCGAGAGCGTGATCCCGCAGATCCACAGGACGATGTTCATGGTGTTTCTCCGTGTTCCTTGCCCGGGGCCGATTTCTCGGCATTCAACTCGGCCAGTTCTTCCTTGGTGCCCATCATGCGGATCAGCCGTTCCTCGATCATCATCACCGAGGCCCGCGCCTTTTCCACCCCGGCCTCGTCGTTGACGTTGAGCACGTGCAGGTACAGGGTCGAGGTCCGCCGGTCCACCTCCACGACGTAGGAGCCGGGGACCAGCGTCAGCACGTGGCCCACGAAGGTGACCAGCAAGTCCGATTCGGTGCGCAGCTGCACGGTGATGATCGCGCTTGTGGTGCGCGGGCCGCGGAACACCGCCAGGTACAGCACCTCGAAGCTGGCCAGGGTCACGTCCCGCAGGAACGCCCCGGCGAACACTGCGGCACGCCAAACATTGAAGCGCCCCGATAGGATCACCGGCGGCAGCCGGAAGACCCGCACCAGCACCAGCGAGATCAGCAGCCCGAAGACGAGGTTGCCGATGGCGAAGTCCTGCCAGAGCGCACCCCAGACCAGCATCATGCCTGCAAGCAAAGGCAGTTCCTGGCGCAGGGTGGCGCGTTGGCGTGCCCCGGATTCGTCGGTGGCGTCTTTCAGCCGTTGTTCCTTGGTCATTTACCGTACCCCCTGCCCGGTTCCGAGGACCGCCTCGATGTAGTTGTTTGGGTCCAGCAGCTGGCCGGCGACCTGGTCGCTGAATTCAAACAGCGGCCCGGCAAACACCGTCAGCGCCACGCCCACCAGCACCAGGGCCGCGGTCATGGCCAGCATGCCGTTGGGCAGCAGTGCGGTGTTCCCGCGGTCGGAATAGCGGCTGGCCGGCTCGTTGGCCACGATGTCGTAGGTCGCCCCGCGCGCGGCTTCCACGCCCACCAGCAGCAGCGGGTCCGGGTCCGTGGCGTCCTCGGCCTTGCGCCAGAACGCCCTGTTCCAAACACGCGCTATCGCCAGCAACGTCAACAGCGAGGTCAACAGGGACACCCCCACCAGCGCCCAGGCCACGGGCGTGCCCAGTTCGGCGCCGCCCTGCACCAGCCCGAGCTTCCCCAGGAAGCCGGAGAACGGCGGGATGCCGCCCAGGTTCATGGCCGGGACGAAGAAGAGCAGCGCCAGCAACGGCGAAAGCTTGGCCAGCGAGCCGAGCCGCTCGATGTTCGAGGTCCCGGCCCGGCGTTCGATGAGCCCGGCGACCAGGAAGAGCGAGGTCTGCACCACGATGTGGTGGGCCACGTAGTAGATGGTGGCCCCCAGCCCCAGCTGGTTCCCCACGGCCACCCCGAAGATCAGGAATCCGATGTGGCTGGTGAGGGTGAAGGAGAGCATGCGCTTGATGTCGGTCTGCGCCACGGCACCCAGGATGCCCACCAGCATGGTCAGCCCGGCCACGACCATCAAGGGTTCGGAGAGCTGGTTCCCGGGGAAGAGCAGCGTCTCGGTGCGGATGATCGCATAGACCCCGACCTTGGTCAGCAGCCCGGCGAACACCGCGGTGACCGGGGCCGGGGCGGTCGGGTAGGAGTCCGGGAGCCAGAAGGACAGCGGGAAGACCGCGGCCTTGATCCCGAAGGCGACCAGCAGCATCACGTGCAGCACGGTCTGCGTGCCCGGGGAGATCTCCGGCAGCTTCACGGCCAGGTCCGCCATGTTCACGGTGCCGGCGGCCGCATAGATCATGCCGATGGCGATCAGGAAGAGCAGCGAGGAGGCGACCGAGACCACCACGTAGGTGGTGCCCGCTCGGATCCGCGCGGTGGTCCCGCCCAGGGTCAGCAGCACGTAGGAGGCCGTCAGCAGGATCTCGAAGCCCACGTAGAGGTTGAAGAGGTCCCCGGCCAAAAAGGCGTTGGAGACCCCGGCGACCAGGATCAGGTAGGCGGGGTGGAAGATCGAGACGGGCCCGTCCTCGTCCCCGTCGGCCATGCCCTGGCTGGTGGCGTAGAGCAGCACCGCCAGGGAGACGATGGAGGAGACCACCAGCATGAATGCCGAGAACCCGTCCACGACCATGGAGATGCCAAACGGCGGGGCCCAGCCGCCGAGGGTCACCGAGTAGGTCCCCCCGCCCCAGACCGTGGCCAGCATCCAGGCTTCCAGGCAGAGCGTGATCACCAGGACCGCGATGGTCACCAGGCGCTGGGTGCGGCGCTTGCGGCGCAGGATGAAGGCCAGGGCGGCACCGAAGATCGGCAAGGCCACGACCAGCGGGGCAAATGAAACGGCGGTCAGTGGTGCATCGATCATGCGTGCGGCCCCTTCTCCGGGTGGTTCCCTGCGGGCTCGGCGTCCTCGCCCTCGAATTCGGTGGTGTCCTCGGGGACCGGGGAGTCTTCTTCGAAGTCGAAGGTCGACTGCTGCGAGACGCGCAGGTCCTCGTCGTCGTCGGCGACCACGTCGGCCCGGGAGATGACCCAGGAGCGGTAGATGATGCCCAGCATGAACGCTGTCACCGCGAAGGTGATCACGATGGCCGTGAGGATCAGCGCCTGCGGCAGCGGGTCGCTGTATTCCTGTGCATCCAGCGCCGACCGGTACAGCGGCGCCTCGCCGCGGCGCCCTCCGGCGGAGAGGATCAACAGGTTCACCCCGTTGCCCAGCACCACGATGCCCAGCAGCACGCGGGTCAGCGAACGCTCGAGCAAAAGGTAGATGCCCACGGCGAAGAGCACGCCCATCACTATGAGCAAGGTGATATTGGTGCTCATCGTCCAACTCCCGTATCCGCGTCGGAAACCATGTCATGTGTGTCGGTGGGGCTGCGGCCCTCGGAACGGTCGTCGATCTCCGAGCCCAGGGAGCGCAGCACGTCGATGACCAGCCCGACCACCACCAGGTACACCCCGATGTCGAAGAGCGTGGAAGTCACGAACTTCTGCTCCCCGAAGAGCGGCCAGGTGAATTCGATGGCCGCGGAGGTGAACATCTGGGCGCCCAGGAGCAGCGGCGCCGCGGCGGTCAGTGCCGCCAGGCCCAGCCCGGTGCCCATCAGCGTGCCCGGGCTGACCGGGGTGGCCTCGGCCAGTTCCACCCGGCCGCCGGCCAGGTAGCGGATGGTCAGGGCCAGGCCGGCCAGCAGCCCGCCGGCAAAGCCTCCGCCGGGGGTGTTGTGGCCGGCCAGCAGCAAGTACACGGAGGCCAGCAGTATGGTGTGGAAGAGCAGCCGGGTGACCACCTCGAAGGTGATCGAGCGGCGCTCCGGGGCCAGGGTGTGCCCGGCGACCAGCCAGGAATCCTTCTTGGAGATCGCAAAGGTCCTGGCCACTGCCAGCCCGGCACGGCTGGGACTGGCCCCGCCGATGGCCTCGGAACCGTGGTCGACCGATCCGCGCGGCACGTTCGAGGCGCGCACCCGCTTGTCCCCGCGACCGCGCACGAAGATCAGCGAGGCCACGCCGGTGGCGGCCGCGGCCAGCACCGTGATTTCCCCGAAGGTGTCCCAGGCGCGCATGTCCACCAGGGTGACGTTGACGATGTTCTTGCCCGCTCCGCCGGTGTAGGCAAGTTCCGGGTAGGCCAGCGAGATCGGATCCGCGACCCGCGAGGCCATCGAGGTGGCGGCGATGTAGATCATGGAGGCGCCGAACCCGATGCCGATCAGCGCCCGGCCCAGCCGGTGCCCGGTGGGGTTCTTGGCCCACAGTTCCACCGGCAGGGCGCGCAACGCCAGCACGAAGGCGACCAGCACGATGGTTTCGACCAAGAGCTGGGTCACGGCCAGGTCCGGTGCTCCCTGCAGCGCGAAGATCGCGGCCATGCCGTAGCCGCTGACCGAGACCATCAGCACCGCCAGGAAGCGGCGGTTGGCCTGCAGCGCACCGAGGGCGCCGAGGATCATGATGAGCCCGATGACCAGCTGGGCGGGGTGGTCGAAGGCGATGAAGTTTCCCGGTGCCGGGGTGCTGAGCAGGATCGCGGTGCCGGCCGGCAGCAGCAGCGCCACGATGAGGATCACCACGAGGTAGAAGGACAAGGAACCGCGCTGGGTGCGTCCGGTGAGCCAGATGGCCAGGTTGTCCACGCCGGTGACCATGTGCTTGTAGTCTCGTTCGGCATCCAGCAACGCCGGGACCCGGGACTGGAGGTGGAAGGTCCTCTCCCGGGCCAGGAAGAGCGCGGTGCCCGCGATCATGGTCAGGATGCTCAGACCCAGCGCGGGGCTGAACCCGTGCCAGAGGCCCAGGTGGATGGGGTTCTCGGCGGATCCGAACAGGCCCAGGTAGGGGGCGATGGCGCCCTCGAGCACGTGCGGGATCCAGGCGAACACGACCGTGGCGCCGGTGAGGACCAGCAGCGGGGCCAGGAACAGTGCCGGGACGCGCGGGAACACGCTGGGTTCAAGGCCCCGCTTGGAGGCGAAGCCGCCCCACAAGAAGCGTGCGGAGTAGGCGAAGGTCATCATGGCCCCGAGCAGGACGCCCACCAGCAGCACCACACCGGTGGCGCCGTTGCCCTGGGCATGCTCCAGCAGCGCCTCGTAGACCGCTTCCTTGGCGACGAAGCCGTAGAGCGGCGGGAAGCCTGCCATCGAGGCCGCGGCGATGGCGGCAACGGCAAAGAGGACCGGGGAGGAGCGGTAGAGCCCGGACAGCTGGTGCAGGTCGCGGGTTCCGGACTTGTGGTCGATGATTCCCACGACCAGGAAGAGCGTTGCCTTGAAGAACCCGTGGGCCAGCATCATGGCCAGGCCAGCGAGCGCCGCGTTGGGGCTTCCGATGCCCATGACCAGGATCAGGAAGCCCAGCTGGGAGACCGTGCCGTAGGCCAGCAGCAGTTTGAGGTCGTGTTGCTTCAGCGCTCGCCAGCCGCCGATCAGCAGGGTCGCCAGTCCGAGCCAGAGCAGCATGGGTTGCCAGAAGGCGGTTTCGTTGAAGCCCGGGGCCAGTCGTGCCACCAGGTAGATGCCGGCCTTGACCATGGCCGCTGCGTGCAGGTACGCGGAGACCGGGGTGGGGGCCGCCATGGCGCCGGGGAGCCAGAAGTGGAAGGGAACGAGAGCGGACTTGGAGATCGCGCCGATCAACACCAGGGCGATGGCCACGTCGATGTAGGTGCCCAGGGCGGTGAGTTCCGGGGCCATGGCCAGGATCTCGGAGATGCGGTAGGTGCCGGCCGCATTGCCGAGCATGACCAGTCCGGCCAGCATCGTCAGGCCGCCAAAGGTGGTGACCATCAGGGCGGTCAGTGCCGAACGCCGTGCGCTCATCCTGGTGCGGTTGAACCCGATCAGCAGGAAGGACAGGATCGTGGTCAGCTCCCAGAAGATGAAGAGCATGATCATGTCGTCGGCGGTGACCAGGCCGAACATCGAGGCGGCAAAGGCCAGCAGCTGGGCGCCGAAAGCTCCGGTGTGCGGGTCCTCGTTCTTGAAATAGCGCGCACAGTAAAACAGCACCAGGGAACCGACCCCGAGCACCAGCAGGCACAGCACCGCGGCCAGGGCATCCATCCGGAAATCGAGATGGGCGTTCAGCGGGCCGATCCAGCTGTAGAGCTCGGAGGGCGGTGCGTTGGGCTCACCGCTCGCGGCGGCCTGCTCGGCATCCAGGAACGAGGGGAAGCTGGCCACAAGCCAGGCGAAGGCCACGGCGGGAACCGCCGCCAAGACATAGAAGGTTGAACGGCCCAGCAGCCGAAAAATCAATGGTGCAATTGCCGCAACAACAAAAAGCGCAATCAGGACTAGGAGCACACTTATCTCCCATGGTCGGCAGGCCAGTGCCCTGGCAACAAAAACGGTCAAAAGGCAGCTTTTAGGATATCAGCCGGATGGTGTCGAACAGCTCTTTGGCACGGGATTCAGCCGATGAAGTTTTGAGGAATAATACGCGTTTCCGGATTGTTTAAGATCCGAATTGCAAAGAAAATTTCTGCGGCGCGAGCACGAAATTTGCCGGTCTTCCCCCGTTGTTTGTTTCGGCGAGTTACGATGCACCCATGAGCGAGTTCCCTGTGGCACCCTCGGCATCGACCGACCGGCGGAAAATAATCACCAAACCCGTCTTGGCATGGGCATCCTGGGATTGGGGTTCCGCCGCGATCAACGCGGTGATGACAACTTTCGTCTTCACCGTGTATCTGACCAGCGACCTTTTCGGCAACAAGGACGCCAATTCGGTGGTCCTGGGCAACGGCCTGGCCATCGCCGGGGTGGCCATCGCGCTGCTGGCCCCGGTCACCGGGCTGCGTTCGGATGCCGGGGGCCGGAGGCGTTTCTGGCTGGGTGTGAACACCGTGATCGTGGCCCTTCTCACGGCCGCCTGCTTCTTCGTTTTCCCCGAGCCGCGCTTCCTGGTCCTCGGGGTGACCCTGATTGCCGCGGCCTCGGTCTTCGCGGAGTTCGCCGCGGTGAACTACAACGCGATGCTGCCGCAGATTTCCACCCCGTCCACCATCGGCAAGGTCTCCGGATTCGGCTGGGGCATGGGCTACCTCGGTGGCATCCTGGCCCTGGCGATCGTGCTGTTCACCCTGGTGACCCCGCTCTTCGACTGGGCCGGGGCCTCGGACACCAACTCGCTGAACCTGCGCCTGGTCGCGGTGTTCTCCGCCGTGTGGTTCATGGGCTTCGGCCTGCCGGTGCTCTTTGCGGTGCCCGAGATCCCCGGGGATCCCGGGGGGCCGCGCTTCACCATCGTGCAGTCCTACCAGGAATTGTGGCGCCGCGTCGTGGCGCTGGCCCGCGCGGATCGCCACACGGTCTATTTCCTGTTCGCCAGTGCGGTCTTCCGCGACGGGCTGGCGGCGGTGTTCACCTTCGGCGGGATCATCGCCGCGGGCACCTTCGGCTTCCCGCTGCAGCAGGTGATCATCTTCGCCATCGTCGGCAACGTGGTGGCCGCGGCCGGGGCCATGGTCGGCGGCATGCTCGATGACAGGATCGGTCCCAAGCGGGTCATCGTCATCTCCCTGCTCGGGTTGCTCGTTGCGGGCCTGGGCGTGTTCTTCTCCCCCGACGCCTCGAGCTTCTGGATCTTCGGGTTGCTGCTGTGCCTGTTCGTCGGTCCCGCCCAGGCCTCCAGCCGAGCCTTCCTGGCCCGGCTGGCCCCGGCCGGGCAGGAGGGCGAGCTGTTCGGGCTCTACGCCACCACGGGCCGTGCCGTCAGCTTCCTGGCCCCGGCCCTCTTCGCGGCCTCCATCGCCCTGGCCGCCCCGCATGTGGCCGAGGCCCAGCGCTACGGCATCCTGGGCATCCTGGTGGTGCTGCTCCTGGGGCTGCTGCTGCTGATCCCGGTTCGCGGCCCGCGCACGTCCTCCTAGCCTGTCTGGCGGGCCGTGGCTTTTGCCCGTCATTGGTGGTTGCATTTAGCCATGAGCACACCAACACCCGTGACCGTTGCCGTGACCGGAGCCGGAGGGCAGATCGGCTACGCGCTGCTGTTCCGCATCGCCTCCGGGGCCATGTTCGGACCCGACACCCCGGTGAGGTTGCAGCTGCTGGAAATCCCTGCCGGCATGAAGTCGGCCGAGGGCAGCGCCCTGGAATTGCAGGACTGTGCGTTCGGCTCGCTGGCATCGGTGGAAGTGACAAGCGATCCCTCCCGCGGCTTCGACGGTGCCAACGTGGCCCTGCTGGTCGGTTCCCGGCCGCGCGGGGCCGGGATGGAACGCGGGGACCTGCTGGCCGCCAACGGTGCGATCTTCGGCCCGCAGGGTGCAGCCATCAACGCCCATGCGGCTGCGGATGTGCGCGTCCTGGTGGTGGGAAACCCCGCCAACACCAATGCGTTGATCGCCGCGGCCCATGCGCCGGATGTGCCCCCCGAACGCTTCACCGCCATGACCCGCCTGGACCACAACCGGGCCCTGGCGCTCGTGGCCCGCACCCTGGATGTCCCCGTGGCGGGAATCGGCAACGTGACCATCTGGGGCAACCACTCGGCCACCCAGGTCCCGGACATCTCCCACGGCTGGGTCCAGGGCCCCGACGGCACGCGCCGCCCGCTGCCCGAGGCGCTGACGCAGGCCCTGGGCGGCAGCTGCAGCCTCGAGTCCTGGTTGGCGGAGAGATTCATTCCCCGGGTGGCCAAGCGCGGGGCGGAGATCATTGCCGTGCGAGGTTCCTCCTCCGCCGCCTCGGCCGCGGCCGCAGCCATCGACCACGTCCGGGACTGGGTCTCGGGAACCGCCGATTCGTGGACGTCGGCGGGGGTGGTCTCGGACGGATCCTACGGCGTGCCCCGGGGCCTGGTCAGTTCCTTTCCCGTGCACTCGCGCGACGGCGCCTGGCAGATCGAGCAGGGCCTGGAGCCGGGAGCCGAGGTCCGTGCGCGGATCGCGGCCTCGGTCAGGGAGCTCGAGGAGGAACGCGAGCTGGTCGCCTCCATGGGGCTGATCGGACGCGACCACGGAAGGCACGGCCGGTGAAGCCCCTGGCCCGCTTGGAGGTCCCCGGGCTGGAGGTCGCGGTTCGCGATGCGGCGCGGGCCGACCTGCCCGCGCTCCTGTCGATGCTGGCCGATGACCAACTGGGCGCAACACGGGATGCGCCCGGGGACGATTCGGGGCCGTACCTGGCGGCATTCGAGGCCATCGAGCGGGACCCGGCGCACCGATTGCTGGTGTGCGAGCATGCGGGGCAGGTCATCGCGATGCTTCAGCTCTCTCTCATCCCGGGCTTGTCCCGCCGCGGGGCCTGGCGCGCGCAGATCGAGGCGGTGCGCATCCGGGCGGACTACCGCGGGCGCGGGGTGGGGAAGAAATTCCTTCAGTGGTGTATCGGGTACGCGCGGTCCCAGGGTTGCTCGTTGGTGCAGCTGACGACGGACAAGAGCCGCGCCGACGCGCACCGCTTCTATGCGGGCCTCGGATTCACGGCGAGCCACGATGGCATGAAGTTGCAGCTGTAGGGATGTGCGGCCCCGCCGGGCGCTTAAGCTGGTGCGCAGGCCCGGTTCCCCGGACCTGCGCACGCACACGAACGCCAGGTGGTTGTGGCTAGCTTTCCAGCGTCGTGCGGTGGAAGTTCAGGTGGCTGCGCGATGCGGTGGGTCCGCGCTGGCCCTGGTAGCGGTTTCCGTAGGCACCGGACCCGTAGGGGTGCTCGGCCGGGGAAGAGAGCTTGAAGAAGCACAGCTGCCCGATCTTCGATCCCGGCCACAGCTTGATGGGCAGGGTCGCCATGTTCGACAGTTCCAGGGTCACGTGCCCGGAGAACCCCGGGTCGATGAATCCGGCGGTGGAGTGGGTCAACAGGCCCAGGCGCCCCAGCGAGCTCTTGCCCTCCAGCCGGGCGGCGATGTCGGTGGGCAGGGTGACGGTTTCGTACGTCGAGCCCAGCACGAATTCTCCGGGGTGCAGGATGAATGCCTCGTCGGGAGCGACTTCCACCAGGCGCGTCAGCTCCGGCTGGTCCGCTGCCGGGTCTATGTGGGCGTACTTGTGGTTGTCGAAAAGCCGGAAGAACCGATCGAGCCTCACATCCACGCTCGCCGGCTGGACCATCGCCGGGTCGAAGGGGTCGAGCTTAATACGTTCGGAGGCCAGCTCGCGTCGAATATCACCATCAGAAATCAGCACAGTACCCAAAATATCCCATTGGGCACGTGGACCGGGCATTGGTGACCTCGTCGAGCCGCCCGGCCCGTGCCGCTTCGGGTCCCGGGGCGGGCGCTACGGGCCCTCCGGCATGGGCTAACCACGGGACCAGCGGTTATCCTGAAGGGGATCCATCTTGCTTCATTCCCCGAAGGGACATCGTGTCTTTGTTTCGTGCCGGCATTCCCGCCCTGTTGCTGGGCGCCAGCCTGGTGCTGGCAGCCCCCCTCGCCGCACAGGCCGCGCCCGCGGCACCCGCTGCGGCGCAGGTGCATGCGGAAAAGCAGCCGAAACCGCCGACAACCGAGGAACTGACCAAGGACCAGGGTTCCTACCTGGCGCTGGTGAGCCGGGACCATCCCCTGGATCCGGCGAACTACAAGCCCAAGGACCTGCGCGACGTCGCCGGCAGCGGGCACGAACTGCGCAAGGATGCCGCCACCGCCTTGGAGTCCCTGCTCAAGGCGGCACGCAAGGATTCCCAGTCGCTGGCCGTGCTCAGCGCGTACCGCTCCTATGACCGCCAGTTGTCCTTGTTCAACGGGTACAAGGCCCGGTACGGGACCGAATACGCCACACGGTTGTCGGCACCGGCCGGAACCAGCGAACACCAGATCGGGCTGGCCGCGGACATCGGCCTGTCCAGCGGATACTGCAACCTCAAGGCCTGCTTCGGCGACACCGCCGGCGGGAAGTGGCTGGCCGCCAATGCCGCGGACTTCGGCTTCATCGTCCGCTACCCGGCCGACGGCGAAACGGTGACCGGATACAAGTACGAGCCGTGGCACCTGCGCTACATCGGCGTGGACCAGGCCAAGGCCATGGCAAAATCCAAGGCCGGCACCTTCGAGGCATTCCACGCGGCCCTGGTCAAGGCGTCCAAGGTCAAGCCGCTGACGGCCGCAGAGATCAAGCAGCAGCGCGAGTCCCTGCTGGTGCTGCGGTTCCTGCCGCCGTACCGCGACTGGTCAATCGGCTACGACTTCGCCCGCTAGCAAGCCACCTGGCTTCCGCGGGGCTTTCCCGTTCCCTCCCGGCGATGGTTCGCCGGGTGAATCGGCCGCCAAGGCCGTGCCCACGCCAACCACCCAGGTGTTTTAGCCATGCCTAAAGCGGGCTATTCTTTAGCCATGGCGAAAGACACCCCCGAGGCCCCGGTAGCAACAGGGCAATCCACAACCCCCGGCACGAACCTGCCGGCGACCCGCCGCCTGCTCTGGCTGCTGGGCCCGGCCCTGGTCGCCGGGGTCGCCTACCTGGACCCGGGCAACGTCGCGGCCAACATGAGCGCCGGGGCGCAATACGGGTACCTGCTGGTGTGGGTGGTGCTCAGCGGCAACCTCATGGCCTGGCTGGTGCAGTACCTCTCGGCGAAGCTCGGAGTGGTGACCGGAAAGTCGCTGCCCGAGGTGTTGCGCGAACGCTTCGGCAGCCGGGCGGGCCGGATCGCCTACTGGCTCCAGGCCGAGGCCGTCGCCATGGCCACCGATGTCGCCGAGGTCATCGGCGGGGCCGTGGCCCTCTACCTGCTCTTCGACCTGCCGTTGCTGGCCGGGGGCCTGATCACCGGGGTCATCTCCATGGGGCTTCTGCTGGTCCAGTCCCGCCGCGGACCCTGGGTCTTTGAACGCATCGTGATCGGCCTGCTGCTGGTCATTGCCGTGGGATTCTGCGCCGGGGTGTTCATCGCACCGCCCGAGGCGGCCGGATTGGCCAGCGGGCTGGTTCCCCGCTTCGCCGACACCAACTCGGTGCTGCTGGCCGTGTCCATCCTCGGCGCCACGATCATGCCGCACGCGATCTATGCCCACTCCTCGCTGGCACGGGACCGCTTCGGCTCCAAGCCGCTGCTCCGCTCCATCCCCCGGCTGCTGAAGGCCACGCGCTGGGACGTCTCGATCGCCATGCTCATCGCCGGGTCCGTCAACGTCGCGATGCTGCTGCTGGCCGCGGTGAACCTGGCCGGGGTCGAGGGCACCGAATCCCTCGAGGGGGCCCACGCCGCCCTCGAGGTTGCCCTGGGCCCCGTGGTCGCCACGCTCTTCGCCGTGGGCCTGCTGGCCTCCGGCCTGGCCTCCACCGCGGTGGGCGCCTACGCCGGGGCCGAGATCATGGCGGGGCTGCTGCACCGGCGCATTTCCCTGTTGGCCCGCCGCCTGATCACCCTCGCCCCGGCCCTGGCCCTGCTGGCCTCCGGAGTGGAGCCGACCTTCGCGCTGATCATCAGCCAGGTTGCCCTGTCCTTCGGCATCCCCTTCGCGCTGATCCCGCTGGTGAACCTCACGGCCCGCAAGGCCGTCATGGGCGCACACGCCAACCGCTGGTTCACGACCGGGGCCGGGATCCTGGTTTCCGTGCTGCTGGTGTCGCTGAACGTGCTGCTGATCGTGCTCACCGTCCGGGGCTGATGCCCCAAAAGCTGCGCGGGCCCGGGGCCGCCACCGGATGCAAGACACCGGTGGGGGTGCGGGCAGGACTGCCCGCAACCCCCACTTGGGTGCCGTGGAAACCTTGGAGGCTCCGCTGCGTGATGCCTACTTGGTGCGGATCGGCAGGCCCGTGAAGGTCGGCTTGGAGGACTCGGAGAAGAAGTCGTTGCCCTTGTCGTCGACCACGATGAACGCCGGGAAGTCCTCGACCTCGATCTTCCAGATCGCTTCCATGCCGAGCTCCTCGTACTCGAGAACCTCGACCTTCTTGATGCAATCCAGGGCCAGGCGGGCGGCCGGGCCGCCGATGGAGCCCAGGTAGAAGCCGCCGTGGGTGTTGCACGCGTCGGTGACCGCCTTGGAGCGGTTGCCCTTGGCCAGCATCACCATCGAGCCGCCGGCGGCCTGGAACTGCTCGACGTAGGAGTCCATGCGACCGGCGGTGGTCGGGCCGAAGGAACCCGAGGCCATGCCTTCGGGGGTCTTGGCCGGCCCCGCATAGTAGACCGGGTGGTCCTTGAGGTACGCCGGCATGTCCTCGCCGGCGTCCAGGCGTTCCTTGATCTTGGCGTGCGCGATATCTCGGGCCACCACCAGCGGCCCGGACAGCGACAGGCGGGTCTTGACCGGGTGCTTGGTCAGCTCGGCCAGGATCTGCTCCATCGGCTGGTTCAGGTCGATCTTCACCACCGAGGAGCCGCCGGTGCCGGTGACCCCGTCGGTCTCCGAGTCGTGGGCGGCGATCGCCGGGTGGTCGGACTCCGGCATGAAGCGCGCCGGATCGGTTTCCAGCTGCTCCACGAACACGCCCTCGGGGGTGATCTTGGCCAGCATCTGGCGGTCGGCCGAGCACGAGACGGCAATGGCGACCGGCAGCGAGGCACCGTGGCGCGGCAGGCGCACCACGCGCACGTCGTGGCAGAAGTACTTGCCGCCGAACTGGGCGCCGATGCCGAAGTTGCGGGTCAGCTCCAGCACCTGCTCCTCCAGCTCGGTGTCGCGGAAGCCGCGGCCGGTCATCGCGCCGGTGGTCGGCAGGTTGTCCAGGTACTTGGCCGAACCGTATTTGGCGGTCTTCAGCGCGAATTCGGCGGAGGTGCCGCCGATGACAATGGACAGGTGGTACGGCGGGCACGCGGCGGTGCCCAGCGAGCGCAGCTTCTCATCAAGGAAGCGCAGCATCGCGTTCGGGTTCAGGATGGCCTTGGTCTCCTGGTACAGGAAGGACTTGTTCGCCGAGCCGCCGCCCTTGGCCATGAAGAGGAACTTGTACTGGTTCTCGTGCCCCGGGGTGGTGTCCGCGTACAGCTCGATCTGCGCCGGCAGGTTGTTGCCCGTGGACTTTTCTTCCCAGGTGGTCAGCGGGGCCAGCTGCGAGTAGCGCAGGTTCAGCGTGGTGTAGGCGTTGTAGATGCCCTTGGACAGGTCCTTCTCGTCCGGGCCCTGGGTCAGCACCTGCGAACCGCGCTTGCCCATGACGATGGCCGTTCCGGTGTCCTGGCACATCGGCAGGATGCCGCCGGCGGCGATGTTGGCGTTCTTCAACAGGTCCAGGGCGACGAACTTGTCGTTCGGGCTGGCTTCCTCGTCATCGAGGATGTTGCGCAGCTGCTGAAGGTGCGCCGGGCGCAGGTAGTGCGAGATGTCGTGCAGTGCGGTGGAGGCCAGCAGTTCAAGCGCCTCGGGGTCGACCTCGAGGTATGTCCGGCCGCCCGGACCCTCGATGGTGCGTACGCCTTCGGTGGAAATCTGGCGGTAGGTGGTCTCGTCCGCCCCGATGGGCAGGAGGTCTTCGTACTGGAATTCGGGCATCAGGCTTCCTTGCAACAGAAACAATTTTGTCCCTCCACTCTAGAACGGTTGGCCCTTCAACCAGACATCGGGTTGCGCCGCCGGTCGCTTAGTCGACATGCTTGGGGGCATGAGCGAAGAGAACGAGCAAGCCAAGACCAGCACCAACGCCGAGGACATCCAGGCGGCCTTGGGCGTTGAACCGAAGACCGTCGGCAACGAGCCGGCCACCCACCTGGAGATGATGATCCGCGCCGCCCAGAATGATCCGGCGCTAAACGGACAGGTCATCGCCAGCTTCATGAACTCGGAAGTGTATTTCCTCAGCCGTGAGGAGGTCTCCGGCGAAACCACCAACGCGCAACCGATGCTGCTGCAGAACGCCGCCGGCGAACCCGTCATCGCCCTGTTCACCCACCTGGCCCGGATCCCGGGTGCCTACATCGACGTCGCACCCTACGGGGTGCAGCTGCTGGGCGGCACCATCATCCGCTCGCTGCAAGACACCGGGCTGGTCATCAACCCGGGCCACGAGCTCTGCCTGGAGATCGACGCCGCCGGGGTGAAGACCATCCGCCAGGAATTCAACCTCGACGGAAGCCTGAAAAACCCCTCGAAGTAGGCCCACGGTTCATCCCGCCTGCATGGGTGGCCGGAATCACGGGCCACGGCCCGCCGCGAGGTCTAGAGTGGGATCATGAATTTTGAAGATACGTCGCTGCCCGGCCTGGGCGTCCGTCGCGAAATAACCCTCGCGTCCGGGCGCCGGGTGGGCGTGGTGATCCTGCGTGACGGAACCATGCAGCTGATCATTTCCCAGCGCGAGGACCCCGACGCCTGCGCCGCGGCCATACCGCTGAGCACCGAAGAGGCCGGGGCCATCGGCGCCATGCTCGGTGCACCGCAACTGGTCACCCAGCTGTCGGACCAGCACCGAGACTTGCCCGGGGTCAACACGCAGCAATTCGTGCTCAGCCACGAAAGCCCGTACGTGAACCAGACCCTCGGGGACACCCACCTGCGCACCCGCACGGGCGTCTCGGTCGTCGCGATCTCACGCAGCGGCAGCGTCTTCCCCTCCCCCAGCCCCGGGTTCGAGCTCAATGCCGGGGACGTGCTGGTCATCGTCGGAACCTCTGCAGGGTTGGAAAACGCAGCGCACCTGATCAACGACGGCTAAGGGAGAGGTGCACGGGACATGGACGGCACCGCGCTGATCTTGGTTGAGCTTGGCGCCGTTTTCTTGGGGCTTGGGTTGTTGGGGAGGCTGGCCGCCAGGGTCGGCATGTCCCCCGTTCCGTTGTACCTGCTGGGCGGGCTGCTCTTTGGCAGCGGCGGCATGGTCAACCTGGCGGGCATTTCCGAGTTCGGGGAGATCGCCAGCGAAATCGGGGTGATCCTGCTCCTGCTGATGCTGGGCCTGGAATACACCGCCCGCGAACTTGTCACCGGCTTAAAGGGGGCCTGGCTCGCCGGGATCGTGGACCTGGTGCTGAATTTCACCCCGGGCGCCGGACTGGCCCTGCTCATGGGCTGGGGCTTTCCCGGGGCACTGGTCCTGGGCGGAGTCACCTATGTCTCCTCCTCCGGCATCATCGCCAAGGTCCTTTCGGACCTGGGCAGGCTGGGCAACCGGGAAACACCGGTGGTGCTCTCCATCCTGGTGCTCGAGGACCTGGCCATGGCCATCTACCTGCCGGTGCTCACCGCCACACTGGCCGGGCTCAGCTTCCTGGGCGGCCTGCGTGCGGTCGGCATCGCGCTGGGCACCATCACCCTGGTCTTGTTGGCGGCACTGCGCTTCGGCCCGCAGATCTCCCGGCTGATCCACTCCTCGGACCGCGAAAACTTCCTGCTCAAGCTGATCGGCGCCGCACTGCTGGTCGCAGGCCTCGCCTCGGCGCTGCAGGTGTCCGCCGCGGTCGGCGCCTTCATGCTCGGCATCGCGATTTCCGGGTCCACCGCGCACTCGGCGACCAAGATCCTCGAGCCGCTGCGTGACCTGTTTGCCGCAATGTTCTTCGTGGTCTTCGGGCTGAACACCGATCCGACCACCATTCCCGCAGTGCTGCCGATGGCGGTCCTGCTGGCCGTTGTCACCTCGCTGACGAAGGTCGCCACCGGTGTCTGGGCCGCCAGACGCGCCGGCATCGGGGTCCCCGGGCGCATCCGCGCCGGCCTGGCCTTGATTGCCCGCGGCGAGTTCTCCATTGTCATTGCCGGCTTGGCCGTCGCTTCCGGGGCGGTCACCGGCGAGCTGGCAGCGCTCGCAACCGCCTATGTGCTGCTGCTGGCGGTCCTCGGCCCCGTGGCGGCCCGCCTGGCCGAGCCTCTGTCCCGTCCGTTCCTGTCCAAGGCCGCACCGGAGCCGGACACCGCTTTTTGACGCGCCCGGGATCGCCGATTAGGTTTTCGCACCCCACCTTGGGATATGCTGTTTTCTGCCCGGGCGGCCATTAGGCTTCCCGGAGCACTGCGGGCGTAGCTCAATGGTAGAGCGCCAGCTTCCCAAGCTGGACACGCGGGTTCGATTCCCGTCGCCCGCTCGCAAGCATGTGGGACCCGGCCGGCGGCCGGGTCCCACGTCGTTAAGGCCTTCGCGCAGCGCGGGGCCACCAACAGCGGGAAGCAGGCCCTTAAACCTCATGAGCGGAGTACTCTCTGGTTTTGCCGTGGTCTGGACCGTCATCGCCGTGGGGTATTTCGTCGGGCGGACCGGCGTGCTGGGAGAGAACGCCCGCTACGTGCTCAACCGGCTGACCTTCTTCGTCGCCAGCCCGGCCCTGCTGTTCACCACCCTGGCCGACTCCAACCCCGCCTCGGTGCTTGGCCCGTTCCTGGGTGTTGCCGCGCTTTCCTCCCTGGCCACCGCCATTGCCTTCGTGCTGGTGACCCGCTGGTGGCTGCGCCGGGATTTGACCGAGTCGACCATCGGCGCCATGAGTGCTTCCACCGTGAACTCGGCCAACCTGGGGTTGCCCATTGCCCTGTACGTCCTGGGCGACATGGCCCATGCGGCGCCGGTGATCCTGTGGCAGCTGGCCCTCTACTCCCCCGTGTGCCTGGCCATCCTGGATGCCAGCACCTCGAGGCACCGCACCACGGTGTTTTCCATGCTGGTCCAGACCCTGAAAAACCCGATGATCGTCGGATCGTTGGCGGGCCTGGCGTGTGCGTTGTTCGACATCAGGCTCCCCCAGCCGCTGGCCGACCCCATCGAGCTGATCGCCGGGGCCTCGATCCCGGCTATGCTCATCGCCTTCGGCATTTCGCTGGTGGGTTCCAAGCCCCTCGAGGCCTCCGGCGGCCGGAGGGCCGACACCCTGGTGGCCACCGGCATGAAGCTGGTGTTCCAGCCCGTGGTCGCCTGGGCGCTGGCCGTGTGGGTGTTCCGCCTGGATCCCCACGCCGTGTTTGTCGCGGTCATCATGGCCGCACTTCCCACGGCCCAGAACATCTTCGTCACCGCCTCGCGCTACGAGCGCGGCATCGTCCTGGCCAAGGACACCGTCCTGCTCACCACCATCGTCGCGGTCCCGGCCATGATGCTCGTTCCCCTGTTGCTGACCTGAGCTTCTTCCCGGATTGGCACCGGGTTGCGGGCCGGAACGCGACATGGCGACGCACTTCGGAACAAAGGGCTTATGCGATTCCCACCTCCGTGTTAGCGTCTGATCAAGGTTCACTTGTTCGGCATCCGGTGCCCGCCTCGATTCGCGACGGCGGCAGCTGCCGGGCGGCGGGTGGACGACCGTGACCGAAAGGACCGTTTCCCATGAAGCGCCACATCATCGCCCTGGCCACCGCCGCATTGCTCGCCGTGTCGGTCACCGGGTGCAGCGGCTCCACCGATCCTTCCGGGTCCCCTTCCGCCAGCGGCACCGCGACCGGCCTGACGCTCAAGCAGGTCCAGGATGCCGGGGTGCTGAAGATCGGCACCGAGGGAACCTACAAGCCGTTCTCCTTCCACGAGGGAGGGACCGGCGCGCTGACCGGCTTCGACGTGGACGTCGTCACCGCCGTGGCCCAGAAGCTGGGCGTGAAGCCGCAGTTCGAGGAAACCCAGTGGGATGCGATCTTTGCCGGACTGGAAGCCGGGCGCTCCGACGTGATCGCCAACCAGGTCTCCATCACCCCGGAGCGCGAGGCCAAGTACGAGTTTTCCAAGCCCTATACCGTGAGCACCGGGGTCATCGTGACCAAGTCCGGCAATACCGACATTTCCTCCTTCGCGGATTTGAAGGGCAAGACCACCGCCCAGTCCCTGACCAGCAACTGGCAGCAGCTGGCCAAGGACTCCGGGGCGAATATCGAGGCCGTCGAGGGCTGGGCCCAGGCCATCACCTTGCTGAAGCAGGGCCGCGTCGATGCCACCATCAATGACAAGCTCACCTACCTGGATTCGCAGAAAACCAAGCAGGACGACGGCATCAAGATCGCCGCAGAGACCGCCGAGAAGTCCCTCAGCGCCATGGCCTTCCGGCAGGGCAGCGAGGACCTGGTCAAGGCCGTGGACAAGGCGCTCGAAGAGCTCTCGAGTGACGGGACCCTGTCCACGATCTCCGATAAGTACTTCGGGGCCGACGTCACCAAGTAGTTTCCTGCAGCATCGCGGACTGCAGCCCGGCGGCCCGCGATTCCACCGTGCGAAGGAGCCCTGCCCATGGACATCAATTGGGAACTTATCGGCGATTCCCTCTGGCCCATAGTGCTGGGCGGGCTGAGCGGCACCATTCCGCTGTCGCTGGCAAGCTTTGCCATCGGCCTGGCGATTGCGCTGGTCATGGCGCTGATGCGGCTGAGCCGAAACCCGGTGGTGTCCTTCATCGCCCGGGCGTACATCTCGGTGATCCGCGGCACCCCGTTGCTGGTGCAGCTCTTCGTCATCTTCTACGGGCTGCCCTCCATCGGCGTGACCCTGAGCCCGTGGCCAAGCGCCATCATTGCCTTCTCGATGAACGTCGGCGGCTATGCGGCGGAGGTGATCCGGGCGGCCATCCTTTCGGTCCCCAAGGGGCAGTGGGAGGCCGGCTACACCATTGGCATGTCGCGCACCACCACGCTGCGCCGGCTGATCTTGCCGCAGGCGGCCAGGGTTTCCGTCCCGCCGCTGTCAAACACATTCATTTCCCTGGTCAAGGACACCTCCCTGGCCTCGCTGATCACATTCACCGAGCTGTTCCGCCGCGCCCAGGAAATCGCCGCTTTCAGCCAGGAATTCATGCTCGTCTACATCGAGGCAGCCCTGGTGTACTGGGTGTTCTGCCTGGTGCTTTCCTCGGGCCAGACCCGACTGGAAAGAAGGTTTGACCGCTATGTCGCACACTGACCCCGGCAACGCCCGGCCCCTGCTGAGGGCCACCGACCTGCAAAAGAGCTTCGGCGAGCACCAGGTGCTCAAGTCCATTGACCTGTTGATCGGCAAGGGGCAGGTCCTGGCATTGATCGGACCGTCCGGTTCCGGCAAGACCACGGTGCTGCGCTGCCTCAACGGGTTGGAGATCCCCGACGGCGGCGAGGTGGCCTTCGACGGCGGACCGGCGGTGGCCTTCGCCCCGGGCACCACGCAGAAGCAGGCGCAGGTGCTGCGCACCCGCAGCGCCATGGTGTTCCAGAACTACAACCTCTTCCCGCACATGACGGTGCTGGAAAATGTCATCGAGGGCCCCCTCCAGGTCCAGCGCCGCAAACGCGTCGAGGTGGTCGCCGAGGCCGAGTCCCTGCTGGCCCGGGTCGGGCTGGCCGAGAAGCGCGACCAGTATCCGCACCAGCTCTCCGGAGGCCAGCAGCAGCGCGTGGGCATTGTCCGGGCGCTGGCGCTGAAGCCGTCGCTGCTGCTCTTCGACGAGCCGACCTCGGCCCTGGACCCGGAACTGGTGGGAGACGTGCTCAGGGTGATCAAGGAACTCGCCGACGAGGGCTGGACCATGGTGCTGGTGACCCACGAGCTGGCCTTCGCCCGGGAGGTCGCCGATGAGATCGTATTCATGGACCAGGGCGTGGTCGTCGAGCGCGGGCATCCCGAGGTGGTGCTGCGCACCCCGCAGAACGAGCGCACCAAGCAGTTTGTGCACCGGCTGCTCAACCCGTTCTAGGGACCGCGGCCCTGACGGGAGAAAAAGAATTGGTGCGCCCACCACCACGGACGTGTTCCAGACCGTAGGCTATGGACATGGCCAAGATGACGACATCCCAGCACGTGGAAACCATAACCGCCGGTTACGCCTTCGAAGGCCCGGCCGTGACACTCGGAGCGGCGCTGGTCGATGACCAGCTCTTCCCCGAGGCGCAGGTCCGCTTGCCGCTGCGCATGATGAACCGGCACGGACTGGTGGCCGGCGCCACCGGCACCGGCAAGACCATCACCTTGCAGCTGATGGCCGAGCAGCTCTCCTCCCATGGGGTCCCGGTGTTCCTGGCGGACATCAAGGGCGACCTCACCGGACTTTCCACCCCGGGAACACCCACGGAAAAACTCACGGCGCGCACCGCCTCGGTCGGCATGGCCTGGGAAGCGAAGTCCTTCCCCGTGGAGTACTACTCTCTGGGCGGGGACGGGCAGGGGATCCCGATCCGGGCCACCATCTCCTCCTTCGGCCCGTTGCTTCTCTCGCGGATCATGGAGTTGAACGAGACCCAGGAATCCTGCCTGCAGCTGATCTTCCACTACGCGGACACCAAGGACCTCGAGCTGCACGACCTCAAGGACCTCCGCGCGGTCATCACGCATCTGACCAGCGACGAGGGCAAGACCGAGCTCGAAGGGCTGGGCGGGGTCTCCAAGGCCACCGCCGGGGTGATCCTGCGCGAGCTGGTCACCCTGCAGGCCCAGGGCATGGAGTCCTTCTTCGGCGAACCGGAATTCGACACCGCCGAGCTGCTGCGCCAGGCTCCCGACGGGCGGGGAATCATCAGCTGCCTGGAACTTCCCACGCTCATGGAAAAGCCGGTGCTCTTCTCCACCTTCATGATCTGGCTGCTGGCCGATCTCTTCTCCGAGCTGCCCGAGATCGGAAACCCGGAGAAGCCGAAGCTGGTGTTCTTCCTCGACGAGGCCCACCTGCTCTTCAACGGGGCCTCCAAGGCGTTCCTGGCCTCGATCACCGCCACGGTGCGGCTGATCCGTTCCAAGGGCGTCGGGGTGTTCTTCGTGACCCAGACGCCCAAGGACGTCCCCGCGGACGTGCTCGGGCAGTTGGCCAACCGCGTCCAGCACGCGCTGCGCGCCTTCACCCCGGACGACGCCAAGGCCCTGAAGGCCACCATCTCCACGTTCCCCACCAGCGACTACGACCTGGATGCGGCGTTGACGCAGGCCGGGACCGGTGAAGCGGTGGTCACCGTGATGAACGAGAAGGGCGCGCCGACCCCGGTGGCCTGGACCCGGATGTGGAGCCCGGAATCGACCATGGGCCCCTCGGCGCCGGAAACGGTTTCCGGGATCATTGGCACCTCGGCCCTGATGCAGGTCTACGGCACGGCCGTGGACCGGGAGTCCGCGTACGAGAAACTCACCGCGGGCGCCGCGGCGCCTGCCGCCGCCCAGGTCCCCACCGGCGGATCGGTGGCCGCACGCGTGCCCGGTCCGGGCCAGTCCCAGGCCGACATCGATGCCGCTGCCCGCGAAATCGAGGAATCGATCCTGGGCCGGCCCTCGTCGATCCCCCATTCCGCACCGGAACCCGGCGCCACCGATTACGCCATGCCCGAACCTCCGGCGACCGCGAAGAGAGCCCCCGGCCGCAAGGCAAGTGCCCCCGCCCCCGCGCCGAAACCCGACAATCCCGTGCTTGACATGGCCTTGCAGGCCGCAAACATGATCGGCAGAGAGCTGTTTCGCGGCATGTTCGGCACCAAGCGGCGCCGCCGCCGCTAGGGAGGGTCGGCGCGAACCACGCCGAATTCCCGGTAGCCTTGGACACAATGAGCGAACGTTTATCTCCCACAAGGGTCGCCGCCACATGGGCGGCGGCCCTTGTGGTGCTGGCCGTCCTGGCCTTTGCTGCCATTGCCCTGGTCAACCACAACTCCTTCGGACCCGCCCAGAAGGTCAAGGAACTGCATGTGCATCTCACCCGCGGCGAAGGCGCCGCGGCACTGGGGCTGCTCCAGGCCACGGTCCCCAAGGGCAATGCCCTGCTGCTTGACGGCGAGGGCCTGAAGGCCGCCAGCGCCGACGTCAAGGACTTCACGGTGGGCAAGCCCGAAAAGGTCGCCGGCGCCGATGACCTGGCCACCGTCACGGCAACCTACTCCATCCACGGGGTGCAGCAACAGACGACCTACCAACTGGAACGCACGGGCCGCAGCTGGCTGTTCTTCGAGAACTGGTCGTTTGTGCCCACGACGCTTCCCACCGTGGCGATCTCCGCGAACACCACCAACGAGGTGGTCGTGAATGCGCGCCCCGCCCCGCTGGTCAAGGGCAAGACCACGGTCCCGGTGTTTGTTCCGGCCGTCATCGACACCAGCTTCGCCACCCCGAACTTCCGGGCCGACTCGCGCGGCCTGGCGGTCACCGGGTTCTCGAAGAAGGCCACCGAGGTCAAGCTTCGCACGCAGCCCACCAAGAAGCTGCTCGACGAGGTCAACAAGCAGATCACCGCGTACCTGGATGACTGCGCAAAGCAGCAGGTCCTCATGCCCGCGGGCTGCCCGATGAGTTACTCCACCACTGCGCGGGTGCGTTCGGATTCCATCCACTGGAGCATCGTCGACTACCCCTCGGCCGAGATCGTGGCCTACGACGGCTCGTGGGCCCTGCGCCCGCTGACGGTCAAGGCACGCTTGGACGTCACCGAACAGGACCTGCGCACCGGGCGGTACACCGAGCGGACCGTTGATGACAGCTTCGGGTTCACCGCCGTGCTCAAGGCCAGCACCACCAAGGTCAGGGTCACCCCGGTTTCCAGCGAGTAGCCGCCCGGTTGCCGGGTCCTAGCGGCCCAGCGCCGGGACCAGGGACCTGGCGCGGGCCTTGTGCCTGGCCGGGGTCCCGGAGCCCTGTTTCTGTGTGCGACGGGTCCGGCGCAGCACCACGGCCACCGCGATGAGCCCGGCGACAAGCGAGATCAATGCTCCGCTGCCGACCGACCACCGGGCACCGAACTCGGTGCCGAGCCAACCCACCAGCGGGGCGCCCAGCGGCGTGCCGCCCTGGACGACCATCACGTAGAGCCCCAGCACGCGCCCGCGGTAGGCGGGGTCGACCGAGAGCTGGATCATGGTGTTGGAGCTGTTCAGGAAGGTCAGCGAGGCCAGTCCCACCGGCACCATCATCACCGCGTACCAGAAGAACGTGGGCATGAAGCTGGCGACCAATGCCGCAAGGCCGAAGCCGACGGCGCCACCGAGCAGGTAGCGCATCCGCGGCTTGCCGCGCCGGGCGGCCAGCAGGGCCCCGGCGAGCGTGCCGATGGCCATAATGGTTCCCAGCAGGCCGAACTCCCCCGCCCCGACATGGAAGACATCGGTGGCCATCATCGCGTTGGTGAGCTGGAAGTTCAGCCCGAAGGTGGCAACCACGAAGGCCAGCGCGAAGATCAGCAACAGATCGGGGCGGTTGCGCACGTAGGCGACGCCCTCGCGGATCTGGCCCTTTTGGCGGGCCACCAGCCGGGTGGGCTGGAACTGCTCGGTGCGCATCTTGGCCAGCGAGAAGATCACGGCCCCGAAGCTGGCTGCATTGATCAGGAATGCCGGTCCGGTGCCGAACCAGGCGATCAGCATCCCGGCCACGCCGGGGCCGGCCAGCCGGGCCAGGTTGAACGAGGCGCTGTTCAGGGCGACGGCATTGGGCAGGTCGCTGGCCGGGACGAGTTCGGAGACGAAGGCCTGGCGTGCCGGGGCGTCGAAGGCGCTGGCCACGCCCAGCCCCAGTGCAAGCAGGTAGACATGCCAAAGCTCCGCGGCGCCGGTGACCACCAGTACGCCCAACACCACGGCAAAGAAGCCCATCGCCGACTGCGTGATCAACAGCAGCTTGCGCTTGTCCATGCGGTCCGCAAGCACGCCAGCAAAGGGTCCCAAAATGAGAATGGGGAGGAATTGCAGGCCGGTGGTGATGCCGACAGCCGTTCCGTCGTGGTCGGTCAGGATGGTGAGCACCAGCCAGTCCTGGGCGACGCGCTGCATCCAGGTGCCGATGTTGGAAACCAGGGCGCCGGCGGTCCACAGGCGGTAGTTCGGGATCTTCAGGGCGCTGAACATCTTGCTCATTTGGCGCTCATTTCCTGCAGCAGGGCCGCGGCCCGCGCCAGGGTTGCCCGGTCCTTGGCATCGAGCGTTTCCAGCCGCACGGCCAGCCAGGCGGTGCGTTGGCTTCGGGCGCCGTGGTAGGCGGCCATCCCCTCGGGGGTGGGAGCGATCATCACCTGGCGGGCGTCGGCCTCGCTGACGGTGCGGGTGACCAGCCCGGCTTCCAGCAGGGACTTCACGATGCGGGTCATGGACGGGGCGGCGACCTGTTCGCGGGCAGCCAGGTCGCCGATGGTGTGTTGCTGGTTCCGCAGGCCCGCCAGCACCGAGTACTGGGCGGGGGTGAGGGTTTCGGAGCTTGATTCCAGGCGCAGGCGGCGGGATGTCTTCATCACGGCCACCCGAAGTTCGGCGGCCAGGTCGCCGGTGTTGGTTGCGTTGCTGACGCGGGTGGGGGCTATGCGTACGGGTTTCGGGGCATCATTGGTTGCGTTCATGTGATCCGGGCGGGCCCGGGATTCTCCTTCAATGCGCCGGGGCGCCGGCGCCTTGGGTTTCGACCTCTTCAGTTCCTTAGCATTGCTAACAATACTTGGGTCGAAATATTCCCGCCATGATGGCCATCACCCGGGCACCCATCTGAAGGGTGAGATGCCTAACCACCGACCCCGGTGTTAAGCGCGAACGAGGCCCGCCCCCTCGTTTCGGGGGACGGGCCTCGCTTCGGGCGTGGTGTTGCCGCCTAGTTGTCCATGCCGCGCAGGTCCAGGACCAGTTCGGTCTCGCCCTCGGCATCCACCAGCACCGGGATTCCCCAGTCCTGCTGGTACAGGTGGCAGGCGGCGTGCATGGGGATCTCCCCGCCGGGCTCGCCATCGCAGGCGGCCGCACGGGCCGTGATGTGCAGGACACCCTCGGCGATCTCCGGGTTCAGTTCCAGGGTCCGGGTCAGCCCGGTGGAGGTGCCGCCGCCGGAAAGCAGCAATTCCTCCGGCGAGGAGGAGATCTTCAGCTGGGTCGGATCCCCCCAGCGGTCATCGAGCTTCTGCCCTGCGGGTGCGGAGAAGCGCACGGTCAGCGCGTGCTCCCCCGAAGCGACCTTGGTCTTGGGGCGCTGGGTCTGGGACGCGCCCTCGTCGACGAGAAGGGCCTCGGCCGGAAGTGGCAGGCGCACCAGCTGGTGGTTGTTGGTCTCCACGACCAGCAGCACCGGCTCGCCGTCCACCGAGGAATCCAGCTGCACGTCGGCCGGCTCGTTCAGGCCGCGGGCCAGCGTGCTGACGGTCGCGGTGGCCGGGTCGTAGCGGCGCACCGCGCCGTTGTAGGTGTCGGCAATGGCGATCGAGCCGTCCGGCAGCGCGGCAACGCCCAGCGGGTGCTGCAGGCGGGCCTCGGCGGCGGCGCCGTCGCGGAAGCCGAAGTCGAAGAGTCCGGCACCGATGGCCGATTCCACGGCCGCAACCGATCCGTCCTCGGCCAGCACCAGGCGGCGCAGCGCGGAGGTCTCCGAGTCGGCGACCCAGATGTTCTCGTCCTTGTCCAGGGCCAGGCCCGAGGGCTGGGCGAACCAGCTGGCATCCGGGCCGCCGTCGGCCAGGCCTTCCAGGCCGGTGCCGGCGAAGACCGACAGGGCGCCGGTCACCGGGTTGAAGGCGAAGATCTGGTGGGTTCCGGCCATCGCGATGGCCACGGCCTGGGTCTTGGGGCTCCACAGCACGTCCCACGGGGAGGACAGCGAGGTGCCCAGCGGGTCGCTGCCCAGGTCGCTGATCCAGGCTTCCTCGTTGTTCTCGTCGACAGCGGCGCGTGCCTGGTCGGCGTCCAGCAGGCGCTGGATGCCGTTCCCGGCCAGCGTGGTGACGTTCCCGGTGTCCAGGTCCAGCCCGCGCAGGCGGTGGTTCACGGTGTCGGCGATGACCGCGTGGTAGCCCAGCGTGGCGGCGAGCTCGGCCGGGAGCAGGGCCAGGCCCTGGGGCTCGTTGAACTGCGCGGTTTCCGCGTCGCCGTCGGCAAAGCCCTTCACGCCCGAGCCGAAGGTGCGCACCACGGTGGACAGGTCGTTGCCCAGTTCCACGATGCGGTGGTGGCCCGAGTCCCCGACCAGGAAATTCCCGTTTTGGAGCGCCACGGCCTTGCCCGGGAAGCGCAGGTCCCCCTCGCGTGCCGGCGGCGCCACGTAGGGGCCGGTGCCGCGGTGCAGCGTGCCCTTGGCATCGTGCTCGGCGATGAGTTCCTCGACGAGCGATTCCAGCCCGGCCGCATGGCCCTCGCCGGAGAGGTGGGCCACGATGTAGCCCTCGGGGTCCACGACCACCAGGGTGGGCCAGGCGCGTGCGGCATAGGCCTGCCAGGTGACCAGCTCCGGGTCGTCCAGCACCGGGTGCTCGATCTCGTAGCGTTCCACGGCGGCGGCCAGCGCGACCGGATCGGCCTCGTACTCGAACTTCGGGGAGTGCACGCCCACGGTCACCAGGACATCGGAGTACTTGGCCTCCAGCGGACGCAGCTCATCGAGCACGTGGAGGCAATTGATGCAGCAGAAGGTCCAGAAATCGAGGATCGTGATCTTGCCGCGGAAGTCCTCCAGCGTCAGTTGCTTCCCGCCGGTGTTCAGCCAGTTGCGGCCGACCAGTTCGGAGGCACGGACCTTGTAGGAGGTGCGTACGGATTCGGTTCCGGTGCTGGGGGTTGCTGTCATGGATCTGCTCCTGGGCTTGTCGGCTGACGTTGTGCTGTATTCAATTATCCCGTTTTTGCCCGGCGAAGCCGAGATCATGACATGATGCGACGATCCGTCGACGGGCTAGCGGGCCTGGGTCAGGGCGGCGTTGAGCACCTGGGCCGCCATTTGGCTGAACTCCGGCGCCTTCAGGCCGTCGGCGGCAATGAACGAAACCATTGCCACGTAATCCCCCTTGGCCTTGATCAACACCAGGGCCTGCTGCCGCATTCCCTGGCCCTGCCTGCCGCGGGTCCACAGGATGGCCGAATCCGCGTCCCCGGCCTTCAACACGGGCTTCTCGGTGGAGAAGGGAACGGTCTCGGTTTCCTGGTGCATGGTCACCTTCTGGCATTCGGTGAGCATCGCCAGCACCGTGGCGTAGTGGGCATCCAGCGCCGACTTGTCGGTGACCTTCGCGACCTCGACCGATCCGGTGGCGGGGATCTTCTCGGTGAGGAAGTCGGTACGCGCTCCCTCGCCGCCCATTTGCACCGGGGACCAGTTCAGCGACTCGATGACATCCGCGCATTGGGTGGGCAGCACCGCGACCCCTCCCGGGGTGTCTTCGGGGGCCTTCTTCAGGTCGGCGAGTTCGGTCCCGGAGATCACCCGGGCCTTGTCGAAGCCCAGCCGTGCGGCCATGGAGATGCCCGAGGCCACCGAGAGTTCGGAGACGTTCAGTTCGTCGGCCTCACCGCTGGGCGTTGCGGCGGCGGAGGCGCCGGTGGGCAACGGTGCGTGTCCCTCGGGCAGTTCCACGGCTTGCGGGGCCCCGGCGCAGCCGGCAAGTGCCAGCCCCAGGGAAAGGGTCAGGGCAAGAGTGCGCAACGCACCCGTCTTGGTCCTAGCGGCCACGGCGTGCAATCTCCTCGTCCTGCTTTTTCAATTGGGCAAACATCTCGTTGTAGGCGTGCAGTTCCGCGTCGTTGTCGCGGTCCGCCTGCCGGTCCTTGCGCTTGGATTCCCTGGTGTCGTCCCGGTTCCAGGACACCATCACGCCCAAGGCGATCAGCAGCGTCGGGATCTCCCCGATCCCCCACATGGCCCCGGCACCCAGCCGCTGGTCGGCCAGCGCACCCTCGCCCCAGCTCCTGCCCATGTTGCCGAACCAGTCGGCCTGGTACAGCGAGGTGGAGCTCATGATGGAGACGCCGTAGAAGGCGTGGAAGGCCATGGTGGCCAGCAGGATCACCAGGCGCATCGCGTGCGGTGCCCGCTTCGGGACCGGGTCGGTGCCGATCATTGACAGTGCAAAGAGGTACCCGGTGATGAGGAAGTGCAGGTTCATCAGCTCGTGGCCCATGTGGTTGCGCAGCGCGAAGCCGAAGGCCGAGGATTCATAGAAGATGATGATGGAACCGGCGAAGTTGGCCGCGGCAAAGAGCGGGTTGGTGACGAGGGCGGAGAACTTCGAGTGCACCAGCACCAGGATCCATTCACGCGGCCCACGGGTCCCGTCGGTGCGCGAGCCCAGGGCCTTCAACGCCAGGGTGACCGGCGAGCCGACCACCAGGAGCAGCGGGGCCACCATGGTCAGGGCCATGTGGTCCACCATGTGCACGGAGAACAGGATCTTGCCGTAGACCGCCAGCGCACCGGAGGTGAAGTAGAACAGTGCCGTGAGTCCGAGGAGCCAGGAGATGGTCAGCAGGATCGACCACTTGTCGCCGCGACGGCGCACCGTCACCACGGCCCACAGGTAGGCGACGGCCAGGAAGAGCGCGATGGCGATCCACAGCCAGTCAAAGCGCCAGACTTCCATCCAGCTGGAGCTGGTCAGTTCCGGGGGCAGCTCGTACCCGGTGAGCAGCCGGGCCGGGGTGGGCAATTCCGGCGGGGTGTCCGGGGTGGGCGGCGCGGTGCGGGCCAGCACCGTGGCCAGGGCCATGACCGTGGCCATGATGATGGTTTCGGCTCCCACGACCAGCCAGGCCGCGCGGGTTGCCGCAAGCTTTCCGGCTTCCAGGGCGGGGATGACCCGGCGGCGGTGGGCCAGGCCCAGCGCGCCCAGGGCGATGGTGGCCAGGGCCTTGGCGATCACCAGCCACCCGTAGGGTGTCATCCACTGGTCCCAGTCGGTGATGCGGATGGTCGCGTTCACGACACCGGAACCGGCGACCAGGATGATGGAGATGGTGGCCAGCGCGGAGAAGCGGTGCAGCACGGTGCCGGCCAGGATCGGGCGGGCGCCGGGGTAGCGTCCCGGGGCCTTGGCGGCCAGCAACGGTGCCAGCGCGGCGAGCACCACGATGCCGCCGAACCACAGGCACACCCCGGCCAGGTGCAGCATGATCGAGTTGACCGCACCCCAGTGGTCGTCTCCCCCGGCGGCGTGGCCGATCAGCGACATCGGCAGGATCCCGGCGAAGGAGAAGGCGGTGGTGGCCCCGACCCAGGCCGGGGAACGCACGCCGAAGGCCAGGGAGGAGGTGATCGCGGCAATCACGATCATCCACGCCCAGGCCTTGCCCACGGAGATGTTCAGGACGTAGTCGAGCATGGCGGAGGTGTAGCTGGGGTCGGTGCTCATGGGCTTGCCGACCAGGTCCCAGAAGTTGAAGACCAGCACCGCGGCCGCGGACACCGTCCAGACCATGCCGGAGGCGGCGGCAACGTTCAAGGTGCGGGCAAAGGCGGGGTGGGTTTGGCCGCCGTCGGTGTCGTGCTTGCCCGGTTCCGGGCGCTTGGGCTTGGTGGAACGCGGCAGGATGGTTGCGGCGAAGACCAGGGCGGCGATCGTGATGGCCATCGACGAGTGATGAAGTGCCTTGGCGGCAGGCAGCGCCCACCGCACGAAGGGCCCGGGGTCCCCCAGCTCACTGGCCTGGGCGGTGCCGGCAAAATAGCTGGCCGCAATGATCACCAGCACCCCGACCACGAGTGCGGGAAGGGTCAGCATGAGCAAGAGCCTCTTGCCTGGCATCGACGCCTCGACCTTGGTGGCCGTGGCCTGCGTGTTCCGTGACTTGTTCACAATGTCCTTTCAGCTTCCTCGCCGATCCATTCTCCCACCGATTGCCCGGCACCAAGGTGCCAAGGTGGCTCACGCCACCCGCCGGCACCTCGGGACCGGTATCCGGGGATCAGGTGGCGAGCAGTTCCTTGCCCAGGAACGAACCTTCGCGGCACCCCGGAAGGATCGCATAGACAGCTGACCCGATCGGCGTGGTCCACTCGTTGAGCAGGTCGGCCGCATCCAAGCGTTGCTGGATGGGGACGAATTGGCGATCGACGTCGCATTGGTAGGAGGCAAAGAGCAACCCCGCCTTGGTGACGTCGATGTAGTTGTAGCCGCGGCGCAGGATTTTTTCATCCGCCTCGCGGGCCTGCGAGCGGGCCACGTGCGAATCGTCGGATATCACCGGGAAGCCGGCGGCGTCGCGCACCCGCAGATCGGGGGTGTCGAACTCGTGCTCCCCGGTCAGCGGTGAGCCGTCGGACTGGCGGCGCCCCAGGGAGAAGTCCCGGGCCGGGCGGTCCACCCCGTCCCAGGCATCCAGGTCCATCTCGATGCGCCGCAGCACCAGCGAGGTTCCACCCGCCACCCAGGGTTCAAGTCCCTCGCCGCCGAAAACCGCCCGATCAAGCATGGCATCGACGGGATTCCCGGTGCCGTCCTTCTGCCCGAACAGGTTGCGCATGGTCGCCCCCTCGGGCATGGAACCGCGCGAGTGGCGGAACCCGTCCTGCACCCACCTGGTCTTGGCCAGGGTGCGCAGGTCCTTTTGGATGGCCCGGCGGGCGTGCACCAGCGAGATTTGGTCGTCCCCGCATAATTGCACCAGCACGTCGCTTTGGCCCCAGGCCTTGTCCAGCCGGTCAACGGAGAAGCGGGGAAGGTCCTTCAGCCACCCGGGCACCAGGTCCGGATTCAGGATGGCCGCGGCGTGCTGCCCCAGCCCCACCGTGAGCGTGAGTCGCGCCGGGTTTGCCGCCATTTCCGGTTCGGTGTCGGCAAGGACGCCGCGGCCGGCCAGGAGGCGGGATGCGTCGTCGCTGATGATCTTCAGTATCCGGGCCAGCGCGTCACGTGTCGTTGCCTCATTGGCGCCCGGTTCATGGATCAGGTCCAGGGCCAGGAATGTGGCATATGCCGGGGCAGGGGTGGTGATTCCCGGTTGGCGCTGCCCGTGAAACGCAATGGTGTCCGAGCCGTGCAGCGCCTGGCCCGGTTCGGCGGCTGCCGCGCCGAGTGGCAGGCCGGCGGCGGTGAATCCCGCCGCGGCACCCGCAGCGGCTGCGGCCGAGCCGAGCAGCAGGCCGCGGCGCGAGGGTAGGCGGCTTGCCTTCGCATGGGCGGTGTCAGTGACCGGCATGCCCGTCCCCTTCCGCGGGACCTGCGTGGCCCGATTCCTCGGCTTCCGGTGCGTAGGACTCCTTGGCCCCGGTGAAGCTCTTGATCTCGAAGGGGACCTCGCGGGTGCTGCCGTCGCCGAAGGTGAGTCTCAGGGCAGGGCTTTGACCGACCTTGAGTTCCTGCTTCAGGTCCATCAGCATCACATGTTTGCCACCCGGGGCAAGCTCGATGGTTGAATGTGCGGGGATCTCCAGCGGACCGTCAAGCTCCTTCATGCTCATGGCGGTGCCCGAGCCTTCCATGTCGTGCAGCTCGGTGCTGCCGGCCAGGGTCGAGTCGACCTTGACGAGCGCGGCCGGATGGTCCGTGGGGTTTTCCAGCACGGCAAAGCCGCTGGTCATCCCGTCGCTGGCTGCCCTGATCCAGGATTCGGAAATCTGCAGCGATTCGGCTTCGGTGGTGTTTGCATTCTGAGTAGCCGCATCGGATGCGCCGGCAACTGCGCATCCGCTCAGCAGCAGGCCGGCCATGGATGCGGCAGCGAGGGGTGCGGAAAAGCGATGGGTGGGGATGTTGAAGTTCATGGGAAACTCTCCAAAATTCAGGGCTGCGGGCACGCCAAGACTGTCCGTGGGCATGGCCCGCAAGGCATCGCTTCCGATGGAGGAAGGCGATGCCTGTTCAGGGGGAAGGTCGTGTCGCCGCCGAGCCGCAAGGCGCCGCCCGGTTCCCCGGCATGCGCTGGTGCCGGGGAACCGGGGCCCTCGTGGCGGACTCGGCGGGGTGTGGCCGGGCGGCTACTTGGTCTGGCGGCGGACCTTCAGCAACACCAGGGCGATGATGCCGATCCCGGCAACGCCGATGATGGCCCAGACCAGGCCCGCGGGCATGCCGGCAACCGGTGTGGTGGTGTCGCCGTCCTCGGCGCTCGGCTGCTCCGACGGCGTGGCACTCGGCGTAGCGGACGCCGCCGGAGTGCTCGCGGTTGCCGGTGCACTGCTGGCCACTGCCGCCGGGTCGTTGACCTCGAAGGCGATCTTCTTGTCAATCGGGTGCCCGTCCGAGGACACCACCCGGGCGATGAGGGTGTAATCTCCGTTGGCCAAGATGGTGGACGGGGTGACGGTTACTTCGCGGCGGTCGATCGCAAAGGTGGTATCGACGTTGGTTCCCTTGCCATCCGAAAGTTCAAGGATCGTCCCGATCTTCTTGATGTCTCCGCTGAAGGTCAGCACCAGTGATTTGGGTGCCGTCTTGAGCACCTCTCCGCTGGCAGGTGTGGAGGAAATCAGTTCGTCGTGTGCCTGGGCGCTTGATACGCCGAAAACGGTCATCAGGCACAGCAGCACGGCGGCGACGAGTACGCCGATTCGGGTGGCGGTGCGTGGGGCTTGGATTGTGTCAGTCATGGGGTACGTGGTCCTTTTCTCCGCGGCGATGTTGGCTCGCAGGAAGTTGGGGGTTGCTTTACGGGTGTGCGAAAGCAGGTCCCCGCGGAGGACCGCGGCGGTGCAGGGCCGGGCGCAGCACGTCACGCAGGACCAGCACGCGGTAGGCAACGCCGAGCAGGGGCTGTATGCCCCGAGTTGCCTGCAGCCCGCGTACAAACAGGATCAGGCGCGGTACGTACAGGGAGATGGCCTGGGCAAATGTGCGGGCGGCGATCTCACCCCGGCGCATGGCCGTGATGGTCACGATTGCGGCGGCCACGTGGGCGACGGTCATCAGCCAGCCCGCTGGCGACTCGGCGGCGGTTGCGGCGGCCACGGTTGGGCCTATGCCCAGTTCAAGACCGTGTCCTGCGTGGGCGCCGCTTTCCAGGATGAGCCCGGCGGCGCCTTGGTGCTGGTGGCCGAACAGGCCGAAGGCGCCATGGTAGGCGCCCTGGCTCAGCAACACCGCGAGGCCGGTGCGCATCAATGAGGTCTTGCCGGAGGCCAGGGCCGTGCAGATGACGGCGCTGATACATAGCAGGAGTCCGATGACGGCAAGCGGCGGCATGACCCCGTCCACGGCGGTATGGGAGGCGGCGGCAAGGCAGGTGCAAATCAATGCACCAATCCAGCCACGCAAGATGCGCAGGCCGTGATCCTTCATGCCGTTTTCCTCCGCCAAGGGATTGATAGGTAATGCCTCATGGTTCCAGCAAGTCATTCTACGCGATTCTACGGGTCGTAGAATTCTAAATTCGCCCACGGCACCCATTAACGCCAAAGCCGCCCCCGCATCCGGTCCTTGGGACCATTGCGTGGGGCGGCTTGAAAGCTGTTGCGCGCGGCGCAGACTACTTGCCGGTAACGGCAGCCTTCAGCTTGGAGCCAGCGGTCAGCTTGACCGAGTGGCCGGCCGGAATCTGGATGGCTTCGCCGGTCTGCGGGTTGCGGCCGGTGCGTGCTGCACGGTCGGTGCGCTCGACTGCGAGCCAGCCCGGGATCGAGACCTTTTCGCCCTTGGAAATCTGGGAAACGAATACGTCGAACACTGCATCCAAAACACCGTTGACGGCTACCTGGGAGTTGCCGGTCTTCTCGGCGACAGCTGCAACAAGTTCACTACGGTTCATAGCCAAAGTATGTCCTCCTGGACTTCTCTTCCCGGACGCAGTTGGCCCGGGTCGCCTCGCGTTCGCGGGGACTTCTGTGTGAGAACTTACCAAATGTTCCTGCGCGAAACGCCCGATACGGGCCGAATTCCCGGGAATTTTTTGAAGTTTGGCGGTTTTTTCGCCTTCAGCGGCCCGTTTTACTCCGAAAGAGAGACGAACAGCACTCTTGGGGGTCGAAGTCGCCACAATCCAGCAGACCGGTTCACGCGGTCATTTCGGGTTCCCTGGCCATCGCTTCCAGGGACTTCAAACATCGACGTCGGTCCGCCGGCAAGCGGTCAATGGGCTAACCGAAAAGGGAAATTCCGGTGGCGGATTCGGCTGCCTTCCATATGGTTGCGGCAGGCCCGGAATCCGTGGTGATTGACGCAGGGGTGGCCTTGCGCGGGCCACCCCTGACCAGCCACCGCGGTCCGTAAAAGACCGCTCCCGGAGTGCTGAAGGCGTCGGGGTCCACGGCGGCCCGAACTATCGGCCAGGCACCCCGGTCCTTGCCCTGGGTAAACGGGGCCTGGAGCGTATCAACGACTCGTTTGAACGTGCCGGGCTCGTTGACGCCGGCAATCCCGGGTGTGCGCCCGGAGAGCGAATAACCGGGATGGGCGCTCAACGCCCTGGTCGTGCCGGGGGTTCGCTGCAGCCGTCGGTCGAGTTCGAAAGCGAAGGATTGGAGCATGATCTTGGATTGGGCGTAGGCCTGCCACGAGGAATAGTTGCCCTGCAATTGCGGATCATCCAGGTGCGGGCGAACCAGCAGGGTGGAAAGCGAGCCCAGGGTCAGCACGCGGGCGGCCGGGGCCCGTTCCAGGACCGGAAGCAGCCCGGCGACCAGCGCGAAGTGCCCGAAGAAGTTGGTCGCAGCCACGAGTTCCAGCCCGTCCACGCTCTGCTGGCGCGTGCGCGGGGCATGCACCATGCCGGCGTTGGCGATCAGCACATCCAGGTGCTCAAGGCGGCCAAGTTCGGCAACCGCTGCGGCGACGGATCCGAGACTGGAAACATCAAGGGTCGCCAGGCGAAGCCGTGCCCCGGGTACACGTGCACGAATTGCCTGCGCGGCGGCTTCCGCCTTGCGTTTGTCGCGGCACGCCATGATGACTTCGGCCCCGCGCCGGGCCAAGTGGAGACTGGTCCAGAATCCAATCCCTGCATTCGCTCCGGTGACCAAGATGCGCAGGCCGCTGGCGTCGCCGTTTCGGCGACGTGCCACCACCGCGTCTTCCTGCCTGGAGGTTCGGGTCTTGTTGATGCCTGTGGTCTTGAACTGGTCCATGATGTCCAAAGCTACAGTCTTCCCGATAGCAGTGCCCGATGCGTGGGGTTGGTCTGCCGGTGCTCCCCGGCTTTCGGTGGCTCGCGTCCCGGCCAGTCGTTGGCTCAGCGCTCCAGCTTGCTCTCCTTGGCTTGGTTGCGGCATAGAAGATAGCCAATGCCCGATGAAAGCGCGCCAGCGGCCGTCAGCAATCCCCACAGCAGGTCGATGCTCAGGGCAATGGCGGTAGTCAGCAGGAACAGAACGGTTGAGGTGCCAAATAGTGCCTTCATCGGGCACAGCCTACCGAACGAGAAAAGCAGGGCCTTAATCGGGCGAGACGTTGGAGGCCCAGCGCCCGGGAACCACCAGTGCCTGCCTGTTGATGCTGGCCCAGCGCGTGGTTAAGGTTAAGGCAACATCCCGGAAGGGTGGTCCCAGCACATGTCCCGACGCAACCTTGATGAGAACCGTGAGGCCGCACTGCGCTCGGCCCGCTACCGCTTGGCTCGCGATGTCGACGGGGAACAGCTCCCCGTCGATGAGTACGCCGAAAGGACCGGGCGGAGGCTGGGCGATGAGTCGGAACCGGCAGCCGAGGTCCGCAGCTTCCACGCCGACGACGAGGTCTGGGAAGTCGCCAACAGCGCCCTGGACGCCGCGTTCGCCAGAGGCGACTTCGACAACCTCGCCTATGCGGGCAAGCCGATACCGGGCCTTGGATCCACCGCGGATCCCGATTGGTGGATCAAGGGGCTGATGAAGCGTGAACAGATCAGCGGTGTCGGTCCCCCGGCGCTGCTGCTGCGCAAGGAAGACGAAGAACTGGAAGAGACCTTGGACCGGATGGCGGATCCCGCCGCGGTGCGGTCATTGCTGGAGGATTTCAACGCCCGTATCATCGAGGCCCGCCGCCAGCTGCTCGGCGGTCCACCGGTGATAACCGCGCTGCGTGACGTCGAGGACGAAGTCGCCGCGTGGCGAGAACGCCGAACCGCCCGTGCGGTGGCCGCGGCACCCACAGAAAAGGCACGGCAGGAGCACCGTCCCGGGCGGTTCGGGCGCTTGTTCGGGTCGGCACGAAAGCGGTGACCGCCAGTGGGCCATCCAGGCCGTCGGCGGCGCCACCCGGCCTGCCCGGTACGGGTGGCGGAGGCATTCAGCGGCGGTAGAGGCCTCTGCCCTGATCGATGTTGCGTCGCGCTTCGCGCAGAGCGCGAGCGGTCTCGGGATCAGTCCGCTGAATGTCGACTGCTCGCTTGTCCAGGGTCCTGCGCATTCCGATTCCGACCGACAACAGACACAGCACGAGAATCCCCGCGACGATCAAGATCGATAGCATGTCCATGCTGCGAGCCTACTCTCGTTCCGATCTTTAAGGGACCGGATCGGGAAAGCGCTTGTTAAGTGGCCAAAGGCCCCAACCGATTCGGTTGGGGCCTTTGACTGCTTCTGGAATTTACCAGGAAGACTTGGTGATGCCCGGAAGCTCGCCACGGTGTGCCATGTCGCGGAAGCGAACACGGGAGATACCGAACTTCTGGAGGGTGCCGCGCGGGCGGCCGTCAATGGAATCGCGGTTACGAACGCGTACCGGCGAAGCATTGCGGGGCAGCTTCTGCAGACCCAAGCGGGCCTCTTCGCGTGCCTCATCGGTTGCGTTCGGATCAACCAAGGTCTTCTTGAGGGCTGCACGCTTTTCGGCGTAACGCTCAACAATGACCTTGCGCTGCTCGTTCTTAGCAATCATAGACTTCTTGGCCATGTTTAGCGCTCCTCTCGGAATTCGACGTGCTTGCGGACTACCGGGTCGTACTTCTTCAGAACCATGCGGTCTGGGTTGTTACGACGGTTCTTGCGGGTCACGTAGGTGAACCCGGTGCCGGCGGTCGACTTGAGCTTAATGATCGGACGTACGTCCTTATCCTTAGCCACTAGAGCTTCACACCCTTCGCAAGCAGGTCGGCTACAACGGCATCAATGCCGCGGACGTCAATGCGCTTGATGCCCTTGACCGAAAGGGTCAGGGTAACGTTGCGACGCAGGGACGGAACCCAGTAGCGCTTCTTTTGAATATTCGGGTCGAACCGACGCTTGTTGCGGCGGTGCGAGTGGGAGATGCTGTGTCCGAAGTTCGGAACCGCACCAGTCACCTGGCATACAGCTGCCATGATCACTCCTCAGTTGTAGTAAATATTGGCGGTACTCGTTGACAGATACAGCGGAAAACTGCTGCCTCTGAATCTGCGTATAAGAGTCCCGCCACCAGTTGTGACACCGTTATTACTGCAGAAGGTAACCAGGCTGGGTGAGAACCAACCGAAGAGCCTTTTTTAGCGTGAAAGACGGTGAACCTCATGGCCAATGAGTACTTTTCCCTACTCGGCTGACCATGATATTCGGTTTTACGGGCAACCGTGCAAACCCGTTTGGGCATACACGACTTAACGCCTAACCATTCTAGGCGATTAACACATCGGCAGCCAAATCGACAACAGGGCTTTCCGGGTCCCCGGCATGCGATCTGCCTCACGTCCGAATCAAAGGCCCCGAGGCGGGGCCACCGGACCCGAGGCGCTCCTAGCGCAGAATCCAGTGCGCGGGGTCCAGCCGGCCCACGAGCTTCTGGCCGATGCGTGCCAGTTCCGCCACGTCGTGGTCGTCTAAACCCTCGAAAATCAGTTTCCGCACCGAACCAACATGTTCGGGGGCAAGGGACTCAACCTTGTCCCACCCATCGTCCGTGAGCCTGGCGATGGTCACGCGGGCATCCTCCGGGGACCTGGTTCGTTCAACCCATCCCCGGCCTTCCAGCTTCTTGACCACGTGCGACAGCCGCGAGAGCGAGGCGCTGGTCCGGGAGGCCAGTTCGCTCATCGGCAGGATCCGTTCGGGGGCCTCCGACAGCATGGCAAGCACGTTGTAGTCGAAAAGGGTGATCTTGGCCTGGACCTGCAACTCGCTGTCGAGTGCGGCGGGCAGCAGCGTGGTGACGGACACCAGGGCCAGCCAAGCGTCTCTTTCAACGGGGCTTAGCCACTTAGGTTCGCTCATGGGCACTATCCTTGCATAGCTCATGCCCGCTTCAAGATTCCGTGCTCCGGTGTGCCCTTTCACCGTTGGAGAAGGTCACACCGCACGGCACGGCCCCGCCGCTTCTAGCGCGCGGCCAGGGCCTTGCGGCGGCGGTAGGCAATGACCTGCGAGGTGACAACGACCACCAGCGCCAGGATAAACATGGCCGACCCGATCACGTTGGCCTGCGCGGGGATGCCGCGGGTGGCCGAAACGTAGATGAACTTCGGGAACGTCGAGAAATTTCCGGAGTTGAAGTTCGTGATGATGAAGTCATCGAAACTCATCGCGAAGGACAGCAGCGCCGCGGCCACGATCCCCGGAAGCAACAGCGGGAAGGTGACCTTCCAGAACGTGAGGAACGGGCTGGCATACAGGTCCGATGCCGCTTCTTCCAACCTGGGGTCAAGCGAGGAAACGCGCGCCCTGACGGTGACAACCACGAAGGACATGCAGAAGATCACGTGGGAAATCACGATGGTGCTGAAGCCAAGCTCCCATCCCAGGTTCAGGAACKGGGCCAGCAGCGAGGCGCCGAGCACGACCTCCGGGGTGGCCAGCGGCAGGATGATCAACAGGTCCGCGGTGTTGCGGAACTTGAACTTGTAGCGCACCAGGCCCAGGGCCACGCAGGTGCCAAGCACCGTGGCGAAGATCGTGGCGACCAACCCGATCTGCAGCGAGTTGACCAACGACTCGCACACATTCGGTGCGCCGCAGGGGTTCTTCCAGTTCTCGAGCGTGAAGCCCCGCCATTCGAGGTTGGTGCGTCCGGCGTCATTGAACGAGAACACGAAGATGTACGCAATGGGTACCAAGAGATAGATGAAGGCCAGGCCTCCGGCGACCGGGATGAACCAGCGCCCAAATTTTTGTCGCATTCCAAGCCTTCCTAGAACAGTTCCTTGGTGCCAAAGCGTTTGATGTAGATCATGACCAAGGCAAGGATCAGGATCATCAGGATGAAGCTCAACGCCGAGGCGCCGGGGTAGTCGACAACCTTGAAGAAGCGCGAATCAATGATCTGCCCGATCATGGCCGTGTCCCGGTTGTTGCCCAGCAGCGCCGCGTTGACGTAGTCGCCGGCCGCGGGAATGAACGTGAGCAGCGTGCCGGCAAAGACCCCGGGCATCGACAGCGGCAGCGTCACCTTGAAGAAGGTCGTCAGCGGGCTAGCATACAGGTCTCCCGAGGCCTCCAGCAGGTTGGTGTCCAGCCGGTCGAGGTTGGCGTAGATCGGCAGCATCATGAACGGCAGGAAGTTGTAGGTCAGCCCGCACACCACGGCGAAGGCCGTGGCGGTGAGGTGTCCGTCCGCCGGCAGGATCGCGATGGCCCGCAGCACCGTGACCACCGGGCCCTCGTCGGAGAGGATCTGCTTCCAGGCCTGGGTGCGCAGGATGAAGCTGGAGAAGAACGGTGCAATCAGCAGCACCAGCAAGATCCCCTGCATCAGCTGGTGCCCGCGCAGCCGCACCGCCACCAGGTAGGCCATGGGGTAGCCGATGAGCAGGGCCGCGACCGTGGCGATAAGGGCGAAGAAGAACGAACGCAGGAACACGTCCCAGTACGCGCCGATGACCGTGACGTAGTTGCCGAATTCCAGGGCCGGGACGAACTCGCCGATTTCGGCGCCCGGGGGCCTGGCGTAGAGCGACATGCTCAAAAGGACCAGCACCGGCGCCGCGAAAAACAGTGCCAGGACGGCCATTCCCGGAATGATCAGGTACAGCCCGACCCTTCCCTTGCGCCGCTCGGCGGCAAGTTCCTCCTCGCTGCGCAGGTCCACGGTTGCCGGCTTTTTCTTGTTCCGGGGGCGGGATCCGGTGGTGGTCATACCGCGTCCCTCCCCGCGGATGCCTCTTCGGCCCCGTCAAGCCCGAAGGAGAACTCCGGTTCCCAGGTCATGCGCACGGTGTCCCCGCGCTGTGCCGGTGGCTGGCCCATGTTCTGGGAGAACGTCCCGATGGTTCCGATGCCCTGGACCTCCACCAGGTACTCGGTGCTGACCCCGGTGAACGAGGCGTCCAGGACCGTGCCGGTGAGCATGTTGGCGCTGGGCGAGTATTCGTCGGACAGGTTCATGACCCGCATCTTTTCCGGGCGCACCCCCACCACGGCGGCACCGCTGTGGGCCACCGACCGGTCCTTGGGCATGACCAGGCGGTGTCCGGCAGCGTTCACGGCGACGGCGTCCCCGAGGTCCTCGGTCACCGTTCCGTACATGAGGTTTGACTTGCCCAGGAAGTTGGCCACAAAGGCGGTCTTGGGCAGTTCGTACAGGTCGCGCGGGGCACCCATCTGCTCGATCTTTCCCTTGTTCATGACCGCGACGGTGTCGGCCATGGTCATGGCCTCTTCCTGGTCGTGGGTCACGTGGATGAAGGTCAGGCCGACCTCGGTCTGGATGGATTTGAGCTCCACCTGCATCTGCCGGCGCAGCTTCATGTCCAGGGCCCCGAGGGGCTCGTCAAGCAGCAGGACCGCGGGGCGGTTGACCAGGGCACGGGCCAGGGCCACGCGCTGCTGCTGCCCGCCGGAGAGCTGGACCGGCTTGCGCGACGCGAGGTGTTCGAGCTCCACCATTTCCAGTGCGGCCTTGGCCCGGGACACCGAGTCCTTGACGCCCTTGCGCTTGAGTCCGAAGGCCACGTTGTCCAGCACGCTCATGTGCGGGAAGAGCGCGTAGGACTGGAAAACGGTGTTGACCTGGCGTTGGTAGGAAGCGAGCTTGGTGACGTCCTGCCCGCCGATGCTGATGGTGCCGCTGGTGGGTTGTTCAAGACCGGCGATCATCCGCAACGTGGTGGTCTTGCCGCAGCCCGAGGGGCCCAAGAGTGCGAAGAAGGTGCCGCTGGGCACGGTCAGGGTCAGGTCGTCGACCGCGGTGAAGTCGGCAAATCGCTTGGTGACGTTGCCCAGGTGAAGGTCCGCCCCCGAGGCTGTCATGGGCTGGGCCTTGCCCTTCAGGGAAGTCGTGGTTGTCATAGTCAGGCACCAATCACTTGCTGGAACATGTTCTGGAACTGGGTTTCTTCCTCCACGCTCATCGCGCGCTCGGTGGAGGAAAGGGAGAGGAATTCCTTTGTCGGGAAGATCAGCGGGTTGTCCACGAGGTCCGGGTCGATCTTTTCCATGGCCTCACGAGCGCCAACCACGGGGCAGACGTAGTTCACGTAGGCCGCTACCTCGGCGGCGACGTCCGGGTCGTAGTAGAAGTCCATGAGCTTCTCGGCGTTGGTCTTGTGCGTGGCACCGATCGGGACCATGAAGTTGTCGCTCCAGATCAGGCCCTTGGCTTCGGGCATCACGAACTCCCATTTGTCGCCCTCTTCGAAGTTCAGCTGGGTGATGTCCCCGGAGTAGACCAGCCCGGCGATCGCATCGCCCGAAATGAAGTCCTGCTTGTAGGAGTTGCCCTTCACCTGGCGGATCTGGCCGTTGGCGATGTTCCTTTCCAGGACGTCCAGCGAGTTCCCGTATTCGTTCTCTCCCCAGTCGCCCTGGATGTCCACGCCGTGGTCGAGCAGCAGCATCGGCATGGTGTCACGCATTTCGTCGAGCACCGTGACCCGGCCCTTGAGCGCCGGATCCCACAGGTCCGAGACGTTTTTCAGGCCCCTCGGGAAGGCCTCCTTGTTCCAGGCCAGCCCGGTGAACCCGGACTGCCAGGTCAAGGACTTCGTGCGCCCGGGATCGAAGCGGACATCGCGCAGTTCGGGCAGCAGGTTCTTGATGTTGGGGATGTTGGCGTGGTCGAGTTCCTGGACGTAGCCCTGGCGGATCAGCCGCTCGGACATCCAGTCGCTGGGGGTGATGATGTCCTGGCCGATGTCCTTGCCGGCGGCCAGCTGGGCCTGGATCTTGCCGTAGTAGGTGTCGTTGGAGTCGATGTCCTCCGCGTACGTGGCGGTGATGCCACTTTCCTTCATGAACCGTTCAAGGGTCGGGTACTTCTTGGTCTCGTCGTCGTAGTCAAGGTACAGCGTCCAGTTGGCCCAGCTGACAAGCTTTTGCTCGCCGGACAGGTCGACTGCGGCGCTGGGGCCGGCGGAGGACTTGGAGCCGGCGGTCCCGCAAGCTGCCAGCAGGCCGGCCAATGCCAGCCCGCCGGCACCGGCCAACACGCCCCTGCGTGAAGCCTGGGCTTCCGCGATCCCGCGCGCGATGCGTCGACGGGAAGAGAACTGACGGTCAGGGCGGGACATTAGGCTCCGATCGCGGTTTGGAACTGGCTGTTGAAGTTGGTTTCTTCCTCGGCGCTCAGCGACCTGAAGACGTGCGCCTTGGCCAGATCGGATTCGGACGGGAAGATCAGCGGATTGTTCATCAGTTCCGGGTCGATCTTTTCCATGGCTTCCTTGGCCCCCTCGACCGGGGAAATGAAGTTCACGTACGCGGCCACCTGGGCGGCGACCTCCGGTTCGTAGTAGTAGTCCATGAGCTTCTCGGCGTTGGCCTTGCGCGGGGAGGCGACCGGGACCATGAGGTTGTCGCTCCACAGGGTTCCGCCCGCATCGGGAAGCACGAACTCCCACTGGTTGTCGTTCTCGAAGTTCATTTGGGTGATGTCACCGCTCCAGACGATCCCGGCGATGGCGTCCCCGGAGATGAAGTCCTCCTTGTAGGAATTGCCCTTCACCTGGCGGATCTGGCCATTGGCGATTTGCTTGGAAAGCACATCGGTGGCCGCAGCGAATTCGGTGTCCCCCCAGGCGCCGGAGATTTCCACGCCGTTGTCGAGCAGCAACAGGCCCATGGTGTCGCGCATTTCATCGAGCACCGTGATCCGGCCCTTGAGGTCCGGGTTCCACAGGTCGGAGACGCTGCGCAGTCCCTTTGGGTACTTGGCCTTGTTGTATGCAATGCCCGCGTAGCCGCTTTGCCAGGTCAGCGAGTTCTTCCGGCCCTGGTCGAAGTCAACGTCCTTCAGGCTCGGCAACAGGTTTTTCATGTTCGGGATGTTGGCGTGGTCCAGTTCCTGGGTGAAGCCCTGGCGGATGACCCGGCCGGCCATCCAGTCGGTCAGGGTCATGATGTCCTGGCCAATGTCTTGGCCCGCGGCCAGCTGCGCCTGGACCTTGCCGTAGTAGGAATCGTTGCCGTCGATGTCCTCGGCGTAATGCGTCTTGATCCCGGTGAGCTTGGTGAAATCCTCGAGCGTTGGATATTTCTTGGTTTTGTCGTCGTAGTCCAGGTACAGGGTCCAGTTGGCCCAGAAGACGTTCTTGTCGCTTTCGGACATGTCCGTCACGGCCGCGGAGGCGCTGGTGGCGCTGCCTCCTCCGCCTCCGGTGCCGCAGGCAGCCAGGAAGGCTGCCAGTCCCAGGCCGCCGGCACCTGCCAGCAACTTGCGGCGCGACAGCTGGATGCGCTGCGCCTGTCCGATCAGGGCCCGGACGGCCGGATCCCGAGGCATTTCGCGCTGGTTCTGGTTGGACATCATCTGGTTCCCCTTCAACTGGCGTTGCATCTTCCCTTGATGAACACTGGGCGATCGTGACGCTCGTCACGCTCAACTCTTGACATGGATCATGTCAGGAATCTTCCGAGCTGACAATAGTTTTCGTTGAGTTGCATTTCAGGAACCACTGAAATCTGCTGTAAAACACCTCTTCCACAACTGATTCCTTCGGGCTATGCTCATTCCCAAGTGGTGGGGCCCAAGCCGCATCCGCGAGCGTGGCCACCCAATTCGTTCGATCAGGAGGTCGATAGGAAGTGACCCAATCCGCACCCAACGGCACATCCAATGGCTTCGTCATGGATGAAACGTCCAAGGCAATCATTGAGCAATTGCAGCAAGACGGGCGGCGTTCATACGCTGCCATCGGCAAGGCCGTGGGCCTCAGCGAGGCAGCCGTGCGGCAGCGGGTCCAAAAACTCGTCGACAGCAAAGTCATGCAGGTAGTGGCGGTCACCGACCCGCTGCAGCTTGGCTTCAAGCGCCAGGCCCTCCTGGGCATCCGATCCACCGGCGACATCATTGCCACCGCCGACAGGATCGCGGCCCTGCCCGAAGTCGACTACTGCGTTGTGGTGGCCGGACCTTCGGACATCATTGCGGAAGTCATTTGCGCCAATGATGAGGACCTGCTTCGTATCATCACAGAAATTCGATCCGTGGAAGGGGTACGTGAAACCGAAACGTTCATGTATCTCTCGCTACGCAAACAGGAATACAACTGGGGTACCCGATGAGCATTTCCAGCACCACTGCAAACACCGCAACGAGCACCACGCCCTTGGGCACCGACCGCCAGGTCGCTGCCAGGGACCACTTGTGGATGCACATGGCACGCCACTCCGTCCTGCAGGAGGGCGGCCGCGTTCCGATCATCACCCGAGGCAAGGGCCATACGCTCTGGGACGACCAGGGCAAGAGCTACATCGACGGGCTTGCAGGCCTCTTTGTCGTCAACGCCGGACACGGCAGGGCCGAACTGGCCGAGGCCGCCGCCAAGCAGGCCGAAAAGCTTGCCTTCATGCCGCTGTGGTCCTATGCGCACGAACCTGCCATCGACCTCGCCGAGCGCCTGGCCAACTACGCACCGGGAGACCTGAACCGCGTCTTCTTCACCACCGGCGGCGGAGAAGCAGTCGAGTCGGCGTTCAAGCTCGCCAAGCAGTATTTCAAGCTGCAGGGCAAGCCCGGCAAGTACAAGGTCATTTCCCGGGCACTGGCGTACCACGGCACCCCGCAGGGCGCCCTGGCCATCACCTCCCTTCCGGACATGAAGACGCCGTTCGAGCCCCTGGTCCCCGGCACGTTCCGGGTCCCGAACACCAACTTCTACCGCGCCCCGGAGCAGTTCGCGGACAACGAGAAGGACTTCGGCTTCTGGGCCGCCGAGCGCATCCGCGAGGCCATCGAGTTCGAGGGCGCCGACTCGGTCGCGGCGGTCTTCCTGGAGCCGGTGCAGAATTCCGGCGGCTGCTTCCCGCCGCCCCCGGGCTACTTCCAGCGGGTGCGGGAGATCTGCGACGAGTACGACGTGCTGCTGGTCTCGGACGAGGTCATCTGCGCCTTCGGCCGCATCGGCTCGATGTTCGCCTGTGACGACTTCGGCTACGTCCCGGACATCATCACCTGCGCCAAGGGCATCACCAGCGGCTACTCGCCGCTGGGCGCCATGATCGCCTCCGAAAGGCTCTTCGAGCCGTTCAAGCACGGGGACACCACTTTCTACCACGGCTACACCTTCGGCGGACACCCCGTGTCCACCGCGGTGGCCATGGCGAACCTGGACATCTTCGAGCGCGAGGGCCTGAACCAGCGGGTCAAGGACAACGCCCCGATCTTCAAGTCGACCTTGGAGAAGCTCAAGGACCTGCCGATCGTCGGGGACGTGCGCGGTGCGGGCTATTTCTACGGCATCGAGCTGGTCAAGGACAAGAAGACCAAGGAGACGTTCAACGACGAGGAGTCCGAGCGCCTGCTGCGCGGATTCCTGTCCACCGCACTCTACGACGCCGGGCTGTACTGCCGCGCCGATGACCGCGGCGACCCGGTCATCCAGCTGGCTCCCCCGCTGACGGTGGGTCCGCCGGAGTTCGACCAAATAGAGTCGATCCTGCGTTCGGTGCTCTCCGAGGCGGAAAACCACTTCTAGGAAAGCAGCGGGAACGGAACGGGGAGGCCGGGACGGTAAAGATATTCACCGCCCCGGCCTCCCGGGCGTTTTTGCGGATGCACCGCCGCTTCTTTTCGCGCGCGGTGCGCCTAGCCCTCGTCCGGGGGCACCGCACGATGGCGAGGCGCCGGCCCGGGCCCGGAGCCCGCAACCGTGGCCGGATTCTTCTGCCCGTCGCGCTCGATGGAGGTGGCCAGGGGCTTTTCCCTCAGGAACACCAGCACGATCGCGGCGGCAATCACCAACGGGACCATGTAGAGGAACACCGGAGTCAGCGCATCGCTGTAGGCCCCGACAATGATGTGGCGGATCCCCTCGGGCAGGGAGCGCACCAGGTCCGGGGTGAACGAGTTGGAATCGCCCTGCGGGCCGGCACCTGCGGCCGGCATCCGCTCGGTGAGCAGGTCACCCAGATTCGTGACGAAGACGCTGCCGACCACGGCCGTGCCGATCGAGGCACCGATCTGCCGGAAGTAGTTGTTGGCCGCCGTGGCCATGCCCACCTGCGAGTTGGGAAAGGTGTTTTGCACGATCAACACCAGGATCTGCATTCCCAGCCCGAGCCCGACGCCCATCAGCGCGAGGTAGCAACAGATGATCCACACCTGGAGGTCTGCATCCATGGTCGAGAGCAGGGCCAGCGCCCCGGCGACCACGAGCGTGCCCACCACGGGAAACCACTTGTAACGCCCGGTCTTGCTCACGAAGGCGCCGGAACCAATGGAGGTCACCAGCAGCCCGCCCATCATAGGGATCATCAGCAAACCAGCCTGGGTGGCGTTGGCCCCGGTGACCATCTGCAGGAACGTCGGAAGGTAGGCCAGCGCCCCGAACATGGCCACCCCGATGACCAGGCCGGCCAGGGTGGTCCGGATGAAGTTGGGCTCCCTGAACAACTTCATGGACATGATGGGGGCCTGGGCCCGCCGTTCCACCAGCACGAACAGCACCGCGGCGGCCAGCGTGAGTCCCATGAGGAAGAGCACCATGGCCGAATCCCACGCGTAGGTGGTCCCGCCCCAGGTGGTGGTCAGCACCAACGCCGTGGAGGCCACCGCCAGCAGCAGCATGCCGCCGACATCCACCCGCGGCCGCTCCCCGGCGGCAGTCTCGGGAAGGTGGAGGAAGAACAGCGCCGCAACCAAGGCCATGATGCCCAGCGGGATATTCATCCACAGGCACCACCGCCACGTCACTTCCTCGGTGAACCAGCCGCCCAGCAACGGGCCCGCCACGGAGGACAGCGCGAAGACCCCGCCCATGATGCCCATGTACTTGCCGCGCTCGCGGGCCGGAACCACGTCGGCGATGATCGCCTGGGAGAGCACCATCAGCCCGCCGCCGCCCAGCCCCTGGATGCCGCGCCCGGCAATCAACCACGCCATGTCCGGGGCAAAGCCTCCCACGATCGACCCGGCGATGAACAGGCTTATGGCGCCCATGAAGATGCCCTTGCGGCCCACCAGATCGCCCATCTTCCCGTAAATCGGCAGCGTGATGGTGGACGCCAGGATGTATATGGTGATGACCCACAGCATTTCGTTGACGCCGTTGAGTTCACCGACGATCGTTGGCAGTGCGGTGGAGAAGATCGTTTGGTCCAAGGAGGCCAACAGCATCGTCATGACCAGGCCGGCAAAGACCAGCAGGATGTTGCGGTGTTGTTTTTGCTCTTCGGTGCGTTCAGCGCGTGMCGCTGGAATCGTCATTGGAAGGCATTCCGTTCGTTGCAAGAACCGCGTGCCCCAAAGGTTCGCATCGCGGACCCGCGTTGCACCGGCGTTGTTGTGGTTGGTCTTCTTGCACGGGACGGGACTACGGAAAGTGTCGCGGTGCCTCCGACCGCGACTTTCGGTTCATTGCGCTGTTCATGCATCCAATGGGTGTGCGGGGCATTCTTCCATGGTGGCAGTCCGGCTTCGTGGAAACAATGACCGTCGCCCGCTACACAGCAGGCATACAGGAAGACACTATTTGAGCTCGATTTCCACGAACACGAATTCGGTATCCGCATCGTTGACGACGTTGTGCTCGCTTCCGGCTGCACGGGTGTAGGACACCCCGGCAGTGAGTTTGTTCCGGGCTGTGCGGTCACTGGCCTCAAGCAGCAGTTCACCGGTGTCCATGGGCACGACGACGTAGTCGGTCGGGTGGATGTGCCACCCGGTTTCGGTGCCGGGCGGGAATCGCCACTCGGTCACCCGGACACGATCGTTGTCGATTTGCACGGTGGCGGTGGCTGCGGTTCGCTTCATGAAGGTTCTTGCCCTTTTCGTTGGCGGCGTGGGCCTGGTTGGCGTTGCCTGGGGTCCCGGAGGAGTCCTGCGGTCGGGTTCTGGCCCATCGTCGCATCTCGCTCCGGCATCGGGCAACAGCACAGCCAAAGGCTACCGGGCACCTTCGTTCAGCAAACCGCCCCTTCGATCCCGTGCARAAAAGAAGCAGCGGTCCGGTGAACGAGTCTTCTTCGTCCACCGGGCCGCCACAATGTCGGTGTCGTGCCGCCGGGGGCCAACCAACCTAAACGTCTCGCGCCAACGCCAGACGGTTCAGGGCAAATGCGGCCACCAGCAGGCCGAAGTCGCGAAGGGCCACGTCGAAGAACCCCGGCAGGATGATCAGGTTCACGATGATTCCCAGCAGCCAGAGGCAAACGACCAAGGAACCGATCTTGGGGCGAAGTGCCACAAGGATGCCGGCGATGATTTCGACGACGCCGACCGCATACATGAAAACCTGCGGGCTGACCGGGATGATGTCGGTGGCCAAGGGAGCCAGGTAGTGCGTCCAGTCGGTCAGCAGGTTGGTGAACTTGTCGAGCCCGAAGACGATGGGTGCGACGGTGAAGATCGTGCGCAAAACGAAGAACGCCTGGTGATGAAGCTGGACGCTTCTCTCGGCCGCGGTGTTCACGGTGTGGGTGGCCATGATCTCGACCCTTCCTTCTAAAGTGGTGATATTTAACTTTAGAAACACCACCCCCTCTAAGTCAACAGTTGCTAACTTTAGATTTAGACTGGAGCCATGAGGTTTCAAGCAAGGGATCAAGGGCTCAATGCCGTGGCTGCCTTGGCCGATCCGGTACGCAAGGCAGTCTATGAATTCGTGCGCACCAGTGAGACTGCCGTGGGACGCGACGAATGCGCCTCGGCCCTCGAACTTCCACGCAACACCGTCGCGTTCCAGCTGGACAAGCTCGCAGACCAAGGACTCCTTTCCGTGGAGTTTCGGCGACTCAACGGAAAGGGCGGGCCGGGGTCGGGGCGCCCGGCAAAGCTTTATGCGGCCACCCGGATCGACGTATCCGCAAGCATTCCGCACCGGGAATACGCGTTGGCCGCGAATATCATGGCCAGTGCCATCGATCGGGCCGGCACCGAGAACCGGCCCGTTGCACCTGTGTTGGCCGAGGTGGCACGCGAAGCCGGTCGGTCAATTGGTGCACATGCCGGCTCGCTGACGCAGGCTTTGGCAGACCACGGCTACCGACCCGAAGAACGTGAGGACGGCTCCATCGGCCTGCTGGACTGCCCGTTCCACCAGCTCTCGGCCAGCCACCGCACCACCGTATGCACCATGAACTTCGAGTTGCTCACGGCCGCGGTCGACGGCGCCAACGCGCCGTACCGCGCATGCTTCGACCCACCCACGAACGAGCACCACTGCTGCGTGCGGCTCGACCCGCACGAGGTGTAGCCGCGCAGCGGGCCCGTGCGCCGATCCTTTCCGTTGCTCCGCGACCCGCTCGAGCTCCGGTGCCCCTTGGCGGCCCGCGTTGCACCTCGCCAAGGCCCCTATCGGCAACCGGGCGCCGCGGCTAGGCTGGCATCAATACGCCAGGGCCTGTAAGTCCCCGTGTCGGGCCCTTTGTTTTCGACAAAGGAAGCACCATGAGCATTGATGAACAGCATTCCGGTGAACGCGTCGATGAGAAGGTTGCACGCCAGGTGGCCGAAGCCGCCCGCGAGCAGCAGTGGGAGCGGCCCAGCTTCGCCAAGGGCCTGTACATGGGCGACTTCGACTGGGGCCTGATCCACCCGCATCCGCAACCCGACCCGGAGGCCGCAGCGCGCGGCACGGCGTTCATGGCACGGCTGCGCGAGGCCATCAAGGACCTCGACACCGGTGCCATCGAACGCGAGTCCCGGATCCCCGACGCGATCATCCGGGCACTGCGCGAGGTCGGCGCATTCGGCATGAAGATCCCGGTGGAATACGGCGGGCTCGGCCTTGATTTGGCCGACTACGGCCGGGCCCTGATGCTGGTGGGCACGCTCAACCCCAGCCTCGGTGCGCTGCTCTCTGCCCACCAATCCATCGGCGTTCCCGAGCCTGTGAAAATGTTCGGCACCGAGGAGCAAAAACGGGCCTTCCTGCCCCGCTGCGCAGCCGGGTCCATCTCGGCATTCCTGCTGACCGAAAACGATGTCGGCTCCGACCCCGCACGCCTGGGCACCACGGCAACCCTTTCGGCGGACGGCACGAGCTACACCCTCAACGGGGCCAAGCTCTGGACCACCAACGGGGTGGTCGCCGAGCTGCTCGTGGTCATGGCAGCGGTCCCGCCCCACGAGCTGCCCGACGGCAGCAAGTCCAGGGGCGGAATCAGCGCCTTCGTCGTGGAGGCCGACTCCCCCGGCATCATCGTGGAAAACCGCAATGCCTTCATGGGGCTGCGCGGCATCGAAAACGGCGTGACCCGCTTCCGCGATGTGGTGGTCCCAGTCGAAAACCGCCTGGGCAAGGAAGGCGCGGGTCTCAAGATCGCCCTGAGCACCCTGAACACCGGACGCCTGTCCATCCCGGCCATGTGCGCGGGGGCCGGGAAGTGGTCGTTGAAGATCGCCCGCGAATGGTCCAACGCCCGCATCCAGTGGGGCAAGCCGGTCGGGGAACACGAGGCGGTCGGCAAGAAGATCGCTTACATCGCCGCCAACACCTTCGCCCTCGAGGCGGTCTTTGAGCTTTCCGCCGCCCTGGCCGATGCCGGGATGAAGGACGTGCGCATCGAGGCCGCCCTGGCCAAGCTCTTCTCCTCGGAGGTCTCCTACAAGATCGCCGACGAGCTGCTGCAGATCCGCGGTGGACGGGGCTACGAGACCGCCGCCTCGCAGCAAGCACGCGGGGAACGCGCGGTACCCGTGGAGCAACTGCTGCGGGACCTGCGGATCAACCGGATCTTCGAGGGGTCCACCGAGATCATGCACCTGCTCATCGCCCGCGAGGCTGTCGATGCCCATCTGAAGGCCGCCGGGGACCTGGCCAACAAGGACGCGGACCTGCAGGCGAAAGCTAAGGCAGCCATGGGCGCCTCCGGATTCTATGCCAAGTGGCTGCCGACCCTGGCGGTCGGTTCCGGGCTGCTGCCCCATTCCTATTCGGACCACGGCAGGCTGGCCAAGTACCTGCGCTTCATCGAGCGGGCCTCGCGGCGCCTGGCCCGGCACACCTTCGCCGGCATGGCCACCTGGCAGGCCGGCATGGAAAGCCACCAGGCATTCCTGGGCCGGGTCGTGGACCTTGGCGCCGAGCTCTTCGCCATGGCCGCCTGCATCGCCCGGGTCGAGCTCATGCGCACCCAGGACCCGGCAAACGCGACCTCGGCCGAGTTGCTGGCCCTGGCCTTCTGCGAACAATCCGAGCACCGCTGCGAAACCCTGTTCCGCGACCTGTGGGCCAACAGCGACAAGACCGACCGGAAGCTCTCCAAGAAGGTCCTTGCCGGCGACTTCACCTGGCTGGAATCCGGAATCCTCGATCCTTCCGAGGGGACCGGGGAGTGGATCGCTCCCTGGTCGACCGAGACGTTGCCCGATCGGCGGCGACCCTACGGGGCCTAGACGCGGAGGCCGCGCCCCGGCGGCACGGCACGGTTTCCCCCGGTGCTTGCTTCCTCGGGTTCCCCGTGCCGCCGTCGATCCGCCCCGGACGCCGCGGGGCCCGCCTCCGCCGCGGGCGGGAGGGGCACGGCCCGCGGATTTCGAGTAATGGCCCGCACAGCCTACGATTGCTGAGGCGTGACCAGCGCCACCTCCATGTTTCGCATACCCGCGGCACTCGTTTCCGTCACCTTGAGGACCCCATGAATTTCCTGAAATCGATCCCCCTGCTCGGCTGGATCATCGTAGCCATCGTCCTGGGCATCCTGACCGGCCCGATCATGCCCGAGTGGCTCGGCGGGGCGTTCCTGACCTACAACTCGATCTTCTCCGGGTTCCTCGGCTTCATCGTGCCGCTGATCATCCTGGGCCTGGTCATGCCGGCCATCGCCGAGCTCGGCAAGGGCGCCGGCAAGTGGCTCGGTGCCACCGCCGCAATCGCGTACGGTTCCACCATCATCGCGGGGCTGCTCGCGTACTTCGTGAGCCGTTGGCTGTTCACCCCGTCGCTGGCCGGTGGCGGGCTGGAGGAGCTGGGCGACGAGTCGGGTTCCGGATTCACCCCGTACATCACAATTGTTGGCAGCGCCAGCGACTCGGCCACCGAGATCGTGCTGCCGCCGGTAATCGACGTGATGAGCGCACTGGTCCTCGCCTTCGTGATCGGAGTCGGATTGACCGCCTTCCACTCCAAGGTGCTCTTCCGCGGAGCCGTCGAGTTCCGCACCATCGTAGAGTCCGTGATCCGTCGGATCATCGTTCCGGCACTGCCGCTGTTCATCTTCGGCATCTTCATGGATCTTTCGGCCAGCGGCTCGGCGGTCACCATCGTCACCAAGTTCCTGCTCGTTGCCGTGGTGTCATTCACGCTGTGCCTCGTCGTGTTGCTCATCCAGTACTCGGTGGCAGGTGCCATGACTGGCCAAAATCCCCTGAAGGCGCTGTGGAACATGCGCGATGCCTACTTCACGGCCCTGGGCACCTCCTCCTCGGCCGCGACGATCCCGGTGACCCTCGAATCGACCAAGAAGAACGGCGTCTCCAACTCGGTTGCCGGCTTTGTGGTTCCGCTGTGCGCGACCATCCACCTTTCCGGGTCGATGGTCAAGATCACCTGCTTCTCGATCGCGGTGCTGCTGCTGACCGGCGGGGACGTCACCTTCGGCGCGTACCTGCCCTTCATCTTGATGCTCGGCGTCATGATGATCGCCGCCCCGGGCGTTCCCGGTGGCGCGATCGCCGCGGCCGCGGGCCTGCTGGCACAGATGCTCGGCTTCGGCGAGGTCGAGGTGGGCCTCATGTTCGCCGCGTACATCGCGCTGGACAGCTTCGGCACGGCGACCAACGTGACCGGCGACGGCGCCATCGCCCTGATCATGAACAAGCTCACCCGCGGACACCTGGGCACGCAGGCACAGGACCCGGCGGACGAAAACATCGAGGCCGCCGAGGGCAGCAAGCTCGAAGAGCACGCCCTGCCGAGCAACTAGGACGTACCCGGCCGGCGTCGTCCAACGACGCCGGCCACGTGCATCCCCGCTGAAGGTGATGCGAGGAAGGCCGTCCGGACCACCGCGCAAGTCGCGGCCCGGGCGGCCTTGCCCGTTCCGCGGGAATGGAGCCCGCCAACCGGTGGCCCCGTGGCGGGCCGGCTACTTCGCGCCCAAGCCGAGCCAGAGGAGTGCCACGTGCAGGGAGGTGCGCGACTCGGCATCCTCCAGGCTGACCCCGAGCTTGTCCTCAAGCTTCTCCAGCCGCGCATAGAGCGCCGGGCGGCTCAGGAACCCGGTGCGGGCCAGCGCCGACTTGTTTCCGCCGTGCTTCAGGTACAGGCCGAGCAGCTCAAGCGCGGGCTCGTCGGGCGGGTCCAGGATCCCGGCCAGCTCGGCCTCGGCGAAGGATTTCAGCCGTGCATCCTCGCGCATCAAGGCCAGCAATCCACGCAGGCGCACATCGGCAAAGCGGTAGAAGGGCCGCGCGCGGGTGTCGAAGGTCGCCACGGTCTCGGCGACCTGGATCGCTTCCTCCAGCCCGTGCGCGGCCTCCTTCACGCCGCGCCGTCCCCGGCCCACGCCCACCGACCAGTCGATGGCGGGCTGGCCCTGGGCCAGTTGCCGGCAGATCCGCTCCAGCAGCGGTTCCTCGAGCTGCTTGGCCCCGACGCCCAGCACCATGCCGACCTGCCCGCTTTGCAGGGACGCGGCCAGCGCGGTGGACCTGGTGGAATCCACCACGGCGTTGATCGCATCCAGCAGGGCCCGCTCGCGCAGCTGCACGCCGGTGGGCGTCTGCCCGCGGTGCTTGTCGAGCCGGAACACCACCGGGACGTAGTGCGGGGATTCCACCAGCCCGAGCGCCTGCGCCCGGATCAGCACCTCCTCGGCACCCAGGGCGTGGGGCTGGCGCAGTTCGTGCAGCAGCCCGGCCCGGGCCTGGTGCAGCAATTCCTTCTGGTCCCGCCCGGCCAGGCGGGCAATCGACAGGGTCTGCCCGGCGCGTTCGAGCACCATGGCCGCGTCCGAGTCGTTGCCCGGTTCCCCGGGAACCACCAGCCGGCCCCAGCGTTGGCCCTGGATCCCCACCGGGGTTTGCAGCCAGTTTTCCTCCCCCATGCCGCGTCCGGTGGATTCCAGGTAGCCGACCCGGCGCGAGCGCTCGGGCCAGTGCGACAGCAACCCGGCATCCGGCCGCGGCCCGGGGTCGAAGCCCAAGACCAGGTGCGCCACGTCCTCGAGGACGACGGGGGCGCCGATGAGTTCCGCGGCGCGCGCCACGATCCCTTCCTCGGTGGCGTTTTGCAGGCTCAGCGCCGTGAAGACCTCGTGGATCATCCGCGAGCGCTCCAGGGCGGCGAGCTGGTCGGAGACCAGCATCCGGTGCACCACCTCGGTGATCTCAACGAACCTGACCCTCCGGTGCAGCAGCACCACCGGGAATTCACTTTGCGCGGCCACCCGGCGCAGGGCCTCGATGGCCGGGGAGCGCTGGGCGGCCGGCGAGGCGACCAATTCGACGATGATCCCCGCGGCCCCGGCCCGGCGCACCTGGTCCAGGAACTCGGCTACCCCGCTGCCGGTATCCCCGAAGGTCATGCCGGTGGTCAACACCAGTTCCCCTCCGGACAGCAGGTCCGCCAGCTGCGGGGTCTCGGCCACGTGCACCCAGCGCACCGGGCTCTGAAGCAATGAGGATCCTCCCAGGACCTCCGGCTCCCCCGCGGCAACGGCGGGCAATTCAAGGATCCGGGCGATGCTCAGCGTCCCGGCCACGGCCGGCTCCGGGTGGGTGTTCAGGGGACTCATGAACAGAGTGTAATACTTTTACACCAAGGGATTACATGTTGCCAGTGTTGTGGGTGTGTCCCGGACGACACAATGGAGGCAACAACATCCCCGTCTTGAAAGGACACCACCTCCGTGGAAACCCTCGCACACTGGTCCAACGGCACCACCCTCGAAGCACCCGCCGACTCCCGCTACGCCGACGTCATGAACCCCGCCACGGGCGAGGTCTCCTCCCGCGTGGCGCTGGCCAGTGCCGACACCACCGCCGAGGTCATCGCAGCGGCGCACGCCGCCTTCCCGGCCTGGCGCGACACCTCGCTGACCCGCCGCGCCAACATCCTGTTCAACTACCGCGAGCTGCTCAACAAGCGCAAGGGAGAGCTCGCGGCGATCATCACCGCCGAGCACGGCAAGGTGCTGGACGATGCCATGGGAGAAATCGCCCGCGGCCAGGAAGTCGTCGAGTACGCCTGCGGCATCCCGCACCTGGTCAAGGGCGGCTACACGGAGAACGCCTCCACCAAGATCGATGTCCACTCGATCCGCCAGCCACTGGGCGTCTCGGCGATCATCTCCCCCTTCAACTTCCCGGCCATGGTCCCGATGTGGTTCTTCCCCATCGCCATCGCCGCGGGCAACACCGTGGTGCTCAAGCCCAGCGAGAAGGACCCGACCGCCGCCATCTGGATGGCCGAGCTCTGGAAGGAAGCAGGACTTCCGGACGGTGTGTTCAACGTGGTCAACGGCGACAAGGAGTCGGTCGATGTCCTGCTGACCGACCCGCGCGTCTCCTCGGTCTCCTTCGTGGGATCCACCCCGATCGCCCAGTACGTCTACGCCACCGGCACCGCGCACGGCAAGCGCGTCCAGGCCCTGGGCGGGGCCAAGAACCACATGCTGGTGCTCCCGGATGCCGACCTGGACCTGGCGGCCGACGCCGCCGTCAACGCCGGTTTCGGCGCGGCCGGCGAGCGCTGCATGGCCATTTCCGCGATCGTCGCCATCGACTCGATCGCCGATACGCTCGTCGCCAAGATCGCCGAGCGCACCGCCACCCTGCGCGTGGGCGACGGCACCCGCGGCTGCGACATGGGCCCGCTGGTCACCGCCGCGCACCGCGACAAGGTCGCCGGCTACATCGACGCCGGCGAGGCGGCTGGAGCCACCATGGTGCTGGACGGGCGCAAGGTCACCCCGGATGCCGACGGGGCGGGCTTCTTCCTGAACCCGACGCTCTTCGACAACGTCACCACCGACATGTCCATCTACACCGACGAGATCTTCGGCCCGGTGCTCTCGGTGGTGCGCGTAGACTCCTTCGACGAGGGCATCGAGACCATCAACGCCAACGAGTTCGGCAACGGCACCGCGATCTTCACCAACGACGGAGGCGCCGCCCGCCGCTTCGAGAACGAGATCCAGGTCGGCATGGTCGGCATCAACGTCCCCATTCCGGTGCCGATGGCCTACTACTCCTTCGGCGGCTGGAAGAACTCGCTCTTCGGCGACACCCACGCCTACGGCGCCGAGGGCATCAACTTCTTCACCCGCGGCAAGGTCGTCACCTCCCGCTGGCTCGACCCGAGCCACGGCGGCCTGAACCTCGGCTTCCCGCAGAACGCCTAAGCGACAAGCACAGAATCCAGAAAGGGACTACTCCCATGAGCACTTCCGTGAACACCGAGATCACCGCGGAGCAGATTGCCGCCGGCAAGGTGGCCCACGACCTGGACCGCGAGCATGTCTTCCATTCCTGGCAGGCCCAGGGCCCCTTCGATCCGATGACAATCATCAAGACCGAGGGCTCCTGGATCTGGGACGGGGAGGGCAACAAGCTTCTTGACCTTTCCTCGCAGCTGGTCAACACCAACATCGGCCACCAGCACCCCAAGGTCGTCGCGGCCATCCAGGCGCAGGCGGCAGACATCTGCACCATCGCCCCGCAGTACGTCAACGACGCCCGTTCCGAGGCGGCCCGGCTGATCGCGGAGCTGACCCCCGGGGACCTGAACAAGATCTTCTTCACCAACGGCGGCGCCGACGCCAACGAGCACGCCATCCGCATGGCCCGCGTGCACACCGGCAGGCACAAGGTCCTCTCGGCCTACCGCAGCTACCACGGCGGCACGCACTTGGCGGTGAACGTCACCGGCGACCCGCGCCGCGTGGCCTCGGACAACGCCACCGACGGCGTCGTGCACTTCTTCCCGGCCTACCCGTACCGCTCCTACTTCAACTCGACCACCGAGGCCGAAGAGACCCAGCGCGCACTGCGCCACCTTGAAGACACCATCGTGCTCGAGGGCCCGGGCAACATTGCCGCGCTGATCCTCGAATCGATCCCGGGCAGCTGCGGCATCTACGTGCCGCCGGCCGGCTACATGGAAGGCGTGCGCGAGCTGACCCGCAGGCACGGCATCGTCTTCATCGCCGACGAGGTCATGGCCGGCTTCGGCCGCGCCGGAAAGTGGTTCGMCGTGAACCACTGGAACGTGACCCCGGACCTGCTCACCTTCGCCAAGGGCGTGAATTCCGGCTACGTTCCCCTGGGCGGGGTGGCGATCTCGGATGCCATCTTCGAGACCTTCCGCGACCGCGCCTACCCGGGCGGCCTGACCTACTCGGGCCACCCGCTGGCCTCCGCCGCCGTCGTGGCAACCATCAACGCCATGAAGGACGAGGGGATGGTGGAAAACGCCGCACGCCTGGGCTCCGACATCATCGGCCCGGTGCTGGAAGAACTCAAGGCCAGGCACCCGTCGGTGGGCGACGTGCGCGGCACCGGCTGCTTCTGGGCCGTCGAGCTGGTCACCAACCGCGAAACCCGCGAACCCATGGCTCCCTACGGCGGTTCCTCCCCGGCCATGGCCGCGGTGACCGCGGCGTTGAAGTCCGGCGGCGTGCTGCCGTTCGTGAACTTCAACCGCGTCCATGTGGTTCCGCCGCTGAACATCAGCGACGAGGACCTGCGCGCGGGTCTTGCGATCCTGGACGAGGCGCTCACGGTCGCCGACGGATTCGTCGAGGCATAGACGCATCCGCAGTGCCAACGTTGGCCGTGTCCCGCGGAAGGAATTCCGCGCGGCACGGCCAACCCTCGTCAAGCGGCGGGGCCGGGCCGCCCCGCCTGCTGGGTCACGAGCACCTGCCAGAGCTGCCGTTCCCTGGCATCGATGGCGATGAACAGCTTGCGGGGGGACTCGTTCCGGAAGGAATCGAGCCTGACCTCGTTTGGTTCGAAGTCCTCGCAGCGGGCCCCATAGCTTCTGCCGTCGCTGAAGGTGATGTCGATGGGGCCGAACCCGTCGCAGGTCCAGTGCACCGTCGTTTCCCCCGGGCCCAGCCAGAAGCTGCCCTTGGCCGACCCTCGGTAGCCGGACATCCGGGTTACGACCGCTTCCCCCTTCCCCGGCAGCAGCCTGCGGATTTCCGGCAGTGGTGCCGGTTCCGCCCGCTGGCTGGGCTGCAGCGTCGGCCCGGCACCGTCCCGGGGACCGGGGACCTGGTCGGTCAACTGCATGCATCCGGCCAACAGGACGCCGAGCACCAGCAAGCCCAGTGCCCGGGCCGTTCCGCCTTGGCCCCTGTGCATCATGCTGCTCCATCCGGGTCGGTTCACCGGCAAGCTAAGGGTGGCCCCGCGCCGGAATCCCGCCCCTGCAACGAGCCTAGAACAGTATCCGGCCGACCGGAACGGCAATACGCCCAAAGGTCGATGCGGCACGCGCAAATGCCTTGTTAGTCTGGGGACATGTACCAGCCAGTGGATTTCGCCAGCCCGCAGCTCCACCTCGCCGTGGCCGGGATCATCCTCGTGTTTGCCATTCCCATGGGCATCCACGCACTGGTGCGCTGGCGCAAGTTCCGCAAGGACCCTCCCCAGCAACAGACCTACGCGCGGCGCAGGGACATGGGCATCGAATCGGGTGTCGCCGCCCTCGGGCTCATCGCTGCCCTGGTGTTCACCGGCATGTTCGGCGCCGGGTGGAAGCAATCCGAAAAGAATCTCGTGGCCAACGTCGAAACCCGCTATGTCGTGTCCGACGTGGTGATGACCGGCTGGAACGGCTCGGCGGCCCTGGTCGACCTGGTGGACGCCAACGGCGTTGCGGCCACGGGGATCGAGGTGTCCTTCGACGCCGTGGGTGCACCGGTCCTGCGCGATGCGGCATTCGGGCTGGACCCGAAGCATGCCGTCGAACACGCCCTGGAGCTGCGCCGGGGCTGAGCGAATCGGTACCTTGGTCCCGTCGGGGGCCGGGGCTCTCCACCCCAGGTCCTAGTCGGATGCCCGAAACCTGCGCCCGGCCTCCGATGCGCGCAAGCCCTGCGGCTTCGTAGGCTCGAAGCCATGACACAGACAACGCCTTCTTCTCCCTCCGCATGCCTAAGCCCCAAGGCCGTCTTCCTGGCCTCCGCCACGGTCCTGGCGGCCCTGGCGCTCACCGGGTGCAGCGCCCTGGGAATCGAGTCCACGTACGACAAGAGCTCCAGCCATGACTTCGCCACCGGGGCCGAGGGAAAGGAAAAGAAGGTCGTTCCGTCCTGGGTTCCCGACGAAGCGACGAACCTCAAGGAGGTTGTGCGCACCACGGGCAACGAGCGCATCCTGCGCATGGAGTTCGGCGGCGCGCTGCCGGAAAGCTGTGCCTCGATCGCGGAGACCGGCAAGCCCAGTGAGGCCGAGCTGTCGGCGGGGCTGGACGCCGAGGATCCGGCAGCCGCCCAGGAACTCGCCGAACGTGTGGAATCCCAGTACCAGACGCCCCTGCTGGCGGCGGACTGGTGGCCCACCGGCCAGGAGGGAAAGACCACGCACCTGTGCGGGAAGTGGTGGGTGTCCCAGGAAGGCGGCCACCTCACCGCCTACACTCCGGAACTCAAGGGCATCGCCGAGAAGGTGATCGCCGAGCAGGCCAAGGCGCAGCGCGCCAAGGTCGACTAGCCACCGACCAACGCCGCAGCGGTCGTGGCGACGCGCACACAAGGGGCCGGGGTGGGGAGCTCCCGTCTGCTGACGAGCCTCCCTGCCCCGACCCCTTGTGCTGGTCGGAACTAGCCGTTGATCACCTGCGGCTGGCCCAGGGCCTTGAGCCCGTCCACCCCGAATTCCACGCCGTAGCCGGAGGACTTGGCCCCGCCGAAGGGAATCCGCGGATCCACGCCGCCGTGGCTGTTGATCCACACGGTACCGGCCTGCATGCGCGCTGCAACGGCACGGGCCGCCTCGCGGTCGCCGGACCACACGGAGGCACCCAGGCCGACAKCGAGCCCATTGGCGAGTTCCAGGGCCTGCTCGATCGAGTCGACCTTGACGATCGGCAGGACCGGGCCGAACTGCTCCTCGACGACCAGCGGGTTGTCGGTGGCGATGTCCGCGATCAGCGTGCTCGGGTAGAAGTAGCCCGGCTGGTCCGCCTGCGGGTTGGCGCCGAGCAGCACGCGCGCACCGGATTTGGTGGCCTTGTCCACCAGTGCGGCGACGATGTCGTACTGGGCCTTGTTCTGCAGCGGCCCCAGCACGTTGGCCTCGTCCAGGCCCACGCCCATCGGCATGTTCCTCGCGACCTCGACCAACGCCGCACAGACCTCATCGTAGATGTCCTTGTGCACGTAGAGGCGCTTGAGCGCCGCACAGGTCTGGCCGGTGTTGATGAACGCGCCCCAGAACAGGTTCTCGGCGATGGCCTTGGGGTCCACGTCGGGCAGCACGATGCCGGCATCGTTGCCGCCCAGTTCCAGGGTCAGCCGCTTCACGGTGTCGGCCGAGGACCGGATGATGGCCTTGCCGGTGGCGGTGGAGCCAGTGAACATGACCTTGTCGATGTCCTGGTGGGTGCTCAGCAGCTGGCCGACGTCGCGGCCGCCGGCGACCACGTGCAGCACGCCGGCCGGGAGCACCTGGTTGATGACGTGGCCCAGGGCCAGCACGCTCAGCGGGGTGTATTCGCTGGGCTTCATCACCACGGTGTTGCCCATGCGCAGGGCCGGGGCCAGCTGCCAGACCGAGATCATCATCGGCCAGTTCCACGGGCCGATGGCACCGACGACGCCGAAGGGGCGGTAGTGCATCTCCGCGTAGGTGGTTCCGTCGTCCACGAGCACCTCGGCCTCGAGGTCGAAGGACGCCGCCGCCCGCAGCCACGCCACGGCACCGCCGACCTCGAAGCGGGCGTTCGGGCCGTTCAGCGGCTTGCCCTGCTCGCGCGAGAGCAGGTGGGCCAGCGCCTCGGCGTTTGCCTCGATGGCGTCGGCGGCCCGGTTCATCAGGGCGCGGCGTGCCTCGTGGCCCAGTCCGTCCCATTCCGGCTGTGCCGCACGGGCCGCGGCGATGGCGGCCTCGAGGTCCGCGACCTCGTGCTCCGGTGCGCGGCCCACCAGTTCGCCGGTGGCCGGGTCGAGGATTTCGCGCCCGCCGGTGGCCGGCTGGATGGCGGCAAGCAGCTCGTCCGCGGTGGCGTAGCTGGCGACGGTGTTGGTTTCGGTGCTCATGGTTCGTTCCCTTTTCTTGTCTCTGGGTTTGCCGGAAGTCGTGTTTGTTGAATGGGTCGGTGGGGGCGGCGGATCAGCGCGGTGGGGTCTCGTCGGCTTCGTCTAGGTCCCCGCCGTGTCCGACGCCCGCGTAGATCGCCGGTTGGGTGGAGCGCAGCCTGAAGGCCCACAGCAGGCCGAGGATGCCCGGGACCACCACGAGTGCCGGCAGCAGCCATCCCAGGATGCTGGCGCCCTCCAGTCCGATCAGCACGTCGAAGTTCGCCACGATCGCCCCGAAGAGGACCACGAGTGCGATCCCGGCGAGCAGCGGTGCCACCACGGTGGTCCACCGTCCCAGCCCGTGCGGTTCGCTGCGGAAGTAGCCGATGACCGCGAAGGACGTCAGCGCCATGAGCATGACCAGCCCGAACGCGCCGGTGTTGGTGAGCCAGGTGAACAGCGTGAACACGGGGAACATGACGTCGGCGCCCGCCCCGGCGATCGCGAAGACCACCAGCACCAGCAACGCCACTGCCGACTGGGCCAGCGAGCCTGCCACCGGGGCATGGGTGCGCGGGTTGGTCTTGGCCGCGGCCGCGGGAAGCACGCCCTCGCGGCCCAGCGAGAAGACGTAGCGCGCCACCACGTTGTGGAAGGCGATCAGTGCGGCGAGCAGGCTGGTGATGAACAGCAGGTTTCCGAGGGTGACAAACCACCCTGGGGTGTGGGCGGCCAGGAACCCGAAGACCAGGCCTGGACCCGCGGCGGAGTTTTCGATGACGGCGCTGTGTCCCTCGCCTACGGCCATGGCCCACGCGGAGAGCGCGTAGAAGACGGCGATGATGCCGATCGCGATCAGCGTCGCCCGCCGCGGGGTGTTCTTGGGGTCCTTGACCTCCTCGCCGTAGATGGCGCCGGATTCAAATCCCATGAACGCCGCGATGCTGAAGGCCAGGGCGGCACCCGCACCGGCGGTGAACAGGCTTGCCGGTTCCAGCGACTCGGTGGAGATGCCCTCGGGAGCGACCTTGAAGGCCAGCACGTCGTAGACGATGACGACGAGGAATTCACAGGCCACCACGATGCCCAGCACCTTGGCGGAGAGATCGACCTTGTTCACGCCCAGGATGGCCACGACGGCCCAGCCGGCCAGGGCGCACACCCACCACGGGAGTGAAAACCCGAACGTGGTGGCGAGGAAATCGGCGAGCGCGAACCCGAACATCCCGTAGATGCCGATCTGCATGGCGTTGTAGCTGATCAGCGCCACCCACGCGGCACCGATCCCTGCGGGCTTGCCCAGGCCGCGGGCCACATAGGCGTAGAACGCGCCAGCGTTGCTCACGTGCTGGCTCATGGCCGTGTACCCCACGGCGAAGACCAGCAGGACGACGCCCAGCACGACGAAGGACAGCGGGATGCCCAGCACGCCGGTGACCGCGTAGTTGCTGGTGACTCCCCCGGCGACGACCGTCAGCGGCGCGGAAGCGGCGATGATCATGAAGACCAGCGCGGGCACCCCGAGAGTGCGTTTGCCGAGGCTCGGGGCCGTGGTGATGTGTGAATCGGTGGATGAAGCCATGGGAAGTTCCTCCTTGTAGCGTCTTTCCTACCAGTTTGCTTGCCAGTCGGGTGTTGGGGCTTGGCTTTGCGTGAGCGCTCCTTGGCAAACAGTGCAATCTTGCCCTCGGACCCCGCCCGGCTGTCGTGTCGAAACTAGAATTGGGCCTTGAACGCCGAGGGCGAGATCCCGTACGCCGCACGAAAGACCCTGCTGAAATGCGCTGCATCGGGAAAACCCCAGCGGGAGCCAACCGCTCCCACGGGGACGTGGCGTTGGAGGGGATCTTCCAGGTCTCGTCGGCATTGCTCGAGCCTTCGGGTGCGAATCCATTCGGCGACGGTGTGCCCCGACTCGGCGAAAATCTTGTGCAGGCTGCGCAAGGACACGAAATGCGACTCGGCTACGGAGCCCGGGCACAATTCGGGACCGGCGAGATGCTCGTTGATGTAGGCCTGTATGGCCAGGAGCTGTCGGTGTTGGCCGTCGGCTGCCGAGTCGTCGTGGTCGTGGAGTTCGGCCGCGAGCAAGGTGCCCAACAGGTCAATGGCGTTTGCGGCCAGCCGATGCCCCACGGGATCCCGAAGCTGCGGAAGCAGGCCCGCCAGTTGCCCCAGGAATGGCGTGACGGCCCGGCCCAGGGGATGTTCTGTTCCGATGGCAGTGGCCGTCATCTCCCGGATTTTGGCCACCGGCAGTCCCAACTGGTGCTGGGGAAACATGAGGACGAGGGTCTTGAAGTCCTCCTCGAACATCAGCGTGTAGGGGCGCTGCGTGTCGTAGATGGCCAGTTCGCCGGGTCGCAGCAGGGTTTCCCGACCGTCCTGCAGCAGCATTCCATGCCCGCTGAGCTGCAGGTTGAGCTTGAAGTGCGGCGCGTCGCCTGCGGCCAGCTGGTTTTCTGTGCGGCGCACCGCGTGGGCAGTGGCCTCGACCTGCATGACGCCCACGGAGCCGAATTGGCTGCCGGCGATGCTTCCGGCAAAGGCTCCCGCACGCACCGGTTCCGAATGCAGCGGAACGAAGGCACTGGACACGAGCGACTTCCATGCTTCGAAGGAATCAACGTGTTGCATCTGGTACATGAGCGAGAGACCTTTCCCCAATTGCGGTGATGTCCCTCGGCATGAACGGCTCCAAGGGAAGTGAACGACATCACATTCCAGTCAATGTACGCGCAACAGCCCCTAAAGTCACGTTTTTTCTCTGACTGTAGGTTTTAAATCCAGGTGTCGGGTCGGCCCGCCTTCAACAGCTCCAGATATTGATCCAATTGGGCGCGCAGTTGCGCCGGGTCGTTGAACCCCGCATCCAGCACGGCCGCCACCTGGGCGCCCAGAAGGAAGGTCAGCAGCGATTCAGCCGCGGCGTCGGTGCGGACCTCCTGGCGCAGCGCACCCTGGCTTGCCGCCTCGGCGAGCCACTCCCTGATCCAGCTCCGCCATTGGAGCATGGCCTCGTCATTGAGTGCGGAAAATTCGGGGTCGTGGATGGCCGCCTGCCAAAACGGGATCACGACCCGGGCCTCGTCGAGCCGGTCCTCATCCAGTGGAAGGACCTCTAGGGCAAATGCGTGCAGGGCCCCCAGCCCGCTCAAGCCCCGAATGGAAGATTCGACCCGGGCGTTGGTGCGGCCGAAGACATGGGTGAAGGTTGCGCGGACCAGGCTGGCCCGCGTGGGAAAGTACGGCTTCAGCGCCCCGTTGGCAAAGCCGGCCTCGGCCGCCACGTCGCGCAGGGTCACCCCGTCAAAGCCGCGGTGGGCAATGACCCTCCAGGTGACCTCGACAAGCTCGAGGCGGCGGGCGTCATGATCAACAATCTTTGGCATGCCACCCATCCTACGGATTCCCCCATCCCCTGCCGCACGGCGCACCGCCCGGGACCACCCCCTTGCCATGCCCGACAAACGCGGTTATTCTCTACAAGCAGAGAATAAAAACGTGGTGCAGGTCACCGGCACCGGTAATGCACGTCTCGTTCGTCCCCACCCCCGAAAGGGCAACGCCATGAACCTCAGCAACGCCATCGACCAAGACACCCGCCTCGGAGCCTATGCCCTTGCCGCCGAAGCGGAAATCGCACAGGTGCGCACCATCCTGGCCGAAAACGGCCACTTCCCGGAATCGGCCCGCGTTGCCTACCTGGGACTCGAGGATCCTCGCCGGGTCGCAACGGAGACCGATCGCCGCTTCCGGGTCTTCCTCCTCGATGTCGGCGGCAACCGCCCCAAGGACATCGTGGTTTCCGTGACCCGCGGCGAGGTGGAAAGCGTCATCGAGCTGGACACAGTCACCAGCGGCGAGCTGCCGGTGCTGGAGGAGGAATTCGAGGTCGTCGAGCAATTGCTTGCACAGGACCCGCGCTGGCTCGAGGCCCTGGCCAAGCGGAACCTCGACGTGGACAAGGTGCGCGTCGCCCCGCTCTCTGCAGGTGTGTTCGAGTACCCGGAGGAATCGGGCCGCCGCATCCTGCGCGGACTGGCCTTCGTGCAGGACCACCCGGAAGACTCGGCCTGGGCCCACCCGGTCGACGGACTCGTCGGCTACGTGGATGTGGGAAACCGCAGCGTGGACCAGGTCATCGACCTGGGCGTCGTCCCGATCCCCGCCGAACACGGCAACTACACCGACCCCGAATTGACCGGCCCGCTGCGCACCACGCAGAAGCCGATCTCCATCACGCAACCCGAGGGCCCCAGCTTTGCCGTCACCGGAGGCAACCACGTCGAGTGGGAAAAATGGAGCCTGGATGTGGGTTTCGATGTGCGTGAGGGTTTGGTCCTGCACAATATTTCCTTCTTGGACAAGGGTGCACCGCGGCGCATCCTCAACCGCGCCTCGATCGCCGAGATGGTGGTCCCCTATGGCGATCCCTCCCCGGTGCGCAGCTGGCAGAACTACTTCGACACCGGCGAATACCTGGTGGGCCAGTTCGCCAACTCGCTCGAGCTGGGCTGCGACTGCCTGGGCGAGATCCACTATATTTCCCCGGTGGTCTCCAACGCCCGCGGCGAGGCACGCACCATCCGCAACGGCATCTGCATGCACGAGGAAGACTATTCGATCCTGGCCAAGCACTCGGATCTGTGGAGCGGCATCAACTACACCCGCCGCAACCGCCGCCTGGTGATCTCCTTCTTCACCACCATCGGCAACTACGACTACGGTTTCTACTGGTACCTCTACCTTGACGGCACCATCGAGTTCGAGGCCAAGGCCACCGGCATCGTGTTCACCAGTGCGCTTCCGGACGGGGAAACGCCCTACGCCTCCGAGCTGGCCCCGGGGCTCGGCGCCCCCTACCACCAGCACCTCTTCGGAGCACGACTGGACTTCGCCCTCGACGGCGGCCCCGGCCGCGTCGAGGAAGAGGACGTGGTTCGTGTGCCCACCGGACCGGAGAACCTGCGGGGCAATGCGTTCTCGCGCCAGCGCACGGTGCTGGCCCGCGAGTCCGAAGCGATCCGCGACGCGGACAACGCCAAGGGCCGCACCTGGGTGGTCTCCAACCCGGAATCGAAAAACCGCCTGGGCCACCCGGTGGGCTACAAGCTGCACCCGCAGGGCAATCCCACCCTCCTGGCCGACGAGGGATCCTCGATCCACCGCCGCGCCACCTTTGCCGCCAAGGCCCTGTGGGTCACCCCGGCCACCGAGGACCAGCGCTACCCGACCGGCGACTTCGTGAACCAGCATGCCGGTGGTGCCGGGCTGCCCGAATGGGTCAAGGCCGACCGCAGCATCGACGGCGAGGAGATCGTCCTGTGGCACACCTTCGGGCTCACACACTTCCCGCGCCCGGAGGACTGGCCCATCATGCCGGTGGACACCGTGGGCTTCAAGCTGCGTCCCGAGGGCTTCTTCGACCGCTCGCCGGTCCTGGATGTCCCGGCTCCGGCCACCGGCAAGTCCTGCCACTCCTAGGCGGCATGCCATGACCACGAATCTTGCCGGAACGCCCGCCGCGTGGCCCGTGCCGCGGATTGGTGCGACGGTGCGGACCCGGGCGCCGGGGCCAGTGGTCTATGCGCGGATCGTTGCCGTCCTGGCCGTGGCGCTGGGCCTGGTCCATGTGTGGGTCATGGTCGCGTTTCCCCACGGGCCGTGGGTGGGCGCCGTTTTGGGCGCCATGGTGTTGCTGTGCCTCAAGTGCGCGCACCGGTCCTGGGGACACCCGGCGGCCTTGGTCGAATTGCTGGCCATGTCCGCCCTCATGGCCCTGGCGCACACCTTCATGGCCCTGGGCGTCCACGAACACCGGCACGGCGGCGAGGGACMGGTCGCGACCGCCGGCTCCGGCGCCGGCGCAATGCTGGGCATCGCCGCGGCCGAACTGTCGCTGGTCATGCTCTGCGGGATCGGCATGCGGCTGGCCGCCAACCGTTCCGCGGCGGGCACCGGCGGCACCGGCCGATAAACCGCAGTCACCGTTTCGCCGCCGCGGCGGGTTTTGGGATACTTCCCGGTTCCCCGACGCGGTGGCCCGGCGCTCAGCGCACCAGCCGCGCGGCGATCCCGCCCAGCAGCAGATCCAGGGCGAACCGGTAGTTCTCCTCGTCCTGGACCGCTGCCATCGCTTCCACCGAGCCGGTCCCCAGGGGGTACTTCCCCTCGGGTTCCTGGGCGTAGCTGCGCACCCAGGCCTCGTCGTCCTGCGCGGACTTCTCGCCCAGCAGCAGCAGGCCGGCACTGAAACCGGTCCAGGCCAGCACGAAGTCCCCGCACGCGCGGTACACCAGTGCCGCTTCCCGTTTCCCGAATCCCGCCTGGCGCAGCGCCGCGAGCATCGCCTCGATGAATTCACGCTCGCCCTCCTGGCGCGTCACCCGCAATGCGGCAAGCGTGGCGACCTGGGGGTAGTGCAGGAAGCTTGCCCGGATCCGCAGCATCAGCTCCCGCACCGAGGCCTCCCAGCCCGCGCCCGGGCCGTAGCCGTCCATGCCCCTGGCGATCACCCGGTCGGCGAGCGCCAGCAGCAACTCGTCCTTGTCGGCGAAGTGGCGGTACAGAGCGGTGGGATCGGCTCCGAGTTCCTTGCCGATCTTCCGGAAGGAGAGCGCATCGGGTTCGGTCCCGGCTGCAAGCCCCAAACAGGCCTCGAGGATAACCTCCCGAGTCAGGCCCTGGGCGCGGCGGCGCGGGGCGGATGCCTTGTCCACTGGCTTGTCGATATCCATCGGCGGGTGTCGCTCCCTCTTGTCTCGCACTAAAGTCAACAGTGTTGACTTTAGGCCATGGGTGCGATTTTATGAAGTGGATCACTTCTTCAGGGTCGCAGGCAACTGCTGCGCACCTCCACGGCGAAAGGGCGGCAGTGAGCGAGACCTGGCTTTTCCACTCGGGCACCATCTTCGATGGCCACAACGTCATGGCCGCCGGCAGCGCGCTCGCCGTGCGCAACGGCCGGGTCCTGGCTGTGGGCCCCGAGGCGCAGGTCCGCCGCGCGCTTCCGAACCCGGACCACGAGGTTTCCCTGGCCGGCCGTGCGCTGTCCCCCGGTTTCACCGACGCACACGTCCATGCCCTGATGGGCGGCGTGGAGTCCCTGGCCTGCGACCTCACCGGTGCCGACGGCCCGGACGAAACCCTGGCAGCCATCGCTTCCTTTGCCGCAACCCACACCGGCGGCTGGCTCACCGGCGGCGGCTGGACCATGAGCGACTTCCCCGGCGGCACCCCCACCGCCGCAATGCTGGACCCAGCCACCGGCGCGATCCCCACCTACCTGATCAACCGCGACCACCATGGCGCCTGGGTCAATTCCGCGGCCCTGCAGCTTGCCGGGATCACCGCACAAACGGCGGACCCGGCGGACGGGCGGATCGAGCGCGACGCGCAGGGACATCCGACCGGAACCCTGCACGAGGGCGCCATGGACCTGGTCAACGCCCTGGTCCCCGCCCCCGAGGCAGCCACCTTGCGCGCGGGGCTGCTGGCCGGCCAGCGGAACCTGCACTCCTTCGGGATCACCGGATGGCAGGAAGCGATCCTGGGCAACTACGCCGGATATACGGACGGGTCCGGTATCTACCGCGGGCTGTTGGCCGAGGGCCTGCTCACCGGGCAGGCCGCGGGCGCGCTCTGGGTTCGCCGCGAGACCACCCTCGAGTCCGTGCCCGCCCTGGTCCAGGATTTCCTGGCCCGCCGGAAGGAAAACGCCGCCGCCGGGTTCCGCACGACCACCGCGAAGATCATGGTCGACGGGGTCGCGGAGAACCGGACCGCCGCCATGCTCGATCCCTACCTGCGTGCCTGCGATTGCGCCCCCGGCTCCCCGGGCGACACCGGGCTGCGCTACCTCTCCGCCGGGGTGCTCACCGCGGTTGCCGTGGCGCTGGACGCCGCCGGGTTCGACCTGCACCTGCACGTCATCGGCGACGGGGCCGTCCGGATGGGACTGAATGCACTCGAGGCAGCCCGCGCGGCCAACGGCATCACCGGCGGGCGGCACCACCTCGCCCACCTGCAGGTCATCCACCCCGACGACGTGGCACGGTTCGGGGCCCTGGGCCTGAGCATCAACGCCCAGGCGCTCTGGGCCTGCAACGACGAGCAAATGCTGGAGCTGACCAACCCGATCCTGGGCGCGGAACGCGCCGGCTGGCAGTACCCCTTCCGCTCCCTGATCGACGCCGGGGCGCACCTGGTGATGGGATCGGACTGGCCGGTTTCCACGCCCGACCCGTTCGCAGCCATCCACGTCGCGGTCAACCGCACCGAGCCCGGCCACCCCCAGGGCGCACCGCTGGTCCCGGAGCAGGCCATCACGGTGCTGGAGGCCATGCGCGGCTACACCTCCGGCAGCGCCTGGGTGAACCGCGACCACGAAGGCGGAAACCTCCGACCCGGGGCACGGGCCGACCTGGTGCTGCTGGATGCCGATCCATTCTCCATCCCCTCCCGCGACCTGTACCGGGTGGGGGTGGAACTCACCCTCGCCTCCGGGCATGCGGTCTTCACTCGGGCCACCGCGGGCGTCTAGCGGCACCGATTCGGCTCCAGTCCTCCCCCGCACGCAGTCCTTACCCGAACCCACGTTCACTTCGTCCATGCAAGGAACCTCCATGAGCAGCACTCCTGCCACCTCCACCGGCACCCACGTCTCCTTTGACCGCATCGAGGCGGCCGTTTCCGGGTCCGCCATCGACGCGGCTCTGTCCGGCACCGACTACTCCCCCTACTGGCTGCAGCACCCCGACCGCCCGGCCCCGCTTCCGGCGTTGGAAGGCAGCGTGTCCACCGACCTGCTGGTCGTCGGCGGCGGCTACTCCGGGTTGTGGACCGCGTTGCTGGCCAAGGAAGCGGACCCTGCCCGCGATGTCACCCTGATCGAATCCGAGACCATCGGCTGGGCCGCCTCCGGGCGCAACGGCGGTTTCTGCGAGGCATCGCTGGTGCACGGGGGATCCAACGGCGAAAAGCACCTGCCCAGGGAAAACAAGCGGCTCACCGAGCTCGGCGCCGAAAACCTCGCCGGCATCGTGGAAACCATCCAGAGGTACAACATCGACTGCGACCTGTCCCCCAGCGGCGTGCTGAACGTCGCCACCGAACAACACCAGGTGTCCTGGCTCCAGGAGGAGGCGGCGGCCAACCCCGAGGTGCCCTTCATGGATGCACAGGAGGTCAGGAGCCACATCAACTCGCCGATCTTCGAGGGCGGAAACTGGGATAAGCACACCACCGTGCTGGTGCACCCGGCCAAGCTCGCCTGGGGCCTGCGCCGGGTCTGCCTGGAGAAGGGCGTGAAGATCTTCGAGCACACCAAGGGCGAGGAACTTTCCTCCACCCCCGAATCGATCGGGGTGCGCACCGGAGCGGGGCACATCACCGCCGCGCGGGTCGCCCTGGCCACCAACGTCTTCCCCTCGTTGCTCAAGCGCCACCGGATGCACACCATCCCGGTGTACGACTACGCCCTGATGACCGAGCCGCTGACCGATCAGCAGCGTGCGGCCATCGGCTGGGAGGAAGGCATGGGCCTGGCCGACCTGAACAACCGCTTCCACTACTCCCGTCCCACCGTGGATGCGAACGGCGGCTGGCGCATCCTCTTTGGCGGCTACGACGCCGTCTACCACTACGGGCGGGGCGTCAAGCACCAATACGACACCCACCACGAGACCTTCCGGAAGCTCGCCGCGCACTTCGTGGGCACCTTCCCGCAGCTGGAGGGCATCAGGTTCTCCCACGCCTGGGGCGGGGCCATCGACACCTGCAGCCGCTTCTTCGCCTTCTTCGACACCTCCCACGGCGGACGCGTCGCCTACTGCGCCGGGTACACCGGACTGGGCGTGGGCGCCACGCGCTTCGGGGCACGGGTCATGCTCGATCTGCTCTCGGGCGCCAATACGGAACTGACCGAACTGGAAATGGTCAGGAAGAAGCCGCTGCCCTTCCCCCCGGAACCGGTGGCCTGGCYGGGCGTCAAATTGATGACCAACGGCCTGGTCAAGGCCGACCGGAACGAGGGCAGGCGCGGCCCGTTCCTCAAGGCCATGGACCGGCTCGGAATGGGGTTCGACTCGTGAGCACCCCCGACTTCCCACACCTGTTGGGCGGCCAGGCCCTGCGCGTGAACCGCGTGCCCATGGACCACGAACCGGTGGCCCCCGCTCAGGCGGCCGACGAAACCACCACCACCGCGGCGGTGGAACTCGGCACCCTGGCCGGGACCGAATTCGGGATCTGGGAGATGGCCGCCGGCTCCATGTACGACGTGGAAGCCGAGGAAATCTTCGTTGTCACCGCCGGGCACGGTACCGTGGTCATCGCCCCCTTCGAGGGCCACCCCGCCCGCACCGCCGACCTTGTGCCGGGAACCATCATGCGCCTGAGCGCGGGAATGCAGACCACCTGGACCGTCACCGAGCCGCTTCGCAAGATCTACTTCACCCCCACCCACACCACCGGGAGCAATCCATGAGCACCGCCAGCCAGGGCAACCAATACATCAACGGCTCCCACCGCGTGGGTTCGGGCCCCGCCACCGAACGCATCAACCCCGCCACCGGGGCGGTCGACTCGGTCATCGATTATGCCGGGCCCCGGGATGTCGAGGCCGCGGTGGCCGCCGCCGCGGCCGCCTTCACCACCTGGTCGCGACTGACCCCCGGCGCCCGCTCCGACTTCCTGCTGGCCTTCGCCACCGAACTTGCCTCCCGGGCCGGGCAGCTCGCCGCCCTGGAAACAGCCCAGACCGGCAAGTCCAGGCGCATGTCCACCGAGTTCGACGTGCCCGGCACCATCGACAACGTGAACTTCTTTGCCGGGGCCGCACGCAACCTGCAGGGGGCCGCCGCCGGGGACTACGCCGGAAACTCCACCTCGATGATCCGCCGCGAGGCCATCGGCGTGATCGGCTCCATCGCCCCGTGGAACTACCCGCTGCAGATGGCGGCCTGGAAGATCCTTCCGGCGATCGCGGCCGGCAACACCATCGTGCTCAAGCCCAGCGAACTGACCCCGGCAACCTCGCTCGTCTTCGCCGAGGCGGCCACCGCCGCAGGCATCCCCGACGGGGTCATCAACATCGTCACGGGGTCCGGCCGCGAGGTCGGCGAGGCCCTGGTCCGCCACCCGCGGGTGGCCATGAGCTCCTTCACCGGTTCCACGGCCGTGGGCCGGCGCATCATGGAAATGGCCGCCGAGACCGGAAAGCGCGTGCACCTGGAACTTGGCGGCAAGGCGCCGCTGGTCGTCTTTGCCGACGCCGACGTGGAGGCCGCGGCCCACGGCGCCGTGGCCGGTTCCACCATCAACGCCGGCCAGGACTGCACCGCCGCGACCCGCGCCTATGTGCATTCCTCGCTGTTCGGGAAATTCACCGCACGGGTGGCCGAGCTCATGGACCAGATGGTGGTGGGCGATCCCACCGACCCGGACACCGACATGGGCTCGCTGATCTCCTTTGCCCACCGCGACAAGGTCGCCTCCATGGTCCAGCGCGCGCGGGACTCCGGTGCCAGCGTGCTGGCCGGCGGGCTGGCCCCGGAGCTGCCCGGGGCGTTCTACCGCCCCACGCTCATCACCGGTGCCGCACAGGATTCCGAGATCGTCCAGGACGAGGTCTTCGGTCCCGTGCTGGTCGCGCTGCCCTTCGAGACCGAGGACGAGGCCATCGCCCTGGCCAACGACACCCCCTACGGGCTGGCCGCCTCCGCGTGGACCAGCAACGTGAACCTGGCCATGCGTGCCGCGGCCCGGATCCAGGCCGGCTGCGTGTGGATCAACGAGCACATCCCGATCGTCTCGGAAATGCCGCATGGCGGGTACAAGGCCTCGGGCTTCGGCAAGGACATGAGTTCCTACTCCTTCGAGGAATACACCAACGTCAAGCACGTGCTGATCTCCCACGACACCGACGTGCACAAGGCCTGGCAGGACACCGTCTTCAAGCAGCGCTAGGTCCCCGACACCGGCAAGCGCCCGCTGCCGTAGTGTCGAGACATGGAATTCATCAGGTACCAGGGCACCGCCCCGAACCGGCATGGCCGGTTTCCCGGTGTGTTTGCGCTGGCGAACGGGCTGGCCTCCGCCGGAAGGCTCGACCCTGCCGACGTGGCCTGGCACCGCACCGCCAACGCCGCGGCCAACGCGCTGTATCCGGATCCGACCAGTGCGTCTCCGGAATACTATGCGCTGCCGGGCGCATGCTCGTGGTTCAAGGTTTCGGCAACGCACCTGCTGGAAATGACCCGGGAATACCTTCAACTGCTGGACAGGCACCATGTCGGGTGGATCGAGCTGCGTTCAACCAGCCCCGGGACGATCACGCACGAGGACGACGTGCAGGTCGTCGCGGTTCCCGGGGACGCCCTGTAGCACCGGGACCGGCCCCGCAACCTTGGCCCCGCGCTAGTTGTCTCCGACGTTCCTTCGGGCGAGAATCGCGCCGTGGGGCCGCCGGCCCGGGTCTGTCCGCGTGTGGACCCGATGCACGGTGAATCCGGCGTCCCCAAGCGCGCCGGACAGTTCGCGCACCGGCCACCGATAGGCCCCCACGACCTGGTGGTCGAAGGCCTCGAGGCGCGGGCCCTCGAAGAACCCGGTCACGAGGTAGCCGCCGGGCCTGAGGCAGCGGGCGAATTCGCGCAGGATCCTGCCCAGGTCCGCGGGATCGGTGTGGATGATCGAGTACCAGGACAGGATCCCGCCGACCGATCCGTCCGGCACCTGGAGGTCCTCGAGGGTGCCTTCCCGGAAAGGCACCCGCGGGAAGCGTTGCCGCGCACGCTCGACGAAGACCGGGGAAAGATCCACGCCCACGACCTCGGCACCGTGTTCCTGCAGGAAATTGGTCCACTGGCCGGGCCCGCAACCGGCATCCAGGATCAACCCTTCGGCAAGCTGCGCCATCTCGAGCACCAGTTCACGGTCATCCCGATGGACATGATCCATCGAGCCCACGGCCTGGATGTATTCATCGGCGCGCCGGGAGTAGGCATCGCGCACGCGGGTTCTCGACATGGGCTCGATTCTAGCCGGGCACACCATGGCACTGTGCGCTCCAAATCCGTGTTCCGGGACCGGCTCCGTTGACGCCGCCGGCGGGCACAAACGCCAGTTGTTCTTCTCGAATCGCTACACTGTTCCCTTGGGCAATACTTGGGGACACAAGGCCTTCCAACCGATCTGGAGCTGAACTTTCATGGGTGGACACCACCACGGCGACGTGCTCGTCGACCCCGCCAGGCGCCGCCGCGCCAACCTCATCCTGTGGATCCTGCTGGCCCCGGTCGGGGTCCTGGCCTTCGTGGCGACCCTGGTGCTCTGGCCCAGCGGCGGCATCGCCCAGGCTCCCCTGGGCGATGTCTTTGACACCGCGAACGGCGTGGAGCTCTCCACCGGCACCGTCACCCGGACCGTGAGCGAAACCTGTCCCTCCACCCAGGGCCTGGACGAGGTCGGCGGCAAGGAGCTGCTGTGCGATGTTTCCTACGTCGCCCCCGAGGCCGGCGGCGCATCCTTCGCCTTGGAAGTGCCCCCGGAAACCACCCAGTCCCGGCCCCTGGTGGCAGGGGACAAGATCAAGTACCTCGATCTGTCGCACACCACCGATTCCTCGGCGCCCTACGTCTTTGTTGACTTCGTGCGTTCGACCCCGCTGGCCCTGCTGGGAATCATCTACGCGGTGGTTGTCTGCCTGGTCGCGCGTTGGCGCGGGCTGCGTGCCCTGGCCGGGCTCGTTGGCGGGCTGGCCTTCATCGTCGGCTTCATGATCCCGGCACTGCTGGAGGGCGAGTCCCCGATGCTGGTCGGGCTGACCACCTCCACCGTCGTCATGTTTGCCGCCCTGTATTTTGCCCACGGTTTCTCGGCCAGAACCTCCACGGCCCTGCTCGGGACACTGTTCGGGCTGGGAGTCACCGCGGCGATAGCCGTCTGGGCCACCGATGCGGCGGCGCTGACCGGGGCCACGGACGACGCGGCGCTGACGCTGAGCACGGTGGTGCCGCAGTTGAACCTGTCCGGGTTGCTGCTGTGCGGACTGCTCATTGCCGGCATGGGCGTGCTCAACGACGTGACCATCACCCAGTCCTCCGCGGTGTGGGAGCTGGCGGAGATCGCACCGCACTCCACCGCCCGGCAGCTTTTCGCCTCGGGCATGCGCATCGGCAGGGACCACATCGCCTCGACCGTCTACACCATCGCCTTCGCCTACGCGGGTGCGGCCCTTCCCATCCTGGTGCTGGTCAGCCTGTACGACAGGCCCCTGATCGACACCCTCACCACGGGGCAGATGGCCGAGGAGGTCATCCGCATCCTGGTGGGTTCGATCGGCCTGGTCCTGGCCATCCCGGTTACCACCGCGATAGCGGTGGCCGTCGTCAAGGCGACAGGCTCGGGTGCCGCTCCGGCAGAAGCCGCCTCCCGGCCAACCGGACGGCGGGCCCTGGTGCTGCAGCCGTCGGCACCGGTTACGCCCCGGCAGGACGGAGTCGCGGTGGATGCGGGCCCGCACCCCGGCGTCTAATGCGAATCGTTCTTGTTTAAGATAGGCTGGGAATCCGAACGCATCATCCCTTCACCCGACACAAGGACCTTCCCGCCCCATGAATCGCCGCACCCGCACCCTGCTTCCCTTGGCCCTTGCCGGAACCCTCGCACTGGCCGCCTGTGGCGGCAACGCCGCCGGCGACGAGCCAGCCCCCGGCAGCGAGAAGCTCCAGGTGGTCACCAGCACCACCGTGTACGCCAACCTCGTGGAAAAGATCGGCGGCGACGCGGTGCAGGCCACCGCCCTCATCGACTCGGTGTCCCAGGACCCGCACTCCTACGAGGCGACCTCGCGTGACAAGCTCGCGATGTCCAAGGCCCAGCTGGTGGTCGCCAACGGCGGCGGATACGACGCCTTCATGGACGTGCTGGCCAAGGACCTGGACCTTCCCGCGACCACCGTCATCAGCGCGGTGGACACCTCCCCGGTGGCCGATGAGGGCGAAGCCGCCGACGAACACGACGACCACGCGGGCGAAACCGCCGAGGAACACGCTGACCACGCAGGCGAAACCGCCGAGGAACACGCCGCCTTCAACGAGCACGTCTGGTATGACCTCGAATCCATGCGCCTGCTCTCCGACGAGATCGCCGCCCGCCTGGCCACCCTCGACCCGGCGAAGGCCTCGACCTTCACCGCGAACGCGGCGGGGCTGACCACCGAGATCCAGGGCCTGGAAGCCAAGGTCGCAACCCTGCGCGGCTCACTGGAAGCCAAGCACTTCGCCATGACCGAACCTGTGCCATTCCACCTGCTTGAGGACCTGGGGATGGAGGACGCCACCCCCAAGGGCCTGAGCGAATCAATCGAGGGCGGCAGCGAGGTCTCCCCGCAGGCCTTCAACGAGATGGGCACCTTGTTCGACAACGGCTCCATCGACGTGCTGGCCTACAACACCCAGACCGAAAGCCCGCAGACCGAACGCATCCGCGCGCTGGCCGACGCCGCCAACGTCGAGGTCATCGACTTCACCGAGACGCTGCCGCCGAACACCGACTACGTCTCCTGGATGGACGCCAACATCCGGGCCATGGAGGCACTGGCCAAGTAGCCTTGCCTCCCGCCGGGCAGCAAAAAGGTCCGTGGGGCGCGAACCGGTGGTTCGCGCCCCACGGACCTTGCCGTTTCCCGCCTGCCGTCAGCTCGCCGGCTCGGCGGTGCTGTTGGGCCAGCGCAGCAGCGCGGCAATGCCCACGCCCTCGGGCAGCACTCCCTCGGGTACATAGCGGATGGTGGCATCGGTCAACGCCGTGGCACGCAGGAGCACCTCGGGGGCCGGCCAGGACCCGATGACCGATTCGGAATGTTCCTCGGAGTCCTCGCCGCACAGCCACGGGTCGGCATCCAGGGCCATGAGCGTCTCATCGTCCTGGTACTGGCCCACCAGCACCGTGTCGGCCTGGGCCTGCTGCAGCGCGGCCACGACCTCGTCGAAGCCCAGGGCCAGTTCCGTGCGGCCGTTGCCGCTGCGGTTTGCCACCCGTTCCGAGAGGTCCTGGACGTCCCGGCCCAGAACCTCGTCGACCTGCTCCTGCACCGCGGCCGCGAACGCGGCCTGGTCGGCGCCTCCGGTGCGCGTGTGCTGCTCGAGGATGCTGGTGATCGGCTTGTGCGCCGGGGCCAGCTTGCCGGCCACCAGCTCGCGGGCCTTGATGTCGCCTGCCAGCACGATCAGCTTCACATAGTTTTCCCGCGCCAGCTCGTCGATCTGCTTGGCCAGCTCGTCGGCGTTGCGCCGCCAGATCTCCTCGGTGTTGGAACGGTTCTTGGGTTCGTCGTAGCGGCCCGGAACCTTCCGGGCGTGGTGTGCCTCCTCCGGGTCCCCGGTGACGCCGCGGGACTCGCCGACGCCTTGGACCGAGGAATGGTAGAGCCGCACCTCGCCGCCGTCCTTGCTGGCCTCGGCCACCAGGTAGGGGAATTGCCCGCCGCGGGCGCGGGCCAGGGCGACCAGGTTGGGGAACGGGCCGCAGTCGACGTCCGCGGCCTCGACCTTCAGTCCGTCAATGAGCTCGTCGAGAACTACCTCCCCGTTGTTCACCGCGACGAAGCGTGCCACCGGGGATGCATGGCCCTGCGCCGGCAGCAGCGCCTCGGCCAGGGCGGCAATGTCGGCCTCCGAGGCCTGCTGCGAAGCGAGCAGCTTGCCCACGACCTCGGGCAGTGCGTCAACCGCTTCCTGCGCGGCGGTTGTTCCAAGCGAAACGTCTACGAGGGCGGTACACCATTGGCCCTCTCGACGGTAGAGCGAGGCGTCGATTCCTGTGGAACCTGCGCGTGATGCCATGGGGGAGCTCCTTCCCACGCGGGGAAGCCCGCGTGCCGATTCGAACCGTCTGCTCACCGTAGCACCGCTGGAGGTCCCGCCGAAAGGGTCTGCCCAGAAGGGCTCCCAGCCGGTACCATGATCTCATCCGTGCCCTGCGGCCCCGGCCTGTAGGCCCGAATGAAACGGCACGTCGGGGCCCTTTTGCCGGGCTTTTCCTAGAGCCCCAGCACGCTGGTGGCGATCAGGAAGTAGATGATCAGCCCGGCCGCATCCACGAAGGTGGAGATGAACGGGTTGGAGAACACCGCCGGGTCCGCGCGCACCGCCTTGCCCAGCAACGGCATCAGCCCGCCGATGCTCGCGGCCATGGTGCACACCCCCAGCAGCGTGAGCCCGATGACCAGCCCGATGGGCACGTCGAAGGCCAGCGCGGCGATGGCGAAGCCCAGGGACCCGAGCAGCAGGCCCAGCAGCGCGCCGACCCGCACCTCGCGCACAAACACCTTGAACACGTCGCGCGGGCGCACGTCCCCCAGCGCCAGGGCGCGGGTGATGGTGGTGGCCGCCTGGTTCCCGGTGTTTCCGCCGGTGCCGATGAGCAGCGGGATGAACAGCGAGAGCACCACCTGGGCCTCGAGGGTCGCCTCGAACGCGCCGATGACCTGGACAGTCAGGGTGGCACCGAGCGCCAGCACCAGCAGCCACACCACCCGGGCCCGCACAATGGCGCGCACCGGGGTCGCCAGGTAGGGGCGGCGCAGCGGCTCGGAGCCACCGGACCGGGCCGCGTCCTCGGACTCGGCATCCTCCAGGATCCGCAGCGCGTCATCTACCGTCAGGATGCCCACGAGGCGTTCCTCGCCGTCAACGATCGGCAGCACCAGGATCTTGGCGTCGGCGCAATAGCGGGCGGCTTCCTCCGCGTCGAGCGTCGCACCCACGCTGATGGGTTTCTTCATGATGTCCTGCACGCGCTCGTCCGGCTCCGCGCGCAGCACATCGCGCAACGACACCACGCCCACCAGGTGCCGGCCCGTGTCCGTGACCAGGATGGTGTAGACGGACTCGGCGTCGTCAAGCTGGGCACGCACCCGCCCCAGGGTCTCCCCCGCACTCATCTCAGGGTGGGTGATCACGAACTCCGGGCTCATGTAGCGCCCGACCGCGCCCTGCGGGTAGCCCAGCACGGTGCTGGTCAGCGCACGTTCCTTCTCGGTCAGTCCCAGGATCAACCGGTTCGCCACCGCGGCCGGCAGTTCGTCGAGCAGCGCCACCCGGTCATCGGGGCTCATCGCCGCAAAGACCTCGGCAACGTCGGCTTCCTGCAGGCCCGCGACCAGGTCCGCCTGCAAGGAGGCGTCAAGTCGCTCGAAGACCTCCATGGCCCGGTCCTTGGGCAGCGTGCGGTAGGCCAGCGCCCGGTCGAAGGTGTTCAGGCGTTCAAGTTGTTCCAGCGTCTCGGCGGTCCCCAGGGGGTGGAACACCTTTGATGTCGCGGCAATGTCGTTGGCGGCCAGGGCCTTGGCCAGTTGTTCCGCGCTGAAATCAAACGAGCTGGTGGGCGTCTTGATCATGATCCGGTTCCCTCCGGTGAAAACACACGCATGCATCGCGCCGGCGCGTGCTTGGCGACGTGTGCCAGGAATGGGTGGTGTGGGCTGGGTGTTGCGCAAAAACACAACCGCGCAGCAAGCGCCTCAATCCCCGGGACGGCCCGCGGTGGCCTCCGGCCGTGATCCGTTCATCGGGGACCTGCAGCCTCGGCGCGGTGCGCGCAAGGGTGCGGGATCCATTCCCCCTCAGGGCCGGTGCATGGCATCCGGCGGAGGAAGGGAGGATCAGTGCTGGAGGGTCAGGGCTTCCCGAGCACCCAGGTGATGCTCGCGCGGCGTGATAGATCGACTAGGTCCGTCATCCATGCGTGCGGTCACCTCCATCCGTCCTCAGGGCCCGAAAATCCCTGGACGGCCGCCGCATTCCGGGCAAGCCGCACCGGGTCGGGGCGTCCTTCCCATCCTAGGCCACCACCGCTTCGAACGGCCAATGCGGGTCCCGGCCCGGGCTTCCGGACCCCGTGGTCCACCTTCGCCGATTCAGCCCCGGGGCGTCGCGGAGGTGGGAACCCAGTAGCGCTTGGTCGGCCCGTCGGAGGCCTCGATGATGTTCTCCAGCACTCCCCCGTTGGCCTCGATGGTTCGGGCCGAAGCTAAGTTGTCTTCCCGGCAGGTCACCAGCGCCGCTTCGATGTTGCGCTGTGCCAGCTGTGCCAGGGACAGGCGCAGGATTTGTGTGGCGTAGCCGCGGCGCCGGTGCTCGGGACGCACCGCGTAGCCGATGTTCCCGCCAACCGCCCGCAGGTTCTCGTTGAGTTCGAACCGGATGCAGGTGCGGCCCACCAGTTGCCCGTCGACGAAAGCGCCCCACAGCGCCGAACGCACCCATCCCGGAGGCAGGCCCAGTCCGTCTTCGTGCGCCTGCAATTGCTCCAGGTAGGATTCAAAGCCCCGCCGGGAGGAGTAGCCAAGCAGGAAATCAAAGTCCTCTGCGTCCAGTTCGGTGCGCGCGGCAAGCGCCTCGGGGCCGTCGGCGGCGGTGAAGGGGCGAATCTCAAGCATGCTTCGAACGCTACCAGCCGGACACCTGCACCGGAAAAAGAACGACGGCCCGGCCGGTGCCGCGTCCCGGAGTCCTCCGGGTCGCGGCACCGGCCGGGCCGCAACAGGCTACCGACTACGCCGCTAGCATTCGATGACGTTCACGGCCAGGCCGCCCATCGCGGTTTCCTTGTACTTGTCGCTCATGTCCTTGCCGGTCTCGCGCATGGTGATGATGACCTCGTCGAGGGTCACGTGGTGCTGCCCGTCGCCCATCAGCGCCATCTTGGCGGCATTGATGGCCTTGGAAGCGGCGATGGCATTGCGTTCGATGCACGGGATCTGCACGAGTCCGCCGATCGGGTCGCAGGTCAGGCCCAGGTTGTGTTCCATCGCGATTTCCGCGGCGTTTTCCACCTGGTCAACGGTTCCGCCGAGGATTTCGGCCAGCCCGCCGGCGGCCATCGAGGAGGCCGAACCGACCTCGCCCTGGCAGCCGACCTCGGCGCCGGAGATCGAGGCCTGCTCCTTGTAGAGCACGCCGATGGCCGCGGCGGTGAGCATGAAGCGCACGATCACGTCCTCGCGCTCCTCCTGGTTCCAGTACTTGGCGCCCGGTGCGTAGTGGGTCGCGTAGAACATCACCGCGGGGATGATGCCGGCCGCCCCGTTGGTCGGGGCGGTCACCACCCGACCGCCGGAGGCGTTTTCCTCGTTGACGGCCAGGGCAACCAGGTTGACCCATTCCTGCCAGAACACCGGGTCGCGGTCCTTGTCTTCCTTGGCCAGGCGCTTGTGCCACTCGGGAGCTCGGCGGCGGACCTTGAGCCCGCCGGGCAGCACGCCCTCGCGTTCCAGCGAGGCGTTCTTGCAGTCCTCCATGACCTGCCAGATGTGCAGCAGCCCTTCCCGGATCTCTTCCTTGGAGCGGTAGACCTCCTCGTTGGCGGCCATGACCCCGGCGATCGACAGCCCGGTCTCCGCGCAGTGCTCGAGCAGCTTGGCGGCGGTGGTGAACGGGTAGGGCTGCGCGCTGACAGCCTCCTCGAGGTTCGCCGCGAGTTTTTCCTCGGCACCCTCGCGCACGATGAATCCGCCGCCCACCGAGTAATAGGTGTCCTCGGCCAGGACGTTGCCGTCCGCATCCAGGGCTGCCATCTTCATGCCGTTGGTGTGCCGCGGCAGGATGGTCAGCGGGTGCTGGATCATGTCTTCGACCTTGTAGTCGAGTTCCTTGCCGGCGCCCTCGCCCACGGCCTTGCACAGCTGCAGCTTGCCCGTGGCGGCCATGTCTTCCAGGCGCGAGTCCACCTCTTCGGGCAGGATGGCCTCGGGCTCGTAGCCCTCGAGGCCCAGCATGATTGCGGTGAATGTTCCGTGTCCGCGGCCGGTGGCTGCCAGCGAGCCGTAGACATCGACGCGCAGGGTGGCGGTGTTCGCGAGGTGTTCCTCGCGCACCAGCTTGGCGGCGAATGCGTGGGCCGCACGCATGGGTCCCACCGTATGCGAGGACGATGGCCCGATGCCGACGGTGAAAAGATCAAAAACGCTGATAGCCACGAGAATACTTCTTTCAAGAGACATTGCTGGGTGGGAGCCGACACGCGGATTGGTGAGGCGCGTCACTGTCGGTGGTGCAGAGACCGCGAGCCCAGGACCTTGTGGATCCCGGGCTCGCGGCGAGGTGGTTGGCGAACCGGGATTATGCCAGTTTTGCCAATTCCGGGTACAGCGGGTGGGCGTTGGCCAGGGCATGCACGCGGTCCTTCAGCGCCGCGAGCGTCGCCTCGTTGTCCGCCTTCGTGCCGGCGATGAGGGTCTCGGCGATGATGTCCGCGACCTCCACGAACGCGGCCTCGGAGAAGCCGCGGGTGGCCAGCGCCGGGGTGCCGATCCGCAACCCGGAAGTGACCATCGGCGGACGCGGGTCGAAGGGGACCGCGTTGCGGTTCACCGTGATCTCCACCTTCGCCAGCAGGTCCTCGCCCTGCTGCCCGTCCAGCTGGGAGTTGCGCAGGTCCACCAGCACCAGGTGCACATCGGTGCCGCCGGTCAGCACGCTGATGCCGACCGCCGCCACGTCCGGTGCGGTGAGGCGCTCGGCCAGGATCCGCGCCCCGGCCAGGGTGCGTTCCTGGCGCTCGCGGAACTCCTCGGTCGCGGCGATCTTGAACGCGACCGCCTTGCCGGCGATCACGTGCTCCAGCGGGCCGCCCTGCTGCCCGGGGAACACCGCGGAGTTGACCTTCTTGGCGATGTCCGCGTCGTTGGTCAGGATGATCCCGCCGCG